>DASUGH010000190.1:0-44045 GCA_036274155.1 Vicinamibacterales bacterium | reverse complement strand
GGGGCAAGTACCTGCTCGAGAACGTGCTCAACGCCCCGCCGCCGGCGCCGCCCGCGGCGGTGCCAGCGCTCAGCGAAGAGGGAGTCGGCGTGGCCCTGACGCTTCGACAGCAGCTCGAACAGCACCGTGCGGACCCGGTGTGCGCATCCTGTCACACGAGAATGGACCCGCTCGGCTTCTCGCTGGAAAACTATGATGCGATCGGCCGATGGCGCGCCGACGAGGGCAAGCTGCCGATCGATCCGAGCGGGGAGCTTCCCAACGGCCGGCGCTTCTCGGGACCCGCGGAGCTGAAAACACTGCTGCGCGAGAACATGCCGGAGTTCACCCGCGGGCTGGCGGAGAAGCTGCTGACATACGCTCTTGGCCGGGGAGTCGAAGCATATGATCGCGCGACGGTCCGCGACCTGGCGCGACAAACGGCTGCGCAGGACTATCGTCTGCAGGCGCTGATCATCGGGATCGTCGAAAGCGTACCGTTCCAGCAGCGAGCGGGCAGGGGCGGCGAGGAGAAATAAGAATCGAGGATTTACGGATTTACGGATTTACGGATTTGAATTGACGGATTGACGAATTGACGGATTGACGAATTACGGATTGACGAATTACGGATTGACGGATTGACGGATTGACGGATTGACGGATTGACGAATTGAGGGATGAGGCGTTCATGCTGGTGACCAAGAAGGTGCTGGATCGACGGACGATGCTCAAGGGGCTCGGGGCGGCGATCAGCCTGCCTGTGCTCGACGCGATGACGCCGGCGCTCGCGCAGAGCTCCGCACCGTCGGCGGTCCGTCTCGCCTGGTTCTACGTGCCAAACGGGATCGACATGCGGCACTGGACTCCGGCCACCGAGGGAGCGCTCGGCACGCTGCCCGAGATCCTTGCGCCGCTGGCACCGCTCAAGAACGACATCCTGGTGCTCTCCAACCTCACCGCCAACTGGGGAAGGCCACTGCTCGATGGCGCTGGCGACCACGGTCGCGCCGCGGCGGCGTACATGACCGGGATGTACGTCTACAAGACCGCGGGCGCCGATCTGAAGCTGGGTGTGTCGGCCGATCAGGTCGCGGCGAAGGCGATCGGCCATCTCACACGGCTTCCATCGCTCGAAGTCGGCCTCGAAGAGGCGCGTCAGGCGGGCAACTGCGACAACGGGTACTCGTGCGCGTACGCCTACAACGTCTCATGGAAGACCGAAACGCAGCCGCTGCCGCCCATCTCCGATCCGCGCAACCTGTTCGAGAGGCTCTTCGGCTCGGACGCCATCGAGTCGCCCGACGCCTACGCACGCCGTCTGTCGATGCGGCGCAGCATCCTCGACACGGTCATCGGCGCCACACGCCGGCTCGAGTCGGATCTCGGCGGATCCGATCGCCGGAAGCTCGACGAGTACCTGACATCGGTCCGCGAAATCGAACAGCAGGTTCAGCGCAGCGAGCGCGAAGGCAGGGTTCTCGACCCGGGAATCGACAAGCCGTTCGGCGTGCCGATTGACTTCCGCGACTACTTCCGGCTGATGACGGACATGATGCTCGTGGCGTTCAAGGCGGACATCACGCGCGTCTCGACCATCATGATTGGGCGGGAGGGCTCGGTGCGTCCGTATCCGGAGATCGGCGTGGCTGACGGACACCATCCGCTGACCCACCACCAGGGGAACCAGCAGATGCTCGACAAAGTCCGTCAGATCAACCTGCTGCACGCGACGCTCTTCGCCGGCTTCCTGCAGAAGATGAAGGAGACGCGGGAAGGCGATTCGACGCTACTCGATCAGTCGCTCATCGTGTACGGCAGCGGCCTGTCGGACGGGAACGGCCACCTCCACGATCAACTGCCAACCATACTCGCCGGCCGCGGCGGCGGCTTCGTGAACCCGGGGCGTCACCTGATCTATCAGCGCGAGACCCCCGTGGCGAATCTGTTTGCGACGATGGTCGCACGAGTGGGTGCATCGTCCGAGCACATGGGCGATTCGACGGGACGGCTGGAAGGGCTGTCGTTGGCGTAAGTGCCCCAGAACTCCACCATCCGCCCTGCGCTCGCGGTGAGCTTCTGCACCTCGATGAGCCGGCCCGACGCGGCGCTCGCGCTGGCGGCGATCCATGGCCTCGAGGGCAGACGTCTCAGTCGCGCCGGCGCGATTTGTGTGGCGGGAGCCGGCTTGAACGCGGCGATCTTCTGCGACATCGTCGGCCGTTTCTATACTGTCGGACCGGTGCCGAACGCCAACGACGTGCTTCCGATCGGGCTGGCGCTCACGACGCCGATGCCGCCCGATCCGGCGATAGTGAAACCGGTCGTGGACCGCCGGAACGAAAAGGGGGAGCCGGCTTACCCTCGTCGAATCAGCAAGGCGAGTGACACGTCGCAGGCCGAGGCGATGCTGCGCAATGGTGTCACGTTCACCACCGACACAGCCTTCGTGCTCAGCGCGCCGGCCACGTCGCTGGCGAAATGTCTTGGTCTGCTGGGTGTCCGCGAGCTCTTCCAGAAGCGCGTGAAGCGGCTCGTGCTCGTCGACACCGGGGAACCGCATCAGGACGTGCCGGCGCTGCGGACGCTCCTGGCCGAGTGGCCCACGCCGGTATTCGTGTGCGGAAAAGACGTGGGTGACGCCCTGTCGTTCCCCGGAGAGAGCATCGGCAGGGCCTTCGCGTGGACGAGCGCGCATCCGGTCGCGGATGCGTATCGTGCCTTCAAGACGATGCCTTACGATGCTCCCTCGTACGACTTGGCGGCCGTCTACTTCGCCTCGCGGCCAGACTCCGAGTTCTTCCGGCTATCGGAGCCGGGGTCGGTCATGGTTGGTGATGGCGGCCGGCTGACCTTCGCAGCTGGAGGAAAAGGAACGGTCAGGAGCCTGAGTGTCGACCCGGCGAAGCGGGCGCAGGCGGTGCAGACCTTCGTCGAGCTCACGAGCGCGCAACCGGTGGCGCCGAACCGGCGCGGCCGCGATGCGGTCTGATCCTCAGAGCGCTATCCGAAGATTTCCGGAATCGTACAGCTGAAACCAGGTACCACGTCGCCGAGATCCACGACGTCGCCGGCACGTGAAATCTGTGGCCGTCCCACCTGCCGATGGGCGGTGATCGTGCGCTCGAACGGATCGAGGATGAGTACGAGCGGTGCACCGGACGCCAGGTATTCCACAGTCTTCGCCCGCACGTCCGAGAGGCGGTCGTCTGGAGACAACACTTCGACAGCCAGGTCGGGCGCGCCTTTGATGAATCCGCGCGGGTCCGGCCTTGGGATGCGATCGAGCCTGACGAAGGCAAGGTCGGGGGCTCTCACAGTATCGGGGCTCGAGGCGAGTTTGAATCCCACCTCGCTCACCATCGCTCCGAGATGGTGTTCCTCGACGTAACGATGCAGAAGAGCCGCGAGGCGCATGACAATGCGGCCGTGCTCGTAGCCGACCGGGCTCATTTTGATGACCCGGCCTTCCACCAGCTCGTACCGATAATCGTCGTCCGGGAACCTCTCCAGTTCCTCGGCGGTAACCAGCGGGGCGCTCTTCGACATGGCGTGCCTGTTTCGCATGGCATCTTACCATCGTCGTAGCGAGGAAGATGCCGGGCCGAATCGCTCGCGTTTTCTGGGGCTGGGGGCCTGACGTCTTGAAAACTGCAACGGTCTGCCAGTGGGTGGTCGGCGTACTTTGATCGCCGGCGGAGGCCGAGCAAGGTGAGTCGAACTCAGGATCGCTTCGTGATGGCTGCATGTGCGCCGGCCCTGGGAAGCATGTAGAGGATGGCGAGGCCGACGACGATGGTCAGGCTGATCGCCACGTGCACGAAAGCCATGAGCGTTGCGGTGAGGTAGAGGAGCGAGCCCGGCGCGTAGGCGCGGGTGATGGCTCGCACCGCGTCATCCGGGACGTGGTCCGCAATCAGCCGCCGGCCGCGTGCCGCATGCCGCCACATCAGAAAGTAGAAGAGCCCCGTCACCGTGAAGCATCCGCAATAGAACGCCGCCGACACGGCGCGCTGATCGGGATCGGCCAGGTGCTCGGCCATCACAGCCGTGGGGAAGGGCAGGAACGCGACGCACAGCAGCAGGAGCAGCGTCAGGGTGATGAAGCCGTGGTCCACGCGGTCGATCAGCTTCATCAGGTTGTGGTGATTCGCCCACATGATGCCGATGACGATGAAGCTGATGGCGTATCCGAGGTACGAGGGCCAGAGGTGCGCGAGGGCGGTCCACAAGCCGCCCACCTTTGCGACCTCCTCGGCTGACGGGGAATGTATCTCGATGACGAGGAGCGTGATGGCGATCGCGAACACCGCATCCGCGAACGCCTCGAGGCGAAACGTCTCAGAGCCTGCTGAGGACATAGAGCACTGAGAATTAACACACCGGGGACCGAGGGCCAAAGGAATAGGTACCGCCGCACAGAAGTTCTTGGGGTGGAACTTTTGTCGACATCGCGACACTACATACTCAGATGGGCAGCATGCTCGGCTCGCCTCCGCTGTGGGTGAGTGACGCAAGCGTCCCTGCCGACAGCCGGCCTACCGACGCCGAGCTGATGGTGGAGGCTCGGCAAGGCTCACGCAACGCCTTTCAGCTCGTGTTCGAGCGGTACCGTGGAGCGGTCTGGGGATTCTTCCGGCGCCGTGTCGCGGATGCCTCGCGCGCCGAAGAGCTCACTCAGGACGTGTTCCTGGCGGTGCTACAGGGCGCCGCGCGCTACGAGGCGCGCGGCCCGTTTCGCGCGTATCTCTTCGGAATCGCCTTCAACGTCCTGATGGCGGAGCGGCGGCGGAGCGGTCATCAGGAGTCTGTACCAATCGAGGATGACGCGGTTGCGCACACCCCGAGTCCTGACTCGGCGCTCTGGGTGAGGCGGGCGCTCGCTCAGTTGCAACCAGAAGAACGGGAGATTCTGATGCTGCGCGAATACGAGCAGCTCAGTTATCAGGAGCTCTCCGAAGTGCTCGTCGTTCCAGTGAACACAGTGCGCTCGCGGCTGTTTCGCGCACGGGCGGCGCTGAAGGCGGCGCTGGAACAAGGTTCGGTGGGCGCAGAGGGAGAGGGTCATGGGAGTCGCTGAACACGGTCACGCGCCTGAAGACGTCATGGCATACGTCGACGGCGAGCTCTCGAGCGAGCGGGCCGCGGCCGTAGAGGCGCACCTTGCCGAGTGCGTGAGCTGCCGTGAACTCATGGAGGGGTTGCGGCAGGTGTCAGCGAAGATGGCGGCGTGGAGTGTGGAGCCTGCACCGCTGACGCTGCGCGCGGCGAGCGTGTCGGCCGAGCCGCGCGCGCTCTGGCGCGTGCTGTTGCCGCCGCGGGTTGCTGCATGGCAGCTCGCACTCGCGCCGGTCGTCCTGGTGCTTGCGGGCCTCTGGATTCGAGAAGGCCTGACCATTCGTTCGGCGGTCGAAGGGGTTGGGGAGCGCGAGCCAGTCGGGGCCGGCTCCCCGCTGTACTCGCCACCTGCAGGAGACTTCGGCTTCGGCGGCTGGTACGGGCAACGGGGCGCCGGCCAGCAGGGGCAGGGGGGGGCGCAAGGCCAGCAGGGACAGGGCACGCCTGGCGCTGGCGCAGCCACAGAGCCGCGCGAACAGCGGCCAGCGTCGAAGCCGCAGATTGCGCGCACGGCGACGCTGCGCATCATGGCGACGGACTTCGATTCCGTCAGGCCGGCTGTGGAGCGCATCGTTGCCGACGCCGGCGGCTTCGTCGGTCGCCTCGACGTCTCGGGCGAGCGTGGCGACATGCGTGCACTGCGGGCGACAGTGCGCGTCCCGTCCGATCGGCTCGAGCAGGTGCTGACGGCACTCCGTCAGCTGGGCAAGGTGCAGGCCGAGTCACAAGGCGCTGACGATGTGACCGAGCAGGTGGTGGATCTGAATGCGCGACTGACGAACGCGAGAAACACCGAGCGGCGGCTGACGCAGGTCCTGGAGCAGCGTACCGGCAAGGTGGGCGACGTGCTCCAGGTCGAGCGCGAGATCGCGCGGGTACGGGAAGAGATCGAACGGATGGACGCGGAGCGTACGACGCTCGAGCGCCGCGTCACCTACGCCACGGTCGCGCTCGACATCGGCGAACCACGGAAAGCCGCGCTCGACCTCGGCCCGATCACGGTGCCGGACCGGCTCAGAAACGCGGCCGTCGAGGGACTGCAGTGGGCGTCGCAGAGCGCCCTTGGGGCGGCGATTGTTGCCTTGCGGGTGCTGCCGAGTCTGCTGATCTGGGGAGCCATCGGCGCATGGCCTGCCGTGGTGGTCGTTCGGCGGGTGAGATCGTTGCGCGGCCCGAGCGTCGCATGATCCGTTCTGGTCAGGCTGAAGCCGGACCCTGCGAAGCCGGACCCTCCTGAAGCCCGACTCTACGGCTCGTTTGAAAACCCCCATGCCCGGCGACATAATCAGCGCGCCACATTCATGACCCGGAGTAGCGACATGAAGTCAGCGCGCACGGCATCTCATTCGAGCCTTTTACTCACCGTCGGGGTCGTCGTCTTCGGCGCGCTCGCGCTCGCACAGCAGAACGCCGTGCAGCCACAGCCGCAGGCCGACAAGCTGCCCGCACCCGGTACCGGCAGTCCCAAGCTGTCGCAGACGACGCCGCGGCCAGAGGGGGCGATGCCGCAGGCGCCGGCCGGGTTCACCGTCACGGCCTACGCCGACATCGACGCGCCGCGGATGATGGTCTACGCGCCGAATGGCGATCTGTTCGTCAGCTCACCGGCCGCCAACACCATCACTGTGTTGCGCGACGCCAACAACGATGGCGTCTTCGAAGAGCGGAGCGTCTACGCCGCTGGCCCGGCGCCAGCGCGGCGCGGTGGTGGCGGCGGCTTTGGCGCACCGGGCGGCCGTCCCGGGGCAGGGCCTGGCGCGCGAGCCGGTGCCGCACCCGGTGCAGCCACGAATGCGGCGACGCCGGCTCCTCCAGCGCCGGCGACACCGGCCGCACCCGCGCCCGCTGCGGGTGGAGCGGCACCAGCACCAGCCGCAGCGCCACCGGCACCGGGCGGAGCGGCTCCGGCACCGGGCGGGGCGGGAGCTCCGGGTGGCCAGCGTCGCGGCGGCGGCGCCGGTGGCGTTGGTGGCCGTGGCGCGCCGTCCATCCTTGGCGCCAATGCGCCGGCCTGCGCTGCGCCTCCCGCGTTCGTGCAGTCAGGACCTGGAGTGGTGCAGGCGCCGTTCGGTCTCGCGTTTCACGGCGACTATCTCTACGTTGGCAATACCGGATCGCTCGTCCGCTTCAAGTACAAGAACGGCGACCTCAAGGCACAGGGGGAACCCGAGAAGCTGATGGATCTGCCGACCGGCGGGCACTCGACGCGCAACGTGCTGTTCAATCGCGCCGGAACCAAGATGTACGTCGCCGTCGGCTCGTCGTCGAATAACGACGCCGGAGAGGATTGCCGGCGCGCGGCCATCCTGGAATTCAACCCTGACGGCAGCGGCTATCGCGTGTTCGCGTCCGGGATTCGCAACCCTGTTGGACTGGCGCTGCAGCCCGGTACCGACACGCTCTGGACGGCGATGAACGAGCGGGACAACTACGGCGACGACCTGGTGCCCGATTACGCAACGTCGGTGAAGGATGGCGGGTTCTACGGCTGGCCGTATTCCTACATCGGGAAGAACTACGATCCACGCTACATCGGATCCTTTCCCGATCTGGTGAACCGCGCGATTGTCCCCGACGTGCTGATCCCGGCGCATTCCGCCGCGCTCGGCATCACCTTTTACACCGGCAACCAGTTTCCGCAGCGGTACCGCAACGGCGCGTTCGTCGCGCTGCACGGATCGTGGAACCGATCGTCGGCCGCCGGCTACAAGGTGATCTTCTTCCCGATGAACAACGGAAAGCCCGGTCCGATCGAGGACTTCCTCACGGGCTTCCTATCCAGCGATGGCACCAAGGACACGCCGATCGTGAAGTGGGGAACGCCGGTCGGAGTGACGGTGGCGCGCGATGGCGCGCTGCTCGTGTCGGACGACGCGGGCAACCGGATCTGGAAGATCAGCGCCCGGAAGTAAGAGAACATCTTTGCGCCCGGGGCCCGGGGCTCGGGCTCCGGGCTTCCGGCTCCGGACTTCAGGCCTGGCAGTGATGCGGGCAGCCTGGAGCCTGGAGACCGGAGCCAGGCCGTCCCAGTCCTCAGAAGCCGAATCCAGCGAAGATCGACCAGCCGGCGTAGGTGATGTCGCGTTTCTGCGACCGCCAGGCTGTGCCCTGTACATCCGTCCAGTCGTCCGGCACTACGAATGCCGGCGCGACCGTTTGCCCGAAGGACGTGGACGAGAACACGCCGCCGCCGATACTGACCCCCTTGACGATGCGGAAGCTCGCTTTGAGCTGAAGGTCGAGCGTCGGCACGACGGCCCGTTCGTCCTGTTCACGCGGCAGCACGCCGTCCAGCACGGTCGCGGTTTGCGTCTGCACCCCGCCGGTCACGGTGACCTGGTTGATGTTGTCGATGTCGGTCCACGTTCCGGTCGTTTCTGCGGTGCCGAACAGCACCGCGTGACTGACCAGCCAGTCGAGCCGTACTCGCTTGAACGTCGTGTCTCCGGCGATTCCGAGCATCGGGCCGGTCAGGTTCATCGTGGCTTCGCTCTCGCTGTCGATCGTGATGTTGTTGTTCAGCGTGCTGGTGCTGCCGCCCACCGTCTCCACGATGAAGGCGTGCTGCGTCTGTCCTTCGCTGCGCGTGTTCTCGGTTCGCGCGCGCGCGAAACCGAAGCGTGCGGACAGGTTGAAGTTGTCGCCAGCCAGCCACCGGCGCTCTCCGAAGACCTCGACCTGCAGATGCTCGAGCCGGTTGTCGGCATGGAAGGTCACCGGTGAGATGCCGGAGGGATCCTGTTGATCGGCCACCGGGATGATGCTGTTTTCCCAGAGGCGGATCCCGGTGATGAACTGAGAGGTGGCGGTCTCGGGCGTGGTGCTGCGGCTTCCAGTCGCGCTCCCGTCGGCGACGGCCCGCCATCCGCGGATGCCGAATCCCCACCGTGGTCCGCGGATGCCGCCGCTGATCATCACGCTGTGGTCGTCGCCCATCTTCGTGACGATCGGGTCGAAGGTGACGCCGTAGTCGAGGCGATTCTGCGCCGCAGTACCGCTGACGGTCTGGTGTTCCGTGAAGACGTCGCCGACATGGACGTCATTGCCACGGGTCCAGATGTTCAGGTAGTCGACCGCGACGTACCACGTCTCACCCTGGGCGCCCTGCGCGTGGGCTGAACCGGCGCCCGCCACAACGAGCGCACACAACAAGCCCACTCGGACTCGTGTCATTCGTGACCTCCCTGGTCGATGTAACGGGCGCTCGCCGGACGGCGGGCGCGTCCGGCCGTGGCAGACGTCTTCCCCCGAGTGGCCGGACATCCCGAACCCTACCTGCTTCAATCGGTCAGGCGCGTGGCTTCAGGAGTACTTTAGTCGAGGTGGCTGCACAATTGCGCAAGTTCATGCCGGATTTCCGCAGCCGAAGCCCGGCAGGGGCGCGGAGTCGCAGCGGGCGAGCTCGCCTTGTCGTTCGGCTTTTCGATTGACACCAGCACGGGGCCGAGCGTAGCGTGTGCTCGTCATGAAAGGAGACACGCCAACCATGCGATCTTCGTATGTGAAACTCTCACTCCTTCTTGTGTTCGTGGTCTGTGCGGCGCTTTCAACGCCCTCGGCTCGGGCAGTTGCCGTAACCGGCCAGGGGCCCACCTTCGCGTCCATCGGTCCGCTCACGTTTGGCGCCGACGGCACCCTGTTTGCCGCCGACAACCAGAACGCCGCGATCTTCGCGCTGGACCTCGGCGCGCAGGCAAGCGGCGGGGCGCAGGGGACGAAGGCGCTGGACGCACTCGACCAGAAACTGGCGGCGTTGCTCGGCACTGCGGCGGCTGAAATTTCCATCACCGACCTGGCCGTCGATCCGCGCACGCAAAACAGCTACGTCTCGGTGATGCGTGGCCGCGGCAACGATGCCGCTCCTGCGCTCTTCCGCGTGGACGGCGCCGGCAAAATCGACATGCTGTCGCTGGCGTCGATGAAGTTCTCGAAGGTGGAGCTGCCGAATGCTCCCGTCGCGAACACCACCGGCCGTCAGAACCCGCGATCGAACTCCATCACGGATCTGGCCTTCACCGATGGCCGGCTGTGGGTGGCGGGCCTCTCGAACGAGGAATTCTCCTCGAAGCTGCGGGCGATTCCGTACCCGTTCAACACCATCGACGCCGGCACCAGCGTCGAGATCTACCACGGCAACCACCAGGCGGTGGAGACGCGCTCGCCGGTGTTTGCGTTCGTCCCCTACATGGTCAACGGCCAGCCGAACCTCGTCGCCGGCTATCTGTGCACGCCGCTCGTGAAGTTCCCGATCTCCTCGCTCAAGCCGGGCGAGAAGGTGCGGGGGACGACGGTGGCCGAGCTCGGCGCCGGCAATCGTCCGCTCGACATGATCCTCTACAAGAAGGACGGCAAAGACTTCCTTCTGATGTCGAACAGCAGCCGTGGCGTCATGAAGATTCCGGCGGCTGACATCGCCACGGCGGCGCCGATCACCACGCCGGTGACCACTCCGACCGGCGGTATCCCGTACGAGACGATTGCCAGCATGCAGGGCGTGCAGCAGCTGGATCTGCTGAACGCGCAGAATTCAATCGTCCTCACGAGCGCCAACGGCGCGATGAACCTGCAGGTTCAGCCGCTGCCGTGATCTCCCGGGTGCTGCGCACGCTGGCGGTGGCGACGCTCGTCGCCGCCGCCGCGGCGTGCAGCCGGTCAGATGCGTCGCAGGCGTCGGCACCCTCGATTCAATTGGTGCCAGCGTCCGGCGCCACCCCCGCCCGCATCGAAGTCACCGGGTTGTCGTCGGCGGCGCTCGACGATCTCCGCGATGCACGGCTGACGCCCGACCAGTGGCCGTCGCTGCTGCGCGTCGCCGTCGCGGAGGACGGTCCGGCGATGGTCGGCTCGTACGACATCGGCGACGGCTCGGTCAGGTTCACACCTGCCTTCCGCTTCGATCCGGGCCGCGAATACCACGTTCGTTTCGATCCGTCGGTTGTCGCCGGCGCGCTGATTCCACCGGTTGCCGCTCGCGTCGGCCTCCCGGCCCGCGTCACCGGGCCGACCACCGTCGTCGAACGGGTATACCCGACCGCCGATCTCGTCCCCGAGAACCTGCTGCGCGTCTACGTCGAGTTCTCGGCCCCCATGGGGCGGAAGAGCGGCCTCGAGTACGTGCAGCTGCTCGACGATCGCGGCAAGCCGATCGAAGGCCCGTTTCTTCCGCTGGATTACGAATTCTGGAGCCCTGATCATCGCCGGTTCACATTGTTCTTCGATCCGGGACGCGTCAAGGACGGCATCCTGCCCAACAGGCAGATGGGCAAGCCGCTCCACGCCGGCCGCTCCTATACCCTCGTCATCAGCCGCGAATGGAAAGATGGGGAAGGGCAGCCTCTCAAGTCGGAATATCGTCGCGTATTCCGTGTCGGACCGGCGCGCACGAAGGCGCTCGACACCGCTACCTGGGACGTGACAGCCCCGGAAGCCGGCGGCCGCGAGCCACTCGTCGTGTCGTTCCGCGAGCCGCTCGATCATGGGCTGCTGATGCGCGCGCTCGGCGTGCGGTTGAACGACGCCGCGGTCGTGGGAGACGTGCGGATCGAGCCGGGCGAGCGCAGGTGGGTGTTTACGCCGCGTGACCCCTGGCGTGCGGCGACTTACCACCTCCTGGCGTTGTCGATCCTCGAAGATGTGGCGGGTAACCAGATCGGCCGGGCGTTCGAGGTCGACAACTTCGACACGGTCGACAAGAGTCCCGATCCCCAGACCGTGCTGATCCCGTTCAACGTCCCGGCGGCGACGGGGTCGTAGGAAGGAAAGAGTCCAGACAATCTCGTGGCTTCGTCGCTGACCAGGCGACAACTCTGTCCACCTGCATTTGCTCCTGGCCTTGACCTGAAACCGAATTTGTTCGGAGTTCCCGTGCCTGCCGCGGCACCTGGATTGCTTTCGTCGACGCCATATCGCCGTCACACGAACTGACTATCCTGTGATCAACGCCCACGCACCTGCGACGACAGCCGTGGGTCTTCTGACGACAGAGGTGTACATGGCAAAGAGCACGAGCAGTCGACCCAGGCCCGTACGGAGGCCGCGGGCCGCCAACGTTGCCGGCACGTCACCGGCGACACCGGTTGCGCAACGGGTGGAGATCGAGCCGGGATTCGTGGGTCATGCCGAGATTGCCGGCCGTGCGTACGAGCTGTTCCTGGCCGAGGGCGCGCGTCACGGCCGTGACGTCGATCACTGGCTTCAGGCCGAGCGCGAACTGCTTCAGCGACGTCTGACGAGCGCGGCCTAGCAGGCCTCCGGCGCGGGCACTGATCGGCCGTGTCCGGATCGAGCCGGCGGCCTCGCTGCGAAGTGTGCGACACTTCGCGTCATGTTCATCGGCCACTACGCCGTGGGGTTGGCGCTCAAAGGCGCCACGCCGCGAACGTCGCTCGGGTGGCTCGCGGCGGCGCCGCAGCTCCCGGATCTGTTGTGGCCGGTCTTTCTCCTGCTTGGCTGGGAACGGGTGACCATCGCGCCTGGATCCACGCAGGTCACCCCGCTGGCCTTCGACAGCTATCCCTATTCGCACAGCCTGCTGATGGTGTGCGGCTGGGGCGTCGTGCTCGGTGCTCTCTACATGTCCCGCTCCCGCCACCTCGGGGCCGCCATACTCGTCGGCGCCGCAGTCGTCAGCCACTGGCTTCTCGACTGGGTCACGCACATCCCGGATCTGCCGCTCGTTCCCTGGTCTGATGCCAGGGTTGGTCTCGGGCTGTGGAATTGGTTGCCAGCGACGATGGCCGTCGAGTTCACAATGTATGCGGCTGGCCTCTGGTGTTACGTGCGCGCGACACGCCCGCGCGACCGACAGGGACAGCTGGGATTGGCCGGATTCGCCTTGTTCCTCGTGGTCGTGTATGTCGCCACGCTGTTCGGGTCTCCGCCTCCGGACGTGCGCAGTCTGGCGTTCGTCAGCCTGCTGCTGTGGCTGCTGCCTTTGTGGGCGGCCTGGTTCGACCGGCATCGTGTCACCACGCCGGCAGGATGATCGCGTCGGCGAAAAGACGTTGACCGTACACAGGAGGCGCTCATGCGTGGATTGGTCGTGGCGACGTTCATCCCACTGGCAGTTGCCGTCGCGGCCGGCCAGGAGAAGCCGACCGCCAAGCCGTCCGAGGCAGCACAGGGCACGCTGACCGGGTGTGTGAGCGCGAAACCGGACGTCACCGGCGTGTATACGCTCACGCAGTCGACGACCGGCGGGCGTTTCCGGTTGACCGGTAAATCGGTCCGTGGGTTCGCCGGCAAGCAGGTGGAGATCGTGATAGCCAGCGGAAAAGGGCTGTCGATCCGTGGCGGCCTCATGCCGTCGGTGAACGTGGCGGCGCAGGCCGGTCATATCGATGCCGCGCAGGCGGCGATCGCCAGTCAGCCAGGTGCCAACACCGGCAAGAGCGACGCGGAGCTGCCGGAGCTCAAGGTCGACCGCGTGCGCGAGGTTTCCGCGACCTGCAAGTAGCGGGCAGACACGTTGTCGACCACGCGGCCCCACAGGCTGCAGCGATAGACTGAGTATCGAATGATCTCCACACCCCGACTCGTCTCGGTCGTCCTGGCCGACGAGACGCTTCGTGAGTCCATCTGCCGCGCCATCCGCCTCGAAACGCACAAGGCCCTCCCGTTTGGCGATGGACATGCCGCGCTGGAATCAGCCGGGCGGACTCCGCCCGATCTCGCGATCGTCGAGCTCGGCATCCAGGGCCCGGAAGGAACGGAGCTCTGTCGCCGTCTTCGCGAGCGCTCGCCGAAACTGGCGCTCATTCTCGTCGCCGCGCGCGAGCAGGCGCTCGATCAGGCAATGAGCCTCGACATCCAGGCCGACGAATACCTGGCCAAGCCGTTTTCGGTCAGAGAGATCGTGTCGCGCGTGAAGGTCCTGCTGCGGCGGATCGGTCTGGTGCCGGGGGCGACCTATGCCTGGGAGGATCGGCCGCTGACGGTGGGCCTGCTGACAGTCGATCCGCTGCGGCTCAGCGCCCGCTGGAACGGACAGGACGTCGGCTTGACGCTGACCGAGTTCCTGCTGTTGCACGCGCTGGTGCGCCGTACCGGTGTGGTCAAGACGCGCGAACAGCTGATGCAGGAGGCATTTCCCGACCACGCCGCATCGAGCGATCGACTGATCGACACGCACATCGCACGCCTGCAGCAGCGGTTCGGGAAGCTCGAACCGCGTTTCGATGCGCTCGAGGGCGTACACGACGCGGGGTATCGATACCGGGCCGGACGGGCCGGCACTGGATAGGAAGTCACTCCGACCCGTCGCCGCGGCGCACGTCGACGTGCCGATCCTCGCCGCTGCCGGTGACCACGACGACCCAGGGATTGCAGCAGACCTCGCAGTCCTGGACGAAGCTGCCGCGCACGTCCGGCTCGACGTAGATCTCGACCTCCTCCGCGCAGTACGGGCACTCGACGACGAACGAGTCAGTCATGTCCCGATTGAGCGACCTGATCACCGTCCGAACGAGCGTGCGAACAGCTGCTCGATGTTCCGCTTCGCGTTGTCCTGAAGTGTGCGTGTACCTGTGCCGGTGAAGTGCGGATGCGTGATGGTGGGCAGTGGATGATCGGCAGACTGCCACGCCATGCCGCTCCACTTGAACCATCCATCACGCACCTGATCGAAGACGTAGAGGGTTTTGTTGCACAGCTTGGCGAACTCCGCTCCCCAGCCGGTGCCGCCGCGTACGGTTTCGTCCGGCTGAATGGTGCCGATGACGAAGATCTCCTGTCCGTTGTTGACCTGATACCAGAGGGTCTGCAGCACCTTCCGCAACGTGGGCCCCTCCGTATAGCGGCGGCGCATGAGGCGCGAAACATATTCGAGGCTGACGTCTCCGGCGAGCAGCTCCTCGTGGTTGAGCACGCGCACGCCGCGGCGCCGCTCGATCTGATGGCCCTCGAAGGTGAAGTTCACTTCTTCGACGCCGTAGCTTTCGGCGCAGGCGCCAAATGCCGCTTCGGCACCAGCTGCCCCGCCGCTGAACAGTATGCAGTCGGTTGAGTTCATGCGCGGAATGATAGACCGAAAGGTGCGAGAGTACCGGTGCGAGGGTGCGAGGGGTGCGAGGTGCGAGGGTGCGAGGGGTGCGAGGGTGCGAGGGGTGCGAGGGGTGCGAGGTGCGAGGGTGCGGAGGGGTGCGAGGGTGCGAGGTGCGAGGGGTGCGAAGGTGCGAGGGTGCGAGGTGCGAGGTGAGATGAGCGAATCCGACCCCCATAAGCCACTCAGACAGGACGTGCGGCGGCTCGGCGAGCTGCTCGGCGAGACGCTGCGCGTGCACGAGGGCGAGCCGCTGCTCGAGACGGTGGAGCAGGTGCGCGCGCTCGCCAAGCGTGCGCGCGCGAACGGAGGCGATTTTCGCGAGCTGGCGGCGCGGCTGGGGGATCTGCCAGTGGAGGCGGCGATTCCGCTCGCCCGCGCGTTCACGCAGTTTCTGAACCTGGCGAACGTCGCCGAGCAGCACCATCGAATCCGCCGCCGCCGCATCCATTTGCGCGAGCCGGGGACCCCTCCGCAGCGCGGATCGTGCGAGGAGGTCTTCGCGAGACTGGTCAGGGACACGGTCGGCGGCGACCAGTTGTATGAAGCCGTGCGGGCGCTGCGCGTCGAGCTCGTACTCACGGCCCATCCCACCGAAATCTCCCGCCGGACGCTGATCCACAAATACAACCGCATCGCCGCCCGCCTGGCCGAACGCGACCGTCCTGACCTCACACGTCCGGAACGGGACGACGTGGAGGCGGCGCTTCGCCGCGAGCTGACCTCGGCGTGGGAAACCGACGAAGTGCGCCATCAGCGGCCAACGCCGCTCGACGAGGTGCGCAGCGGGTTGATCGTCTTCGAGCAGAGCCTCTGGGAGGCGCTGCCGCGCTTCGTCCGCAGCGTCGATGCCGCGCTGCGGACCTCCACGGGCCGGCGCCTGCCGCTCGAAGCTGCGCCGGTTCGCTTCGGGTCGTGGATCGGCGGCGATCGCGACGGCAACCCGCACGTGACTGCGGAGGTGACGAGGGAAGCGTGTCTGCTCTCGCGCTGGGCGGCTGCTGACCTCTACCTCAAGGAGATCGAGGCGCTGCGCGACGAGCTGTCGATGACCAGCGCCTCGGCGGACTTGCGGGCCAGCGTCGGCGACGCCCGCGAGCCGTATCGCGCCTATCTGCGAACGGTCCGGTCACGCCTGCTCGCCACCCGCGCCTGGGCCACGGCGTCGCTCGAGGCCGGGCACGCACTGGCGCCGCCGTCCGAGGTGTACCTCGAGGCCGAGGCGCTCGCCGAGCCGCTCCGGCGCTGTTACGAATCGCTCGTGTCCACGGGCAACACGATCATCGCGGAAGGGCGCCTGACGGATCTCCTGCGGCGTGTGGCGGCGTTTGGCGTCGTGCTGGCGCGTCTCGACATCAGGCAGGAGGCCCGCCGTCATTCGGAGGCGATCGACGCGATCACGCGTGTGCTCGGCGTCGGCTCGTATCTCGAGTGGGAGGAAGAGGCGCGTGTCGATTTCCTGGTTCGTGAGATCGCCAACCCGCGGCCGCTGGTCCCGCCAGACCTGCAGCCGGGTCCGGAAGTGAAGGACGTCCTCGAAACGTTCCAGATGCTGGCCGGCATCCCGGCCGAATCGCTCGGCGCCTACGTCGTCACGATGACGCAGCAGGCATCGGACATCCTCGCTGTCGTGCTGCTGCAGAAGGATGCTCGAGTCCCGCATCCCTTGCGTGTCGTGCCGCTCTTCGAGACGTCGGCCGACTTGCGAAGAGCCGCTGACACGCTCGATCGTCTCCTCGGCATCGAGACCTACCGGGGGCGCATCGGTGGGCGACAGGAGGTGATGGTGGGGTATTCGGATTCCGCGAAGGACGTGGGCCGCCTGACCGCCGGCTGGGAGCTCTACAAGGCACAGGAAGCAATCGTCAACGCCTGCCGGCGGCGCAACGTCAAGGTCACCCTGTTCCATGGCCGCGGCGGCAGCGTGGGGCGCGGCGGCGGCCCGACGTATCTGGCGCTGCAGTCGCAGCCACCCGGCTCGATCGCCGGGGAGCTGCGCGTCACCGAGCAAGGCGAGATGATTCAGGCGCTGTTCGGACTTCCCGGCATTGCTCTGCGCACGCTCGAGATCTACGTCAGCGGGACGATCGAATCCTGGTTGGCGCCGTCGGTGCCGCCATTGCCCGAGTGGCGCGATGGCATGGAACGTCTTTCCGAGGACGCGCGCCGCGTCTACCGTGCGCGCACCTACGACGATCCCTCGTTCACCAGCTATTTTCGCGCCTCGACGCCGCTGCTCGAGCTCGCCGAGTTGAACATCGGCAGCCGCCCGGCACGGCGCGCTCCAGGGAGCGGGCTCACGACGCTGCGCGCAATTCCCTGGCAGTTCGCCTGGACGCAGACGCGGTTGCTGCTGGGCTCGTGGCTCGGCGTCGAAGAGGCTCTGGAGAAGGCGGTCGCGCGCGGAGAGCGGGACATGCTGCGGCGCATGTACCGCGAATGGCCACACTTCCGTTCAGCGATCGATCTCATCGCGATGGTACTGGCCAAAGCCGATGCCGGGATCGCCGCCGAGTACGATCGGCAGCTCGTCTCCGCGCCGCTGCGGCCGCTCGGCGAGGAGCTCCGCGCGCGTCTCGCGCGTGCCATTGCCGCACTCCTCGACGTCACCGGACACCGCTGGCTGCTCGAGGAGAACCCTGTGCTGCGGCGATCGATCGACGTGAGGAATCCGTACGTCGATCCGATCAACCTGGTGCAGGTGGAGCTGTTGCGGCGGGTGCGGAGTGGAGATGGGGACCCCCGGCTGCGTCACGCGCTGATGGTGACCATCAACGGGATCGCCGCCGGGATGAGAAACACGGGGTAAGGCGAGTCAGCGACCGGCGCTCAGGCCTCTGACTTGGATTTCCTTCTGGCGGCCCAGTATTTCTTCATGCGTACGCTGACCGCTTTCTTCTGCGCCGCGCTCATCGGCTTCCGGCGACGGCCGGTTCTCGCTGTCGTCACGGCAGCGGCGGGTGCTGCGCCACGGCGAAGACCCGGGAACACGCGATAGATTCTCGCCAGTTCCGAGGTCAATTCAGCGACGCGCGCTTCCGCGCCGCGCCGCGCATACTCCTTCAAATCGAATTTGGCCAATCCTACCTCCTGGCTGATTGCGTCACGCAGCCCTTTGCCTTGCTTCTCTATGTAACTTACCTTAAGACAAAGATACCCCAAAGACGATAGAACGGTATTAAGGACTATCCCTATGCTGGTTAGCGAGAAGGCGGGGCCGAGTGAGACGAGATATCGGTCGTCATTCTCTCGAATGTAAGATACACCGGCATGGCGCCGAGGACGAACAGCAGCCCGAACGTTCCCCAACCGGCTTTGTTCACTGCCATGAATCTGGCGTGTTCGCCCGGTTTGAGGATTAGATCGTGCGTCTTCCAGAAGAGCGTGTTGTGGGCGCGAATGCGATGCGGTCCAGCGGGCAATTCCGTGGTGAGCACTTCACCGTGACGCAGAATGCCAAGCTGTTCGCCGTCGATCGAGACGAAGATTTCGCGGAAGCCGACGTCGTCCGGCGATTGCCTGCTGACGGTAATGCGCGCCTCTGACGGGATTACCCCGGCATCGGCAAGCGCATCGCGCCCGAGGTTGGCAGCCTCTCGCGGTCCCGGCGTCCCCCGTGGTCGGAGCATGAGCGGTGCGGACAGCGGGAGCTGGACGACGCTCATCGCGCCGCCATCCCGGTATCACCGTGTTGCGCTCGACGTCGTGCCTGGCGCGGTGCCGCGCTCGATCCGCAACGGCGCCCTCCGATCCGTTTCCATGAGTACGTAGACATTCCCAGCCCTGCTGCCAGTCACCGATACGCTGATGCAAGTCGCGGTGCAGCCTTCCCGACGAGCTCGCGTCGTGGCCGCCTCCGGAGCCGGCTTGCGGTTTGCGAGTCCGAGTTCAGCCGCAGACGAAGAGAATAGTGGCCGCCCAAAAAGCGCGCCAAGTATAGCGAAAGAGCGATGACGCAGCGCATTCGCGAACTGATCGGAGTCGATCCCGCGGAGCTGAAGGGAGCCGAGGTGTCGGGTGCCGTTCCGTTCCCCGACGCTCTCCTCAACCGTTGGATTGCCATGAAGCTGGACGCCCGCTCCCGTGTGGCGGCGGTGACGATCGAATCGCACGACGGCAACCGCATCAGCGCGCACGTGCGGATGCGATCGAGTTTCGTCCCGACGGTGACGGTAGATGCCACGGTGGAGAAGCAGCCCGAGTTCCCGCAGTCACCCGCGCTGGTCCTGCGATGGGCGCCGCGGCTGGGGCCGCTATCGGCGTTGGTCGCGCAGGCGGTCGACTCGTTCGCGAGGCTGCCGCCCTGGATTCGATTGCAACCGGGGCTCGCTACGGTCGACGTCGCGGAGCTGATTCGATCCCTGGGCTACGGCGAGGTCCTGCCGTACATCAGGAGCCTTCGCGTGCGCACGACTCCAGGAAGGGTTGTGCTGGAGTTCTTACTGGCCGCGTGACGTGAGGGAGAAATGCAGTGCCGAACTGAAGTTCGGCACTGCGGACACGATCGCTCTATCGCGGCACGGCGGTGCGTCCAGTGTCGCCTCCGCCGCTGTTTCCGCCGCCGCTGTTGCCGCCGCCGCTGTTACCGCCGCCGCTATTGCTACTGCCGCCACCACCGTCGCTGCTCGCGCCGCCGCCCCCGCCGCTGTCGGCACTTCTGACGTTGCCGCCACCGCCGCTCGCCGCCGCGCTGCTCCCGCTTCCACCGTTGGAAAAGCCGGATGGCGAAACGAAGCGGACCCCGGACGACGATGAGCCGCTCCCGGAGGACGATCCGGCAGTCGACGTCGTCGCGCGCGGCGATCCGTTGTTCGAGATACTCACCGCGGAAGTTTCAGCGGTCCGTACCCTCGGAACGGCTTGAGCGGGCTCGTCCAGTTTCGGGCGCGTGTAGCCCAGACCGTTCACTGCACGGGCTCTTCCGCTCGCAGGAATGCCCCCGTCGCCATCGACGATGATGCCGCCGCCTCCGACCCCGCCGCCGATGTAGGCGCAGCAGTAGCCCGGGAAGAGGAACGGATCATAGAAACCGACGTACGCGTAGCCAAACGGAGCGTAGTAATAGGGTGGATAGTAATAGCCGGTTGCGTAGTAGTCGTCGATGCTGTGTGGCTGTCCGGGAGCTGCGTTGGCGGCGTTCGCCTGTCGGGCGCCGTACGACCGTTCGACAACGAAGCGATCCGGATAGGCATTGGCGACGAGCACGTCCAGCACGCCTGCCGGCACTCCAGCATCGGCGAGGTCGACGAGCGTACGCTTGCTGACCGGCAGGAAGGGGGCGGTTTCGGCGATGGCGGCTTCCAGTACTGCGCTCGACACCTTCGAGCTGGCCTCTTTGATCTCAGCGAACGTGAGCGGTGGTCCGCCGAGCGCCGGGATCCGGAGGGCGGTGTCGCTTCCCACACGGATATACCGGCTGACGCGCGTGAGCGGCTGCTCTCCGACGTTGAAGCTCCGGATGTCGAGCCAGACATCGGCTTCGGTGATCATGGCGAGACCGGAAATCGTTCTCGCGGAACCGTCCCTGCACGTGACCTGAGCTCGCGCGAAAAGGCGCCGTCCGTTGCTGGACCATTCGGACTGCTCAGTACCGCGGCAATCGTTCTCCGCCACCGTGCGGGGCGTCCCGTCGGGGACCAGCGCCTGCTCGAGCGTCGGCTGCCCGGGCACCGTCGTCGTCAGCGTCACACCGTTCGGCCCGCTTCGCTCCACGCACACGCGTGGCGGTACTGACGTCAGCGCCGCGTTCGGCTCAGCGACCGCCTGGTCAGGCGCGGCGTCATCGCCCGGCAGCGCCTCGGCAGCGCCGTCGTTGATTCGCTCCCAGCACCCGAGCCAGGACTCCCACCGGTTGTCCTGGGCAGAGGCATCGTGCGCCGCCGCGAACAGCGCCGTACTGAAGACCAGGACTCCCACTAGTGTTCTCATGACGTGCTCCTCGCGCCCGATACGCGCTGTCGGACACTCTGGTGCGCTGATCGTGTCAGCCTCAGAAGATGACGTTCAAGCCGGTCGAAAAACGCAGACCGGCGAGGTCGAGTTTGTCGAAGCCGGTCCAGGGTTGCTCGAGCTCCTTGGCCGCCCACAGGTACCGGGCGTCGATGGTGATGAAAAGATGCCGGTGCAGCTGCACGTCACTGCCACCACTCACGTATGCTGCCGGAGCCCATCCGCTCGATTCGAGCTGGTCGGTGAAGATCGAAAAATCCTGGAAGTCCACGAAGTCACCGGTCTGCTGCACGCGATACCACAGGGCGCCTCCACCCGCGCCCACGTAGGGGACGAACCGGCGAGGTACCCAGGCCAGCGAACTGAGCTCACGCCCGCGCTCGGTGAGCGCGAAACGAACGCCAGCCGTCAGGGTGGATTGGCGCAGGTTCGTGGTCTGGTTGATCGGCAAACGCAAGTTGTCGACGAAGTCACGGAACTCAGAACCCGATGTCGACGACGTGTAATCGGCGCTGAATACGACCTCGAGGCGTCGAGTGACGTTGATGCCGACGTCCGCAACGATGCCGCCGGCCCTGAAATCGTGCTTGTCGAGGGTGAGCTGATCGGTAACGAAATCGTACCAATCGCTGCCGGCGCGCGCGAAAGTATAGCTGCCTCGCACACCAATCGACGTCTGAGGCTGGCTGAAGAGGAAGTCTGGCGCCGGGTTCCTCTGAACGACCTGCGCAGCGGGAGCGTCTTCGGCTGAAGCCGTCCCCGGCATCGACAACACAACGGCGAGCGCAACGAGGCAGGTGGACCGCACTGGTTTCACCTCTACGCGAAGAAGGCGACGAACGTCGGGGGATCAGGGCAAAGAGCGGACCAGCGTGGGTTGCCGCATTCGCGCCATATCAGCGTCACAATGGCCGTCAGCGCGCCGATGCGTCTGCTCACGGGGACGCCCCGGCCGGCCCTGAAGTGGTCACAGGAGGAGGAAGACGGCGGCAGTGATGTTACCGAGCCGGGCGGCCCGGGGTTCCCGGCCCTTATGACACAATCTCCGCGTGGCCGGCGTTCCCGCCCAGCGTCTCGAGCTCTCGCGCTTCGTCGAATTTACGCGTGCGGAATGGTCGCGGCTCCGTGCTGCCACGCCGCTCCCGCTGACGGAACCACAGCTTCGGGCGCTGGTAGGCCTCAACGAGCCGGTATCGCTCGACGAAGTGTCGGACATCTATCTGCCGTTGTCCCGCCTCCTCAACCTCTACGTGGCGGCGACCCGGAATCTCCACGCGGCAACGGCAACCTTTCTCGGCACGGATACACCACGAGTCCCGTTCGTCATCGGCATCGCCGGCAGTGTCGCCGTCGGGAAGAGCACGGCGTCTCGTCTGCTGCAGGCCCTCCTCTCGCGATGGCCCACGCACCCGCAGGTGGACTTGATCACGACCGACGGTTTCCTGCTGCCCCAGCGCGTGCTCGCCGCAAGGGGGCTCGTCGAGCGCAAGGGGTTTCCGGAGAGCTATGACGTCCGGAGTCTGGTGCGGTTCATGGCCGACGTGAAATCAGGAGTCGCGGAAGCCATAGCGCCGGTCTATTCCCATCTCGCGTACGACATCGTCGAGGGGGAGTCACAGGTGGTCCGCCGGCCCGACATCGTCATCGTGGAGGGGTTGAACGTGCTGCAGACCGGCTCGGGGCGAAGCGGCCGGCCGCAGCCCATGTTCGTCTCGGATTTTTTCGATTTCTCGATCTATGTCGACGCGCACGAAGCTGACATCGAGCAGTGGTATATCGAACGGTTTCTCAAGCTGCGCGATACGGTGTTTCAGAACCCTTCGTCGTACTTCCATCGTTACGCCCACCTGCAGCGCGACGAGGCGATCGAAACCGCCCGCCGGTTGTGGACGACGATCAACCTCGTCAATCTGCGGGAGAACATTTCTCCCACCCGGGAGCGGGCCAACCTCGTGCTCGAGAAGGGGCGTGACCATGCGGTCCGCCGCGTGAAACTCCGCAAGATCTGAAGCGGACGATCAGCGGTTCCTGGACGGCGCGACATCCGCCGGGCCGGCGTTTCCGGTCGTCGGTGTCCACGACGGCGCGTCACTCGCAGGAAACGACTCTTCGCCCGCCTCTGCGACTACGTCGCCTTCGCTCGCGCGGCGCGGCATTACCGCTTGCAGACGTGCGCGCCGGATGCGACGCTCGTCGGCTCCGGCCGCTGCCCACCACATCAGGCTGCCTCCACCGGCGACGAAGAGCAGGCCCGCGAGCGATCGGCGGCGAAGGCCGGCGGCGAGAAAGAGGCCGGCGGCCGCAGCTGCCAGCCACCGCTCGGCGTCCCATTCGTTCCAGCGGGTATCAGCGGGGTCCCAAATGCTCGGCTCGCCACGATGTTGTACGAGATTCAGTGCCATCGACAGCCTCCGCTTGCCGATTAGTGCAACGGATGTGCCTTGCCCCGTCGTGGCCTGAATCTCAACCACTCTCGGCGTCGCCTCGAATGGTGACCGGATTCTTTACAGCGGCCGGAGGGCCTCAGTACACCTTGACGGCGCGGCTCACCCCGAACGAGCCGATGACAGCTTGAGGCGTCAATCGAGGATCGCGCCGATCTCCCAGATAAGTGGCTTGCAACGCTTGCCGCGCCCGGAGCCCGAACCGCTCAGAGACCCATGGCATACCCGTTGCTCTAGTACAGACCGCCATCAGCAAGACAGCTAGAAAGCAGGTTCACATGGCAGCCCAGCAGCAGGCCGCTGACGCCCTGCGGCGCGTTCGGGGCGAGTACAACGAAATGCCTGGACTTCGCCTGACGCCGGCACAGGCGCAACGGCTGTGGGGCCTCGATCGAGCCGCCTGTGACGCGTTGCTCGGCGCGCTCGTCGACGCCAAATTTCTCGCTCGAACTCGGGATGGCGCGTTCGTTCGTTCGGAGTACGTGCGTCCGGCGGCAAGTTGAATTGACCCACCAGGTGTGTTGGCGACAAGTCCCGCCTAACGAGCCGTATGCTGACACGCCGCCCCGCCCCGCCCCAAGATCCCGGGCGCCACAGCGTCCGCGGCCAAAACTGGGTGATGGAACGGAGAACACATCGTTCTCCGTTTCCACTTCCAGTGACTGAGTAGTTCGGCTCCTGACACGCTGGATCCGGCTATATCGAGTCGCGAAGCCACGCGGCGACCTGATGGAATGCCTGACCTCGATGGGAGACGCGCAGCTTGGCTTCTCCGCTGACCTCGCCGAACGTCGCCTCGTAGGGGGGATAGAAGAAGATCGGATCGTACCCGAAGCCGTTGCTGCCGGCAGGGAAGCGCGCAATGACCCCCTCGACGACTCCGGCCGTTTCGAACACGACCCGGCCGCCGGACACGATCGCTGCGGCGCAGACGAACCGCGCCGTTCTCGGTGCGTCCGGGTGCCGCGCGAGGCGCCGCTCGATTTCCTGGAACCGCTCAGGATAGCTGGCGTCGGCGGCGAGAAACCGGGCGGACCTCACTCCGGGTTCACCGCCGAGCGCGTCGATGACCAGGCCTGAGTCCTCGGCAAGCGTTGGCAACCCGTAGCAGCCGCCGTAGTGGATCGCCTTCAGCCTCGCGTTCTCGGCGAACGTGGTGCCGGTTTCTTCGGGTTCGGCGACCGGCGGGAGTCCTGAGAGGCTGAGGAGCCCAATCGGGACGCCGGCCAGCGCATCACGGATTTCAGCGAGCTTTCCTGCGTTGGTCGTCGCCAGCAGCAGCTGGCGCCACCCCAACGACCGTGACGAGGGCGATCCCGGCAAGGCTCAGTGAGATTTCGCGCCGGCCTTTTCGAGGTACTGCCCGACCAGCCCGCGTTGAAGCGCGAAGAGCTGGCGCGTGCCGGAATCGGCGAGATCGAGCAGCCGGTTGAGCGCCTCCCGGCCGAACGGGAGCGCCTCGGCTGTACCCTGCAGCTCGATATACAGGCCGGTGCCGGTCTTCACGACGTTCATATCGACATCGGCCTTCGAATCCTCGACGTAGGCCAGGTCGAGCAGCGGCTCGCCGCCGACGATGCCGACGCTGGTCGCTGCCACCAGGTCAGTGACCGGCATCGTGCGAATCATGTCGAGCTCGCGCATCTTGTGGACGGCCAGGACGAGCGCCACGAAGGCCCCGGTGATCGACGCGGTTCTCGTGCCGCCGTCGGCCTGGATGACATCGCAGTCGATCGTGATCGTTCGCTCGCCGAGCTCCTCCATCCTCGTCACCGCGCGAAGCGATCGGCCGATGAGCCGCTGGATCTCCTGCGTTCGGCCGCCGACGCGGCCAGCGGACGATTCGCGCTGGGTGCGCGTGGTCGTGGCGCGCGGCAGCATGCCGTATTCCGCCGTGACCCATCCCTTTCCGCTGTTCCGGCGGAAGGGGGGCACCCGGTCCTCGACGCTGGCGGTGCAGATGACTTTCGTCTTGCCCGCTTCGATCAGCACCGAGCCTTCGGCGTGCAGGAGGTAATTCGGGGTAATCCGTGTGGGTCGCAGCTGTTCGGGCAGTCGTCCGTCGGAACGCATCAGTCAACTCTAATGCAAGTCTGGAGGATCGTCAGAACGGGCCGGGCAGGTCGGCTCACGTACCTTTGACGAGTGATCCGTCCCGCGCCAGCGGCCTTCGTACGTCGATATGACCGGCGATTGTGTCGACTTCCTTGCCATCGACGAGGATTTGCACGCGCTGCACGGAGGGCAGGTTTGCCGTCACGGCGTTCACGATGGCATAGACGGTGAGCAGCTCCGCCACCGTGCCGCCGGGATGCGCGGTCGACACTTCGGGGCTGAGATCGACGAAGGCATCGCCGCGGTTCGTAATGTAAAACGCTCGCAATGTCGTCCCCTTGGGAATGACCGACACGTAAGGGGGCGGCGCCGGTGCGAACAGCTCGCTGAGTATCTGGGCGCCAAGGACCTCGGCCAGCGTGGCCACGGGTATTTCCCGGCGGACCGGCAGGAGTGTCCGTCCATCAGGGCCCATGTAGAAGAGGGTCGCGGTGATGTGGGCGGTCGCCGTGGGGGCTTCGACCGCCGCTGGCGGCGTGGACTCGGCGCGTCGCGGCGGCACGAATTTCTCGACCGACAGCAGCACGGTTGCAATGATCAGGATCGCGAACAGGATGCTGCCACCGATGAGCAGGCCGTTGCGTCCCGTCATCGGATTGGAGCCTCCTCGCCCGGACTCCGGAACCGCACCACGGCGTCGTGAAGTCCTTCGACGATCGCTTTCTTGAAGTCGTCGGACCTGGCGGCCTTCTCCTGCGCAGGGTTCGTGAGATACGCCATCTCAACGAGTACCGCCGGCATGTTCACGCCTTTGAGCACCCGCAACGGCACGCGCCGGACCGGCGCTGCCGAGACGGACAGTCTTGCAGCAAGGCTTTCAGCGAAAAGCGCCGCCAGCCTGGCCGACGACTCGAGATAGCGGGCCTGCGCCAGGTCCCACGGAATGACCTCGATCGGGCGCGTGCCGCCACCAACAACAGGGACGGCCACCGTCGTCTTTGCAGCCTCGGTTCGCGTCAGTTCCAGTTCACGATCCGACAGAAGGTAGTAGACCTCCGTTCCCGACACGTCCGGCGAGGGAGCGGTGTTCAGGTGAAGGCTGATGAAAAGATCGCCGCGGCTCTGGTTGGCGATCGTGGCGCGACTGTCGAAGTCGACCGCGGTGTCGTCCGTTCTCGTCAGAACCACGCGCGCGCTCATCCGCATTTCGAGCAGTGTCTTCAGCCTGCGCGCCACGTCGAGCGCAATCTGCTTTTCGGTGGCACCGCCGCGCCCGCGAGCACCTGTATCGGCTCCGCCGTGACCGGGATCGATCACGACGGTCAGGCCGGTCTTGCGCGGGCCGAGGATTTCGTTGAGGTCCACGGGGGCCGCCGCAGGAATCGCGGGGCGAGGGGCTGCCGAAGCGTCGGCACTGTCCGGTGCCGCCGCGCCCCCGCCCTGCAGATCGATGGTGAGACGTGCGATGGTGTTGTTCGGCGTGGCGGGGACGGCACGCATCGAGCTGACCCCGCCGTCCAGCGACAGCACAACGGTGTTGCCCTGCTCGCCCGGACGAATCTGCTGGACGACTCCAGCGCCGCCCACCGGCAACGCCAGCTCCAGCGCATCCGCGTCAACGCGAACGACAACGCGCTGACCTTCCTGAGTCGCGGTGATGCTGGTGGGCGGCGCCACCTCGATCGTCACGCGAGTCGGCGGTCCAGGCGAATCTATCCGCGCCGTGACGCGCGGCACTCGCAGGTCTCCCAGGATGATGAGCCGCGCAGCCCGCCGAACCTGGATCCGCTGGTCGTAGATCGGGGCGAGCGCGCTCTGCAGGAACTCCACCGGCGCGAGCCAGCGCCGTCCCTGCTGCACGACCGGCGCGGGAAGCGAAACGGCGCGCCCGTTCACCGACACCGTCGGCTGGTTGGCCGCGAGGACGATCGTGCGGCCCCGGTAGGTGAGCGTCGCGCTGCCGGCGCCCGCATCTTCGCGGAGCGCCAGCTGGAAGAGCGTTGCGATATCGTCGAGGGCGAGGAGCTCCTGGTTGTTGACGACCGTCGCCGTCACCGGTCGGCGGGCGTCGCGCGTAATCAGAGTGAATGGCGTCGCGGGTGCCTGCGCCTGCGGCAGCAACGCGAGCAGGAACACGAGGACCGCAACAGTAAAAGTGACCGTCCCTCGCAAGCGACCCATGATCGCACAACTGATCATGCTGTGTTGACAGCCCGTCTGTCAGGGGCTCAGCTGGATTCTTCGCCGGGGTTCACGACGGTGCCGGCGGTGCCTTGCCCTCGAGGATGGCCCGGACGGTTGCCGCCATCACGGCCGGGGCGAACGGCTTGCAGAGCACCGGCCGTGACGTGGCCTCGATCGACCCGAGCGTTTCTCCGTCCGCGTAACCCGTGACGAACAGCAGCTTCACCTGCGGCCAGCGCGCGGCGATCGCCTCGGCCAGCCGGATGCCGCTCATCCCCGGCATCACCACATCAGTGACCACCAGATCGACCAGACAGTCGGCCGTTTCCAGGTACTGCAGGGCCGATGGTCCGTCCTGCGTATCGTGGACGACATAGCCGCGCACTTTCAGCAACCTGGACATGAGCCGTCGTACTCCAGGCTCGTCGTCCACGACGAGCACCCGCTCGGTGCCTTTCTGATCCGAGGGCTCGGCTGGTTCGGCGTCTGTCGTCGTCACGGCGCCTTCAGCGGGGCGCAGGTAGATCGTGAACGTTGTTCCGCGCCCTGGCTCGCTGCTGCACCAGATGAAGCCGCCGCTCTGCTTGACGATCCCGTACACGCTGGACAGTCCAAGGCCGGTGCCGGCGTTGCCCTTCGTCGTGAAGAACGGTTCGAAGATGTGTGGCCTGCACCTCGGGTGACATCCCGATGCCGGTATCGGATACCGCCAGACAGACGTAGTCGCCCGGCGGCATCTGGTAGTAGGCCTCCTCGAGCCGATCGGTGCGGGTCTCGAGCCGAAGAGTTCCGCCGTTGGGCATCGCGTCGCGCGCGTTGAGCGCGAGGTTCACGAGCACCTGCTCGAACTGGCCCGGGTCGGCTTCGACGGCAGGCAGACGCCGGGCAAGTGAAGTCTGGAGACGCACCTGGGCGCCGATGAGCGGCGTCAGCATCGTCTGGACCTGGGTGACGACGTGGTTCAGGTCGACCCGTTGCGTCTGCAGAACCTGCCGGCGGCCGAACGCGAGCAGCTGACGGGTGAGCTTGGTCGCACGATTGGCGGCGGCCAGAAGCTCCGTGATCTCGAGCGATGCGCCCTCGCGGTCGCGCAGGATCTCGGCGTAGCCGATCATGATCATCAGCAGGTTGTTGAAGTCGTGCGCGATACCACCGGCGAGCCGTCCGACGGCCTCGACGCGTTGCACCTGCAGGAGATGCTCCTCGCGCTGGCGCAGCTCACGCTCCGTCCGCGCCCTCTGCATTTCAGCGGCGACCCGCGCCGCAAACAGTGCCAGCAGCGAAATGGCGTCGGCAGAATCCTCGAGGGGGGACGTCGTCGCCGCAACGATGACGCCGATCGGTGCGTGCCGGGTATCGGCGAGGACGACGCCCACGCAACCGCGCGCGTTGACGCCGGCCAGCAGCGTATCGCGCGGGAAGAGCCGCTGGACATCGTCGGCGTGATGGAAGTCAGGATGTGCCGACAGTTGGGCGCAGGGTGAGTCGTGCGAGGAAAAGACGAAATTCGCGGCGGGCTGACCGCCCCGGTTGGCGGCGACCGTCTGGATCTGCCCCTCGGCGGTGAACTCGCCAACGAAGGCCAGTGCCGCACCGAGCGACGACGAGATTTCCTGCACGACCGCCGGGAGGAAATCCTCACCGGTCTGGGTCAACGCGACGGCCGCGCGGCGCAGCCTGGCTTCGCTGACGGTTGCCGTCTTCCTCTGTTGACGCCGCCAGGCCGCGGCCGTCGACGCCATCCCCAGCGCGCACAGCAGGATTGCCGCCTCCCCCACCATCTAGAAGGAAATCGGAAAGTCCGCTCAGATCCGCAGTCGCCGCCCGAAAGGAAATGCGCGAATGGCTGTGCTAAAGCGCGCCTCATCCCGTCCGATATAGACAGTGCAGGGTTGATGCGGAGCGACTCCATTATTGCCCTCAGGATCGGTCACGGCGCCCCAAGTACGACCCTCGCTGCCGTCCGGCCGGTTCTAGACAGGGCCGTTGCCCTTGTCGGGTACGTTCTGCTCGCCGTCGAGGACGAACAGGAGCGAATCGGGCTGACAGGGAGGCTCGATGACTTCCGCGCCCGCTTGGATTCCGCCTCCGACCATCAGGACACGTCAGATCTGACCGCCACCTGCTTCGACCTGTGCGAGCAGGCCATCCAGGCGCTGCAGGCGCAGCAGGGCGACCGGCGCGAGGAGTTGAGGCGGCTGGTCACCCTCGTTCGCGAAACCGTGACAATGCTGCGCGGCGATGGCGACGCCTTCTCCTCCAACATCGTGCAGGCAGCCGGACGCTTCACCTCCATTCTCCAGCTCGACGACGTTCAACAGCTGAAGCAGCGATTGATGGCGGAAGTCGACGATTTGAAACGCGTTGCCGCCGATCAGCAGCGCCATTGGCATGCGGCGGTGGAAGGCTTCGAGACGCGCATCGTCGCCCTCGAAGAGCAGCTGGTCAGCGTGCAGCAGGAGGCGTCGCTCGACGCGCTGACCGGAATCGCCAACAGGCGAGCGTTCGAGCGAGCCGTGCGCGAGGTTCTCGCCTCGTCCCAGCACGAGCTCATCGTGGCGTTGCTCGATCTGGACGAGTTCAAGGCGGTCAACGATCTCGGCGGCCATCCGGCTGGCGACAGCGCGCTGCAGGCCGTCGCCAGAACCCTGCGAAGCTCCGTGCGCAAAAACGACGTCGTGGCCAGGATTGGCGGCGACGAGTTCGCGCTGGTCGCCATCGGCGCCACGCTGCGCGTGACGGAGCAGCGGATCAAATCGATCGTCTCGACCTTGTCGAATATTCCAACCGGGCTCGCCGCACCGGCTACCGTTTCGGTCAGCTGCGGGATGGCGGAGTACTCGGCGGGTGATACGTTCGAGAGCCTGCTACGCCGCGCCGATCAGGCGCTTTACGAAGCGAAGAAGCAGGGGAAGCGCCGTCTCGTCGTGAAATCGCCGCCCTTCATCCGGGATCTTCTCCACAGAAGGCACTGAGCTTCAGCCGCTCAGCTCCGATCGCCGCCGAGGATGGACTTGACGGCGGCGATCAGGCGGTCAGTGTCGCAGGGCTTGAGCACCCACATCGTCGCGCCGCGGGCGCATGCCGCCGCGCCCTCCTCGGGGGTGCTCGCCAGCACCAGCACGTGCGTGGCGCCCATCTCCTTCCACCACATCGTGAAGCGGTCGGCCGCCGTGATGACGACGTCGCCTGCCGGCCATCGTTCGACTTCGGCGATGGATGACACACCGAGAACCGGGAGGCCCGCTTCCTCCAGCGCTTCGGTCAATCGCACGCGCTCGTTCGCATCGGACTCGAGTAGCAGCATTGGCGTCTCGGTTTTTCAATCGACGCCTGTGGCCGGAGCTTGAGCCCTCGGACGGGCGATCAGGGCTGCGCGAATCCGAGCGCGTGCTCGGGTGTGCTGGAGGCCTGGGCTGCTGTTCGCGTGACCACCTTGATCGGCTCGCAGTAATTCGAGACGACGCTGACGAGGTGATCCCGCCCCACCGGCTTGAGGAGATAGTCGGCGGCCTGCAACTGCGCGTGGACGAGCATCGGCAGCGGGGCGCCGGTCAGGATGATGGCCGGAACCGAGGCGATTCTGGGGTCGGCCAGCTGCGCCTCGCGGAAGCCCCAGCCGTCCATCTTCGGCATGAGCATGTCGAGCAGGATGATGCGGAAGGAGCCGTCTTTGCGAAGGACAGCAAGGCCTTCGGCGGCGCTCTGCGCCGCGGCGACATCGAAGCCGGCTTGCACCAGCTGCCTGGTCATGACCGAGCGGACGCCCGCGTCATCGTCGACGATGAGAACGCGGCCGGGGCCGCGGCGCGCGCAGTCGTAGGGCGCGAGCAGGCGTTCCAGTTCCTCGGCGGGGCTTCGCATGGGTCGCTGAGCTGATCCCGTCATCGGCCGCTGCCGCTTGAGACTTGAATCCACGCTGGCGTCTGGCTGAACCGCGGGGTGCGGCGGCACGTCGAAACGTGTCGCGCCGTGCAGATGCGGCTCGCATCATTCGTCCGGCGTGGAGCCGCGCGTGTTCGCCGGCCCGGCGCTGTGCCGTTCGCGGCATGTGTCTTCGTTCGATGAGTCCTGCGAAATCGTCCAGATGGACCTCGGGATCATGGCGCGCGATGCGGCGCATGCCGGGCAGCGGACCGTTCTTGTTCGCGCAGGTCAGGAGCGGCGTCGGCGTGCCCGTCATCGCGGCAGCAGTGCTCGCCAGCTGGAAGGCAGCGGTGCATTCCGGCGCCGGTTCCCCGCGTCAGGCGTCACTTCAGCAGGCCAGGGCCGCGCCGTCGGCGCCCCGTGCCCGCGTCCTCCCGGGGTGGACGCCAGACATCCCGCGACCACCGGAAAATTCCCCTCTCCGACCGCCCCGCTGTGAAAACCTGGTGATGCGGCAACAAATCTGCCGACCGAGTGCGAATTTTACGTGGCCGTTACGGCGGTAAACACCGTATTCTCTTGAGAATGTCCTCTTCCGGCGCCCGAGAGACGCGAGCCTTTGCTTCCGAGATCAAGTTCCTGATTCCCCGGGCCACCGCAATGGCGGTGCGCGAATGGGCGCGTCGGCGCCTGACCCCTGACGCCCACGGATCAGGCAGCTTTGGTGATGAATACCGCACCACGACCATTTACTTCGACAGCCCTGCCTACGACGTCTACCACCGCCGAGGATCCTTCGGTCGCAGCAAGTACAGGATCCGCCGCTATGACGAACAGCCGCAGGCATTCCTCGAGCGGAAGCTGCGCCGTCCGGGTATGCTCACCAAGCGCCGCACGCTGATCGAGCTCGCCGCATTGTTTCGGCTCGAGCAGCGCGATCCGGACGAGTGGGATGGCTGCTGGTTTCATCGCCGGCTCCTGCTGCGGCAACTGCGCCCGGTCTGCGAGGTGTCCTATCATCGGATGGCGCGTGAGGGGATATCAGACACCGGTCCGATTCGCCTGACGCTCGACGAGCGCATGCGCGTGGCGCTGGCGGACCGCCCGGAGTTCGGCAATGGCGCGGCAGGAATCCATATCCTCGAGCCGTCGATGATCCTGGAGCTCAAGTACCGATCGACGGCGCCGCCCATCTTCAAGGAGCTGGTGGAGGAGTTCGGTTTGCGGCCGCAGACAGCCTCGAAGTACCGCCTCGGCCTTGCGGCACTCGATCCGCAGGGGACGAACGGCACCGGGAAGCCGTCGGGTCTGGCCGAGCCGGCGATCGACGGGCCGCCTTGTGCCTGAGGGCGTCTGGCTCGGGCTTCCCACGAGCTTCTCGCAGGTCGCCCTGGTCATCGTCCGGCTGCTGGCGGCGCTGCTGCTCGGTGCGCTGGTGGCGGTCATCTACAGGCAGACGCGCGCGAAGGCCGACGTCAGCGAGTCATTTACCGTCACGCTCGTCCTGCTGGCCATCCTCATTGCGATGGTCACTCAGGTCATCGGCGACAACGTGGCGCGGGCGTTCAGCCTCGTAGGCGCGCTGTCGATCGTCCGGTTCCGTACGGTGGTTCGGGACACGCAGGACACGGCGTACGTGATCTTTGCAGTTGCCGTCGGGATGGCCCTCGGTGCCAACAACGCCACCGTGGCGCTGAGCGGTATCGCGATCGTCGCCGTTGCGGCGTTTGCCCTGAGAGCGCGAAACCGCTTCGTGGCGCCGGCACCGGTCGAGGAGCTGCCGTTCGAGCTGACGGTGCGATTGGCGCTCGGGCTGGACGCCAAGGCTCTTCTCAGCTCGACGCTGGATCGGTTCCAGGTCACGCGACGGCTGATGTCGGTGTCAACCGCGAGACAGGGGCTGGCCGTGGACGTCGGGTACCGCGCTGCGCTCCACGACGAAGGTGCCGTTGGAGATCTCGTGAACGCCTTGAACAAGCTCGAAGGCGTTCAAGGAGTGACGCTCCAGCGAATCGTGACGGTGGATTGATGCCATAGATCGTTCGGATCGTTCGGATCGTTCGGGTCGTTCGGATCGTTCAGAGGCTTGGGACATGAAGACCTCACAGCTGTTTCGGTGGATCGTCGCCGTCGTCGGCGCCGGCGCTGGTTTGAGCCTGGCGCTGTACGCGCAGCCGGGATTTGGTTTCGGCCCGGATCGCCAGGAGATCAAGCTCGTCAAGCAGTTCGACAAGAACGGCGATGGGCGCCTGGATGCGGCCGAGCGGAAAAGCGCCCGGTCAACGGCGGCATCGCAGAGCCGGGGAGGCTGGTTTCGCGGCGGCGGCGGCTTTGCCGAGGTCCAACCTGGACGGCGGTTGACGCCGTCGGATGTGCGCAGCTATCCCGCGTCCACGCCACTCTACGACCTGGGGACGCTGCGGACCATCTTTCTCCAGTTCGAATCGAACGACTGGGAGCAGGAGCTCGCCGATTTCCACAACACCGACGTCGAGGTCCCGGCGACGATGACCGTGGACGGGCAGAAGTTCGCCGACGTCGGCGTGCACTTCCGCGGCAACTCCTCCTACTCGATGACTCCGGCCGGCTACAAGCGCTCGCTGAACCTGTCGCTCGATTTCGTGCACGAGAAGCAGGCGCTCGGCGGCTATCGCACATTGAATCTGCTCAACGCGTTCAACGACGCCACGTTCGTCAGGGCCGTCCTCTACTCCGAGATCGCGCGCCAGTACGTCCCCACGCCGCGCATGAACTACGTGCGCGTCGTCATCAACGGCGAGAGCTGGGGCATCTATCTCAACGCGCAGCAGTACAACAAGGATTTCACCCGCGACTACTTCGGCACGACCGATGGGGCGCGCTGGAAGACGCCCGGCAATCCGCGGGGCATGGCTGGCCTCGAATACCTCGGCGAGTCGGCGGATGCCTACAAATCCATCTACGAGATCAAAAGCAAGGACACGCCGAAGTCGTGGGCCGAGCTGATACGGTTGACGCGCATCCTCAACCAGACGCCGCTCGACAAGCTCGAGTCGTCGCTTGCCGCGATTCTCGATGTCGACGGGGCGTTGAAGTTCCTCGCGGTGGAGATCGCCCTGGAGAACTCCGACGGCTACTGGGCGCGCGCCAGCGACTATTCGATCTTCCAGGACCCGAAAGGTATCTTTCACATCCTTCCGTACGACGTGAACGAAGCGATGGGCGGCGAGGGCGGGCGGGGTGGTTTCGGGTTCGGCAGGGGCGAGCCCGATCCGCTCGTCGGACTCAACGATCCGTCGAAGCCGCTGCGCTCGCGGCTGCTGGCGGTACCGGCGCTTCGCGCGCGCTACATGGCGACTCTCAGGGACATCGCCGAGAAGCACCTCGACTGGGCGGTTCAGGGACCGCGCATCAAGCAGTGGCAGGCGCTCATTGCCGAGGACGTGAAAGCCGACACGCGGAAGCTGTATTCGTCGGGGTTCGAGAGCGACGTCGCGTCGCTTCAGGCTTTCCTGACCCGCCGCCGCGCCACGCTCCTGCGATAGTCCTCGGCGCGGCCGCGCGAGCGAAGATCGAGAGGAGGTCGGCGAGGCCCCGGCCGGGTTTCAGCTGCGTAGCTGTTCCGTAGGGTCTCCCGGAAACGCCGAGATTTCGCTACGCCCGAGTGCATATAATCGTCCGAACGTTATCAGCTGACGATTCGGAGACGAATGAAGAATTCGTTGATTTCGGGCGAACGTTCCCTGCCGTCTGCCACCTTCATCAAGACCGGACTCTGGCGGCAGCAGAAGGAATTCCTTCCGCTGTTCTTCTTCGGAGTTCTCCTGGCGCTGGCTGGTCTGGGTTTATACGCTGCCGGGATCGCGTTCTCTCTCGTGCGGCTGCTCCTCAACCTGGGCGAGCCGTTCCGCGCCTGGAACGAGGCGATAGTCTGGTACAGTGGCGTCCCCTCAACCATCGGCGTAGCGCTCGCAGCGCTGGATCTGGCTCTATTGTTGCCGGCCAAGCGTCGGGATTCGCGGCGCCGGACCCTCGACGCGGTTGCGGATCGCCGGGTGGTGGTGGCGCTGACGGCCTACAACGACGAGGCGAGCATCGGTCAGGCCGTGGCCGACTTTCGCAATCACCCGCTCGTCAGCCGCGTCATCGTCGTCGACAACAACAGCCGCGACAAGACCTTCGAAGTAGCGGAGCGGGCCGGTGCGCGGGTCGTGACCGAGACGAAGCCGGGGTACGGCCGCTGCGTGTATCGCTGTTTTCAGGAGGCGATGCTCGATGGCGGGCCGCTGATCGTCCTCTGTGAGGGCGACATGACGTTCCGCGCCAAAGACCTGGAGAAGCTGATCGCCTACGTCGATCACGCCGACATCGTGAACGGCACGCGTATCGTCGAACAGCTCCGCGAGTATTCGACCCAGCTCTCGACGTTCATGTACTACGGCAATTTCGCCGTCGGGAAGCTGCTGGAACTGAAGCACCTTGGGCGCGGCACGTTCACCGACGTCGGCACGACCTACAAACTGCTTCGGCGAGAGAGCCTCGCGCGGCTCATGCCGCTCTTGAATCCGGCGGTCAATCTCGAATTCAACGCTCACTTTCTCGACGTGGCGCTGAGCAGCGGTGAAAGCCTCGTCGAGTGTCCGATTACCTTCCATCCCCGGGTCGGAGTCAGCAAAGGTGGGAATGTCAGCAACGCACGTGCCCTCCGGGTGGGCCTCCGAATGATTCGGGGACTGTGCCTCGGCTGGCGTTGATGGCGGAGGCGTATTTCCACACACGATTCGCGCACGATCCGAGGCGGGACGTGCTGTGGCGTACGCTCTGGCGCCATCACTTTGCCAGTCTGATTTCTCAGAACGACTGCGTGCTGGAGCTCGGCTCCGGCTATGGCTGCTTCATCAACGCGGTCGCCGCGAGAAGACGAATCGCGCTCGACTCCTGGGCAGGGTTCGTCGATTACGTGCAGCCGCCCGTCGAGCGCCACGTCCGCAACGTCACCGATCTCGCATTCCTCGAGCCGTCGTCGGTGAACTTCGCGTTCGCCAGCAACCTCTTCGAGCACATCAGTCAGAGCGACTTCGCGTCGGTTCTGGCGCAGCTCAAACCGGCACTGGCTCCCGGCGGAACGTTGAACATCCTGCAGCCCAACTACTACTACGCGTACCGCGAATACTTCGACGACTACACGCATCGAACGGTCTACACGCACACGAGCCTCTGCGACTTCCTCGGCGCCCACGGCTACGACGTCATCGAATGTCAGCCCCGTTTCCTGCCGCTGACGGTCAAGTCGCGCCTGCCCGTTTCGCCGTCGCTCATCCGGTTGTATTTGTCGTCTCCATGGAAACCGCTCGGCAAGCAGATGTTTCTGCGCGCGCGGCCGCGGCTGGCTTGAGGGCGTGAACGCTCAGGTCGCCATCCCGGTGACTACCAGCCGGCCGCAGAGGCCGCCGACACCGGCGCACAGCCGATGCGGGCGAGGTCCGCAGCCAACTCGTGGGTATCGACGTTCGACCGGATGGGGAGATGGAACAGCCGTCCGCCGAGCGTGCAGTTCGGACGATATGCGGACGTAATCGCGGCACGAAAATCGGGTCCGATCGCCAGGAGCCCCCTGTAGGCCACGGCCTGGTTCGAGGTGACGACCACTCCGTACGCGCCACCGCGAATCCCGCTGAAGAGCGGCTCCGGGTCGATCTTTCCAAGACGCTGCAGGTAGTAGAGCAGAAAAGGCTCGAGGAGAGGAGGCTGCGGGTCGATGAGCGCCAGCCTGGGAATCGTTGAAAGGATGCGGTGTCCCCGCAGTACTCCTTCCACTTTCCGGAACGCGTCGTTCCGTGACGCCACCGTGGTGTCGCTGGTCACGATCTGCCCATAGAAGAGCAGCACTCTTGGTGCCATGAAGTGGATGGCGAAGAGCACCACGAGAAAGAACGTGACCACCGGATTCCTCGGAGCCAGCGCGAGGAGGCGAAAAGTACCCAGCACCGCGAGAGGGACGACGGCGAAGAGGGTTTCGAAGAAGTAATTGTCGTTGCCCCCCGCCTGCAGATCGGTGAGGCCGGCGATGGCGAACGACACGGTCGCGAAGATGATCAACAGCGCCCATCGCGGCCAGAAATGGCGGACGACAGGTGGTAACCCGAACATCGCCAGCACGACGACGAGATTGCCTGCCGTCTGAGTGACGAACGTCAGGTCGCCGAACACGTCGGCGATCCCGGGGCTCAGCGCCAGAATCTGCGACAGCATGCGTGGTTCGCGCAGCGAGAACAGCAGGTAGGGAACGACGGAGGCCAGCGCGGCTGCAACCGCGAACCTCGCCACGTTCGACCACTGCCGCTGGATCAGAAGCCATACCGCGCCAGCGGCAGCGGCCGCGACGAACGTGAACTTGAACTGCGTGGCCAGCCCGGCGCACAGCCCGGCGAGGAGCACGCTCCAGCGCGCGCGCGCCAGCAGCAGGCGAATGGCCAGCAGGCTGAAGAAGATTCCCGGAAAGTCTCCTCGTATCTGGAGGACCCAGCTCCACATGCTGGCGATTGAGGACAGCAGGAGCATTCCCCAGGCCCATGCGAACCGCACGGGCACGAGGACGACGACGATCGAGATGACCACTGCGGCACACGCGAAGAACGAGATCAGCGTGAGCAGGCGGGGTCCGACGAATGGATTGGTCCAGGCGGCCACCCGTCCAGGCAGGGAGTAGAAGACGTAGACGAAAGGGCTGTACTGCGCCGGGAGGTACGGCGGCTGGGACAGCTCTGGATAGATGATTCCGGTCCTCTGGTACCGCTGAATGTCGTAGATGATGTAGCTGTCGCCGTACCCGGCTTCGTCGAGGAGAGGAAGAAGGGAAACCTCTCGTCCCAGCAGCGGCAGGCTGAGCAGGCAGAAGGCGAGCAGCGCGCCGGCTGCCGCATATCTGGCGAGCCGCGGGATGAGGGGAGCGCCAATACGGCTGCTCGGACTGACCATCGTCGCTGTGGATGACACGTGGCGCTGACCGTTGCTGGCACCCTGATCTAACTCCAGAAGCCGGTGACGGCGCTAATGCGCCCATCGGGATCCAGCTGAAAGAGATTCGTACCGCGTCCGCGCTCCTGACCATCTGGACCGACCGACACCCAATCCGAGAGGACGGTCCATTGGCAGTGACGGATGTCGCCGCTCCGGCTGATGCGCATTCCCGGCATGAAACGGTGCATCGCCGCCAGGTGCGCCGACAGATCCTCGAGCCCGTCGAGGGTGCTGAATCGGTCGGCGAATCGCACCTGCCCGGCGGCGACCAGTGACAGGCGATCGCTTCTTCGCGAGGCATCGGCTTCGTTCCAGGCGTCGAACCAGCCATCGACGAGTGCGGTGGCGCCGGCGGCTGCCGCGTTGGCGACGGCGTTGGCGAAGAGCGACAGCTGGAAGCGCCACCCCTGGATGTGCTGGTCGCGCGAATCGCCGTCGGCGAACTCGTGGGTGAGATGGAGCCAGGTGCCGTCTGGATGTTCGTCGAGGCGAACGGTGACGCGCGAGCTGCCCGGAGGACTCGGCTTTCCGGTCGCGTACCCGTAGGTAAAGACGATGTGTGACGGCGGGTGGACCTCGAGGACGTTGCCCGACGCCTCGACGCCGTTGGGGTGCCGAATGAGTACCCGTCCACCGGGCGTGGGATCGATCGACGACCCTGCACCCCACCAGGATGCCCAGCGATCGGTCTCGGTCAGGAAGGCAAACACCGTTTCGCGCCGGGCGCGAATGAGCACGCTGCGATCGAGTCGGTGGGGTAGGGTGGTCATCGCGTCTCCCGGGTGCGCTTCTGTGCACGGCGTCGTCGCGGGCGGGGGCCGCGACGGGTGTCATCGAGCTCGGCCCGGAGCTTGAGCCTCCAGAGGGCGTCGTTCCACATCGACTCGAGCAGCGCCACCATGGGGCCGAGCGCGGCGCGGCGCACGCAATAGACGCGGAACTGCCGGTCGACGCGCGACTCGACCAGCCCGGCGTCGAGCAGCACCTTCAGCTGCAGCGAGACGGCGCCGAACGTCACGTCGGGCATGGCGTGGTGAATGGCGCCGGCCGTGCGCTCGCCATCCCAGAGCAGCCGCAGGATCTCGCGGCGGCGGGGCGAGGCGACGGCGGCGAGCAGCGCGCGTTCCACGGCACGTGAGTTTAGATAAAACTAAAATAAAGTCAACAGGCAAATCCGGCATGCGCCGCGTCAGCAAGGCGACCGACATCGTGCTGTTCAAGCGCAAACAGACCGCTCGTCCATGAGCGGTCAGCCTCTCCTTCGATTAATTCTTCTTCAGGTTCGCACGGTCGAGGCTCGCGCGCTCCGGCAGTAAACAGGCGCGTCGCCGGTGACGTCATAATGAGTGTGGCGTCGGTGTGCGATAGGAAGCGACGCCACCGAAGTTGAGCTCGCCGGTGAGCACGAGGGTGGAGCGTGTCATCGCTGAGACGTCGGAGATCCGATGACGCGGTCCCTTGTCGTGAAAGTCCTGCTCGCGGTCGCCGCGAGCGTGTGCCTCACAAGCTGCAGCCGCAGCGATCGCTCCAACGACACTGAAGCAGCGCACTCGACGGTGATGGTCAGCACGGCGCCGGTCACCGCGACCGATGCGCGCGTCACCATCGATGCCACGGGGAGCTTTGCTGCCGCCGAGGCATCCGACGTGGCGCCGGAGGTTTCCGGCAGGGTCGTCGAGACGCCCGTCGACATCGGCATGTTCGTCAAGCAGGGCGATGTCCTCGTCCGGCTGCGCGGCATCGACGCGACACTGAAGCTCGACGAAGCCCGCGCCGCCGTGACGCGCGCTGAAGCCAACGTCAAGCTCGCCGAGTCGCAGAACACGGTCGCGCAGACGACGGCGCAGCGCTATTCGAGCCTGCTGGCGACCGGCGACGTGTCGCGGACAGTCGCCGATCAGGCCCGCACCCAGGCGGAAACCCAGCTGCAGACCGTGGCGACCGCGCGCGCGTCGCTGGCGGAAGCGCAGGCGCAGCTGGCGCTGGCGGAAAAGGCGCTCGGCGACGTCGTCGTGACGGCGCCGTTCCCGGGGTTCATCAGCGCGCGTCACGTGTCCGTCGGCTCCTACGTCCAGCCGTCCAACCGTGTCGTCACGCTCGTCGAGATCGACCCACTCAGGCTGCAGCTGACGATCGCGGGCGTCCAGGCAGCGCGTGTGGCACTCGGGCAGCAGGTCAGCGCCACTGTCGATGCGTTTCCCGGGCGGACGTTTACGGGGACCATCACCGCGGTCTCGCCGTCATTCGACCCGCAGTCGCGCTCGTTCACGGTGGAAGCTCGCGTGCGAAATCCCGAAGCGCTGCTCAAGCCCGGCATGTTCGCCGTGGCGACCATCGACCAGGGCCGGACGGAGCGGGCGTTCTTCGTGCCGCGTGCCGCGGTGGCGGAGGATGTCAATACCGACTCGTTCCGGGTGTTCGTGATCGACGGTGAGAATCGCGCGCATCTCCGCGTCGTGCAGCCGGCAGCGCGCACCACTGCCGACCCGGTGCGTCTGGTGCAAGGCGTCGCCGAAGGCGAGCGCGTCGCCACCAGCGGTTTGGCCGATCTCTACGACGGCGCGTCCGTCTCCATAGAACGGGCGGCCGCCACGCCCGCCACCGCATCCTCTCTCCATGCAGAAGCTCGCTGAAATCTGCGTGCGCCGCCCGGTGTTCGCCACCATGCTGGTGGCGGCGGTCGCGGTGATCGGCGCCATCTCCTTTACCAGGCTCGGCGTGGATCGCTATCCGCGCGTCGAGCTGCCGACGGTATCCGTCACGACCGCGAACGCCGGTGCCGCTCCCGAGAACGTCGAAACCGAAATCACCGATCGAATCGAGGCGGCCGTCAATACGGTGTCGGGCATCGACGAGCTCCGCTCCAGCTCGACGGAGGGGCAGTCGCGGGTCACCATCACCTTCGACCTCGCCAAGGATCCCGACGTGGCGGCGCAGGAGGTGCGCGCCAAAGTGGATCCGGTCATTCGCCGTCTGCCCGACACTGCCGATCCACCTGCCGTCCAGAAACAGGATCCCGATTCCAACCCGATCATCCTGTTCTCGATCTCGGCGCCGATGGCGGCGACTGAGCTGACCACCTACATCGAGCAGAACGTTCAGAAGCGCCTCGAGACCGTCAACGGCGTCGGCGAGGTCGTCCTTTTCGGCTCGCGGCGCCGGGAGATCCACATCTCGATCGATCCCGATCGCCTGGCCGCCTATGGTCTTTCGACGAACGACGTCGCCAACGCCCTGCGCTCGCAGAATGTCGAGCTGCCGAGCGGCCGCCTCGAGCAGGGGGAGCGCGACGTGTCGGTCAGGACGGTTGGCCGCCTGGCGCGGCCGAAGGACTTCGAAGGGTTGTCGGTGGCCAACCGCGGCTCCTACACGGTCCGCATTTCCGATATCGGTCGCGTCGACGACACCGGCGAGACGCCCACCTCGGCCTCGATGCTGAACGGCCGTTCCGCGGTCACGGTGGCGGTCCGCAAGCAGAGCGGCGTGAACACGGTGGCGCTGACCGACGCCATACGGGCGCGCATGGCCGAGATCCAGCAGACGCTGCCGCCGACGTTTCAGGTCCGGCTCGTCCGCGACGATTCCGAGTTCACCCGCGCGTCGCTGCACGCCATCGAGGAACACCTCGTTCTCGGCGGCATCCTCGCCGCCGTCATCGTCCTCTGTTTCCTCCGCAACGTGCGCGCGACGGTCATCGCCGCCGTCGCCATCCCGACGTCCATCATCGGCGCGTTCGGACTGATGGCGGCGCTCGACTTCACCCTCAACCAGATGACGATGCTCGCGCTCACGCTGATGGTCGGCATCGTCATCGACGACGCGATCGTCGTGCTGGAGAACATCTACCGCTTCGTCGACGAGAAGAAGATGCCGCCGTTCAAGGCCGCCATCGAAGGAACCCGCGAGATCGGGCTGGCGGTCATGGCGACTTCGCTGTCGCTGCTCGCGGTGTTCATGCCGGTGGGCTTCATGGGCGGGATCGTGGGCCGCTTCATGTCCTCGTTCGGCCTGACCGCGGCGTCGGCAATCGTCATCAGCCTCATCGTGTCGTTCACGCTGACGCCGATGCTCGCGGCGCGCTGGATACGGCCCGGGGCCGGGCATGATGCGGGGTCGAAGCGCGGCTTCTATCGCCATATCGACGGCGCCTACGCCCGGCTGCTGCGCTGGGCGATGGCGCACCGCGCCCTCGTCGTGGCGACCTGCGCGGTCGTCGTCGCCTCGTCCTATCCGCTGTTCAAGATATCGGGGATGAACTTCGTGCCCGACGAGGACGAATCGCGATTTCAGATCTCCGCCCGTCTGCCGGTCGGCAGCAGCCTCCCGGTCACGCAGGCCCTCCTCGACCGCATCGCCCGCGACATGCGCGACCGGGTGCCGGGCGTCTCGGACACGCTGGCGTTGACCGGATTTCAGGGGAACGGCGTCAATGCCGGCACCGTCTTCGTGCGGCTGAAACCGATCGACGAACGCGCGCTCTCGCAGCAGCAGATCGTGGCGCGAGCGCGGCGTCTGCTCGAGCCTTATCGCAAGGTCGCCGTCATCGGCATCCAGGCCTCGAGCGGCCTGCCGGGCATAGGTGGACGCGGCGGCAGCGTGCAGTTCGCGCTCGTCGGCCCGGATCTCGCACAGCTGGACGAGTACACCTCTCAGGCGGTCAAGACGCTCGATGCCGATCCGAGGCTCGTCGACGTCGATCGCAGCTACCTGGCCGGCCGGCCGGAGCTGCGCGTCAACATCGACAGGCGGCGGGCGGCCGACCTGGGGGTCAGCGTGCAGGATGTCTCGCAGACGGTCAACGCACTGCTGGCCGGGCAGGACGTCACGACCTACAACGCGGCCAACGACCAGTACGACGTGGTCCTCAAGGCACAGGATTCCTTCCGGCGCACCCCCGAAAAGCTGGCGGCGGCCACCGTGCGGTCGGCGAGCGGGGAACTGGTACAGCTGCGGAATCTCGCCTCGTTCGACGCCGGCACCGGCCCGACGTCGGTCGATCGGCTCAACCGGCAGCGCCAGATCACGGTCTCGCTGAACCCGGCCGATGGTGTGTCGCAGGCCGAAGCGGAGCAGATCGTTCGCGGCACGTTCGATGCCCTGCAGCTCGCGCCCGGCTATGCGCTGGTGACCAGCGGTCAGTCGAAGGAACTGAGTCGCGCCATCTTCTCCTTCGCCCTCGCCTTCGCACTCTCGTTCGCGTTCATGTACATGGTGCTGGCGGCGCAGTTCGAGTCGTTCATCCATCCGGTGACGATTCTGCTCACGCTGCCGCTGGCGGTGCCGTTCGGACTGCTGTCGAGCCTGTTCTTCGGCCAGGCGCTGAACATCTACTCGGCGCTCGGCGTGCTGCTGCTGTTCGGCATCGTCAAGAAGAACGCCATTCTTCAAATCGATCACACGATCGGATTGCG
>DASUGH010000189.1:0-4010 GCA_036274155.1 Vicinamibacterales bacterium | reverse complement strand
TTCCCTCCGTCCCCTCCGTTCCCTCTACCGCACCTCGAGCACCGCGCTCAGCGTCGTGTTCGAACTCGTCCCGGCCATCACATCGAAGCGGCCCGGCTCCACGACACGCTGCATGCGGCGATCGATCATCGAGAGTTCGTCGGGCCCGAGCGTGAACCGCACCTGCCTCGACTCGCCGGCCTTCAGCGTGACCCGTTCGAACCCGCGAAGCTCCTTGATCGGACGGGTCACCGAGCTGACCTGGTCGCGGATGTAGAGCTGCACGACCTCGTCGCCGGCGCGAGCACCCTTGTTCGTCACGCGCACCGTGACCTCCGTCCGCCCGCCCGGACCGATCGTGGGCGCCGCGATTCGCAGATCGTCGAGCACGAACGTGGTATAGCTCAGGCCGAAGCCGAACGCCCACAGCGGCTCGCGGGTGAGATCGAGATGGTTGCGGAACGAGGTTGGCCGCCGGTTGTAGTACACCGGCAGCTGGCCGCTGTGGCGCGGGAACGTCACCGGCAGCTTCCCGCCCGGATTCACCTCGCCGAACAGCACCTCGCCGATCGCCGTGCCGCCCTCCTGCCCCGCGTACCACGCCTCGACGATCGCCGGCACCCGTTCAGCGACCATCGGCATCGCCAGCGGACGGCCGTTGATGACAAGGGCCACAACCGGCTTGCCGGTCTGCAGCATCGCCTCGACGAGATCCTCCTGCTGGCTCATGAGCGTGAGATCGGCGACGTCGCCGAGATGGTTGTCGGCCCATGCCTCGCGCGACACCGACTCATTGGTCCCGATCGCCAGCACGATGGCGTCCGCCTGCTTGGCAACGGCAACCGCCTCCTGAATGCGTCCGCGGTTCTTGCCGGGATCGGCCATCACCACGGCGTCGGCGCCCCAGTTCGCCTCGTGCTCCGTGATCCGGACGCCCTCGGCGTACAGCACCTTCACATCCGGGCCCACCGCCGCCGTGATGCCGGCCAGCACGTCGACGCCGCGGCCGGGGTCGCGCGAGTAGCCGCCCAGGTGCAGGCCCTTTGCGTTTGGACCGATGACTGCCAGCGTCCTGATCCGCCCTCGATCGAGAGGCAGGAGGCTTCCCTGGTTCTTGAGCAGGACGATCGATTTGCGCGCCGCCTCCAGCGCGACGGCCTGATGCGCCGGCGTGTTCGTCACGCGCTCTGCGCGCTCGACGTCCACATAGGGTTGTTCGAACAGTCCGGCGAGAAACTTCGCCCGCAGCATCCGCGTCACTGACCGATCGATCAGCGACTCCGCGATGCGGCCGCTCTTCGCGAGCGCGACGAGTTCGGGAAAGCCGTACGGGTCCGGCAGTTCCAGGTCGACGCCCGCTTCGAGCGACTGCGCGCCGGCATCTGCCGCGTCGATCGCAACACGGTGGCGGGTCCGCATCTGCTCGACGCCGTAGTAATCCGACACGACCAGCCCGGTGAAACCCCATTCGCGCCGGAGGATGTCCGTGAGGAGCCATTGGCTCGCGTGCGACGGCACGCCGTCCACTTCGTTGTAGCTCGGCATCACCGTGTACGCGCCGGCCTTCACCGCCGCTTCGAACGGCACGAGCAGCTCGGAGCGCAGCAACCGTTCCGACACCAGCGGCGGCGCGGTGTTGATGCCGCCCTCGTGCGACCCATGGCCGGCGAAGTGCTTCAGCGTGGCGAAGACCTTGTCGCCGGCCAGGGGGAGGCTCGTCCCCTGATAGCCGCGGACGGCCGCGATGCCCATGCGGGTGACGAGATACGGATCCTCTCCGTAGGTTTCCTCGATCCGCCCCCAGCGGGGATCGCGTCCGAGATCGACCACCGGCGACAGCACGTGTTGAGTGCCACGAGCGCGTCCCTCGAGCGCGGCGATGCTCATCGTGCGCTCGATCAGCGCCGGATCCCACGTGCTGGCCAGTCCTATCGGCACCGGGAAGTGCGTGCCACCGGGTGCGGTGAGGCCGTGCAGCGCCTCCTCGTGAAACATCGCCGGAATACCCAGGCGGGTGTTTTCCACGAGCCACGTCTGGACGGCGTTCACGAAGATGGCGTGATCCCGCGCCGCACGCACGCCGCCCCCTGCGATTTCGCTGGGACGAGCCACCTCGCCGATGCCGCGGCCGAGCAGCGCCTGGGCCTTCGACGGATCGAACCGGCCCTGCGCGTCCTGAATCTCCCGCTTGCGGTTCCAGACGCCCTGGATCTGCATCACCTTCTCCTCGAGGGTCATCCGCTGAAGGAGATCGGCGACACGTGCGTCAACCGGCGCGTCCCGCTGGCGATACAACGGGGTTGTGTTTTGCGCGTCGACGAACACGACCGCGGCGAGAACGATTGTGAGGACACACGCAGACGGGACACGGGGCATCGAGGAAGTCTCCTGGCGAATTATGTCTCTGGAGGTCGGGGAGGAAGGCGGAGGAAACGGTTTTCACAGCAGCACGGAGGAACGGAGACGAACGGGCGATCAGGTCTAACTACGAAGTCCACGAAAATCGAAGGTTCGAGGCCGCTCGATTGGGCCGCCGAAGGCGGCCTGCTGCGATGCAGGCGGGCGCAGATTCAAGCCGCACATGATTCGACAGCGGTTTGTATCTGCGTCCGTCTGCATCGCGGCTGTCGGGCACGCTTCGCGTGCCGACCAATCGAGCGGCCCTCCGTTCGTCTCCGCTCCTCCGTGCCTCCTGTGAACCGTGCCCTCCGTCCCCTTCGTTACCTCTCGCGTGTCGGGGGTTCGCCTCAGTGGCCACGGCCCGGAGCCCTGCTCGATGCGAATAAGTGGTCCGCCCACAGGGCTTTAGCGCGTTTCGGGGAGGCAGTTATTCCTCCGGAGCATATGCACTATGCCGCTTGAAGTGAGTCGGGCACCGTGCGACTCTCGCCCCGACACTATGCGGGCGGAGCGATGACCTTTCGGCGTGTCGCGTTTTCCTGCGTGTTCGGGCTCGTCCTTGCTGCCTCGATCGCGGCCGTGGATAGTCAGCGACAGGGAGCATCTGTGGGGCCGGCCCTGCCCGGTCCGCCTGGCGGGTCTGACAAGACCCGCCTCACGTCAGCCGATCAGCCTCGCGCGCTGCTGGACAAGTACTGCGTCACCTGCCACAACGACCGGCTCAAGACCGCAAACCTGTCGCTGCAGGGACTCGACCTGACGAGGATTGGCGATCACGCCGAACTCTGGGAGAAGGTGATTCGCAAGCTTCGTGCGGGCGTGATGCCGCCGCCGGACGTTCCGCGGCCGCCGCTCGCCGATTACGAGGCGCTTCGCGACTGGCTGGAGGCCGGGATCGATCGAACCGCCAGCGCGCGAGCCACGCCAGGCTCGGTGGTGCTGCATCGGCTGAACCGCACCGAGTACGCCAACGCCATTCGCGATCTGCTCGACATGCAGATCGACGTCACGGCGCTCCTGCCGCCAGACGACTCCGCCAACGGCTTCGACAACATCGCCGGCTCGTTGACGATCTCACCGACGCTGCTCGAGTCGTATGCAACAGCAGCGGCCCGCGTCGCGCGCATGGCGGTCGGCTACTGGAAATCGCCGACTGAGGCGACGTACCTGGCGTCGAGCGATGCCTCGCAGAACCATCGGCTCGAGGGGATGCCCTTCGGAACGCGGGGAGGGATCGTCGCGCGGCACGACTTCCCAGCCGATGGCGAGTACAAATTCTCGATTCAGAACTTCGGCATCGGCAGCTTCGTCCCCGGCGAGCAGCTCGCACTCATCATCGATGGCGAGCGCGCGCACGTCTGGACGTACCGGGGCGTCGGCGTCGCGGTGGGCATGACGGCGGACAGCGACGGCACGCTGGAGGTGACGGTGCCGGTGCGCGCCGGCTCCCGCATGGTGGGCGCGACGTTCATCGCGACGAACTATCGGCCGAGCCTCGACATCATCCGTCAGTACGATCGGAAATCGCTCGAGAACAACACGATCCCGCAGGTGCAGTACTACCCGGCGATCGGCTTCGTCCGCATTCAGGGGCCGTTCAACGCGCAGCGGCCCGCGGACTCGGCAAGCCG
>DASUGH010000188.1:0-156720 GCA_036274155.1 Vicinamibacterales bacterium | reverse complement strand
CGCGGCAGGCCCCGCCTTCGCGCTTCGCGCTTCGGCGCGGCAGGCCCCGCCTTCGCGCTCCGGCGCTTCGGCGAGGCAGGCCCTCGCACCCCGCACCCTCGCACCCTCGCACCCGCCTTTCGCGCTTCGCGCTTCGGCGCGGCAGGCCCCGCGTTCGCGCTTCGGCGCTTCGGCGAGGCAGGCCCTCGCACCCCGCACCCCGCACCCTCGCACCCCGCACCCGCCTTTCGCGCTTCGCGCTTCGGCGCGGCAGGCCCCGCCTTCGCGCTCCGGCGCTTCGGCGAGGCAGGCCCTCGCACCCCGCACCCTCGCACCCTCGCACCCTCGCACCCTCGCACCCTCGCACCCTCCGAGGTTTCTCCCGAAGGTTTTTACCTCTCGTAATCCACGACCCGTCGCTCCGTCCGCACCGTCTTGAGGAACGCGACGATCTCCTGGTGAGCAGGGTGGGCCTGATACGCATCGAGGGCGCCGCGCGACTCGAACTCGGAGTAGAGCGCGACATGCGACGATTCGGGGCTGCTGCTGATGTCGATGCCGACCTCGCATCGCGTCATCCCGGGGATGACGCCGCGCAGCGCGTCGAATCGGCGCTTCAGTTCGATGGCATTGGCGTCGCGGGGGCTGCCGTTCGACGAGTCCGCGAGACGCCAGAACACGATGTGCACGAGCATGGGCCGGATTGTAGTGACCGGCTGACGCGTGCCGCAACCGCGCTTGACGGCTGTGACCATGGCCGATACGATGACGAGTTGTCGTCGCACCGTTCATTCATCCGCTTCCGCAGTCTCACGTGAAAATCCACGAATATCAGGCCAAGTCAGTGCTCGCGCGCTTCGGGGTTCCCGTGCCGCGCGGCGAAGTCGCGTTCTCGGCTGCCGAAGCGGCCGATGTGGCGAGAAGGCTCGGCGGCGACCTCGTCGTCGTCAAAGCGCAGATTCATGCCGGCGGGCGCGGCAAGGGCGGCGGCGTCAAGGTCGCCCGCTCCGCCGACGAGGCCGCAAACCTTGCGAAGCAGATGATCGGCATGACCCTCGTCACGCACCAGACGGGTCCCGACGGCAGGAAGGTCGGGCGCGTCCTGATCGAGGAAGGGCTGCAGATCGACCGCGAGCTGTATTTGAGCGTGCTGATCGATCGCGCCGCCGCTCGTCCGGTCGTCATCGCCAGCGCCGCCGGCGGGATGGACATCGAGGACGTCGCGGCGAAGGAGCCCGAGAAGATCCTGCGGGAGCACATCGACCCGGGCACCGGCGTCGTGCCGTTCCAGGCGCGGAAGCTCGCGTTCGGGATGGGGCTCGGTGCCGGTCCGGCGCAGAAGTTCGTCAAGCTCCTGTCGTCGATCTACGACGCCTTCCTCGCCACCGACGCGTCGATGATCGAGATCAACCCGCTCATCCTGACCAGGAGCGGCGATCTGCTGGCGCTCGACGCCAAGGTCAGCTTCGACGACAACGCCCTCTACCGCCACGCCGATCTCCGCGATCTTCGCGACACGAGCGAGGAAGATCCGCTCGAGGTCGAGGCCTCGAAGTTCTCGCTCAACTACATCCGGCTCGACGGGAACATCGGCTGCATGGTGAACGGTGCCGGTCTCGCCATGGCGACGATGGACATCATCAAGCTGGCTGGCGGCGAGCCGGCCAACTTCCTCGATGTCGGCGGCGGCGCCAACGCCGAGCAGATCAGAAACGCCTTCCGCATCCTGATGGCCGATGCGAACGTCCGCGCGGTGTTGATCAACATCTTCGGCGGCATTCTGCGCTGCGACGTCCTTGCGCAGGGGGTGATCGCCGCGGTCCGCGAGCTCGGCGTCCGGGTTCCGATCGTGATCCGGATGGAAGGGACGAACGTCGAGGAAGGCAAGCGGCTGCTCAAGGAGAGCGGCCTCAACTTCACCACGGCCGATTCGATGGGCGACGCGGCCGAGAGGGTCGTTTCGCTCGCGACGTCTGCGAAGTGAGCGCCGGCTCTCGCCGCCTGAAGGGTTAGACGTGGCTGTTCTGCTGGATCGAAATACGCGGCTGCTCGTGCAGGGTCTGACGGGCCGTGAAGGCACATTTCACGCCAAGGCGGCGGCCGCCTATGGCACCACGGTCGTGGGCGGCGTCACTCCCGGCAAGGGAGGCACGACCCACGAGAACTGGCCGGTGTTCAACAGCGTGCACGACGCCGTGAAGGCAACCGGCGCCAACGCGTCGGTGATCTTCGTTCCGCCGCCGTTTGCGGCTGACGCCATCATGGAAGCCACGGATGCCGGCCTGCCGCTCGCCGTCTGCATCACCGAAGGCATTCCGGTCGTCGACATGCTCGAAGTGATGACGTTCATGCGCGGCAAGGCCACGCGGCTGGTCGGACCCAACTGTCCGGGCATCATCACCGCCGGTCAGGCGAAGGCCGGCATCATCCCGGGACACATCTGCCGCGAGGGGCGCGTCGGTATCGTCTCGAAGAGCGGCACGCTGACCTACGAGGCGATCCACCAGCTGTCGAGAGAGGGACTGGGGCAGACGACGTGCATCGGCATCGGCGGCGATCCGCTGATCGGCACCAGCTTCATCGACGCGCTGAGGTTGTTTGCCGCCGACCCCGACACCGACGCGGTGATCATGATTGGCGAAATCGGCGGGACGGCGGAGCAGGAGGCGGCGTCGTACATCGCCCGCGAGTTCCGAAAGCCGGTCGTCGGCTTCATTGCCGGACAGACGGCGCCGCCCGGCCGGCGCATGGGTCATGCGGGCGCGATCATCGCCGGCGGCCAGGGAACGGCGGCCGAGAAGATGGACGCGCTGTCGAAGGCCGGGGTCCGCGTGGTGAAAAGTCCGGCCGACATGGGCACAGCCGTACGGGAATTACTCAAGAAGTGACGAAGTTGAGCATTCTTCTTTCTTGAACCGAGATGGAACGCACATTCGCAATCATCAAGCCCGACGCGGTAGCCAGCCGCAAGGCCGGAAAGATCCTGGCGCGCATCGAGGAAGCGGGTTTCACCGTCCGCGCCATGCGGCTGCAGCACCTGACCAAGAAGGAAGCGGAAGGGTTCTACGCCGTGCACCGGGCGCGGCCGTTCTTCCCCGAGCTGACCGACTTCATGTCGTCGGGACCCTGCGTGCTGCTCGTGCTCGAGGCGCCTGACGCGATTCAGAAGTGGCGGGCGACGATGGGCCCGACCGATCCGGCGAAGGCGGAGCCGGGCACCCTGAGGCGCGACTTCGGGACGTCGATCGGCAACAACGCCACCCATGGATCCGACGCGCCGGACACCGCGGCGTTCGAGCTGTCATACTTCTTTCGTGGGATGGAACTCGTCTGAGCGGGCGCCGGGTCACGAGGGCCGCCCGGCGCGGGATGCACGGGGAGATCGATGGGACGCGCGCTCATCGTGATCGGGCTGGTGATTGCCGCAGTCGGCCTGCTGATCACAGCGGGCTTTCCGATCGGCAAGCTGCCGGGCGACTACACCGTCCGCAGGGGAAACTTCACGTTTTACTTCCCGCTCGCCACGTCGATCATCGCCAGCATCCTGCTGACCTTGATCATGATGTGGCTGCAGCGGCGATAGCAGGCGGAGCCTCGAGGAGCGCATGCCGTCAATCAAAGCCGACCGCTGGATCAAGCGGATGGCGCTCGAGCACCGCATGATCGAGCCGTTCGAGGACCGGCAGGTCCGCCACGGCGTGATCTCCTACGGCCTGTCGTCGTACGGCTACGACATCCGCGTCGCCGACGAGTTCAAGGTGTTCACGAATATCAACAGCACGGTCGTCGATCCGAAGAACTTCGACGCGCGCTCGTTCGTGGACCTGAAGGCGGACGTCTGCATCATTCCGCCCAACTCGTTCGCCCTGGCCAGGACCGTCGAGTACTTCCGGATACCGCGGGACGTCCTCACGGTGTGCGTCGGCAAATCGACGTATGCGCGCTGCGGCCTCATCGTGAACGTCACGCCGTTCGAGCCCGAGTGGGAAGGCTTCGTCACGCTCGAGATCTCGAACACGACGCCGCTTCCGGCCCGCGTCTACGCGAATGAGGGAATCGCCCAGGTGCTTTTCTTCCAGAGCGACGAGCCGTGCGAGGTGTCCTACGCCGACAAGAAGGGCAAATATCAGAAGCAGCAGGGGTTGACGCTGCCTCGGTTGTAGGAGGCCGGGTGTAGGCGGCAGGAGGTTAGCCCATATAATTCAGTGGAGTGTTCCCGCGGTTTTGCCTGCTCTCGCCGACGCGCCATTCGCCAGCGGGCGACGGGTCGCGCGCTCACGTGCCCATTCACATTCCCAGCTCTCCGGCCCGGCCGTACCACGATTGATGCGTGTCCGTCTGACCAGTGACGCCGATGGCGCGCTCTGAACCCGCGCGCGGCATGCGCGACTTCCTGCCCGAGGACGTCCGGAGGCGGGAGTACGTCATCGGCATCATCAAACGCGTCTACGAACGCTACGGCTTCGAGCCGCTCGAGACGCCGGCCGTCGAGAATCTGGAGACGCTGCTCGGCAAGTATGGCGAGGAGGGCAACCAGCTCATTTTCAAGATCCTCAAGCGCGGCGAGCACGAGGCGAGCGGCCAGGCCGATCTCGCGCTGCGCTACGACCTGACGGTGCCGCTGGCACGCGTTATCGCCCATCACCAGTCGAAGCTGCCGCGACTCTTCAAGCGCTATCAGATTCAGCCGGTGTGGCGCGCCGATCGGCCGGCGCGCGGGCGCTTCCGCGAGTTCTACCAGTGCGACGTCGACGCCCTCGGCTCGACCTCGCCGGTCGTGGAGGCGGAGTTATGTGGCGCTGTATCGGAAGCACTGATCGAGCTCGGGTTCAACGATTTCACGATTCGGCTGAACGATCGGAACTTCCTCACGGCGATCCTGCGGGCCGTTTCCATCCCGGATGCGCTCCACGCGACGGCGCTCGTTGCCGTCGACAAGCTGGACAAGATCGGCGTCGACGGCGTGAAGCGTGAGTTGGCGGCACGGGGCGTGACAGAGCAAGCCACCGAGGTGCTGCTGCGTGTGCTTCACGCCGGCAGCCAGCCTGCAGGTCGTGTCACGGAGAGCATCAGCGTTCTTGACGAAACGGGTGTCGCAGCGGGCTCCTTCGAGAAGATTGCCGCGATTATCAACCTGACCGTTGGCACGCCAGCCGAGGGGAAGGTCGTCCCCGACTTCAGTCTTGCCCGCGGGCTGTCGTACTACACGGGCGCGATCATGGAGATCCAGGTTCCCGATCTTGCCGGCAGCCTCGGCGGCGGCGGACGGTACGACAACCTGGTCGGGATGTTCCTCGGGCAGAGCATTCCCGCCTCCGGGTTTTCGCTCGGCCTCGAGCGCATCCTCGTGGTGATGGGCGAGCGCGGCATGTTTCCGCCGGCTCTGGCGAGCATACCTGCCGATGTCATGGTGGCTGTCTTCGACAGCAAGGATGTTTCGCACGCGCTGGCCGTTGCCGCGCGTTTACGAGCAGCCGGTCTTCGCGTCCTCGTCTATCCGGATGCGGACAAGATCGGCAAGCAGATCAAGTACGCTGACTCCCGCGGGATCCCCTTCGTGGCGATCCTGGGCAGCGACGAAATATCGGCCGGCACGGTCACCGTCAAGCACCTCGCCGGCAACACCCAGAGCACTTACGATCAGTCGGCGGCGGGGGCCGCGATTCTCGAGGTACTGAAGCGACGTGGCTGAGCAACTTGGCGATTTGACGCGCACCCACACCTGCGGCGCGCTCCGTCCCGACGACGTCGGCGCCGACGTGGTGCTGCTCGGATGGGTGCATCGCGTCCGCGACCTGGGCGGACTCCTCTTCATCGACATCCGCGATCGTGGCGGCATCACCCAGATCGTGTTCGACAAGGACGAGGATGCGCTCATGGCCAAGGCCAAGAGGCTTCGCTCCGAGTACGTCATCGGCGTGCGCGGGCGCGTGCGGCGGCGCGCCGCCGACACGGTGAACGCGAAGCTGCCGACCGGCGAGGTCGAGGTCGTCGTACGCGAGCTCGCGCTGCTCAACGAAGCGAAGACGCCGCCGTTTCCAATCGCCGATGAAACGCCCGTCTCCGAAGACGTGCGGCTGAAGTATCGCTATCTCGATCTCCGGCGGTCGCGCGTCCAGAACAACCTGGTGCTGCGCCACCGGCTCACCTCCGCCATCAGGCGCTACTTCGACGCCAACGGCTTCATCGAGGTGGAAACCCCCATCCTCACGAAGTCCACGCCCGAGGGTGCCCGCGATTATCTGGTGCCGAGCCGTGTGCACCCGGGCGAGTTCTTCGCGCTGCCGCAGTCGCCGCAGCTGTTCAAGCAGATCCTGATGGTGGCCGGTCTGGATCGCTACGTGCAGATCTGCAAGTGCTTCCGCGACGAGGATCTGCGCGCCGATCGGCAGCCCGAGTTCACGCAGGTCGACGTGGAGATGTCGTTTGCGCGGCCGGAGACGATCTTCGACATGATCGAGCCGCTCATGCGCGAGATCTTCGCGGTGGTCGGCCGCACGATCGAGACACCGTTCCCGCGGATGCCGTATGCGGAAGCCATGGCGAAGTACGGCTCGGACAAGCCGGACTTGCGCTGCGGGATGCCGATCCAGGATCTGCGCGAGTTCTTCCGCGCCTCGACCTTCAATACCTTCAAGAGCATCGTCGAGCAGGGCGGTACCGTCCGCGGAATGGTGGTGCCGAAGGCCGGCGCCTATTCACGCAGCGAGGTCGACGGCATCGTCGATCAGGCGAAGGCGCTCGGCGCGAAAGGGCTGATCTGGGCGCGACGCGCGGACGACGGGGCGATGACGAGCTCGATCATGAAGGCGTTGGGCGAAGACTCCGTTCGCGCGCTGCTCGATGCCGCCGGCGCCGGGCCGGGCGGACTGCTGCTCATCGCCGCCGGTGATCCCGACTCGGCGTCGAAGCTGCTCGGGCAGCTTCGGCTGAGCCTGGCGAAAAAGGATGGGCTGCTGTCGGCGGACGACTACGCGTTCACCTGGGTGGTGGATTTCCCCTTGCTGGAGTGGGACGCCGAGGAGAAGCGTTACGTGTCGATGCACCATCCGTTCACGTCTCCGCACGACGAGGACTTCGATCGCCTGATTCAGGAACCGCTGGCAGTACGCGCCAAGGCGTACGATCTCGTCCTCAACGGCAGCGAGATCGGCGGCGGCAGCGTCAGAATTCACGATTCGGCACTGCAGCGGCGTATCTTCTCCCTGCTCAACATTGGCGAGGACGAGGCGAAATTGCGGTTCGGCTTCTTCCTGGAGGCGCTCGAGTACGGGACGCCGCCGCATGGCGGCATTGCCCTTGGCCTCGACCGGATTGCGGCGCTCCTGGCCGGCGAGACCTCAATCCGTGAAGTGATCGCGTTTCCGAAGACCGCTGCGGCCGTGGATCTCATGTCGGGAGCGCCGTCGCCGGTCGATCCGCGGCAGTTGAAGGAGCTCGGCCTGAAATGATGGCGGACGATCCACGATCATGAGGAAGATCGCGCTGCCGCTGGAACGGCTCGAGGCGCTGTACGGCGCCCACGACGGGAATCTCAAGTACATCGAGTCACTTGCCAACGTGAGCATCCGGACCCAGGGTGACGAGCTCATCATCGAGGGCGCGAAGGCCGACGAACAGCGGGTGGCGCTGATTTTCGAGCAGATCGCCGGCCTCATGAGCGAGGGCTACGCCTTCTCGAACGGCGACGTGCGCACGGCCGCGCAGCTGCTGGCCGAGAACGCCGACCTCGACCTTCGCGACTACTTCCAGAAGGACGGCTCACGGCCCGCGTCCGCGGGAGCACGGCGACGCGTCAATCCGAAGAGCGTCAATCAGCGCCGCTATCTCGAAGCGATCGACAAGTTCGACATCGTCTTCGGCGTCGGTCCGGCGGGCACCGGGAAGACCTACCTGGCGATGGCTCAGGCGGTCGGCTACCTGATGGCCAAGAAGGTGAGCCGGATCATCCTGGCGCGGCCGGCAGTCGAAGCAGGCGAGAAGCTCGGCTTCCTGCCCGGCGATCTCCAGGAGAAAGTGAACCCGTACCTGCGGCCGCTCTACGATGCGCTCTACGACATGATGGACACCGAGAAGGCGACGCGGCTCGTGGAGCGCGGAACGATCGAGGTGGCGCCGATCGCCTTCATGCGCGGACGTACGCTCAACGACGCGTTCGTCATTCTCGACGAGGCGCAGAACACGACGTCGGAACAGATGAAGATGTTCCTGACGCGGCTGGGGTTCGGATCGAAGGCCGTCGTCACCGGCGACATCACGCAGATCGATTTGCCGAACCCGAAAGGGTCCGGGCTCGTGGAGGCGCTCCGGATCGTCAAGGACATCGAGGGCATCGGCGTCGTCTATTTCGACGACAAGGACGTGGTGCGCCACAAGCTCGTGCAGCAGATCGTCAAGGCCTACGAGGCCTACACGGGACAGTCCCGTCCGCATGGGCAGAGTTGACGGCGTCAGCCGCGCATCTCTCGAGGATGCTCGGGACAGCCCTGAGCACGGTCGGCGGGAAGCGCGCCGGCCGGGATCCCGGCCAGCGCCCAGGGAGCGCCGTGGAGGCGTCAAGGGGAGAAGCGCTCGCGCCGGGTCGCGACTGCGCGTCGAGGTGGTGGCTCGCTCGGCCGCGACCGCTGGATTGGCGCGATGGATCCGATCTGTGGCGCCGGCGCACGCGAAGGGAGTGCTCGCCGTCGCTCTGGTGTCGGACGCGCGTGTGAGGGCGCTCAACCGGCGATACCGGCGTGCTGACCGTCCGACCGATGTGCTGTCGTTTCCAGCAGAGGAGCCCGATCAACTTGGCGACGTCGTGATTGCGGCCGGGGTGGCGCGGCGGCAGGCGCGGGCGGCGGGACACTCGCTGGCGACGGAGCTGCGCGTCCTCGCGCTCCATGGCCTCCTGCATCTCCTGGGCTACGATCACGAACGAGACGCCGGACGGATGGCTCGAGTGGAAAGGCGCCTCAGGCGCCGCGGCGGGCTGCGGGAAGGCCTGATCGAACGGGAGGCCGCGCTCTGACACCGCTCGCCCTGTTTCTCATCGCGTGCGCGACGGTGTTTCTGGGAACCGTCGAGGCCGCGTTCAGCTCCCTCATGCGGCTGTCACTGCGGCTGATGGCCGAGCGCGGCGCCCGGCCCGACCGGCTCGGCCGCTACCTGAACGATCCGCTGCAGCTGTTCGTTCCGATTCGCGTGCTGCTTGGCGTCTGCACGATCCTGGCGGGCGCCTTCATCGCGCGGGCGAGCAAGATGGGCGACTGGCAGTCGGTCGCCACGTTCATGGTGTCGCTGGTCGCCTTCGTCGTGGTGTGCGAGCACCTCGTGCCGGCGTTCATCGTCCGCATCGGTCCCGAGCGGGTGCTCGACGTCACGCTGCCGGTCTTCTCGTGGGTGGCGCGGCTGACGAAGCCGCTGACCCTCGTCATACTCGACATCCTCAACGCGCGGCGCGAGCGCGAGGCGCCGAACGGCGCCGGCGCCGCGGAGGACGCGTCGCAGTTGCCGGCTTCCGGCGAGCTCTCGGCCGAGGAGCGCACGATCTCCGACGCCGAGAGCCGCGAGCTGCTCAAGTCGGTCGTCGAGTTCACGGAAACGCTCGTCCGCGAGGTGATGACGCCGCGTCCCGACATCATCGCCATCCGCCAGGATGCATCGCTCACTGATCTGCGGACGCTGTTTCGCGAGGAGCAGTACTCGCGGATCCCGGTGTATCGCGACAGCCTCGACAACATCGTCGGCATCGTGTTCGTGAAGGACCTCGTGGCGCTTCCGCCGGGCACCGAGCCGCCGATGACCACGTTGATGCGATCGGCGTACTTCGTGCCCGAGAGCAAGCGCGTCTCCGAGCTGCTCAAAGAGATGCAGGGTCGCCAGGCGCAGATGGCCATCGTCGTCGACGAGTACGGCGGCACCGCCGGGCTGGTGACCGTCGAGGACCTGCTGGAGGAGATCGTCGGCGAGATCCGCGACGAGTACGACGTCGAGAGCGAGACGATCAGCGAGGAATCGCCGGGTGTGTTCGTCTTCAGCGGCAAAGTCAGCGTCTACGAGATGGGTGTGCGCCTCGGGGTCGAAATCGAGCGGGAAGGGTTCGAGACCGTAGGCGGATTCCTGCTGTCGCACCTGGGCCGGATGCCGTATGTGGGGGAGACGTTCGACGTCGACGGGCTCTCGGTCGAGGTGCTGGAAGTGGAACGCCGGCGCATCACGAAAGTGCGCGTGCGGCGTCAGGAACCGCTGACCGTCGAGGCGCAGTCATGAGGCCGGCGCGGTCCGTGTGCGGTCGCCGCGGCGCACCGGCGGCGTTCGACCGTACATGAAGTCCGGATTCGTCTCGCTGATCGGAAGGCCGAACGCCGGCAAGTCCACACTGCTCAACCGCATCGTCGGCCAGAAGCTGGCGATCGTCTCCGACAAGCCGCAGACGACGCGGACCCGCGTGGTGGGTGTCAAGAACTACGACCTGGGCCAGGTCGTGTTCGTCGACACGCCCGGGGTGCACAAGCCGACCCATCGCCTGAACGTCCGGATGGTGGACGTGGCGCTCGAGGCGATGCGCGACGTCGACCTCGTGACGCTCGTGGTCGACGCGTCGGTGCGGACCGGCCCCGGCGATCGCTATCTCCTCAATCAGCTCGCCGATGCGAAGACCCCGGCGATCCTCGCGCTCAACAAGGTCGACGTCGTCTCGAAGCCGAAACTGCTGCCGATGCTCGACGAGTACCGGCAGGCGCACGAATTCGTCGAGTTCGTTCCGATCTCGGCCGCCGACGGCACCAACGTGGACGTGCTCGAGCGGCTGTTCCTGCAACACCTTCCGGAAGGGGAGCCGCTCTATCCGCTGGACTACGTGACCGATCGGCCCGAGCGCTTCCAGGTATCGGAGATCGTGCGCGAGCAGGTGCTGGAGCACACGCACGACGAGCTGCCGTTTTCGACGGCGGTGCTCGTGGACCGGATCGAAGGCGAGGAGAACGGCGGGCTGACCCAGATCTACTGCACCATCCTCGTCGAGCGTGAATCGCAGAAGCCGATCGTCGTCGGCAGGAGCGGCGCGATGATCAAGGCGATCGGCACGGCTGCGCGCCTCGAGCTCGAGCGCTTCCTCGAGACGCGCGTGTTCCTCGACCTCCACGTCAAAGTGAAATCCGAGTGGCGCGACAACGAACGGCTCCTCGACGAGCTCGGGTTGGATCGACTTCGCTGATCGTTCCGAACGATCCGAACGCCCCGAACGATCCGAACGATCAGTAGAGCCGTCCTCCGCCGTCCGTCCGCGCCAAAACGCACGTGTGCTACATTTAGCCATTTGTCGGTGGCAGAAATTTCACCATGGCGGCGCAGCGCAGAATCGATCTCGTGCTCGACTCGGTCAAACGACTGCTCCGGATCGGTGCGACCGCCAACCTGCTGAATCTTCTTCAGAAGCAGCATCCCGCCGACCTGGCGCAGATCTTCAGCGAGCTTCAGGAGCGCGACCGCGAAGCCGCGTTCAGCGTGCTGGCCGATCGCAACGGCAGGCTGGCCATGGAGGCGCTCTCGGAGCTTGGTCCCGAGGCTGGTGCGCCGCTGCTGGCCACGCGCCCGGCGGAGGAGATCGCCAAGCTGGCGCAGGAGATCCCGTCAGACGACGCCGCGGCGCTGATCGACCACCTCCCCGAGGAGCTCTCGGCGGCGGTGCTCGATCTGATGCGGCCGAAGGAATCCGGCGTCGTCGAGAACCTGCTCGAATACGCCGAGCGGACGGCCGGTCGCATCATGAACCCGAATGTCTTCGCTCTCAACGAGGACATGACGGTTGGCGAAGCGATCACCGAGCTGCAGAGCAACCGTGACGTCGAGATGGTCTTCTATCTCTACGTCGTGGACGAGCGGCGCCACCTCGTCGGCGTCGTGTCGCTGCGGCGGCTGCTCCTCGTGTCGCCGGAAACGCCGCTGAAGCGGATCATGACCGCGGATCTGATCAGCGCCCGCGTCGACATGGATCAGGAAGAGGTGGCGCGCCAGGTGGCGGCCTACAACCTCCTGGCGATCCCGGTCGTCGACGAGGAGAACAAGCTGGTCGGCATCATCACGGTGGACGACGTGATCGATGTCATCAAGGACGAGGCGACCGAGGACTTCTACCGGCTGGCCGGCGTTTCGGGCGACGAGCGGGCGTTCACGCCGGCGCGCGAGTCGCTGCGCAAGCGGCTGCCCTGGCTCGGCGTCAACCTGGTGACCGCGTTCATCGCGGCGGGCGTCGTCGCCTTTTTCGAGGACACGATTGCCCTTCTGCCGGCGCTGGCGATCTTCATGCCGATCGTCGCCGGCATGGGCGGCAATGCCGGCACCCAGACGCTGACCGTCGTGGTTCGCGGCATCGCGCTCGGCGAGCTGACCTGGTCGAACTCGCAGAAGGCGCTGCTCAAGGAAGTGCTGGTCGGGATCGGCAACGGGGTGGCGCTCGGGATGCTGGCGGCGCTCATCGTCTGGATGACGCGCGGCAACCCGATGCTCGGTGCCGTGCTCGGCATGGCGATGATCATCAACATGTTCGTCGCCGCGGCGGCAGGCACGCTGGTGCCGCTGGGCCTCCGCGCCGCCAATGTCGATCCGGCGCTGGCCTCGTCGGTGTTCATCACGACGATGACGGACGTGTTTGGCTTCTTCTCGTTCCTCGGGCTGGCGAAACTCTTCTCGGCGAAACTCGGTGTTGCGGGGTAACCTCGGTTTACCGGCGGTTTCCCGGTAGAATAGGCCTGCTCGTGCCGCTCTACACCGCCGATGCGCTGGTGCTTCGCACCTACAGGCTGGGCGAGGCCGACCGGATCGTGGTCTTCCTTACACGCGACCGCGGAAAGAAGCGCGGCGTCGCCAAAGGTGCCAGGCGGCCCCGTTCGCGCTTTGCGGGCGCTCTCGAGCCGTTGACCGAAGTGCGGCTGGCATACTTCGAAAAGGAGCGGCGGGAGCTCGTAGGGCTGAATTACGCCGAGACGCTGCGGTCGCCGATGACGTTGGCCGTTGGCGGCTCGAAAGCCGGGCAGGACCGCCGGGTTGAAGCTCGGCGCTGCGAGAAGAGCGAAAGCACGGCGCCGGCTGAATATGCGCAGGCCGGCGACGCTCTGGGGCATGTCGGGTACTTCGCCGAACTGATCGACGAGTGGGCGCAGGAGTCGGATGCCGACGAGCGCCTCTACCGTCTGGGCGCCTCGATGCTGGACGCGCTGGGCGCTGGCGCACCGGTCGAGCCGCTGGCCCGGTACTTCGAATACTGGCTGCTTCGGCTGCAGGGCGTCTACCCGGAAACGCGCGGCACGCTGTCGCCGGACGCAGTCGCCTTCCTGGTGCGTTCGCGCACGGTACCGCCGCACCGTGTGGGCGAGGCGCCCACCAGCCGGCGCGTGCTCGACGAGTTGCGAAACACGCATCGCGCGCTCATCGCGATGCATCTGGAGAAGACCTTGAAATCAGATCGCGTGCTTCGAGATCTTCGGCGACACGCCTGATGGACGGACATCGCACGGCGTGACGCTGCAAGATCTCATCCTGAAACTGTCCGCCTACTGGGCCTCGCACGGCTGCCTCCTCGCGCAGCCGCTCGACCTCGAGGTTGGCGCGGGCACCTCACATCCGGAAACGCTTTTCCGCGTGCTCGGACCGAAGCCGTGGAGCGTGGCCTACGTGCAGCCGTCGCGCCGTCCAGACGATGGCCGGTTCGGACAGAACCCGAACCGCGTGTTCAAGCACCTGCAGTATCAGGTGATCCTCAAGCCGTCGCCCGACGAAGTGCAGCAGCTCTATCTCGACAGCCTGGAGGCGTGCGGCATCAATCCGCGTCAGCACGACATCAGATTCGAAGAGGACAACTGGGAGTCGCCGACGCTGGGCGCCTGGGGGATCGGCTGGCAGGTGCTGCTCGACGGCCAGGAGATCACCCAGTTCACGTACTTCCAGCAGGTGGGCGGCATCGATCTGGCGCCGATCTCGTGCGAGATCACCTACGGCCTCGAGCGCATCGCGATGTTTCTCCAGCGGGTCGACAACATATTCGATCTGGAATGGGGCGGCGGCGTGAAGTACTCGGAGGTGCGGCTGCAGGAGGAGATCGAGCAGTCGAAGTACGCGTTCGGCCAGGTGGACATGCCGGCGGAGGAGTTTGCCGCGCTCCATCGCGACCTGTTCGAGAAGTACTTCGTCTTCGCAGGGAAGCTGCTGGCCTCGGGTCTGATCTGGCCGGCGTTGGAACATGCGCTGAAGTGCTCCCACCTGTTCAACATCCTCGATTCGAGCGGCAGCATCGGCGTCACGGAGCGGACCGCCTACATTCTCCGGGTGAGGCAGCTGGCCGTCCGCATCGCTCAGGATTACGTCGCCAGCACCGCGAGCAGCGACGTCCTGCAGTGAACGGTCACAGATGACACATCACGACATCATGAGCTCACGTCGCTGGAGGCTGGTCGGGCGGTCCCTCAGCCCTTGCGCCCCTCGAGGATCAGGCGGACCTCACCAGCCTCCGCCAGGGCTTCGGCGGACGCAGAGAGCGGCGGTCTAGTCGATGGATCGCGAGCTGCTGATCGAGGTCGGCTGTGAGGAGATTCCGGCGAGCTGGCTGCCGCCGCTGACGGCGCAGTTTGCCCAGCATCTCGACCGCCGTCTCAAAGACGCGCGGCTCACGACCGGCGCGCGCGCCGAGGCATTCAGTACGCCGCGACGGCTCGCGGCGCGCGTCACCAAGCTGGCCGAGCGGCAGACCGATCTCGAGGACCTGGTGACCGGACCTCCCGTGTCGGCGGCGTTCAAGCCGGATGGGGAGCCGACGCCGGCCGCCGTGGGATTTGCCCGCAAGTACAATGTGGAAGTATCGGCGCTCGAGCGCGAGCGCACGGCGAAGGGCGAGTACCTCGCGTACAAAGTCCGCCAGCGCGGCAAGGCGACCGTGGACGTGCTGGCAGACGTGATGGCCGGACTGCTTCGCGACCTCACGTTCCCCAAGCACATGCGGTGGGACGCCTATCTCGACGACGGAAAGGGCGAGCTCACCTTCGCCCGGCCAATCCGGTGGGTCGTTCTGCTCTATGGCGGACGCGTGGTGCCGTTCGTCATCCGTCGCACCGAGCTGGCGCAGGGCCCGACGGTGCAGGACGTCCGCTCCGCCGCGAATACCTACGGCCACCGCTTCCTGACCACGAGCGGCCGCGCCGGCCGCGCCATCAAGATCAAGACGTTCGAGGACTATGAGGCGCGGCTGCTCGAGAACTTCGTGATCCTCAATCGATCCGAACGCGAATCGAAGATCCGCCGCGAGCTGGAGACGCATGCGCGGAAGCTGGGTGGCCGGGTCAGCAGCCTCGCCGGGCAGTCGTCGCTCCTCCAGGAAGTGCCCGATCTCGTCGAATACCCATCGGTCGTGGCCGGCCATTTTCCGGTCGAGTTCCTGTCGCTGCCGCAGGAGGTGCTGACGACGACGATGGTGCACCACCAGCACTATGTGCCGGTCGTCGATGAAGAAGGCCGTCTCAAGCCGGCGTTCCTCGCCGTGACGAACATGCAGGTGGAGCGCCCGGAGATCATTTCGCGCAACTCGGAACGCGTGCTCACGGCGCGGTTGCGCGATGCGCGGTTCTTCTGGGAGGAGGATCGCAAGGGGTCGCTCGAATCGCGGCTGGACCGGCTCTCGACCATCCTTTTTCACAAGAAGCTGGGAAGCTACAAGGAGAAGGCGCAGCGTGTGTCGGCGCTTGCCGGCTGGATTGCCAGGGAGGCGCTCGCGCACCCGGACGCGGCCGCACTCGCCGAGCGCGCCGGCCTCCTGGCCAAGGCCGATCTCGCCACCGACATGGTGCGGGAGCTGACCGAGTTGCAGGGGACGATGGGCGGCATCTACGCCCGCGAGGAAGGGCTGCCCGAAGAAGTGTGGAAGGCCATCTACTTCCACTACCTGCCGATCGGCGTCGACGCCGATGCCGCCCCATCGGCGCAGCAGCTTGGCAAGGCTGCTGTCGTCTGGGCAGCCGTCTCGCTGGCCGACAAGCTCGACTCCATCGTCGGGATGTTCTCGGCCGATGAGCGTCCGACCGGCTCACGCGATCCGCTGGGGCTCCGACGCCTGGGCAACGGAGTGATGAAGCTGCTCGCCGATTTGCCGGGGCTCACCGGCCTGCAGGCGGCGCCGACGCTGAGCCGGCTGCTCGAGCGCGCGGCAGAGCCGTTTGCCCCGTTCACACAGTGGCAACCTCAGCAGGTCACTCTGCTTCACGAGTTCTTCCGCGAGCGCTACACGTATTTGCTGGAGGAACGCGGATTCGACGTCCGCAACGTACGCGCCGTCGTTCGGAACGCGCTGGAGTTGAACCCGGCGCACGCGCTCAAGCTGCTGAAGGAGATGGCGGCGTTCGTCGATTCGGCGGAGTTCCAGCAGCTGGCGGTGGCGTTCAAGCGCGTGAAGAACCTGGCGAAGGATCTCGATGCGGCGGAGTTCGAGAGCCTCGAGAGATCGGGCCCCGATCTCGCCGGTGCGCTCGAGCATCCGTCCGAGAAGACGCTTCTCGATCAAATCGAACAGCGGCGGCCAATCATCGAAAGCGCCGTGGCGATGGGCGATCAGTACAGGCGCGCGTTGACGGAAGCGTCGGGGTTCAAGCCCTATGTCGATCGCTTCTTCGACGACGTGCGCGTGAAGACCGACAACGCGGCGCTGACCAGCGCGCGGCTCCGTCTCCTGAGACGGCTCGAAGGACTGATTTTGAAACTCGCGGACATCTCGGAGATTGTCGCCGAGGGTCAGGCGTAGGGAGCAAGCAACCGATGGCGAAGAAGGCAGTAAAGAGATCCGGGGGCGCGCGGAAGGCGCTGACTCGCGGCGTGAAGAGCCGGACCAGGGCCGCCAGGCCCGCGGCGAAGGCGAAGGCCGGCAAGCACGTGTACCTGTTCGGCAAGAAGACGGATGGCGACGGCAAAATGAAGCCGCTGCTCGGCGGCAAGGGCGCGAACCTCGCCGAGATGTGTCGCATCGGGTTGCCGGTGCCGCCCGGTTTCACGATCACCACTGAAGTCTGCACCTATTACTACGATCACAAGCGGACATACCCGTCCACCTTGAAGGGGCAGATGCAGGCTGGCGTCGCCGCGATCGAGCAGCAGACGCGCAAGAAGTTCGGCGACCTGAAGAACCCGCTCCTCGTCTCGGTCCGTTCGGGCGCCAGGGACTCCATGCCCGGGATGATGGATACGATCCTGAACCTCGGGCTCAACGACCAGACCGTCGAGGCGCTCGCGAAGAAGACCGGCAACGCGCGGTTCGCCTGGGACTGCTACCGGCGCTTCGTCCAGATGTATGGCGACGTCGTGCTCGGGGTACAGAAGCGTCCCGGGGAGGATCACGAGCCGTTCGAGACCGTCATCGAGAAGCTGAAGCACGAGCGGTATCAGCAGGACATCGAAGACACACGGCTGACGGTCGACGATCTCAAGGAGCTCGTCACGCGGTTCAAGGCGCTCGTCAAGGAGCGTGCCGGCCGCAACTTCCCGGCATCGCCCTGGGAGCAGCTGATGGGCGCCGTCGGCGCCGTCTTCGGATCGTGGATGAACGACCGCGCCATCGTCTACCGGCGGAAGTACAACATCCCCTCCGAGTGGGGCACTGCCGTGAACGTTCAGGCGATGGTCTACGGCAACACCGGAGAGAACTCCGGTTCGGGCGTGGCGTTCACCCGCAACCCGGCGAACGGCACCAGGGAGTTCTACGGCGAGTTCCTGATCAATGCGCAGGGAGAAGACGTGGTGGCGGGCGTTCGCACGCCCGAGCCGGTTGCCGAGCTGAAGAAGCAGATGCCGGCCGCGTATCACGAACTGGAGCGCATCCGGCAGACGCTCGAGCGACACTTCAAGGACGTCCAGGACTTCGAGTTCACGATCGAGGACGGCATCGTCTACATGCTGCAGACGCGGAACGGCAAGCGCACCGCGATGGCTGCGCTCAAGTTCTCGATCGACATGCACAAGGAGAAGCTGATCGACTGGAAGACGGCGGTCATGCGAAACCCCGCCGACCAGCTCGAACAGCTGCTGGCGCCGGTGTTCGACGCGGCGGAAGTGGGCAAAGCCAGCTCGATCGCCACCGGCCTTCCCGCTGGACCCGGTGCGGCCTCGGGCCAGATCTATCTGAACGCCGATCGGGCAGTCACCGCCGCTGAAAAGGGGGAGGCCGTACTGCTCGTGCGCGTCGAGACATCTCCAGAGGACCTCCGCGGCATGATCGCCGCGGAAGGCATTCTGACGGCGCGCGGCGGCGTGTCCTCACACGCGGCGCTGGTGGCGCGGCAGATGGGAAAGGTCTGCGTCTGCGGCGCTGCCGCCGTGGACGTGGACTACCAGGCGCGCACGGTATCGGTCGACGGCCGGACCTTCACGGAAGGCGAGTGGATGTCGATCGACGGCACGGCGGGCAAGGTCTACGCGGGAAAAGTGAAGACTGCCCCGTCGGAGATCGTTGCCGGACTGATCGAGGGCGACGAGGCGGCGAAGAAGACCGAGAAGTTCAAGAGCTTCCAGCAGCTGATGAAGTGGTGCAACGACGCCAGCCGGATGCAGGTGCGCACCAACGCCGATACGCCGGAGCAGACCCGGAACGCCATCGCGTTTGGAGCCGTCGGGATCGGGTTGTGCCGCACCGAGCACATGTTCTTCGAGGGCGACCGCATCGATGCGATGCGCGAGATGATCCTCGCCGAGACCCTCGAGGCGCGGAAAGCCGCGCTGGCCAAGCTGCTCCCGTACCAGCGCGACGACTTCGCCGGGATTTTCCGCGCGCTCAAGGGGTACCCGGCGACGATCCGCTTCCTGGATCCGCCGCTCCACGAGTTCCTTCCGAACACGCCCGAGCAGCAGGCCGACCTCGCGAAGAAGCTGCACGTACCGGTCGAGACGATTCAGTCGCGCGTGCACCAGCTCCACGAGTTCAACCCGATGCTCGGGTTCCGCGGCTGCAGGCTGGGCATCGGCTATCCCGAGATCTCGGCCATGCAGGCGCGGGCTATCTTCGAAGCGGCGGCAATCGTCCAGAAGGAGGGCATCAAGGTCAATCCCGAGATCATGATCCCGCTGGTCGGCTTCAAGAAGGAGTTCGACCTGCAGCTCGAGGTGGTGCACCAGGCTGCCCGCGAGGTGCAGGCGGAGAGAAAGGTGAAGCTCAAATACCTGGTCGGCACGATGATCGAGATCCCGCGCGGCGCGCTGACCGCCGACGAGATCGCGCAGACGGCCGAGTTCTTCAGCTTCGGCACCAACGACCTGACGCAGACGGCGCTCGGCATGTCGCGCGACGACTCGGGGTCGTTCCTGCCGCAGTACTCGGAGCTCGAGATCGTGAAGAAGAACCCGTTTGCCACGATCGATCAGTCGGGCGTCGGCCAGCTGGTGGAGGTCGCCGTGGCGAGGGGACGGCAGACGCGGCCGGATTTGAAGCTTGGAATCTGCGGCGAGCACGGCGGTGATCCCGCGTCGATTCACTTCTTCGAGAAGGTCGGCCTCAACTACGTGAGCTGCTCTCCCTATCGAGTCCCGGTCGCGCGGCTGGCGGCAGCGCAGGCCGCGATTTCAGCGAAGACGAGTACGTAGGGAAGCGTAGGGTCCGGCTTCAGCCGGACTAGCGTGGTCCGCCTGAAGGCGGACGCTACATGCGATGATCTCTGTCTACGTCCGTAACAAGGACGGCACGGTCACTGCCGACCGGGTGGAGCCGGAATGGCTCCTCCCGGCGTCGGGCGTCACCGTGTGGGTGGACATTACCGCTCCAACCGCCGAGGACGGCCGCCTGCTGTCCGATGTCTTTCACTTTCATCCGCTGTCCGTGGACGACGCGCTGAGCGCCCTGCAGTTTCCCAAGATCGAATCGTATCCGGGTTATCTCTACATGGTGCTGCACGGCATCGACGTGGGAGGGGGGAAGAAGCAGGAATTCGCCACGCGTGACGTCGATTTCTTCCTCGGGTCCAATTACCTCGTGACGGTGCACGACGGTCACTCGCGCAGCATCGCGCGGCTCCGCGATGTGTGCCCGCAGCACGATCGCATCCTCGGCGAAGGGCCGGTGGCGTTGACGCACCGGATCGTCGACGCGATGGTCGATCACTACCGGCCCGCGGTCGACGCGGTCGAGAACCGCATCGACACGCTCGAAGAGGAGGCGATTCTCGGCCACGAGAAAATGGCGCGGCAGATGGTGCGGCTCCGTCGCGATCTCGCGTTCATGCGACGCGTGCTGACGCCGCAGCGCGACGTCATCGGCCGGCTGGCGCGACGTGAGTTTCCCGCCGTCTCTGACGAGATGGCGTTCCGCTTCCGCGACGTCTACGACCATGTCGTTCGTTCGTCGGAGGAAGCGATTCTCTTCCAGGACCGGGTCACCGGGATTCTCGAGGTCAACCTGGCGACGGTGTCGAACCGCTTGAACCGCGTCATGCAGGTCCTCACGGTGATGTCCACCATCTTCCTGCCGCTGACCGTGCTCACCGGCATGTGGGGCATGAACATCCCGCTGCCGCACCTGCCCGGGGGCGAGTCGGCGCAGTTCTGGTGGGTGCTGCTGATCATGACCGGCATCAGCCTGTCGATGCTGGCGGTCTTCCGCCGCCTTGGGTGGCTCTGACGTGGGGAAGATTCGCCGCCTCCCGGCCGATCTCGCCAACCAGATAGCCGCCGGCGAAGTCGTCGAGCGCCCGGCATCGGTCATCAAGGAGCTGATCGAGAACGCCATCGACGCCGGCGCGCGGCGGATCGCCGTCACGATCGATCTGGGCGGCAAAAAGCTGATCCGGGTGGAGGACGATGGCGACGGGATGGAGCCCGACGACGCGCGGCTGGCGATCGAGCGTCACGCCACCAGCAAGATCGCGCACGCCGACGATCTGGAGCGGATCGCCACGCTCGGATTCCGCGGCGAGGCGCTGCCGAGCATCGCGTCGGTCTCACATTTCGTGCTGCGCACGAGGGCGCGTGGGGCGACGACCGGCACCGAGATTCGCGTGAACGGCGGCGCCCTGGCGGCGGCCGCCGAAACCGGCATGCCCGAGGGTACGGCGGTGGAGGTTGGCGACGTGTTCTACAACCTGCCGGCCCGCCGCAAATTCCTGAAGAGCGACGCCGCCGAGAGCGCGCAGGTCTCGCGTGTCGTCACGCAGTTGTCGCTGTGCTACCCGGAAATCGGATTCACGCTCACGAGCGCCGGCCGCAAGGCGCTGCAATGTCCGCCGGTGACGTCGCTCCGCGATCGTCTCTACCAGTTGTATGGCGAACGCCCAGACCTGATCGAGGTGCGCCGTGAGAGCGGCGACGTTCGAATCGCCGGCTATATCGCGGCGCTGGCGGAGCAGGGACCGACACGCGGCCCGCAGAACATCTTCGTCAACCGGCGGGTCGTAAAGGATCGCACGATCGCGCACGCAATCATCGATGCCTACAGCGTGGCCTCGATCAAAGAACGGAGTCCGGAGGTCCACCTGTTCATCGACATGCCTCGCGATGCGGTGGACGTCAACGTGCATCCGACGAAGGCGGAGGTGCGGTTCCGCGACCAGTCGTACATCCACCAGGTCATCCGCCGGGCTGTGGCCGACACGCTCGGCCGCGGCCCGGCACCCGAGTTGACGCTGAGCGCGCCGGCGGCCGCCGATCGCCACGCCGAGACGCTTCCGCTGCCGCATGCGTTCGGGTCGATGATTTCGAGCCGGTGGGTGCCCGGTGCGGTCGAGAGGGAATCGACGGGGCCATCTGGTCCGCCTGCCGCCTTCGCCGCGAATGCGGCTACGGCGCCCAAGGAAGGCGGACCCAAGGTCGATCAGGCTTCAGAGACCTTCGTGGGGTCCGGCTTCAGCCGGACCGCCGACGCCGCGATGCCCTCCGTTCGCCCGATGATCCCGCTCGGCCAGTTCCGCGACACCTTCATCATCGCCGTCGACGAGGAAGGGATTGCCATCATCGATCAGCACGTCGCCCACGAACGCGTGCTGTTCGAGCGGATCGTCGAACGGCTGACGAGCTCGACGCTCGAAAGCCAGCGTCTTCTCGAGCCGCTCGTGCTCGAGCTGTCCGCCGGCAGCCGCGAAACACTGCGCGCGCACGCCGCCGATCTCGATCGTCTCGGCTTCGAGGTGGAGGAGTTCGGCGGCAACGCGGTTCGCGTCTCCGCGTACCCCGCGCTCCTGCGCGCCAGCGAGTGCGAGGCGGCCCTTCGCGCGCTGGCCGACGATCTGGACGGTCTCGCCCGCGACGGCGGCGTGGGCGACGCGATCAAGCGCGTCGCGGCGACGATGGCGTGTCACGCGGCGGTGAAGGCCAACGACCCGCTCACGCATGACAAGATGGTGCACATCCTGGAGGAGCTCCGTCGTACCGCGTACTCGACCATCTGTCCGCACGGACGGCCGGTGATGCTGCGCCTGACGCGGCGAGAAGTGGAGAAGAACTTTCAGCGGATCTAAGACAGGGTGCGGGGTTCGGGGCTCGGGGTCCGGGGCTCGGGATCCGGGGCTCGGGATCCGGGGCTCGGGTCCGGGGCTCGGGGCTCGACTCGGGTGCGAGGGTGCACTTCGCCGCCGGCTTCGCGGCAACCTTGCACTTTCGCACCCCGCACCTTCGCACCCAGCACCTCGCACCCCGCCCCCCGCACCCCGCCCCCCGCACCGTCGCACCGTCGCACCCCGCCCCCGCACCGTCGCACCTCGCACCGTCGCACCCCCACCTCTGTTCCTCCCCTTCGCACTTTTCGCAGCCTTCGCACCGTTTTTCCCCTATTGGCCGTTGACACTTCAGCCGACAACCATTACATTGGAGATGCTCGCTAAATACCAACAATAGAAGGATTTAGCTCTACCGTTCCCAAGCGAAAGGGTGCATCCGCGGGGTGGTGTGTCTCCCGGGTGCGCAAAGCTGGATGTCCCGTTCTCCCGCGGGATGCTTTGGCTGCCGAACTTGGTTGGCTGATGCGGTGCTTTTGGGCCCCGCTGCTTCCCCCAGTCCCCGGTAGCGGTTTCGGAGCCCAGAATGACCGTCCGACGATCGCTCGTCTATGCTGGCCTGACCTTCTCGGTTGCCGCCCTCGCCTTCAGCATGGGCACCTGGTTCACTCACCGCGCCATCGCCCAGCAACTGGCGGATAACGACGCCAGGGTGTCGTTGCTGCTCGATAACATGGCGCGCAGCATCCTTCAGATTCGACAGTCCCAGGCGGCGCCGAACGGCACCACCGGGCAGCCCGCTCCCGACGCCGTGGCCGCTGGCGGAAACCAGCAGAGCGCCTTCGTCGACGAGATCAAGCGCCAGATTCAGAGCGAGATGGGCCTCTTTCCGGTCCGCCTCCTGCGCGACCGCCGGGAGAGCTTCGTCGAGCTGAACGCCGTCGACAACACGGGCAAGACCAGCTACGGCACGGCCGGGTATCTCGGCAACGGTTACTTCATCACCGTCAAGCACGGGGTCATGGCGCTCGACGAGCCCGACGCCGGCCACGGGTCTCGCAAGATCGAGGAAATCAAGGTTCGTTACAAGGGCAAGGATCTGCCGGCGCGCGTCGTCGACGCCGGCAACGCCGACGTCGAGGTGCACCCGGGCGACTGGGCGATCATCAAGGTGCAGGGCACCGTCGATCTGGCGCCGCTGCGCATCGACACGTCGTACGCATACGAGTTCGCCGAGCCGATCTTCAGGCTGGGCAACGATTACTCGAAGGGCATCATTCTCAGTACCGGATACGTCGGCCAGCGCACCGCCAACGGTCTGGTGACCTGTCTGACCGACGGCCATCCCGGTGTCTCGGGCGGCGGCGTGCTGAATCAGCATGGCGACCTCGTCGGCATTCCGATCGGCCGGATGCAGGGCGACTATCGCTTCTCGTTCATCCTGCCGGTGCGGGCGGAGATGTTCCGCAAGGTTCCCGGGATCCTGCCCGACGCACCGCCGGCTCAGGTCCAGGCCCGCGCCGCAACCGAGTAATCGGGCGGGTCTGAACCGATCCTCGCACCCGACGCGTCCCGCGATTACGCACACCTACCGCGGCCCTTCAATGGGCCGCAGCACGGCACGCAGCACCGCCGGCGCTTGACAGCCCGCCGCAGTACCGCCGATCATCCGCCCTGCATTGGGGGTCTCGATGACCGGATTCCGTCTCTGTACAACCACCGCGGCTCTGGTGGCCGTTCTCGTGTCAGCCCTTCCTGCCAGCGGCGAAGAGATTCGCGTGCTCTCCTCGCTCGGCATCAAGGCGGTTATCGACGACCTGGCGCCGAAGTTCGAAAAATCCAGCAAGCACAAGGTCACCACCGTTTTCGACCTCGCCAGCGCCCTCAAGGCCAAGATCGACCTCGGCGAGCCGTTCGACGTTGCGATCCTCACGCCGACGCTCCTCGATGAGCTGATTGCCAAGGGCAAGGTGGCGCCAGCGTCGAGCTCGGTCGTGGCGCGCGTCGGTCTCGGCCTGATGACGAAGGCGGGCGCGAAGAAACTGGACGTCGGCACCGTGGATGCGTTCAAGCGCACGTTGCTCGAGGCGAAGTCCATCACCTATGCAGCCGCCGGCGCCAGCGGCGTGGCGTTCGTCGCCATCATCGACAAGCTCGGGATTGCCGATGCCCTGAAGACGAAGTCCAGGCTGGCTGCCTCGGGCGAAGAGGTGAACGCCAACATCACGAGCGGCGCCGCCGATCTGGCCGTGCTGCCGGTCAGCGAAATCCTGCCTGTGAAAGGCGCGCAGCTCGGAGGAGTCTTTCCAGCCGAGGTTCAGACCTACATCGTCATGGCCGCCGGAGTGAGCGCGAGTACGAAGGCCGCCGCGGCGCAGCAATTCCTCACGTTCCTGATGTCGCCAGCCAATTCGGCGGTCATCAAGGCGAAGGGCATGGACAGGTGAAACACGGATTGAGGGAACCATGAAATCGAAGCGCGTCTCGACCGCTGGCTGGTTCGTCACCGTGTTGGTGCTGGCCGGGAACCTTGCTGGTGCTGGAGCGCAGGCGCCAGCGGGAGCGCAGGGCGCCGCGCCCGCGGGTGGACGTCAGGCCGCGGCGCAGGGCGCTGCACCCGCAGGCGGACGGCAGGGTCAGGCTGCCGCGGCGCGGCGCCCGCCGCTCTTCTTCAGGGAAGAGTGGAAACAGACACCGGCGGGCGGCGAGCATCCGGTGACGCCAGAGTCCATCGGCAATCCGAACCTGGAGTTGAAGCTGTATGGCCCGTCGAGCAAGGAGATTCAGCTGACCGGCGCGGCCAACGACGAGAACAACCCGATTCACGTGTGGACCGGCACCTGTACGACTCCATGCGCCGTCGCCTTCCGTGACAAGAACAGCATGGTCGACCTGTCGGGCCTCGCGCGGATCCGCTGGAACACCAAGATGTCCGGCTTCCACCAGATTCGCCCGATCATGAAGCTCGCAGACGGCACGTGGCTGATCGGCGATCGCACGGACGGCAGCACGCGCGACTGGATCGTGAGCGAGTTCAACGTGGCCGATGTGCACTGGCTGCGGCTCGACATCGCCCAGGTGGTGACGAAGGGCACTATCGTGGAGAACGTCGATCTCACGAAAGTGGACGAGGTGGGCTTTGCTGACTTGATGCCTGGCAGCGGGCACGGACCTGGCGGCTGGGCCGACGTCGCCCAGGTGGAGGTTTACGGCCGGCCGGTGCCGCGTGCCGCTGCCGCTGCCGCTCCGGCCCGCTGAGCGAAGAGAGCGACCGTTCCTTTCGAGTCCTGTGGTAAGGGCGGCCGGAGAAGCCCCGGCGCTCACTCCAGTTGCCGCGGCTCCGGCGGGATGCGGCTGCGATTCGCACGGCGGCGTGGCCGGGTGGAATCCCTTCTCCGCGCGGCAGCTGAAGCGAGCACCGGGGCTGTGACGGTGTCCCGAACCATGTCGGGACCTGGAACCGGAGCGAGCGCGGCCGGTTGCTTCAGAGCCGGCGCCAGAGCCAGATCAGGATGCTCAGCGGCAGCACGAGGTGATACCAGTAGAGGTTCCAGGCGCCCCAGAGTCGCGCCTGCACGCCGCCCCCGTTCCGATGAAACAGCTGCACGGCCCGTCCGAACGTGCGGCGCACATCACGCATAGCCCTCGCAAGCGGCAGCGGTCCAACGTGAACGTCGAGCGCGGTGCGCGTCTCGCGGAACCGGCGGCGCCGTTCGGGTAACGGCAGCTGCTGGAATTCCACCAGCGCTTTGGCCAGAGCAAACAGCTGCTCGTCGTGCTCGACGCCCTTGCGCACTTCGATCCGGGCAAGATGCTCTTCGGCGTCGGGAATGCGACCCGCCAACGCATCCTCCACTGCCAGGAAGAGGTGCATGTCTTCGGCGCCTTCCCGGTGCCCCCAGTGTTTGAGCACGAAGCGCGCGACCGTGGTGGCTTCTCCGTACCGGCCCAGATGGCGGAGGCCCAGACAGAAGTTGAAGACCATCCACGGCTCGACGCTTTTCCGCTCCCGCCAATCGCGCAGCCACCGGGCTGCGTCGCTCAGTCGATTGAAGCGGACGAGCGCCAGGCCGGTTTGCCCCCATGAGCCATCGTCAGCGCGAATCGCGTCGCGGTGGCGCCAGAGCACCCAGCGGAACGCCAGCCGGGACTTCGTTTCGCCGAGCCCTTCGATGAGCGGCGCCGCCGCCCGCCGGCTGATCTCGCCGCCCGGCAGTCGCGTGAACAGCCAGGTTGCCGCGGCGGGAGAGCGGCGGTCGAGCAGGAGCCGCACCGCCGCCGCCCCGACTTCATCATTGCGGCCTGGCTTCTTGATCGCCGCGCGAAGAATCCGGAGCGCCGATTTCACCCGCTTGGCGCGTTGAAACGCGAACGCCGCCGCATCGATCGGCCATGGATCCGGATGGGCGGACGCGCAGAGCGTCTCGAACGCGCTGGTGGCGCCGGCGTCGTCGTGCCGCTCGAGGCAGAGGCGCACCTCGATCGCCAGCGTGGCAGGACCCGGCTGATGAACCTGCATCAGCTCGAGCGTCGCGGCGGCGGCGTCCAGATCGCGCGCGTCGAACTGCAGGTTGATCAACCGGTGCGCCGCCTGGACATCCGTTGGAACGATTCGCAGAGCGGCGGAAAACGCCTGTGCCGCAGCTTCTGTCGCGCCCTGTTTGAGATGAAGCAGGCCGAGCTCGCGGTTGACCCACGCATCGTGCGGGCACAGCCGCTGCAGGTGCTCGAGGGCAGTGGTGGCCTCGCCTGCCAGGTCTGTCTCGAGCAGCCAGGTGGCGAGCCGGTACCAGCCATCGACGTAGCTGACGTTCTCCGCGAGGACGGCCCGCATCAGCTGGATGGCCTCCGGCAAGCGCCGCCGCGCTGCTTCGATCGAGGCACGGCGCGCCTCGAGCACGTGCAGGTCGGTACGGCAGCGAGCCGCTCCTTCAGTGCAGGCCTCGAGGGCAGCCTCGAACCGTTCGGCTTCTCCGAGGACACTGGCCTTCGCGTCCCACGCGTCGGTGCGGGAAGGGTCGATCGCGAGCGCACGATCGAGAGCCGTCAGCCGTTCGGAGATCGTTTCGGCTCCTGCCAGCCTGCGTGCGAGGACGAGCCAGGATTCCGGGTCACCAGGGCGTTCACCGGTCAGGACTCTTGCAAAGGCGGCGGAGCGGTCGCGCTCTCCCATCTGCAGCGACCATTCCGACAATCGCTGCCATGCCCACTCATACGCGGGCGCCAGCCGCAGCGCGCGCTCGGTTTCCGCGAGAGCGTCCTGACTTCGGCGTTGCCGCCAGAGCAGCTCGGCGAACGCGCCGTGCACGCTCGCGCTGTCCGGCGAGTGCTGCAGCGCGCGTTCGAACGTTCGCCGCGCATCGTCGAGCCGACCGCTGCGTTCGAGGGCGTCCGTGAGCGCAAGCGTCGCGACTGACCACGACGGATCGATCTCGAACGCGCGCTCGGCGGCCTCAATCTCGCGCGGCGCGTCCGACCGCCAGCGATGCACGGTGGCGAGATCCAGCCATGTGCGCGGCAGGTGCGGGAAGAGCCGCGTGGCCTCTTCCGCACGGACGAGCGCCTCGTCGAAGCGTCTGAGGTGACCGAGCTGTGAGACGAGGGCCGACCACGCGTGCCAGAGGTCGGGGCGTTCGCGGTGAGCCTGGGCGATGCTCTCCAGCAGGACCTCGGGCTCGAGGATGGGCCGCGCGGCGTCGAGATACTCGAGGAGGCCGTCGCCCGCGACCACCTGACGGACGAGTTCGGCCTCGATGAACGCCAGCTCGTGCCGGCGTTCGTCGTCAGAGCGCGCCAGCCCGATCAAGGCGGCAATTGCGTCGCTGTTGTCGACGCTCAACGCCACTGCGCGGCGAAAGTGCGCGCGTGCCGTTTCATCACCCTCGAACCGCCGCAGACGTGCCCGAGGATGGAGAAACTGTAGGTCTGGCGCGGCTCGATGCGTGCGGCTTCGGACGCTTCGGCGAGCGCTTCGTCGCCCCGCTTCAGCCGCATCAGCGCCAGTGCGCGCTCGCGGCGCGCCCAGGCGTTCGACGGCTCGAGCTGGAGGATCGCCGCGGCCGCCTGCTCCGCGGCCTCCGGACCGTTCGGCCGGCTCCACTCGGCCGCCATGCGCCGCAGGCCAAGATGGTGCGGAAACGCCTCGACTGCCTGACGCAGATGAGTCAGCGACGCGCCGACCCCTTCACGCCGCGCGAGGGCGCGGGCGACGATGGCGTGTGCGTCGAGTGCCAGCGGCTCACGTTCGAGGAGCTGCCGGGCGTAGTCGATGGCGATCGCCGGATCGACCCCGCGTTCGGCAATCGCCGCCCGAGTGCGCAGCCAGTCGTTCTCGCGCACCAGGCTTCGAGCCGTCTGGAGCAACACCTCGGCCGCCGACTCGTCACCGAGTTCGGCGATGAGCCGCGCGGCACGGAGCTGCAGCGTGCCCGATTCAGGCCGCTGCCGGATCGCCTCCTCGAGCACCTCGCGTGCCCTCACCGGCTGCTCCATCTGCTGCCAGGCCCAGGCGAGCGTCAGCGCCGGCTGATCGGAGCGCGAGCCGAACCGTGACAGTCGATTCTGGAGGTGCGCGAGCGCCTCCGCGGAACGGCGGGTTCTGCGGCACGCAATGAACCACGATTGATAGAGGTGCTCCTGAAAGCTCTCGATCCCGGCGGTGATCCGGTACAGCTCGGTCGCTTCATCGAGATTGCCGCTCTCCCACTCCACGTCAGCGAGCGTTCGTATTGCCGATGAGTCCATCGGACGTCGCTGCATCGCGCGCCGCAGCCAACGCCTGGCGGCGGCATGTGAACGGGCATCGTCGAGGAGCGTCCGGGCGAGCGCGACGAACAGCGCCGGATCGGCGTCGCGGCGCGTGCACGGGGCCGTGAGGTATTGGATGCGATCCTCGCGCGATGCGTCTCCCATGCAGTGGAAACGCTGCAGGATGCGCGCGGCGGCACCCGGAAACCGATCGATCAGCGCGTCGAGACAGCGCTGCTGCTCGGCGGGATTCGCATCGTAGGCGGCGAGCTCCAGCCTCGCCTCGAGCGTGAGCAGATCGGTTGGCGAGGCGGTCTCCAGAGCGTGCACGGCCGCGAGGGCTGCCTCACGCTGGTGCCGCTCGAGCGCCACCGACACGTGATGGTGGTGGTCGTACAACGCGGCGTCCGGAAGCTCGACGCCTTCGAGCCGGCGCTGCTCGCCATCCGGGATGAAGACAGTTCCACGCGGCCCGAACGGACGGTACCGCTCGAGGAAGGGGGCCGCTTCGACTTCGACGACATAGGGCTGGCCCGGGTCGCGAAGGAGAAGGTATCCACAGGTGTGATCGATGCCGACGACCGCCATCATGTGCGCGGAGTTCGCCTCCACCGTGGTGATGGCGAAGGGGATGCCGCGCTCGATCAGGGCGACAGCGCTTTCGAGGGTGATCCGGAAGCTGCGGACGTGCCACCCGTTCTGTTCCGCCCACTCGCGCTGCAGCCAGTGCGGAGTTCCGTCGTAGCAGATCGTTTCGGCGAGCTGCAGGTGCGCGGCAGGGAGCCGGAAGAACCTTCCGATTGCCGCCAGCGTCGCCGGCGCGCAGGTCTTGAAATGCTGCCGGACGAATGTCACGTCGAGCTGAAGGCGTTCGGGTCGGGGCGTTGAGTCCGCGAGGCGGGCGGCGAACGCGCGATGGAAATCGGTGTCGACGAGAGCGGCCAGTCGTGCCGCCTCAGCGCGTCGGCCGGAGCGGTAGGCGACGCGAGCGCGCTGTTCCGCGACCCATTGCCGGCCCGGGCGCTCGAGAAGCGGTGACAACTCGACGAAGCGCTCGAGTACCGGCTCGGCTTCCGCCCATCGCCCGTTTTCGCTGAGCAGGGCGTAGAGCTGCGCGAGCACCGGGCCGTTCTGCAGACGCTCGGCGGCCGCATACAGCAGCTCGATGGCCTCGTTGTCGCGATCGAGCTGCTGCAGCAGGTGTGCGATGACCTGGACGCCCGGTCGATAGTACGGGTAGGGGTGCCGCGCGCAGGCGTCATGCGCAGCCTCGAGCGCCTCTTCGAGACGGTCTTCCGCTTCCAGGATGTACGCGCGCTGCAGGCGCGTCCAGGCGTTGGCCGGACCGGAGGATTCGGCCCGTGACAGCAGGCCGTCAGCCGTTTCGAAGTCGCGGAGCTCGGCAGCTGCCCGGCCGAGCAGCCCGAGCAACTCGGCTCTCTCCGGCCCGCTGTCCGCGTGTTCCCGTTCGCTGCGGAGAAAACGCCACAAGGCAAGCGAGCCGCGGAGCCTGGCCAGCTCGTAGGCATACTGCGCCTTCGCCTCGGGGTCGAAGGGGCGACTTCTCCAACCGCGGACCGACAGCCTGGCGCCCAGTCGTATCGCGCCGACGTGACTGGCGAGCCGCGCAGCGATGACGCACCCCTCGCCAGACCACAGGCTCAAGGGCGCGACGGCGTCGGCCTGGCGATAGGCCACGAGCATCAAGCCCTGCTCGTAGGTGTCTTTGATGGCTTGTAAGACGGCGGGACTCGGGCTCGCGCGCTGATGTCCCGTCAGTGTCGGCGCGTCGATGGTCTACCTCCGGGATCGCCTGACAGCCAGTGGTGAAAACCACCGACCGGGCTGTGAGGGCACCGAGACAAACCACCAGAGAGGCACCGAGAGCACAGAGATCCATGGGGGTTTCTCTGTGTCTCTGTACCTCGGTGGCGAAAATCTCGGTGCCTCACAGGCCGATGCGATTTCACCACGGCCTGCTAAGCTCAACTCATCCGGTAATCGGCAGAATTCAGAATCGTTTGAGGTCTCGGGGCCCTTACCTTCCTTCGTCAGACTTCCTGCGCTCGGCCTTGATCCGTTCCCACGCATCGAGGCGTCGCTTGATCTCCTTTTCGAACCCGCGCTCGGTGGGCCGGTAGTAGTGCCGGCCGGTCAACGATTCGGGCAGGCAGTCCATCGAGGCGACGGCCTCCGGCTCATCGTGCGCGTACTGATACCCCCTGCCGTAGTCGAGCTGCTTCATCAGCCTCGTCGGTGCGTTGCGCAGGTGCAACGGAACCGGATCGGCCGCCTGTGTGTGCGCGTCGGCAGCCGCCGCGGAGTACGCCGTGTAGACGGCATTGCTCTTCGGCGCCGTTGCCAGATAGATCGCCGCCTGCGCCAGCGCCGTGTTGCCCTCGGGCGTGCCGATGAAGTGTGCGGCATCCTTGGCGGCCACGGCGACCGTCAGCGCCTGCGGGTCGGCGTTGCCGATGTCCTCCGATGCGAATCGCACCAGCCGCCGCGCGATGTAGAGCGGATCCTCGCCGGCTTCGAGCATGCGCGCCACCCAGTAGACCGCCGCGTCCGGATCGCTGTTGCGCATCGACTTGTGCAGCGCCGAGATCAGGTTGTAGTGCTCTTCGCCGTTCTTGTCGTAGAGCAGCGCGCGGCGCTGAATCGAGTGCTCGAGCTGCGGCAGGTCGAGCTGGCGAACGCAGGTGTGCGGGTCCATCGGCGCCGAGGCGGCAGCGAACTCCAGCAGATTGAGCGCCGATCTGGCGTCGCCGTTGGCGAAACCGGCGATGGCGGCAAGCGCGGCGTCGGAGACCTCGATGTCGGGACCGCCGAGACCACGATCCTTGTCCGCGATCGCGCGCCGCAGGATCTGTTCGATCGCCGCCTCGGACAGCGGCGACAGCACGAACACCTTCGACCGCGACAACAGCGCCGCGTTCACCTCGAAGGACGGGTTCTCGGTCGTTGCGCCAATGAGCACGATATCGCCGGCTTCCACACGGGGAAGGAACGCGTCCTGCTGTGCCTTGTTGAAACGATGGATCTCGTCGACGAAGACGATGGTGCGCTCGCCCCTCTGCCGCCGGCGGTACTGCGCAGCGGCCATCACCTCCTTGATCTCCTTGATGCCAGCCATCACGGCGCTGAACGGGACGAAGTGCGCATGCGTCACGTCGGCGATGATGCGCGCCAGGGTCGTCTTGCCGGTGCCTGGAGGTCCCCAGAAGATCAACGACTGCAGGAGGTCGCGCTCGATGGCTTCACGCAGCGGCTTGCCGGGCGCCAGAATCTCTTCCTGCCCGACCATGTCGTCCAGCGTGCGGGGACGCATTCGCTCTGCCAGCGGCGTCCCGGCCTGGTCAGCGGAGCCGGCTCCGGATGACGGCGGATCGTCGAAGAGGGAAGGAGGCATTTCCTATTTTCTCTGACGTCTCGCTGCGTAAATGAGGATTGCGCCGGCGGCGGCGACGTTCAACGATTCGACCTGAGGCGCCATCGGCACTGTCACCAGCTCATCGCAGGCGGCCAGGAGCGGCTCGTCGAGTCCCGGCCCTTCGCCTCCCACCACCAGGCCGATCTGGCCGGACCAGTCCACGTCATCGGGATCGCGCCCGTCTCTTGGCACTGCCGCGACGACGCGGCCGCCGGCAGCGTGGAGGGAGTCGACAGCCTCGGAGGCGGTGATGCCGCCGGCGAGCGGCATGCGCAGCGCGCTGCCCATGCTGCCGCGCAGCGCCCTCCACGAGAATGGATGCGCGGCGCCGGATCGTCCGGCCGTGCACACCAGCATGCCGGTGACGCCTCCCGCTTCCGCCACACGAACGAGCGCGCCGAGGTTCCCCGGATCCTGGACGTCGACGGTGGCGAGCGTGAGTCCGCCAGTCTGTTGACAGATTCGAGCGGCCGACGAAGGCTCTCTGGCGACGATGGCAACGATTCCCGACGGCGTCCGGACCGGGCTCATCGCGTCGAAGACCGCGTCGCTCGCGACAACCACGTCGACGCCGCGCCGCTCGAGCGTCTCGGCCAGCTGGCGTATCTCCGTGCCATCGTCGAGTCTGGACGATGCCACCGCCGCGATCTCGAAGCGGAGTCCGGTTGCGAGCGCTTCGTGGACCAGATGCGCACCGTCGAGCAGGAGTCGCGCACCGCTCGAGTCGGGCTCCTTCGCCAGCGCGCGGAACGACCGCACGGTGTCGTTCTGCCGGCTCGATACGCGTCTCATCACCGCAACGAGCCAGCATAACAGACTGTGTCAGAGGCTCGGCCTGGCGAGATCCTTCATGTTCATTGACAAACACAATCGGAAGGCGTTGAATTCACGGCGCTGATACTCGTCGACCGGACCCCGCGCGTCATCCTGCTAACCGTCGTCGGTACACAAGGAGGACACCATGCGAGGAGCGGCGAAGGCCATTCCGTTTCTGGCGGCGGCGATCCTGCTGCCGTCCTTTGCCCTGGCACAGGGCACCCTCACAGGCACAGTGAAAGAGTCGTCCGGGGCGGTCTTGCCCGGAGTGACGGTCGAGGCCACCAGCCCCGCGCTCATCGAGAGAGTCCGCTCGGCGGTCACCGACGGTACGGGTCAGTACCGCATTCCCGGTCTGAATCCGGGCACCTACTCGCTCACCTTCAGGCTCTCGGGGTTCAACGTCGTCAAACGAGAGGGGATCGAGCTCACCGGCACCACGGTGCTGACAATCCCGATCGAGATGACCGTCGGCACGATCGCGGAAACGGTCACCGTTGAGGGTGAAACGCCGGTGGTGGACGTTCAGAGCACCTCGCGCGAGACGGTGCTCAGTGCCGATGTCGTCGCGGCGGTTCCAGGGAACCGCTCGGTTGGCACGTTGCTGAATGCCGTCCCGGGCCTGGTCGTCAACGACGGCGCGCTCGCCACATCGCCGACGATGACCTTCTTCGCCGCCCGCGGCGGTCCGATCAACGAAGGGCGGATGGCGATCAACGGCATGACGATCGCCGCGCCGTTCAACGGCGGCGGCGTGTCCACCTACATTCTGGATTCGATCAACGTCGACGAGATCTCGGTGGCCGTGGCCGGCGGCCTGGGCGAGTCGGACATCGGTGGACCGATCATGAACCTGGTGCCGCGTTCCGGCGGCAACACCTACCGCGGCCAGGCATTCATCAACAACGCGGGTGACTGGTCGCGCGGCGACAACCTGACACCGGAGCTCACGGCGCCGCCGCCCGGACCAATCTCCAGGAAACGCCCGGCATCATCAACTCGTACGACACGAGCATCTCGTACGGCGGGCCGATCGTGCGCGATCGATTCTGGTTTTTCGGCAGCTATCGCAGTCTGGAAACGGCAGGGGCAGTACCCGGCGTCGTCTACAACGCGAACGCCTACGACGCCTCACGGTGGGACTGGGTGGCAGACCCGAGCGTGACGGCGCGGACGCTGCAGGGACGCGTGTCATTCATCGGCAGGATCACGGCGCAGGTATCCGCCAAACATCGCCTCTCCTACAACCAGGAGTACCAGCGCCGTTGTGAAGGCTCGACGCTGAGGCTCGAAACAGGGAGCGGCTGCAACAAGCGCGGCGAGGACTGGGTCGGGTTGGGAGCCGGTGCAACTACCCCCTCACCCGAGGCCAATCCGAGTTACTTCGGCAACCTTCCGTATCACGTCAACCAGCTGACGTGGACGGCGCCGATGACGAACAAGCTGCTGCTCGAGGCCGGCTTCACCCGCTTCATGTTCCGCGGCGGCACGACGGGCCGGCCCGCGCCGGACGGCATCATGGACCAGATCGCCGTGACCGAGCAGTCCACGGCGAACAATCCGCTGACCGGCCTTCCCTATGCTCCGCGCGCGAACTTCGTCTATCGGGGAGTGGCAACCGCCAACCCGAATTACGCGAATCCGAACAACTGGCGCGCGTCGGCATCCTACGTGACGGGATCGCACGAGATGAAGGTCGGCTATCAGGGGGCGTACATCCGGGTCAAGAACTGGTTTCTCGTCAACGACCAGCAGCTGGCCTATCGGTTCAACCAGGGCGTGCCGAATCAGTTCACGTTCCGGCTGCCGGAGTGGCACCAGTCCGACCGCACCGGAACGGCGGCACTTTATTTCCAGGAGAAGTGGACGCGCGGCCGGCTGACGCTGCAGGGCGCCTTGCGCTACGACCGCGCCTGGAGCTTCACCCCGGCGGAGCACAACGGGACGCCGTATACATCGCCGTTCAACGCCGAGCCGATCAGCTTCCCGAGGACGCCCGGCGTCGATTCGTTCAACGACATCACGCCGCGCGTCGGCGCTGCCTACGACGTCTTCGGCAACGGCAAGACTGCGCTGAAGTTCAGCATCGGCCACTACCTCGACGCGGCAACCAACGACAGCGAGTACACCAGCAACAGTCCAGCCGCGCGCATCGTCCGCACGGGCACGCGCAACTGGGACGACCGCACCTTCCCCGTGGGTGACCCGCGACGGGACAACAAGATCATCGACTGCGACATCATGAACTTCGCGGCGAACGGTGAATGCCCGGCGGCGACGGGGGATACCCTCAACTTCGGCACGGTCTCGGGCAATATCACCGAGGTCAACCAGGAGACGCTGCGAGGCTGGGGGGTCCGGCAGAGCGACTGGCAGTGGGGAGTCACGGTGCAGCAGGAAGTGATTCCGCGCCTGTCGGTCGAGGTGTCGTACAACCGGCGCTGGTTCCAGGGAGCCAAGGTGACCGACAACACGCTTCGCGGTCCTGGTGACTACGAGGAGTTCTCCATCACCGCCCCATTGGATCCACGGCTGCCCGGCGGCGGTGGCTATCCGATGACGCTCAATCTGGTCACGCAGGCCGGCTCCGATCGAGGCGTGAAGAACTATGTCACCTTCGAAACGGACTTCGGCCCGGAGCGCGACTCGCATTGGGACGGCGTCGATGTCACTGTGAACGCGCGCCTCCGCCAGGGCCTGACACTGCAGCTCGGAACGACGACTGGCAGGTCGGTGGACGACAATTGTGCGACCGCACAGGTCATTGACGGCGCTGGCCTGATCAAGGACCTTCGCAACTGTCGCGACGTCGATCCGTTCCAGACCACGGTTCGCGGGTTGGCAACGTATATCGTGCCGAAGATCGACGTGCTCGTCAGCGGCACCGTGCGCTCGCAGCCGGCGCTGGAGCTGGTGGCCAACTGGGCATTCCCCAACGCCCTGATTCAGCAGGCCGTCGGGCGGCTGCCGCCGGGCTCGAACGCGACCAGCACCACGACGGTGAACCTCCTGGACGCCGAGCACCGGTTGTTCGCCGACGAGCGACGGACGCAGATCGACATGCGCTTCGCGAAGATCTTCAGGTTTGGATCGCGGCGCGTGGATGTCGGTGTCGATCTCAGCAATCTGCTGAACACCAACTACGCCACGAGCTACGAGAACGGGTATCAGTACAGCGTCGGCAATACGTTGGAAGGCGGTACGTGGAACAACCCCACGGCCGTCTACACGCCGCGCTTCATCCGCTGGAACGTGACGTTCGATTTCTGAGCGTTCTCGAGCAGGCACGAAGGCGCGGACGATAACGAACCATGCCCACCCGGGAGGCGGGCAAGAACCGAGAGAGACCGTGAGCAAGGTCCACGCGCTGTTCGGGCGGGACCTTGATCACGGTCATGAGGCTCGGTCAAGCGGACACACCATCACGTGTCAGCGCTTCATCCGGGCCGACCGAAGCGCCTCAGTGACGGTGTGACAACGGTCGTACCTCCCGATCACGCGAACTTTCTCCAGTCGTACGTCAACGAATATCGTCCGCCATATCCGCTGAACGTGGTCAGCCCTTCGGGGCTGTCCGTCTTGTTCCCCGTGAAGAGATTCGCGAGCCCGTTGATCTTGCACGTGAGTGTCACCGGCGTGAAGATGTCATCGGAAAACAGACCGATCAGCCATTCGATCAGTTTCCCGAGTGCCCAGCCCACCACCGCGCCAATGATGGTGCCGAGCCCCGGGAACGTGGCGGAACCGACAGCGGCGCCGACGGCGGCCGCGGCATATTCGAGAACCTTCGACTTGACCTTCTCCCACAGCTTCACGATGAAGTCGTGCAGCCCACCCATGTCTTTTTCCGCCAATACCAGGGTCACGGCATAGTCCTTCGGAAATGTCGTCCCCTCCCGCAGATTGAAGAACGTAAAGCGACGCGGAGGCACGTACACCTGTTGTTCGCCGTCATCGAAATCACTTCGTACTGTGAATTGACCGACCTGCTTGGTGTCGCCAGTCTCGTCGACAGACAGTCCACCGAGGGCGATCTCATCGTCACCGGCAAACTCCGGGTTCGTTTCATCGTCGCATCTGACTTTGTGAACGCGGAACTCGAGGTTGTCAGTCACCTGCTGCGGCAGAATGGCGTCACCTTGTGTCACCAGCTGCAGGTGGGGAATCTGCAGTGCAACGTGTCCGGCGATAACCGCTTCCAGGTGGCTCTTGGGAAAGCGCAGGTCGGCTGGAAACGGTCGCGCACGAACCTGTTTTTCAACGATGGTCTCACTGCGGAGATCGATCTTGGCCAGGTCGCCATAGAACGCTTGCCGCTGCGCTTCCGGGGCTGTGACGGACGCCATGGCCTTCACCACGGCGGCCTGCTGTTTGGTTTGATTCAGCTCTTTGAAACGCGCGAGAAATATCCGTTCACTCGAATCAGGGTCGGCTGCCAGCCGAAACTTGGCAGGCTCGGCATGGTGTACCACCGCTTTTTCCGCTTCCAGCTGCAGGGTTCTCAGGGTGCGTTTGGCGATTTTTTTCAGGCGCGCATCCGACAATTCAACCACTTGCGAAATGCTGTCGATTGCAGGCATGTCGTTCTCCTTTCTTGCAACTTACGGAGAATGGACGCGGTATCGCACCTTTCAGGCCGTGTGGACTGGACCGGCCGCCGTAAGGCCGCAGCTGGCGTGTCTGCGTGAGAGCCATGCTGGTGGTGGCGCGGCCGGCCTTTGTGATCACCTCCCCGTATACATCGGTCGTTGACGTTGTTCCGTCGTCGCTGACCTGTGAACGTCGACTGGACCGGGTTGCGTCGTGTTCCGCGATCGTGATTCGCGTGCGTGCGAACCGATGACTGACGCCACTTTCGAGTCTTGTGAAGAGCCTCGCCGAAGGACTGCCAACATCGCGCTGCGGCCTGTCGCAGGCGCGGAACTCACGCCGGCGGAGAGAGCGAGCGCCGCGACTCCCGCCGCGACAACGCAAGCGACCGAGGATCCGCTGCGGCGCCGGATAGCGTGTGCCCCGATCGGCGCGTAGACGTTCCATCCGGGTGCAATGAGGTCAAGACGGGGAAGTCGGCAGCACTCGGGCAGAAGGTTGCCTTTGACATCAGCGGCACCCACAGCTATGGCAAGCGGGTGGCGTGCCGGAAAAAGAATCGGCTCCGGGTGCCGATTGCCGGCCGCGGCGAAAAAGAGGACGCCGTTGCCAAGCGAGCCTCGCTCGATTGCCTGCGAGATATGTGGGTGCCCGGTATGTTGTCCGAGGGGAAGGACAACGATTTGTGCCGCCGACGACACGACCCAGTGGATGGCTTCGGCGACAGATTGCGGCGAAGCCACACCGTTTGCGTCGAATACGCTGGCTACGAGCAGGCGAATCCGAGGAGCAATTCCCCGAATCGTGTGGCAGCCCTGGCCGACCAATATCGCGGCTGAGTGTGAACCGTGCTCCGCAACGCGCGAGTGTGGCTGCTGAGACGCGACAAAGCTCTTTGCGACTAGCTCCGCTCCCTGCAGGTCCGGCGTTCCCGTATGAACAGCGCCGTCAAGAAGGCCGACGCAGATCCCGCGGCCGGATCTGCGGCGCCATTCTTCTTCCATGCACAGCATCAAGCCACCGCAGGGGCGGCGAGATGATTCCCGACTAAACCTCCGGAGCACGTCGCAGCTATCGATCCGCATAGTACAGGCTCGATGAGCACTGACGCTTGTGATGCGACGGGCCAGACCGTTGGCCCAGCGTGGAGCGGCATGACGCTACCACTAAAAGGCCGTTTTGTCTGCGCGGAACGGTCCGGTCTGCACCATCTTTTTCACGATGACGTCAGAGGTCTGGGTCGCCTCCATCTCCTGCTCTCATGGCCGAGGTCACATGCAAGCCCAGCAGAGCTCTCAGGACAACGACGCGCTGTCGACACGGAAGCTCCCGCCCCCCTTCGATTGCGCTGTCGAGAGGGCGAGCGAGCGGGACCGGATCCGTCGTATTGATCCGCTCCCCGCTTTCGTTGCACCCGAACTCGATTGGCGCTCGGCGTTGATCGGCAGCAGAGGCGCGGTGCCACCACGCGTTGCGGCTTCGGGTTTCGTGTGAACGCGGCGAGACAGCATGGGGCACCCTCGAGCGGTACGTGTCGAAGTCGGCGGCCTCGACGACTGTGCTAAAGTCTGAATTCGACGATGAAAGAGCGAATTCTCAAGCGTTTTCACGAGGAGATCGCCACGCTCGAGCGCGAGCTGAAAGTGGATCTGCCGAAGGAGATCCAGCGCGCGCGCGAGCTCGGCGACCTGCGCGAGAACGCCGAATACAAGGCGGCCAAGGAGCGGCAGGAGATCATCAACGCGCGAATCGCGATGCTGAAAAGGCGCGTTGGTGAGATCTCCTTGGTCAATCTCGATCGGATTCCGCACGATCGCGCCGGCTTCGGCTCGACCGTGCACCTTCTCGACGAGGGCGGCGAGACGCTCGTGTATCAGCTCGTCATGCCGGAAGAGGCCGATGTCGACAAAGGCATGATCTCCACCTCGTCGCCGATCGGCCGTGCCATCCTGAACAAGGAGGAGGGCGACGAGATCAAGGTCACGACACCCGCCGGCAGCCGTCGCTTCGAGCTCGTCAAGCTGACCACCATCCACGACGACGCGTAATCCCGGAGTCCACCAGGCATGCGTACGGACGTCCGCGACCGGCCGGTCGCTTACTCGCCCGGGCGGCGAACGGCGCTCGTCATGTGCGGCACCGGCGCGCACGGGGCGTACCACGCCGGCGTCCTCCGTGCCATCCAGGAAGCTGGCGTCAAGATCGATGTCGTTGCCGGCCAGGGTATCGGGGCGGGCACCGCAGCGCTCGCCGCGATCGACGGCGGCGCCAGACTCTGGGAGCCGAGCGGACTCTGGCGGTCGCGCAGCGCGCAGAATCTGTATACCTGGAAGCCGCTGCTGCGTGCCGCCGGCTGGATCGCCGTTCTGCTCGTCGCCGTGCTCCTCGTTCCGCTACTGGTGCTCGCAGCGGGCGCCGTTGTGTACGCCGTCGGGTTTCTCCTCACGCTGCTCGGTCTGGATGCCGGCGCCAGGGTCATCGCGTACTGTTCAGCCTGGCTGCAGTCGGCGTTTGCCTCCGGCGAGTTGCCGCTCATCGTGCCGCGGCTGGCGATGGTCATCGTGGCGGCGCTCGCCATCGTTGCTGGCGGCGGCACGGTGGTCGCCCGCTGGCGTCGGCCGATCAAACGGCGATCGGCCGGCGGCTGGTGGTGGGAGCTGGCGGGAGCGCCGTTCGATGCGTCGGGCGCGCGCGCGGCCTTCGCCGATCTCGTCTGGCAGCTGATTCGCGGTGCGGCGGCGGCCAGACGTCCGGCATCCGCGGTCGTCGGCCGGCGCTACGCGGAAGTGCTGGCAGAGAACGTCGGTCAGCCCGGCTTCCGCGAGCTGCTGGCGCTGGCCACCGATCTGGATGCGCGCCGCGACATCGTGGTGGCGATGCTGCGCGAGCCGTTTCGCCATGATTTCCTGATGCCGCGGCCGGGCCGCGACCGCCGCGCCGAGGTGCTCGACCTCGCTGGCATCGGCCGGGATCATGCCGTCGACATCATGGCTGCGGCGCTGACGCCACCGGTCGCCTGCGAGCCGGCGCTCGTGGCGTTTTCGGTCGACAGTTTCTGGCGAGGTGAGACGCATCGTTTGTGCGATCGCCCGGCGGCCATCGCGCGGCTGCTCGAAGAGGTCGCGGCCGCGGGAGTCGCTCAGGTGGTGATGGTCAGCGCGGTGTCCGTGTCGAACCAGCCGCACCGGCTGAATGCGCCGAGGCTCGATCCGCGGCATCGACTTGGTGATTTCCTCGTGGCGGCGGAGGCGGCGGCGCTGCGCGACGCGCTCGAGACCGCGCGGCGGCAGTTCACGGCCATCTATCTCGTGAGCCCCACGCACAACGCGACCGGTCCCTTCGACTTTGGCGGCGTGTACGACGAGGCGTCCGATCGCCGTCAGAGTCTCGGCGAGCTCGTCGACCGCGGGTACGAGGACGCGTATCGCCAGTTCATCGAGCCGATCGTCGGCGCCAGCGGCGAGCAGCTGACACGATCGGACACGGGCGAGCTGCGGCTTGGTTTCTGAGGGGCGCGCCGCGAGTGATGAAGTCGACCCGCCCCGCAGCTGACCGGCCTCGTCCTGATGGTCGACGCCCATCCACTCATATGCCGAATGGCTGATTTCCGCGCCAATCCGGAATCGACTTCACGCGCAGCTCGGTGTTGGTCGGCAGGCGGCGAAACAGGTATCTGAGGGTGACGCCGGCGGTCTGACTCCTGAAGCTGCGTGTGTTGTTCGCGCCAGCCTGCACGCCCAGGAACCAGTGTGGCGCGAGACGATACGCCAGTCGCAGGAGCACGTCGTAGTTCGCAGCCCTGTTGACGTCGGCCTGGTAGATGGCCTCGGAGTCGAACACTCCAGTCGGGAAGACCGGCGTTGCGTCCTGCGCGATGTACTGAGCGCCGGCACTGGCTCTGATCTCGTATTCGATCTGACTCTTCCGGCCGCTCCACGCGATCGGCACGGATGCCAGGAAGTACCGCTGCGGACTGAAGTAGCCGCCATGGCCGAGCGTGAAGAACGAGAGGTTCTTCTCGTAGTGCATCCCGGCGGCGTGGATGCCGACCGACAACCCGGTGTCGCCTCTTCCCAGAACTCGCCAGTAGGCACCGGCGTTGGCCTCGGCGCTCCAGTTGTCGGCGACGCGTTCGCCGCGAAGCAGGCCGCCCGACACCGAGAAATACTGGCCCGTGCCAGCGGAGTCGTGTGCGATCTGAATCGACAGGCTGTTCGAGACCACACCTCCCCACGTGATGCCGGTCGCCGAATCGTGCACGCCGGCGTACGATAGAAGGCTGTCCTTGACGTGATCACGGACCGCCTCCACGACTATCGGCCCGTCGCCGCGCCCCAGACGCACGCCACCCGTCACGTTCTGCACCGGGAATTCCGACGGGGCGATCCCCACCGCGAGCCCGAAGTTGTCGGCTGAGAGCTGAAGCCCCCCAGCCAGTCCGTTCACGTTCCGAGTGGCGAACGTTTCACCGGCTTCGAGAGTCCCGAGCGGCAGCGATGACTGCCTGTCGGTCGTTCCTGTGGAGAGATTCAGGATGTGACTCTCAACCGAGAAACGCACCTTGTTGCCGGCCGTCACCGATCCTGCGGCTGCCCCGTCGCGGACGACCAGCCGGCTGACACCGGCCTCTCCGGAGCGGGCCGTCAACACGCCGGAGCCGCCGATGAAGGGCGTGTTGCGATTCTGAACGAGGTCGAGCTCATCGCTCAGCCGTTTCTGTTCACTCTGCGTATCTGGAGTGGACGCGCGATCGGGTTGCTCCGGCTGAACGGCCGGTGTCTCCTGCCAGGCAGGGCCCTTTGCCGCAATGTTCACCGATCGCGCATGAGTCTCAGCGCGAACCTCCGGCTCGAAGAGCAGGCGTGTGGTGGCGCTCACGCGAGCAAAGGTCGGCGGGGACAGTTCGAGCCAGCTGGAGTTGGCGTTGCCCGGCTGCCGGCATGTCGCCGACGTCGAAACCGACGGGCTTGCGGGTTCCGGCGGACGCCCGCCGCGCGTCGCGCTGTCCGGCGCCTCTTCGGCACCGTCTGATTGTCCGCGAACGGCCGTGAGCGCGGCCTTCAAGTAGTGTTCAGCCTCTGCGTAGCGATCGTCTGATACCGCCTGACCAGCTGCGATCCGCAGAAGACCGGCGTCTGTCGGGAACCGCTCGAGACCCTCACGCAGCCACCGATCGGCCAGTTCGCTGCGGTGAGCGCTGATCGCCGCGCCGGCCGCCGTACGGTAATCGCCGGCGTTCGCTCCGGCCATCCCCCACGCCTCATAGGCCTTCAACGCCTTGTCGTAGTCGCGGCGCTGGACGAGCACTGCCGGTAGCGCCGCACGTACCTGCGGGTTGCCGGGCAGCTCCGTCGAGGCAGCCGTCAGGATGGTCACCGCGCGTTCGGAATCGTTCTTCGACATCGATTCCTGCGCTCTCCTCAGCCTCCACGCCGCCCACACGCCATCGAGACTTTGACGTTGTGAACCGGACAGGTCCATTCGAGCCCTCGTCGCCGTCAGGATCTTCGGGAGCTCCTCCTCGAAGCGAGACGACTCCACCATGGCCCAGGCCATCTGGAGATCACGATCGGCGGGCGTGACGCGCCCGGCCTCCCGGTCACGCGTTCCGGCTGCTTGAAGGAGTCTCACGGCTTCCGACGGATCGCCGGCGCCTGCATGGACGCTGGCCATGAGCGACAGGAACTCGGGATCCTTCCCAAGCGTGTCCCATACCGTCTGGGGCATCTGTTTCGCCTCTGCTGCCGCCGTCCGATCGTCGCGTTCGTCATGCATCGCTGCCATGTAGCCTCGCCAGGCGGTCGCCGCCTGACGATTGCTGTCGATCACCGCGCGATATGCCTGTCGTGCCTTGGCAAACTGCCCCTGGCGCATCCAGACGTCCGCCAGCTGCAGGTGCGCGTCGGCTGCCGGCGTTCGCCCGGCGGAACGATCGAGCTCGAGCGATCGTGTCAGCAGCCGCTCGGCATCGCCGCACAGACCTTCCGCGGCGTAGGCTGCGCCGACGGCGTTGAGGAAGCTGGGTGTCCCGGCAGCGATGTCAAACGTCCGGGATGGCATTTTCTTTACCGCTTCGAGCACCTGCGCGAACGCGCGCGTTCGAGCATAGGCGCCGATCAAGCCTTGCCAGGCAGCGGCATTGTCTGGATGCAATTCGGTCGAGTACTGGAGCAGAGGCGTGGCACGCCCGACGTCGCCCGCGTCCAGCAGGAGGCCTGCAATCTCGAGACGGATGCCGGCGGCCCCCTCGGTGTCCGATCGGCGTGCGAGAGCCAGGGCGCGGCGAAGGACCTCGTCGCCGCGAGCCAGCTGGTTGGCCTGGTAATTCGCCAGCGCCAGTTGGGACAGATACTCGGGGTCCGATTCGAGCTGTTTTCGCACCTCGGGAGGTACCCGCTGCGCCGCTTCGGCGGCAGCCTCGGGATTCCCGGCGCGAATCAGCGAACGGAGCGAGCCCTGCCAGCCGCGCGCCTCCGACGGCCTCAGCGCCGTGAGAGTCGCATACGCCTTTGCCGCTGCCGCAAAGTCTTGCTTCCGTTCCGTCACACTGGCCACGGCGAAGACTGCCTCCGGGGAATCCGGAATCAGCTCCGCCGCCTTTCCATAACTGGCAAGCGCATCGTCGAGCCGCTGCTGATCGACGAATACGCCGCCCTGCTGCATCAACGACCAGAACGTCGCCGTCCGATAGGCCTGGTTGATGTCGTCTCGATCAGAGATCAGGCCGCGTGCACGCCCGAGCACCTCTGCGGCCTCCTTGAAATTCTTCTGGTTGAGGCGCACGAACCCGAGACCGGCGATCGCGTCGGCGTTGTCGGGGGCCTCGCTGATCACGCGGCGGAAGCCGTCCTCCGCCTCCTGCAGGCGGCCTTGAGCGAGCATGATCTGAGCGATCCCGAGCCGGGCCTGCGAATCCTGGGGCCGAATCGCCAACGCCTCTTGATACGCAGCGAGCGCGATGGCAGGCTGCTTCTGCTGGGCACTGGCGCGCTGCATCGCCTGCCAGAATCGGGCGGTCTCGTGTCCTTCGCGGATGTCCGCCCGATCGGGCGCCAACTCCCGCGCGCGCTCGAAGAGGGCCACCGCCTCCGCAAAGCGTTTCTGGTCCAGGCGCACCGACGCCAGGCCCACGACGGCACCGACGTCCTTCGGCGAGCGGCGAAGCACTTCATCGAATCTCGCCTCGGCTCCTGCCACGTCCTTGTTCTTGAGCGCCTGGAAACCGCGCTGCTCGTTCGCCGCGCGCTCCTGGTTGTCGCGGAGCGTTCTGAGCTTCGTCAATGCGCCTTCCAGCTCCTGGTCGGGGTATCGCTTCAAATACACCTCGATTGCGCCCTGCGCCGACGGGTTCTGCTGTTCCCAGGTCAGCGCCTCTCTCCACACCGGGCGAGCCAGTTCGACCGTGCCAGGGTCGTGAATCGATTCGAGCAGACGAAGCCCCTCCATGCGTGTCTTCGGGCTGTTGGTCAGAATCCGCGCCAGCCAGAAGCGATAGACCTCGTTGGCTGGCTCGCCCTTGACGCGCTGCCGCAGGTCCGCGATCGTCTTGTCGCGTCCACCGGTGCTCGCCGCCTGGGCGTTGTAGTACGCCTCCGCCCACTTTGCCGGCGGATCGTTGCCAAACACCTCGCGATAGATTTTCATCGCCTCGTCAGGTTTGCGCTGCGCGGCAAGCCGTCCGGCCTCTTCGAGGCGTCGGTTGTCCTGTGGTGTGATCACGCGCATCCGCTCGATGGCGGCTATTGCCGGGTCCTTCGGATTCAGTTGCCGAAGTCGGTCGAGATATCGACGCACGGCGGCGGCGTCGCCTCTGTCCTTCGCCTCGCGTGCCAGACCCGCGAGTGCTTCGGTCTGATTGGGATTCACGAGCAGGACCTGCTGCCAGTTCTGTGAGGCCAGGTCCATGCGCCCCCGCACTTCCAGGGATCGCGCCTTGCTGAGGAGAAGGTCGACGCCTTCCTGGCGCGACTGTGCTGATGACGCTCCGGCGAACATCAGGACCAGCGAAAGAGCCAGCGCAATCAATTGCGGCATAGGGTCACCTACTTGGAATGGTGCGGTGCGATGGCATGACCCAGACGGCGGCGAGCCGTTCGCTCCACACCCTGTCGAAGTGGTACGGCAACGAGGAGGGCCAACACGACGACGGCAGCCGGTATCAGCCAGTGATGTGTAATGACGAACACGCTCGCCTGGCGATACACGTCGTGGTCGCCGGCGCGATAGGCCTGAACCCCGAGGAGGAACGATTGGAACGTGCCTCCGCGCGAGACGGAGACGCCGCCGTACACCGGGCCCTTTCGCTCACCTGGCGCGAACAGAGCCGCGACGGCGTCTTCCGCTCCGGCGCCGCCAGGGACGATGGCGACAACCGACCGATCCGCACGCAACGGCGAGACGAACTGCTCGACGATGAGATCCGGCGACGGATCGTGGGCGAGCAACGTCGCAAGACGTCCACGGTCGGCAGGCCGGAACGGCAGCTCGGGGTGCAGCAGTCGAGAGGGCTCCGGGCGAGGGTTGAGCGTAGCCGTGCGCTCGGCAACCCGAAGCGGCATGGAGTCCGCCCACGAGTGGAGCAGAGGCTGCGAGACGGCTCGGCCGAGCAGAATCATGTGTTTGTCACGAAGCCCGGCGACATGCGCGGCGTCGGTCACTGTCAGCGCCGTGGCCGGCGCTCCCGTCTGCGCTCCAAAGAAGCCGGCCATGGTCAACAGCGTTTCGTAGTCGGCCGGCGTGGCTTCGGCCGGTACGACAACTGCGGTCTCTCCGAGATCCGCGCGCCCTGTGAACGGGTAGCCGGCTTGACCGAAGAGCTCCAGGCGAGGCAGCACCACTGAGTGAGGCAGGCGCCGGAGGTCAATCGACGAGTTGCGATGCACCGCCACGTATTGAGTTGGGGCTGCTGGTGACTTGCCGATCCCGAAGTCCGCAACCACCGTCAGGGTGTTGATGTACGGCTGAAGCTGTCCTGTGGGCAGACGGAAGATTTCGCTGGCGGTCGTCGCCGACTGCACCGCCGGCAGCCGAATGCTGTCGACGTCCGCGCCGTTCAGGCGGACGTGGACGGCCGCCGGCCGATTGGTCGCGACACCGTCGTAGGTAAACCTGAGTTGCAGCGGCACCGAGTCTCGAGCGCCCAGGAACAGGTCGGGTGGAAGGCGGAAGTAAATGTCGACCGAGCCCGACCCATGTATCCGCAGCCGCTCGTCCGTCGTATAGGTGCCGATCTGCGCGAGTTGATTGGTCGGTAACCATCGCGCCGCGTCATAGGGGGGCCGCGCCGGTACCCGCAGGTTCTCCAGAGACGCCGTTGCGGTGCCGGCCGGGAACCACGAGCGGGTCACGAATGCGCGGGCCGCGCCGACGAGGTCGTCGCCATCGGCTCCGCTGAGGATCAGCAGCTTTCCGTACGCATCGCGCGGGTTCTCGCGGATGGCGACGAACCGCTCGACATCCGGCGGGACCGAAAGGCTCGTCGCGAGGGCGCTGCCGCGGCGGGCCAGGACGATCGCGTTTCCGGTCGGGAGGGCTCCGATCGTGACTGGAAATCGGACGCTGCGGACGTCGGATGCCACGCCGAACCACGAGGCCATCATGGCAGCGGCCTCCAGCGTGCGGTGGTCGGGCGGCTCCATGAATACGAGAGGCAGGCTCCAGGAGCGCTGGCTTGCGGGATCGGAGAACGGAATCGGCAGCAGTGAGAGGTCGTCTGGAATGAGCAGCCGCGTCCCCCCAACCGTAAGAGCGCTCGAGGGATCGATCCGGAGCCATGCGCCGCTTCGTTCGGTACACGCCCGGCACTGCCCGCTGAGCTGAAGGGTCAGGCTGTTGTCGTTCGTCAACAGGTCGGTCGGAAGCGGTACGTCGAGGAGGCCATCTGGTCGATCCAGCGGCAGCGAAGCGACGGTGCTGCCGTTGAGCAACAGCACGAGGCGCCCTTCACCGCGCCCGAGGAGCGGAGCAGCGTAGTGAACGCGAAGCGCCGCTCGACTGATGATTTTGGTAACCGGGACGCTGAAGAACATGGTGTGAGTGGCCCCGGCCCCGGTGAGCCCGATCGACCGGCGCGAATCCGATCCGCGTATCTCGTAGACCTGCTCGAATTCGGAGGCGCTTGACGCGACGTTCGCAGCCCGTTGTGCGCCGGCGTCGACCGGCGGGTAGAAGCTGATCACCAGCAGGGCGGCCGCGATCCGCTCGCGTCTCTTCCTCGCTGTCTGCCGCCTGGCGGGGTTGCGGGTGAACAGGTGTGCCCACAGGGTGCGCGGAAGGATGAGAAGAGCGAACGGGACCAGCACGAACCCCCGCAGCGCAAGCCAGAGAATCCGCGCCAGACTGATCAGGGCATGATCCCGTCCGCGCGCCGCGTGCCACCACAGCCACGCCTGCGGACGCAAGTACGCGAGCCTCAGGAGGTATCGCTCTTCACGCAGGCCGACGTGGCCAAACACGAAGTGCATCTCGCGGCCCACTGACGCGGCGACCCGGGCCTTCAGATGGCACCGCGTGTCGGGCCCGCCAAGAACGAGGTCGACCGGCGTGCCCCTCGCGAGGTGCACCGGGGCGTCGAAGCGGCCCGTCAGGCCCTGCAGGGACACGTCGGAAGTAAACCCGGCGGCGTGTTGACCGCCCGCGAGGACAACCGAGAGCGGAGCGCGGACATCGAGCCGCGGCTCGGCGCGTCGCTGACGACGCTCCCACGCCACCGAGGCCGCCACCGAGAGAATCACGACGTTGTAGGCCGTCCAGATCGCGTTCAGCACGATGGTGTCGGCGTGAGCAGGATCGATCTGGAGCCGCCGCGCCGCCATGACCAGGCCGGCGATGTTCAGACCGAGCAGCAGCATGAACGGCAGGGCGAGACGAAAGTCGAAATACGAGCGTTCGATCACGCCGCCCTTGCTGGTGACGTTGAACTTGCCGAGCCGCGGGTTGACGAGTGCGAGAAATGTCGGCAGGAGGATGAACGGAGCGAGCACGGTTTCGTAGATTTCGTTCCAGAACGAGAAGCGGTGCCGGCCCTGGACTCGCGAGTTCGTCACCCCCGAGATCGCGATGTGGGGGAGCGCGTACGCGAACACCGCCAGCGAGTAGCCGTAGATGTTGACCAGACCGAACAGCAGGTACGACAGCGGCATGGTCAGGAAGATCAAGCGCGGCAACGCGAACAGGAAATGCGTGCTGGCGTTGAAGTAGCAGAGCCGCTGCGCCAGCGTGAGGCCGCGCCCGAGGAGCGGGTTCTCGAGTCGAAGGATCTGAATCATGCCTCGCGCCCAGCGGATTCGCTGGCCGATGTGCGCGGCCAGGCTCTCCGTGGCCAGCCCCGCCGCCTGCGGGATGTTGATGTACGCGGTGTTCCACCCGCTCCGCTGCATGCGGAGCGCGGTATGCGCATCCTCGGTCACGGTCTCGACAGCAACCCCGCCGATGGCCTCGAGCGCCGACCGTTTCAGGACTGCGCACGAGCCGCAGAAGAAGCTCGCGTTCCACAGGTCGTTGCCGTCCTGGATGAGCCGATGAAACAGCTCGCCCTCGTTGGGAACCTTGCGAAAGCTGTCGAGATTGCGCTCGAAGGGATCCGGCGAATAGAAATGGTGTGGCGTCTGCACCAGGCCGAGTCTGTCGTCGCGGATGAACCAGCCGACCGTAGTCTGCAGGAACGACGACGTCGGGACGTGATCGCAGTCGAAGACGGCTACGTACTCGCCATCAGTCTGCGTCAGGGCGGCGTTGATATTTCCAGCCTTGGCGTGGGCGTTGCCCTCGCGCGTCAGGTATCTGGCGCCGACGGCGGCTGCGCATTGGCGAAACTCCTCGCGCTTGCTGTCGTCGAGCACGTAGACCTTCATCTTGTCCGCGGGGTACTCCATCGCCAGCGCGCCGAGCATCGTCGTCCGCACGACGCTGAGCGGCTCGTTGTAGGTGGGAATGAGCACGTCGACGGTCGGCCAGTCGGCGGAATCGGCCGGCAACGACACGGGTGGACGCTGCAGCGGGCGAAGCGTCTGGAAGTATCCGAGGACGAGCGTGAGGAACGCATAGAACTCGGCGCAGAGCAGGACCAGCACGAGCACGGTGTCCCAACGCTGCCAATGCCCCGCGCTGGTCAGGCCGTCCCATGTCTGAGTGACGCGGAAGTACCCGTAGCGGAACGTGGCGAACAGCGACATCGACATCAACGCCAGCGTCACTGTCCGCGAACTCGAGAGGCGATCGAGCACGAGGGCGACAGCGAAGAGCGTGGCGCCGAGAGAGGCCTGTTCCTTCCAGCCGAGAGGGACGATCAGCAGGAGACCCAGGCCCGCACATCCGATGACAACGACGACTCGTCCGAGGATCTGCATACTGGATGAATCTGCAAACGGGACCCTTCTGTTCGCCAGCAACGTTCGTGCTCACGGCACCTCTACCGCGTGATTGCAACCGGACCGTTGCCCTGCCGCGCTTGCGGTGCGCCTCGATTTGCATGCGCCACGTGGTCGCGTCTTCGTTGTCGTGAGGGAGTACCGATGAGGCGCTGCATTGTGATAGCCCTGGCATTCGCATTCACGGCCGATACCGTCATCAGTGCTCAGGAGTGGCCGTTGTGGCGAAGCTATGCCGCCAGGTTCCTCGACGATCAGGTGCGCGTCATCGATCGGGATGCGGGCGATCGCACGACCTCCGAGGGGCAGGCGTATGCGATGTTCTTCTCGCTGGTGGCCAACGATCGATCGCGGTTCGACCGTTTGCTGGCCTGGTCGGAGCGCAATCTCGCGGGCGGCGATCTCGGCTCGCGGCTTCCGTCGTGGCTGTGGGGGCGTGCGCCGGACGGGGAGTGGCGCGTGCTCGATGCCAATTCGGCGTCCGATGCCGATGTGTGGATGGCGTATACGCTGCTGGAGGCCGGTGATGCGTGGGGCGAGCCTCGCTACCGTCAGCTCGGGGGCGCGCTGGCCGCGCGGATCGCCGAGCAGGAGGTTGCGCACATTCCCAACGTCGGCGTGACGCTCACCCCAGGCGCCAGAGGATTCCAGAAAGACGAGACGTATCGGCTCAATCCCAGTTACCTCACGCCGCAGCTCTTTGCACGCCTTGCCGAGCTCTTGCCGGAAGGGCCGTGGCGCGAGATGGCGCCCTCGCTCCCGGCGCTGATCGAGAAGTCGGCACCGCGCGGGTTTGCCATGGACTGGATGGACGTCGATTCCGCCGGCCGCGTCCGGCCGTCGGAACTGGGAAGTTACGACGCAATCCGGGTGTATCTGTGGGTCGGTCTCCTTCATGCCGATGCACGCGAGCGTGAACCGCTGCTGCGCGTCTTGTCGGGAATGACAGGCGCCGTTCGGAGCAGCGGGACAGTGCCGGAGAAGGTTCGGACGGACGGACGCATCGACAGTGCGAAAGGGCCGGTCGGCTTTTCAGCCGCCCTGATCCCGTTTCTCACCGCACTTGGTGAGCAGGACCTGGCGAGTGCACAACTGTCGCGTGTACGCGCTGAGCTCGATGCGAGCACCGGCCTGTTCGGAAAACCGGCGAAGTACTACGACCAGAACCTGGCGCTCTTCGCGCTTGGATCACTCGAGGGCTACTTCTGGTTCGATGCGCACGGGCGCCTGAGGACGCGCTGGAAGCCAGACTGAAGCGGATCTCAGGGAGAGATCCGCCGGTGCCCGCGCCATTCGAGGTTATCCCTCCAACGCGTCGTTGCCGGTGGCGCGGTGCGCTGACGTGCGCCTCGCGGCATCCGGGATCCGGCCAGTACATAAGAGCGTCCGGATGTGCCGGTCGCCGGTTGCCAGCTCAAACCGGGTAAGATGTCGCCGGTCGGTCATCGGGAGGAGCCATGCGGGCAGTCACCTACTCACTCGTCGTCGCGGCCGGCGCCGTCGTCTTCGGCCTGACGGTCATCGCCGGGCAGGCACCGGCTCCGCCGGTTGCCGCCACCCTGTCCGATCCACCGGCGCCGTTCGCCACGCACGTCGTGGCGACCGGCATTCGCGGCGGCTATCAGGTGACCGCCGCCGACATGAACAAGGACGGGAAAGTCGATCTGATCGGGCTCGGGTCGTCGATGATGGAGCTGCTGTGGTACGAGAACCCCGATTGGACGCCGCACGTCATCACCCGCAGCGCGCCGCGGATGATCAATCTCGCGGCAGCGGATACCGATCGCGACGGCATCCCGGAGATCGGCCTCGCGTATGAATTCAGCACCAGCCCGGCGCGAAGCGCGGGCAAGGTCGCCATCCTGCACTCGAATGGCGACCCGCGTGAGCTCTGGACGCTGAAGGAGATCGACGCCATTCCGACGTCGCATCGTGTGCGCTTCGTCACCATCGACGGGCAGGCAATCCTGATCAACGCGCCGATTCTGGGCGCGACGGCACGCGAGGGATTCAGCGATCCCGACCATACGTCCACGCCCTTGCGCGCCTATCGTCCGCCAGAATGGAAGGTGGAGACGATCACCGAGGCCAATCAGGGTGTGGTGCACGGGCTGTTCATCGGCGACTGGGATGGCGACGGCCGCGACGACGTGCTGACGGCGGGGTACGTCGGGATCTTCGCGCACAGCCAGGGACGCGGTGGCGTATGGACGCGCACCGAGATCGCCAAGGGCGATCCCGCGCCGTGGCCACAGGGCGGCGCCAGCGATGTCGCCGTTGGCACGTTCAACAAGCGGAAGCTGATGGCCACCAACGAGCCGTTCCACGGCAACCAGGTGGTCGTGTATCTGGAGACGCCCTCCGGTCTCGGGCCGCGCAACGTCATCGACACGCGCATCAACAGCTCGCACTCGCTGGTGCTGGTCGACAGCGACGGCGACGGCAACCACGAGATCGTGTCGGGCGGCACGCGCGGGGCAGCGAGGGGCGTGAAGCCTGGCGTCTTCTACTACAAGGCGGCCGACCCCACCGGTCAGACGTGGCAGCGGATGGTGCTCGACGCGGGAATCTCGGCCAACAGCTGTGTGACCGCCGATATCAACGGCGATCGCCGGATGGACGTGGCGTGTATCGACAACAGCGATCCCTGGTCGCTGAAGTGGTACGAGAATAAGTAGCCTTTCTCCGGGGTCCGGGGTCCGGGGTCCGGGGTCCGGTCTTTCGGCTTCGGGCCGTACAGAGGAAACCATGACGCGACGTGGACTGGGAATCGCAGTGGCGGTGATGGTGGCGCTCGGCAGCGCCAGCGACGCGTCGGCGCAGGCGACGTGCGACCGGGCGTGCTTGAAGACGATGCTGGATCAATACCTTGCGGCGGTCATCAAGCACGACCCGGCGGCAGTGCCGCTCATGGTCGGGTTCCGCCAGACCGAGAACGCCATCAACGTCCCGCCCGGCGGCGGCGTGTGGAAGACGGTGACCGCGCTCGGCAAGATGCAGCGCCGCTACGTCGACGCGGTCAGCGGCCAGGCGGGCTACTACGGGCTGATCGAAGAGAGCGGGACTGTCGCCCTGGCCACCGTGCGGCTCCGTGTGCAGAACCGCAAGATCAGCGAGGCGGAGTGGTATCTGGCGCGCGAGAACGACCCGGGGCTGAGCGGGGCGCGGCAGCCGGGGCGCCCGCCCGCGAACCTGCTCAACCCGGCATACCTGATCGCCAACCCGCCGCCGGACCGGGTCGTGCCGGCGGCAAAGCGATTGTCGCGCGACGAGCTCATTGCCGTGGTGGAGAGCTATTTCGATGCGATCACCTCGCACGACGGCTCGGTGGCGCTGACACACCCCGGCTGCGGCCGGGCGGAGAACGGATCGCCGGCGCCGGCGGGCCGCTTCCTGCCGCCTGCCAATCCGGCCGCTGCGCCGGCGGGGCCCGCAGCACCGGCCGGTCCCGCACCGGCCGCCGGCACGACCCCACCGCCCGGCCCGGCGTCGAACGACTGCGTCTCGGGGCTGCAGAACTTCAACCTGTCGATGGTGGTTGCGCGCCGCATTCCGCTCGTGGACGAGGAAGCGCAGATCGTGCTCGGCCTGGCCGTCTTCATCCGTCGTCCCGGCTCGCCGACGCCGCGGAACGTCTTCAGCGAGTGGTTCAACGTCGAGGACGGCAGGATCAAGACGATCTATACGTCGATGTTCTATCCGCCGCCGACGCTCGCCGTGCCGAACTGGCCGCCGTACGACGGGAACTGGCCGCTGCCAGCGACGATCGTTCCAGCGCCGGCGCCTCCGAAGTAGGGTCCGCCTTCAGGCGGACCAGCGGGCCCTTCGCAGAACCGAGCTTCAGCTCGGTTCACACCCTACACCGTCCGGTTCTGCAGGCGCGCGATCAGCCAGGCGCGCGCCACCTTCCAATCGCGCTTGACGGTGATCACCGACACACCGAGGACCTGGGCGACCTCGTCCTCCTGAAGTCCGCCGAAGAAGCGCAGCTCCACGACTCGAGCCGCCCGCGGGTCGGCCTTCTCCAGCCGTGAGAGAACCTGGTCGAGCGCCAGCACGTCCTCCTGCTGCGCGATCGGGTTCCAGCCATCGACTGCCGACAGCGTCACGCGCTGCTGCACTCCGCCGCGTTTGTCAGCCACCCGGGCGCGCGCATGATCGATCAGGATCCGGCGCATCGTCTGCGCGGCGATGGCGAAGAAGTGGGCGCGATCCTGATAGGTGATCGGCTCGTTGCCGATCAGCCGTACGCACAGCTCGTTGACGAGGGCGTTCGGCTCGAGCGTGTGGTCGTTCCGCTCGTGCCGGAGGAATCGGGCGGCGATGCGCTGGAGCTCCGGCTGGACGACGGTGAACAGGCGGTCGCGGGCCTGGTCGTCGCCGTGCTGCCAGTCGCCGAGCCAGCCGGTGATCTGCTGTGAGAGGGGCGGCTGCACGCGGCGCCATCATACCTAACGAGGCCCTGCCCTCGACCTCCGGTCTACGAGGCCTCGTCAGGCATGCAGTGTTTCTTTGCCCCGCTTCGCGGGGCGGGCCGTCTTGACCTAATGAAAACTTGAGTCGTCTGCCAATCAGCCGGTCAAGACGGCTGGCGGCGTGGGCGAACCCTCACCGCCAGGCCGTTCCAGTCGCCTGATGTCGCCCTGACCTGTTCACGATGCTTCGCAGCGTCCGCCCTCGTCCAAGCGTTCAGTTAGAAACGAACCATATGGGACTGGACGGCGGCGGGAAGCTGCACGCGGAGGAGCCGGGCCATCCCCACACCTATCGCGATATAGGAGACCAGGAGCAGGGCCAGGCAGGCCGCGCAGAGAACGGTGGATGCGGCCAGCGGGTGGGTTTCCGGGGCTTGAATCTGCATGGCGAATCTCCTCTCACTGGCATAAGCGGAAGATCGGGGCGGCGCGTATCACCGACGTCGCGGCGGCGGCGGGACCGATTCCTGGACGCTCATACGAACTCAACCCCCGGACGCGTATGATCCGCAGCAAATCCACCGTAAAGACCCTCGGACTGAGACGTTCGGCCCGTGATACGAGCCACGCGGCGTTCCCGCTAATGCTCATAGCGGTTGGTTCAGGGACCTCTTTCGACAGGAGCGCCTCGAATGACCGACAGAGAGGGTGGCGGCCTGACTTCGGGGATCGGGACGCTGACGCCGGAGCGCTTCGCCAGGGTGCGGGCGATCTTCGAAGCGGCGCTGGCGCAGCCGGCGCGCGACCGGCAGGGGTTCGTGAAGGGCGCGTGCGCCGGCGACGCCGTGCTGCTGCGCGAGGTGGAGGCGATGCTGGCGGCGGATGCCACCGGCGCGCCGCTGCTCGACCGCCCGGCATCGACACCGTCCTCGAGTGCGCCGGAGGAGGGCCGGTTTCCAGCCGGCACTGTCCTCGCTGGTCGCTACCGGATCCTCGGACGCCTGGGGCAGGGCGGCATGGGCGAGGTCTATCGCGCCCACGATCTGATCCTGAACCAGCTGGTCGCGCTGAAGTTCCTCGCGCCGGCGCATCTCAGCGAAGCGGCGCTCGCGCGCTTCCGCAACGAGGTGCGCATCGCCCGTCAGGTCTCGCATCCGAACGTCTGCCGCGTCTACGACCTCGGCATGGTCGAGGGGCTGCACTTCCTGTCGATGGAGTACATCGACGGGGAAGACCTCGCGTCGCTGCTGCGCCGCATCGGCCGGCTCCCGCAGGACAAGGCGATCGAGTTCACGCGGAAGATCTGTGCAGGGCTCGGTGCAGCGCACGAGCGCGGCGTGCTGCACCGTGATCTGAAGCCAGCGAACATCATGATCGACGGCCGCGGCCAGCCGCGGATTACCGACTTCGGCCTTGCGGGACTCGCGGCGGAGATCCCGCTGAGTGATTTGCGAAGCGGCACCCCGGCGTACATGTCGCCGGAGCAGAAGGCGGGGAAGGACGTCACCACACGTAGTGACATTTATTCGCTCGGCCTCGTGCTGCACGAGATGTTCACGGGGAAGGCGCGGAAGGACACGCAGTCGAGTCCGTCGGAGCTGGTGAAGGATCTCGACCCGGCGATCGAGCGGCTCATTCTGCGATGTCTCGAGGAGGACCCGAAGCGGCGCCCGTCATCGGCGTTGAACGTGGCGATGGCGTTGCCAGGCGCCGACCCCGTCGCGGCCGCCCTGGCTGCAGGCGAGACGCCGTCGCCCGAGATGGTGGCCGCTTCGCAAGAGAAGGAGGGTCTTTCCGTTCGCGCCGCCGTCATCTGTTTCGCGGCGGTGCTACTGCTCATAGTCCCCGCTGCGTTCTCCGCGAACCCCATCTTGCTGACCACGCGAGCCCCTCTGGAAATTCCGCCCGACGCGCTGGCGTTTCGCTCCACGCAAGTCCTCCAGCAGCTCGGCTACCCGGGGCGGCCCGCTGACACCGCGTACGGCTTCGATTGCTGCAACGGGAGCAACTTCCGTTGGATTGAACAGCAGCCAGAACGTGATGCCATTCTGCCAGGCCACCAGCCGCCGGTCGCCCGCTTCTGGTACCGGCAGCATCGGCGGCCGCTGACCACGAGGGCTCGCAGCGTCGCTTATGACGCGCCGGCGAACGATCAACCAGGAATGATTCGCCTGGCGCTCGACGGTGCCGCGCGCCTGATCGCTCTCGAGGTCAGACCGTCGGACGACGAGGGTCCGCCGGCCGCCGCTGTCGACGCAACAGCGTTGTTCGAGGCGGCGGGTCTCGATCGCCGCCGTTTCTCCGATGCGACACCGCGTCTCACTCCGCCGATGGCATTCGACGTTCGCCTGGCCTGGATGGGACGTTATCGGGACGATCTGCAGGCATCGGTTCGTGTGGAGGCAGCCTGGTGGCGAGGACGCCCGGTGTTCTTCGAGGTGATTGGTGACTGGGTTCGAACAGACGAGGAAGACGATGCGCTGCCGGCGGCGCTTCCATACGTGCTGTTGATCACGACTGCAGTCGCTGCTGTCGGCGCGCTGCTGGTCGCCTGGCGCAATCTGCGGGCAGGTCGCGGCGATCGGAGGGGGGCGGCCTTTGTGGCGCGGGTCGTGTTCGTGTGCGGCCTCGGTCAGTCGATTCTTCTCGGACCGCGCGTCGTCGATCTCTCCGTGGTGGAGCACTGGATCGTGACGTTCGCGATCGATGTGCTCGTGACCCTGCTGTCGTGGGTGGCGTACGTCGCAATCGAACCGTTCGTACGGCGTCAGACTCCCGACGCGTTGATCTCATGGACGCGGCTGCAGAGCGCTCGGCTGCGCGATTCGCTCGTGGCGTCGCACGCCCTGGTCGGCATCGTCGTCATGCTGACCATCACGCTGGTGGGGAACCTCGTCATGTGGCTCGTGGTTCGCCTCTGGGTCATCGTTCTGCCTCCAGACGCGATATCGAGCATGAGCAGCACGGCGTCGTTCGCGGGCAGACTTCTCCAGGCCGTCGGATCTGCTTTCACGTTCACGCTGATCATCCTGGTGCTCGCACTCGTGTTTCGCGCCACGCTTCGGCGGACATGGCTCGCCGACGTCGCTACCTGTCTCGTGACCGGTGCCGGCGGCCTCTACGCGTATACCGGGTTCGTCGGTTTCGTCTCGAACGGGCTGTTCATGTACGCCACGCTGATGCTGTTACGACGATTCGGGTACCTTGCGATGTTCGTCGCCTGGTGGACCTACTTCACGCTGAACGCGGTGCCGGCATCGTTCGACGCCTGGTATAGCGGATGGTCTCTCTTCACGCTGGGACTCATCGTCGGGGTTGCGGCGTGGGCACTCTGGGTCATCCTCTCGGACAAGCGACAACCGTTGACGGAGTTGACGGCATGACGGCCCAGCCATCGAACCCGGCAACCGGGAGCGGTGCAGGGACCGTCACGCCCGAGCGCTTTGCGCGGGTGCGCGCGATTTTCGAAGCGGCGCTGGAGCAGCCGGCGCGCGACCGGCAGGGATTCGTGAAGGGCGCGTGCGTCGGCGACGCCGTGCTGCTGCGCGAGGTAGAAGCGATGCTGGCGGCGGATGCCACCGGCGCGCCGCTGCTCGACCGCCCGGCATCGACACCGTCCTCGAGTGCGCCTGAAGAAGGACGCTTTCCCGCTGGCACCGTGCTCGCGGGGCGTTACCGCATTCTCGGACGCCTGGGGCAGGGCGGGATGGGCGAGGTCTATCGCGCCCACGATCTCATCCTCAACCAGACCGTGGCGCTGAAGTTCCTCGCGCCGGCGCATCTCAGCGAAGCGGCGCTCGCGCGCTTCCGCAACGAGGTACGCATCGCCCGGCAGGTCTCGCATCCGAACGTCTGCCGCGTCTACGACCTCGGGATGGTGGAAGGGCTGCACTTCCTGTCGATGGAGTACATCGACGGGGAAGACCTCGCATCGCTGCTGCGTCGCATCGGCCGATTGCCGCAGGACAAGGCGATCGAGTTCACGCGGAAGATTTGCGCGGGGCTCGGCGCGGCGCACGAGCGCGGCGTGCTGCACCGCGACCTGAAGCCGGCCAACATCATGATCGACGGCCGCGGGCAACCGCGGATCACCGACTTCGGACTGGCGGGTCTCGCGGCCGAAATCCCGCTCAGCGATCTGCGCAGCGGTACGCCGGCCTACATGTCGCCGGAGCAGAAGGCGGGGAAGGACGTCACCGTCCGCAGCGACCTGTATTCGCTGGGCCTCGTGCTGCACGAGATGTTCACGGGGAAGGCGCGAAAGGACACGCAGTCGAGCCCGTCGGAGCTGGTGAAGGATCTCGACCCGGCGATCGAGCGGCTCATTCTGCGCTGTCTGGAGGAGGATCCGAAGCGAAGGCCGAGCACAGCGCTCAATGTCGCCATGGCGCTGCCGGGCGCGGATCCGATCGCGGCGGCGCTGGCGGCGGGGGAGACGCCGTCGCCCGAGATGGTCGCGGCGTCGCAAGAGAAAGAGGGGTTCTCCGTTCGCGCCGCACTCCTGTGCCTGGTGGCTATGGCCCTCGCGGTGGCTGCCGCAGTTCCCATCAGGGCAAGGATCGACGTCTTCGCCCGGGCTCCGTTGACGATTCGTCCTGACGCGCTTGCCGATCGCGTCCAGCTGATGCTGAAGAACATCGGATACACGGCAGAGCATGGGCCAGCCGCCTACGGATACTGGTGCTGCCATACCGATGCAATCCGCTACGTGAGGCGCCTCGACGCGGCCGACAGCGCGAAGGCGTTCTCGAGTCACCAGCCGGCGGTCATATCGTTCTTCTACAGCCAACAGGTCGCGACCGCGGCGCCGCGAGAGGTTCCGTTCGATCCATTCGGCGTTGAAACGGAACGACCGCAGCGGCCGATCCGGGTTGAAACGGATGCTGTCGGCAGGCTCCTGCGCTTTGAGGCCCCGGCTACATCGGAGGCCCCCTACGCTGACGGTGTGGATTGGGACGTTCTCTTCAGAGCAGCCCACCTGGAGATGGCGCGCTTCTCACCGGCAATCCCTGAAGCCGTGCCCGGCGTCGCAAGCGATGCGCGGACGGCGTGGGAGGGAACGTATGCAGACGGCCCCCGATGGAGCGTCCGTGTAGAAGCTGCATCGTGGAGCGGACGGCCGGTCGAGTTTCGCGTGCTTCCCCTGTTTCCGCCAGCCGAGGGCGATGCACGTTCCGCTGGTTATGCACGGTTCAGGATTTTGAGCCGCATGGCCGGCGTCATCCTGATGGCGGGAGCGTTCGTCATCGCGTGGCGCAACCTGCGACAGGGGCGCAGCGAGAAGCGCGGCGCCTACATCCTGGTCGCCATCGTCAGCGTGCTCAGTGCATTGGAGGTGTTCCTGCAGCCTCAGCACTTGCCAACCGGCGATAGTGGGCTGCCGTGGATTCTTCCGATTGTCCTGGTCTGGGTCGCATACATCGCGACGGAGCCGTACGTCCGGCGGCACTGGCCGGACTCGCTCATTTCCTGGAGCCGGCTCCGTTCCGGAAAGGTTCACAATCCGCTTGTCGCATCGCACGTCCTGGCGGGCCTCACCATGGCTGTGATTTGGGGCACGGCGATCTCTCCAGCGCTCGACATGGCTGCCGGCTACAGTCGCGGCAGAGGCCTGGCGTCCCTTTCGCTGCCGTATCTTGGCAGTGCCGGGCAGACGCTCTCACTCTGGTCCTCGCGCGCGGGCACGGGTCTCGCCGAGGCCGCGCTGCTGCTCATCGCCATCGTGTTATTCCGGCTGTGGATCCGCAAGTTGTGGCTCGCGGATCTGGCGGCGGCGATCCTGATCGCGATTCTGGTCGGAGGCCTTCGTGCAGAGGCCTTGGTGCTGCTGCCGGCATGGCTCAGCATCATGTGGTTGCTTCGCAGGTTCGGGCTCCTCGCTTATCTGGTCGCGTTCATGGTGCAGAGCACCCTTGTGTTCGCGCCGCTCACCACAGGCTGGGTCGGGGCGCATTTCCTGCCAGTGCATCTGCTGCCGTTCCTTCTGGCCGCTTGGGCAGTCTGGGTGACCGCTTCTGCCGGGCAGCAGCACTCGATGGAGTCGGCCACGTGAGTCCCATGCCCTCCGAGCCTTCGTCTGCAACCGGCACCGGAACGATGTCGCCGGAGCGCTTTGCGCGGGTGCGAGCGATCTTCGAGGCGGCGCTCGAGCAGCCGGCGCGCGACCGATTGGTATTCGTAAAGGGCGCGTGCGTCGGCGACGCCGTGCTGCTGCGCGAGGTGGAGGCAATGCTGGCAGCCGACGCTACCGGTGCGCCGCTCCTCGATCGTCCTGCGTCGACGCCATCGTCCAGCGCTCCCGAGGAAGGCCGCTTTCCCGCTGGCACCGTGCTCGCAGGCCGCTACCGCATCCTGGGACGCCTGGGGCAGGGCGGGATGGGCGAGGTCTATCGCGCTCACGATCTGATCCTCAACCAGACCGTCGCACTGAAGTTCCTTGCGCCGGCACATCTCAGCGAAGCGGCGCTCGCGCGCTTCCGCAACGAGGTGCGCATCGCCCGGCAGGTCTCGCATCCCAACGTCTGCCGCGTTTACGACCTCGGGATGGTCGAAGGGCTGCACTTCCTGTCGATGGAGTACATCGACGGCGAAGACCTCGCCTCGCTCCTGCGCCGCATTGGCCGGCTGCCGCAGGACAAAGCGATCGAGTTCACGCGGAAGATTTGCGCGGGCCTCGGTGCAGCTCACGAGCGCGGCGTGCTGCACCGCGATCTGAAGCCGGCCAACATCATGATCGACGGCCGCGGCCAGCCGCGGATCACCGACTTCGGCCTGGCCGGCCTCGCTGCGGAAATCCCGCTGAGCGATCTGCGGAGCGGGACGCCGGCCTACATGTCGCCGGAGCAGAAGGCGGGGAAAGACGTCACCACACGTAGTGACATTTATTCGCTCGGCCTCGTGCTGCACGAGATGTTCACTGGGAAAGCGCGGAAGGACACGCAGTCGAGCCCGTCGGATCTGGTGAAGGATCTCGACCCGGCGATCGAGCGGCTGATTCTGCGCTGCCTCGAGGAGGACCCGAAGCGGCGCCCGTCATCGGCGTTGAACGTGGCGATGGCGCTGCCTGGCGCCGATCCGATTGCGGCAGCACTCGCCGCCGGTGAGACGCCCTCGCCGGAGATGGTGGCTGCCTCGCAGGAGAAAGAGGGCTTCAGTCCGCGGGCTGCCTGGATGTGTTTTGCGGTCGTCCCCGCGTTGATCGCCCTCCTGCTGTGGCAATCGCCAAACGTCATCACGCGACGCGCGTCGCTGGCATATCCACCGTCCGTGCTCGCGTTTCGCGCCCAGGAGATCCTGAAGCAGGTCGGATATCCGGACGCCCCCGTGAGCGCGGCCCATGGATTCGAGTGCTGCGACACCAGTTTCCTGCGTGCGCTCGAGAAGGTCGCGCCCTCGGATCACGATGCGATCCTGGCCAGCAATCAGCCGGCGGTGCTCCGGTTCTGGTACCGGCAACAGGATCGGGACATCGTGCCTGATCTGAAGCTGGGAGGCGGGGTCCTCGACTACCGTCAGCCCGCGATCGAACCGGGAATGACCCGCCTTCTCCTGGACCCCGCCGGCCGGTTGGTCGAGCTCGACGTGAGACCTGCGGAGACGCCGGGCGACAGCCTCGTTCCGCCGGTCGACCCCGCCGTGCTGTTCACACTCGCAGGTCTGGACCTGGCCCGCTTCGCCGAGACGACAGCGCGCGACACGCCGCCAATGGCCTTCGACCGTCGTCTGGCCTGGACTGGCAACTACGGAACCGGCAGGAGCGAGGAGGTTCGCGTCTCGGCGGCGTATTGGCAGGGTCGCCCGGTCTACTACCGCGTCACCGGCAACTGGACGGAAGAGTCGAACGAGCTCGATCGCCCCGTGTGGCTGGGTGCCACGGCGGTGGTGTTGTTCCTCACTATCGTCTTCGGCTCGGCAATCGTGGCACGGCGTCATGCACGCCTTGGCCGGGGCGATCGCCGGGGAGCTGGCCGGGTTGGCGCCGCTGCATTTTCTCTCATGCTGGCCGAGTGGGCCTTGCAGGGCCCGCACGTCGCGCGGCTCGAGGAGCTCGGCTTGTTCGTGAGCGGCCTCAGCTTTGCCGTCTTCGGCGGTGGCCTGATCTGGGCCCTTTACATGGCGGTGGAACCGTACGTGCGCCGGCATTGGCCCGATGCGCTCATCTCCTGGACACGGGTCCTGTCCGGCCAGGTGCGGAATCCTCTGGTTGCCACCCATGTGTTGGTTGGCCTCTCCCTCGAACTGGGATTCTTCGCCGGCCTCGCCGTGGTCGCGTCGGTACTGCGGCCGGAGTCGATTCCAGGAATTCCCATCTCTCTTGCATCGCTGCAGGGAGGGGTGGTGCCTCTGGGCATGTTGCTGGGTTCCCCAGCACGAGCACTCGCCTATGTCATTGCGTTCGTCCTCATCATCGTGCTGTTACGACTGCTCGTACGAAAGCTCTGGATCGCCGACGCGCTGGGCTCGCTTCTCATCGGGGCGCTGCTGAACAGCGGATCAGTGTCCGTAGAGGGCGATGCCCTCGTCCGTGTCTATTTCGTCGTGAACGCCTGGGCGCTGCTCTGGCTGCTGCGCCGCTTCGGTCTTTTGGCGATGCTCGTGGCGATCCAGTGTGAGTTCATCATCGTCAGCCAGACGCCCGGCGCCTGGGACAGTTGGTACATCGGATGGGGGCTTCTGCCCTGGGCGCTGCTGATGGCCGTCGCCGTCTGGGCGCTGTGGGTCATTCTGTCCGCTCAGCGGACCACGTCTCTTGAATCCGCGACACCATGACGCCGACGCCGCACGAGTCAGGCGAACGCGTCCTCGGGCTCACAAGGACCGGGGCCGATTCGCGACGGGCGGCGGCACGCCCCGGCCTGGAGCTACGTCGGGAAAGAGCTATCCTTCATCAGCTCGGATCGCAGGATGCAGCAGAGCGCGACACAGCCGATCGCCGTTATCGTCAACTGGCCGGCAATGAGCCCGCAATCGTCCGATCGCGCGACCGGCACCGGCACTGTCACCCCTGAGCGGTTCGCGAAGGTGCGGGCGATCGTCGAGGCGGCGCTCGAGCGGCCCGCTCGTGGAGGAAGGGCGCTTTGCCGCTGGCACCGTGCTCGCAGGCCGCTATCGCATCCTCGGACGCCTGGGGCAGGGCGGATGGGCGACGTCTGTGTCGGACGCGCGACGAGCCCCGCACGAGTCGTGGTCTGGCTAACTTGAACAACGCCTCGATCCGGGTTCTCAGTTCATATCGGATGCCGGTCGAAGAGGCGACGGAGCCTGGGCTCGCTTTCCGCGTCCTCCTTCAGATCGAGCAGCGGAACGACCTCCTCGAGCACGCGGGACCGGTCGAGCCGCCGCCCCTGGCGGACGATGACCGCTTCGATGTCGAGCCAGTCCTGCACACGCCCCGCAAATGCCTTGAGCACGACCAGATCCTCGGCCGAGCAGGTGATGAGCATTCTCCCGGTCTCGACTTCGAGCGCCGACGATCTGGCGATCACGCGCTCTTCGAACGGGAGCCCTGCCAGCGAAATGTCGATCGGGATGCGAGATGAGGTCTCGACCAGGATGACTCTATGCTCGAGCGCGAACGCCCGCGCGTCGGGCAGGCGGGGTGCGTAGGCGGAGAGGATCGGATCGACGAAGCGTTCTTCTCCGCCGAGACCGGTCAGCAGCGCGAGGTCCACGTCGCGTGTCTGTCGCGGCTCGCCCCATCGCTGCACGGCGACTCCGCCGATGACGGAGCTGGCCCATCCCCGCGCTGTGCAGAAGGTCTGTACATCGAGGGCTGCCGCGTAGAGTGGGTTCACCTGCGCTTCGGGCGATGAAGCAGTCGCTGCTGCTCGACCAGGCCCGAGCCGGTCCGGCGATGCGGAGGCAAGGGCACTCGAATCGCCAGCTCGATCAGCATGTCGGACGCGGCCCTGGCGCGTTCGTCGTCCAGTGACGCGAGCTCGCGCCACCGCAGGTCGTCCAGGAGCCGGCCGGTCTCCGCCCACTGCTTCACGTACGCTCTCGCCGCGTCGGATGTCATACGTCTCCCTCCACGATTGTATCGTGCGCCGCCGGTGGTCCGACCGTGGCGGATGACGAATCGATGCGACCGCCCGTGTTGAATCGATCGCCGTGAGTCCCGAATAGGCATATCATCTCGCCGGCTTTGATACGGGCTTCGCATATTCCTCGCTAATCGCTATAGGAGGCCAGCCACTCTTGCCACGTGCCGCTGTGGCCGAGAGCTGTCGGAGTCTGTCGAATGAGCTCACTCCCACTTGATAGCGACGCCGCCACACACGGCAGCCTTACGCCGGAGCGCTTCGCGCGCGTGCGCGCGATCTTCGAGGCGGCGCTGGAGCAGCCGACTCGCGACCGGCAGGGGTTCGTGGAGGGCGCCTGCGTCGGCGACGCGGTGCTGCTGCGCGAGGTCGAGGCGATGCTGGCGGCCGACGCCACCGGTGCGCCGCTGCTCGATCGCCCGGCGTCCACACCGTCGTCGAGCGCGCCTGAAGGACGCTTTCCCGCCGGCACCGTCCTCGCGGGGCGTTACCGCATTCTGGGACGGCTGGGGCAGGGCGGGATGGGCGAGGTCTATCGCGCCCACGATCTCATCCTCAATCAAACGGTCGCATTGAAGTTCCTCGCGCCTGCTCACCTCTCAGAAGCGGCACTCGCGCGGTTCCGCAACGAAGTCCGCATCGCCCGGCAGGTCTCTCACCCGAACGTCTGCCGCGTCTACGACCTCGGGATGGTCGAAGGGCTGCACTTCCTGTCGATGGAGTACATCGACGGCGAAGACCTCGCCTCGCTGCTGCGCCGCATCGGCCGTCTGCCGCAGGACAAGGCGATCGAGTTCACGCGCAAGATCTGCGCAGGGCTCGGCGCGGCGCACGAGCGCGGCGTGCTGCACCGGGATCTCAAGCCGGCCAACATCATGATCGACGGCCGCGGGCAGCCGCGGATCACTGACTTCGGGCTGGCGGGACTCGCGGCAGAGATCCCGCTGAGCGATCTGCGGAGCGGCACGCCGGCGTACATGTCGCCGGAGCAGAAGGCGGGGAAGGACGTCACGATCCGCAGCGACTTGTATTCCCTCGGGCTCGTGCTGCACGAGATGTTCACCGGGAAGGCGCGGCGGGAGACGCAATCGAGCCCGTCGGAGCTGGTGAAGGATCTCGATCCGGCGATCGAACGGCTGATCGTGCGGTGTCTCGAGGAGGACCCGAAGCGGCGGCCGAGCACAGCCCTCAACGTCGTGATGGCGCTGCCCGGCGCGGATCCGATTGCTGCGGCATTGGCGGCGGGGGAGACGCCGTCGCCGGAAATGGTGGCCGCGTCGCAGGAGAAGGAAGGCCTCAGCCCACGCGCCGCAGTTGCCTGCGTGACCCTCGTCGCCATCTCGCTCGCAGCCTGCCTGTTCCTCGCACCGCGGACGACGTTGCCGGGTGTCGCACCGCTCAGGGTGCCGCCGGACGGCCTCGCCTTCAAGGCGCAAGACATGCTGCGGCAATTCGGGTACTCCGAAGCGCCGCGTGCGACCGCCTACGGGTTCAGCTGCTGTGCGTCCTACTTTCCAGACTTTCTCGACGGCTACGAGCCGTCGCGGCGAACCGCCGTGCTCGCCAGCCACCAGCCGCCGGTGAGCTATTTCTGGTATCGCCAGCACAGAACCGATCTCCTGCCCAATCAGTTCTTTCCCGCCGATGGGAAGACGGCCACCGTCACGATGGACTCACCGGCAAACAGCGAGCCCGGAATGATCCGTGTGGTGCTCGATCCGAACGGCCGACTCGTACGTCTCGATGTTCGTCCATGGCTCGGCGCTGGCACAGACGGATCGGGATCGGCAGCAGACATCAAGCCCGATTGGACGGCACTCTTCGTGGCGGCCGGCCTTGATTCCAGTCTGTTCACGCCGGTTGAGCCGCGCGAGATTCCTCCGATGGCGTTCGATACCGGCCTCGCCTGGACCGGGCGGTATTCGGCGGATCGTCCGGAAGAGGTGCGCGTCGAGGCGGCGTTCTGGCGAGGCCAACCGGTGTTTCTGGAAGTCGGCAGACTGGGGAGCGCTCCCCAGTCTGTGCGAGCTGGGGCGAACGGTTTCGTCACGCTGGTCTTCGTTCTCGTCGTCCTCGTCGGATCGTTGCTCGCGGCGGCACGCAACCTGCGTCTCGGACGAGTGGACCGGAGCGCGGCTGCGAAGTTTGGCGTCGCAGGATTTGCCATCGTGACCGCGAAGTGGGTGATCGAAGCGCGACACATCGCCGGGCCGTGGGAAACGGCGATGCTGGTGACCGCCCTGAGCTGGGCGTTGTTCGTCGGCGGCGCGTTGTGGGTGCTCTACATCGCGATCGAGCCCCAGGTGCGTCGACACTGGCCGGACTCTCTGATCTCGTGGACCCGATTTCAGGGAGGGCATATTCGCAATCCGCTGGTGGCCTCGCACCTCCTGGCGGGAATTGCCGCGGCCGAGGCGTTCGACTGGCTCGTGCACTATCCACTGCGGCTCTGGATTTCCGCGCCTCCAGACTCGGCGCTGTTTCTCGGCGGCGTGTCGTCTTTCGCCGAGTTCGTCACGGGTCGCCTGAACGCAGGCGTGACCTCCATTTTTGGCGGGATGGGGTTCGTTCTTCTCGTGGTCCTCTTTCGGCTGGCTGTGCGAAAACTGTGGCTGGCCGATACGCTCGCCTGTGTCGCTCTGAGCCTTCTTGGACTTGGCTACTTCGGTAACGACCTGTATCGCCAAATTGCCTCCGTGGTGTTCTTCACAGGTGCCGGCGCTCTCTGGCTGTGGTTGTTTCGACGTTTCGGTTTGCTCAGTTTCCTCACGGCTCTGGTGATTCTGCTGGCGGGGCGCGCCAGCCCGCTCATTCTCGACACCTGGTTCAGCCGCTGGACGCTGGCCGCGCAGGGAACGATCCTCGCGGTAGCGGCGTGGGCGGTGTTCGTGATCCTGTCCTTCAATGAACACCGAAACACCGAAAGCGTCGCCTGACGGCCGAAGAGCGGGCGGGGTTTCGGTTTACGAAATGAACGGATTCTGCCCGTTTCACTAACGGCAGGGGTGATGCACGGCCTTTCGGCTTTTGCTCGATTCGAGGCGCATGACGGCCTATACTCTTGTAACCGTCGTAGACGGCCCGACTTTTCCGCTGGAGAGTCTTTATGCGAACGTGCCTCCTCGCCGTCGTCGGTTCCGTGTTCTGGGCGTCACACGTCGCCGCCGCGGATGCGCCGACCTTCTACAAGGACGTCCTGCCCATTCTCCAGAAGAACTGCCAGTCGTGCCATCGCCCCGGCGAGGTCGCCCCGATGTCGCTCCTCACGTTCGAGGAGGCGCGGCCGTGGGCCCGGGCGATCAAGTCTGCCGTCGTCTCGAAGAAGATGCCGCCGTGGTTTGCCGACCCTGGCTACACGCATCTGGCCAACGAGCGCCGGCTGAGCGAGCGCGACATCAACACGCTCGTGGCCTGGGTGGATGCCTCCGCCCCGGGCGGCGATCCGTCCACCGCGCCCCCGCCGCTGACCTTCGACAGCGGATGGAACATCAAGCCGGACATCATCGTCGAGATGCCGAAGCCGTTCGAGGTGCCGGCCCGCGGGACGGTCAACTACAAGTACATCGTCGCGAAGACGAACTTCAAAGAAGACATGTGGGTGACGGCGGCCGAGATGCGCCCCGGCGATCCTGCGGTCCTGCACCACGGCAAGGTCTGGGTGCGGCCGCCCGGATCGAGATGGATGGCGAACGCGGTGCCGGGTGAGGCCTACGAGACGGAGAGCCACCGCGCCATCATGGGCCAGAACTCCGTCGAGGAAGGCAACGACATCCTCGGCAAGTTCAACCCCGGACTGGGGGCCCAGCGCTTCGACATCGACGGCGCCGCCAAGTTCATTCCGAAGGGATCGGACCTGGTCTTCGAGCTGCACTACACGACGTCCGGCAAGCCGACGGCCGACGTCTCGAAGGTCGGTTTCGTGCTGGCGAAGGCGCCGCCGCAGACACGCTACTTCTTCCACGCGGGTCCCACGGCGCTGAATCTTGCCATCCCTCCGGGCGACGGCAAGGCCGAGGTCGTCAGCGAGCTCACGCTGGGAGAGAACGCGCGGCTCGTCTACGCACAGCCGCACATGCATCTTCGAGGCAAGGACTTCGAGTTGCGCGTGGTGTCGCCGTCCGGCGAGTCGAAGACCGTCCTGAAAGGGACGTGGGACTTCGAGTGGCAGATGGGCTATCAGTTCGCCGAGCCGGTCGCGCTGCCGAAAGGGTCGAAGCTGCAGATGATCAGCCACTTCGACAACTCGTCGGCCAACCGATTCAATCCGGATCCGACGAAGAAGGTCGTGTGGGGACCTCAGAACTGGGACGAGATGAGCAACTGCTTCATCGGCGTCCTGTTCGATCGGAGCACGGCCCCCGAGAGGGTCTTCCTGCGGTCCGGTCCAAGCCTGCTTCCGCGCAGCGACGCCGGCCCGACGCTGTCGTCTCTCGCTCAGGTGGACAAGAACGCGACGGCGGCGGCGACCAACGGCAACTCGCTCGCGAACGGCACGTCAGACGAACCCTGAGGTGAGCGATGGCCGTGCCAGGCGGACCTGAAGGTCCGCCTCTACGACTGCGCCCGTCAACCCAACCCGTAGAGGCGGACCTTTAGGTCCGCCTTTCTGTGTTTAGCCGACCAACGGATTCCGCACGCGCAGCGCCGGAAACATCGAAAAGTCGCGGTCCGACGTCCACAGCTCGCGCACGGCGTGGCTCAGACACAGCGCGGCGACGCGCGCGTCGTGGACACGAGGACCGGTGATGCGCGCCTGTCCGATGAGCGTGCGCAGCGCCACCCAGTAGTCCTCGTCCTCGCACAGCGTCGTCAGCGACGGTGATTCGAACCAGGCCTCGATCTGCTCGATCGCGGCCAGCGGCGGGGTAGGGGTGCGGAAGATCCGCGGGTGCGTCGCGATGGCGAGGAACTCGTGGACGCAGGGCCAGGGGATCGCCCAGGCGGATGTTCCCTCGGCGAGCTCGCGGACCACGCGCTCGGCCTGCGCGTGCCACTCGGAGTCTTCACGATGGGCGTAGACCAGGATGTTGGTGTCGACGGCAATCATGCGCCGCGCTCGGAGTAGCTGGCGTCGCGGATGACATCCCAGTCGCGCAGGGAACGTCCGGCGACGAGGCCGTCGCCGTGAAAGCTCGCCCGCCGCAGGGCGAACCGGGCGGCGGCGGGGCGGCGGCCGGCGAGGACCGTGCGCAGCCCGCGCTCGATCAGCGCCCGCACGGTCGTCCGCTCGCGCAGCGCCTGCCGCTTCGCGGCGCGCAGCAGGCTGTCAGGCAGCTCTACGGTCGTCTTCATACGTGAAAGTGTATCACCATACCCATATATATGGGTCAGGGCGATGAGAAGGGAGGAAGAAGGAAGAAGGAAGAAGAGTGAAGAAGGAAGAAAGGAGTGAAGTAGAGGCGGACCTTTAGGTCCGCCTGATTCGAGGGCGCGGGCGTTACTCGTCCAGCAGCTTTGGCAGCGAATCCATCCCGGCGGCCAGGCGGCCGGCGTGCAGATATGTGGTCAGCTTCTTCCGCGTGTCGTCGATGTCCATGTTCCGCATCGTCAGCTGGCCGATGCGATCCTGCGGCGTGAACGCCGACGCGCCCTTCTCCATCGTCAGCCGTTCAGGCTTGTAGGTGAGATTCGGGCTGGTGGTGTCGAGAATCGAGTAATCGTTGCCGCGACGGAGCAGGATGACGACTTCGCCGGTGATAAGCGGCGCCACCCAGCGCTGGCCGGTGTCGCGCAGCATCATCGACTGCGAATCGAACCAGCGTCCCTGGTACAGGAGCCGGCCGAGGCGGCGGCCGTGATCGCGATACTGCTCGATGGTGTCCTCGTTGTGGATGCCGGTCACGAGCCGTTCGTAGGCGATGAACAGCAGCGCCATCCCAGGCGCCTCGTAGATGCCGCGGCTCTTGGCCTCGATGATCCGGTTCTCGATCTGGTCGCTCATCCCCAGGCCATGCCGGCCGCCGATGCGGTTGGCCTCCTCCATGAGCGCGACAGCGTTTTCGAACGTCCGGCCGTTCAGCGCCACGGGACGTCCCTCCTCGAACCGGACAACCACCTCTTCCGGCTTGATGGTGACCTCCGGCCGCCAGAAGGCCGCGCCCATGATCGGGTCGACGATCGTGATCCCGGTGTTCAGCTGCTCCAGATCTTTCGCTTCGTGGGTCGCGCCAAGCAGGTTCGAGTCGGTGGAGTAGGCCTTCTCCGTTGACATCTTGTACTCGAACCCGTGCTGCTGCATGTACTGGGACATCTCACGGCGGCCGCCGAGCTCGTCGATGAACGCCTGGTCGAGCCAGGGCTTGTAGATGCGCAGTGCCGGGTTGGCGAGCAGGCCGTAGCGGTAGAACCGCTCGATGTCGTTGCCCTTGAAGGTGCTGCCGTCGCCCCAGATGTGGACGTCGTCCTGTTTCATTGCAAGGACCAGCAACGTGCCGGTGACCGCCCGGCCGAGCGGCGTGGTGTTGAAGTAGGGAACGCCGGCGGTCGAAATGTGGAATGCGCCGCACTGCAGCGCCGCGATGCCCTGGGCGACCAGCTCGCTGCGGCAGTCGACGAGCCGCGCCTGCTCGGCGCCGTATTCCCGGGCCCGCCGGGGAATCTCGTCGTAGTTCTTCTCGTCGGGCTGACCGAGGTTGGCCGTGTACGCGTACGGGATCGCGCCCCTGCGCCGCATCCAGTGAAGGGCGGCGCTCGTGTCGAGGCCGCCCGAGAAGGCGATGCCCACGCGCTCGCCGGTCGGCAGATGCTGAAGGATGTGTGCCATGGATCCTTCGATCATAGAACGGTCGCGCGGGCTTGGGACTCCCGGCTCGGTCCGGAGCCCGTGGCGGTAGCCGGGCCATGTCGCGCGCATGTAAAATCGCCGCGCGGAGCGACATATGAAGCTGACACGTGCTCTTCTTGCGGTTGTTCTCGCGGCGTCCGCTGCGCTTCCTGTCGTCGCCCAGAACCGGCGCGACGAACGATGGATTGCCACCTGGGCCCCGGCTCTCGTCGCGCGCGCTGTGCCCGGCGGCGTACCGGGCGGCGTCGCAGGCGGCTTGCAGGGCGGAGTCCCAGGAGGTGTACGGGGCGGCGTTCCTGGCGGCGTACCGGGTGGCGTCGCCGGTGGCGTTCCTGGTGGCGTGCCAGCCGCGCCTGCCGCGCCGGGAACCGGCGGTGGCTCAGCAGCTTCGCCCGGAGCGGGCGCGCCAGCGGCGGCCCCGGCAGCGCCGGGTCAGACGGCTGCAGCTGCTCCGGGTGGACGCGCGGCTGGACCGGCCGGGCCGGGCGGTCAGGGTGGACGGGGCGGCGGACGCGGCGGCCCGCCCGTGACGCTGAACAATCAGACCGTTCGTCAGATTCTGCACACCTCGCTTGGCGGCAACCGCATCCGCGTGGTCCTCAGCAACGTCTTTGGCACGGCGCCGCTGAAAATCGGCGCCGCACACGTCGCGCTGCGGGAATGTGCGGACTCGAAAGCCGGCTGCACGAGATCGTCCGACACCGCGATTGCCGGCGCCGCGAAGAGCCTCACGGTCAACGGCAGCGCGGCGTTCACGATTCTGGCCGGTGCGAGCCTCGTCAGCGATCCCATCGACCTGACCGTACCGGCACTGGCGGACGTGGTCGTCGATCTCTACCTTCCTGACGATGTCACCGGCGGGACGTCGCCGCTGACGTGGCATCAGGGCTCGTCGCAGTCGGCGTATCTGTCCGTCGGCAACACCTCCGGGTCAGCGAAGGTAGAAGCGACGTCGCGCCCGGCGTCCTGGTTCCTGCTGTCGCGGCTGGAAGTGGTGGCGCCGTCGGCCAATGCCGGCGTCATCGCCGCGTTCGGTGATTCGATTACGGACGGCGCCGTCTCGACGGTGGATACCAACAACCGCTGGCCAGATCACCTGGCGCGCCGTCTGGCGGCGCAGAAGGGCGGCCGGCCGATGGCGGTCGTCAACCAGGGCATCAGTGGCAATCGGCTGCTCGGCGATGGCGCCGGGGTGAGCGCGCTGGCGCGGTTCGATCGCGACGTCCTCATGCAGACCGGCGTCACGCATGTCATCGTGCTGGAAGGGATCAACGACATCGGCGGCGCGCGACAGAACCCGACGCCGAGCGCCGGGGATCTCATCAACGCGCATCGGCAGCTCATTGCGAGAGCCAGGGCACGCGGCCTGAAGATCATCGGCGCGACGCTGACGCCGTTCGAAGGCGCCGCGTACTACACGGTGGAAGGGGAAGCGAAGCGGAAGGCGTTGAACGACTGGATCCGCACGAGCGGCGAATACGACGGCGTCATCGACTTCGACAAGGTGACGCGCGATCCCGCGAACCCGCTGCGTTTTCTCCCGGCGTACGACTCCGGCGATCACCTGCACCCGGGCGATGCGGGGTACAAGGCGATGGGCGAGGCAGTCGATCTGGGGCTGTTCAAATGATGACGGGCGGGCCTGAAAGCTGATAACGCCCCGAGCTCAGGCCTTGACCAATCGCTTCTCGTTCGCGTGGTGCTCGTGGAGGAATTCGAGCGCCATCACCAGCACCTTCTCGGTGAACTCCGCCGCCGAAAGGTTGCCGTACCGCTCCTTGAACGCACCAACGGGAACCACCGCCTTCGCCATCGCGCGGTGACCGCCGGCGCTGCCGATGTCGGCGAAGTGCTTGCGGACGAAATCGCCGGCGTTGCGCGAGTAGCCGAGATTGCGCAGCGACATCACGAGCGATTCCCCGACGAACCCCGAGACGATCGTCCACTTCACGTCTTCCACCTGCAGGTAGAAGTCGGCCACGTAGGTGATGAAGTCCTCGCGTGGCACGGTGCCGAGGAACGAGCAGAACACCTGTTCCCGCATCTGCCCGTGCTGCCGGGCGCGGATCACGTAGTCGAGCCGCTCTTCCGTGATTTCCGCGCCCTCCATCTTGCGGATGAGCGCCGCGTCGGCGAGCGGATAGAGGTAAGAGAACGCCTCGATGTCCACGCGATTCGCCTGGCGGTTGAAGAACAGCGTGTCCGATTTGATGGCGTAGAGCATCGCGGTCGCCGTCCGCTCCGAGATGTTCACGTCCACCGCCCGCAGGTGCTCGGTGAGGATGGTCGAGGTCGATCCGTAGTCGGCGCGGATGTCTTTGTAGACGGCCGTATATCCAGGCTGCTCCGGATGGTGGTCGATCACCAGATCGACACGATCGATCGCCTCGCCGAAGTAGTGCGGCTGCACGTCCACCATCGTGATGCGGTCGAAGTGGTCGAGCTGCTCGCGGGTGACGATCTCCACGTGGATGTCCAGCAGGTTCATCATCCGCACGTTCTCGGGGCGGGTCACGCCGTGGAACGCGGCGATGACGGCGGTCTGCTTGTTGCGCCGGAGGACGTTGCGAAGGGCGAGCCCGCTGGCGAGGGCATCGGGGTCGGGATCGTTGTGGAGCAGGATGAGGACACGGTCGGCGTCGCTCAGGAAGCGCTGATACTGCTGGACCTTGAGCCGCGTCAACGAACGGCTGAATTCGGTGAGCAGCGGGCCGCCGAAGAGCTCGGGCAGTGCCAGGTAGTTGACTTCGGGGAACTGCGCCTTGAGCTCGTCTTCACGCTTCCGCGAGTTGGACGTGCCGACGCCCAGCACGTAGACGAGCGTGCCTCCGGCATCCCAGATGGCTTCGAGCAGCTTTTTCAGGCTTTTCCGGCCGTTGTCTTCGACGACGACGCAGGTGCCGGGAGTCAGGTCGGCTTTGACGTAGGTGTCGGTGCGGCGCAAGTCTCCAGCGGTCACTCGGAGGCCGTCTTCGTGCAGCCGCCGGGCCAGTGGCTTGCTTTCGACGAGAAAATCGACCTCGAAGCTTGGCAACAGGATCTCGTCGAACATCCTGATGGCCAACTCGGTCTGGCAGACGGCGAGACACCTCATCGGCGCCTCGCGGCCGGCGCGGGTTCCACCGGGTCCATAGCGCGAGCTTTGATTATACGCCCCTGGGAGGTGATCGGGCCTGCGCACGCCTGCAACGGCCGGCTCTGGCGCCCGACCGGTTCCGGATACTGCCCTGGCTGAGCTGCGCTGTGCAGCTGTTCACGTGTGATTCCGACTCGTCGCTCCACATCGCGGTTCGAGTGGAGGTAGGATCGGCGCCATGACGAGGGCCGTGCTCGTTACCCTTGGACTGATAGCGTCTCTCGTCGCGACGCACGCGCAGCGGCCCCAGGTGTTCCGCGCCGAGACCGACCTGACGCACTTCGGGGTGACCGTCACCGACCGGCGCGGCAGCGTCGTGTCGGGCCTGACGGCCGACGACTTCGAAGTGGTCGAAGACGGCAGTCAGCAGACGATCCGTTTCTTCGCGCAAGGTACCGACCAGAAAGCGCCAGAGCTCCATGCCGGGCTCATGCTCGATACCAGCGAGAGCATGATCGACGACCTCGACCTCTCCAGGACGGCCGCCATCAAGTTTCTCAACCGCCTTCCCGAAGCGCGCGACCTGACTCTCGTCGATTTCGACAGCCAGGTCCGGGTCGGGCGCTTCTCGCAGGACGATTTCCCCAGGCTGGTCGAACGGATCCGCTCACGAAAAGGCGAGGGGATGACCGCCCTCTACGACGCGTTCATCCTCTATCTGGATGGCGCGACGGAGAATCCCGGCCGCAGCGTGCTGGTGGCGTTCACCGACGGCGGCGATTCCCGCAGCAGGACGGATTTCGGCGACGTCGTCGACATGGTTCGCGCCTCGTCGAACGTCACGATCTACGTCGTCGGACTCCTGGAGCACCAGTCGCCGCAGGCTCGCAACGAACAGCGGCTGCGCCTGACGCGCATTGCCGACGAATCGGGAGGTCAGGCGATCTTCCCGAACTCGATGAAAGAGGTCGAGGCGGCATACGACCGGATCGTGAACGAGCTGCGGGCCCAGTACAGCCTCGGGTACGTCTCGACGAATACGCGCAACGATGGCCGCTGGAGGAACGTCAAGATCAAGGTCACACGTGACGACCTGAAGGACGTCCGAGTCCGGACGCGCGGCGGCTACTTCGCACCGGACGGCTCTCATCCGTAGAGGCGGCTTGCGCGGGGTCCGGCTTTGGCGGACCCCTACGTGGCCGCGCCGGGCAATTCCCTATGGTACGATTCGACGTTTGGCGCCCTGTGCCGGCGCACGCTGTGCCATGCCATCGGTTCACGATCGCTTCACCCTCGTCACCGACTTCGAGATCAAGGGAGACCAGGTGCGGGCCGTGCCCGAACTGGTCGAGGGGCTGACGCGCGGCGACTCCCATCAGGTGCTGCTCGGGGTCACCGGATCGGGCAAGACCTTCACGATGGCCCAGACGATCGCCCTGGTGAACCGGCCGACCCTGGTGATGGCGCACAACAAGACGCTCGCCGCCCAGCTGTATCAGGAGTTCAAACGCTTTTTCCCCCGGAACGCCGTCGAGTATTTCGTCAGCTACTACGACTACTACCAGCCGGAGGCGTACGTTCCGGCCACCGACTCGTACATCGAGAAGGAAGCGACGATCAACGACGAGATCGACCGGATGCGCCTCTCGGCCACCCGGTCGCTCTTCGAACGCCGCGACGTGATCATCGTCGCCAGCGTGTCCTGTATCTACGGCCTCGGGTCGCCCGAGGCCTACTACGGGATGCTGCTGCCGCTCGAGCTCGGGCAGCGCATCGACCGCGATCAGATCCTGCGGAAGCTCGTCGAGATCCAGTACGAGCGGAACGACGTGGATTTCGGCCGTGGCGCGTTTCGGGTTCGAGGGGACATCGTGGAAGTCGTCCCGTCGTACGAGGAGCATGCGCTGCGGATCGGCCTCTTCGGCGACGAAGTGGACGAGCTGGCGTGGTTCGATGCGCTGACCGGCAAGGTCATCCGTCGCGTCGACAAGGTCGCCGTGTACCCGAAGTCGCACTTCGTCACCTCCCGCGACCGCACCAAACGCGCCGTCGAGACCATCAGGGAGGAGCTCGAATGGTACCGCGGCGTCCTCGAGTCGGAAGGCAAGCTGCTCGAGGCGCAGCGATTGCATCAGCGCACGATGTTCGATCTGGAGATGATTCGCGAGATCGGCTACTGCCATGGCATCGAGAACTACGCGCGCCACCTCACCGGCCGGCCGGCTGGGGCGCCGCCGCCGACACTGCTCGACTACCTTCCCGACGATGCCATCGTCGTCGTCGACGAGAGTCACCAGACGGTGCCGCAGATTCGCGGCATGTACCACGGCGACCGCTCGCGAAAAGAGGTGCTCGTCGCATACGGCTTTCGCCTGCCCTCTGCCCTCGATAACCGTCCGCTCAACTTCGAGGAGTGGGAGCAGAGGGTCAAGCAGGTGATCTTCGTATCCGCGACGCCGGGGCCGTACGAGCTGTCGAAGGCGGGTGGCGTCGTGGTCGAGCAGGTCATCAGGCCGACCGGCCTGATGGATCCACCAATCGAAGTGCGACCGGTCAGGGGGCAGGTCGACGACCTGCTGAAAGAGATTCGGGATCGAGCCGGCCTTGGACAGCGGGTGCTGGTGACCACTCTTACGAAACGCATGGCCGAGGATCTGACCGCGTACTACCAGGAGCTCGGGGTGAAGGTGCGATACCTCCACTCCGACATCGACACCCTGGAGCGTGTCGAGATTCTGCGCGACCTGAGGCGCGGCGCCTTCGACGTGCTGGTCGGCATCAACCTGCTTCGTGAAGGACTCGACCTGCCGGAAGTGTCGCTCGTCGCCATCCTCGACGCCGACAAGGAAGGGTTCCTGCGCTCGTCCGGGTCGCTCATCCAGACATCCGGGCGCGCGGCGCGTCATGTCGACGGCCGCGTGATCATGTACGCGGACACGATGACCGAGTCGATGCGATCGGCGATTGGCGAAACCGAACGCCGCCGCGCGCTTCAGGCCGCTTACAACGCCGAGCACGGCATCACGCCCGAATCGGTGGTCCGTCAGATCGACGACGTGCTCGCCAGCGTCTACGAGCGCGACTACTCGACGCCGTCCGTGCGTGAGACGCGGGAGATGTTCCGTACCCAGGCGGAGCTCGACGCGGAGATCAGCAGACTCGAGCGCGAGATGAAGTCCGCCGCAGCCAACCTCGACTTCGAGCGTGCGGCCACCGTGCGCGACCGCCTGAAAGCGTTGCGCAGCCGCGACCTGGGCATGAGCGGCCTGCCGGTCGGCCGGTAATCCGTGGCGGCGACACAGGATTTTCTCAAGGCTGCCGTACTGGAGGTGCAGGAGTACGTCCACCTTCAGATGGCCACTGTCCGCGGGGTCTTCAGCCGTCCGCTCTACGTCAGGGACATCGTCGAACAGTTCGAGTCGATCGGAATCGGCTCGCTGACCGTCGTTCTGCTGGCGGGGTTCTTCACCGGCGCCGTGTTAGCCCTCCAATCAGGGATTACGCTCGACCAGTTCGGCGCTCGCCCGTTCGTGGGCCGACTGGTCAGCGCCTCGATGGTGAAGGAGCTCGGCCCGGTGCTGACAGGGCTGATGCTCGCCGGACGCATCGGGTCTGGCATTGCGGCCGAGCTCGGCTCCATGGTGGTGACCGATCAGATCAACGCCCTGCGCTCGCTCGGCACCGATCCAGTGCGGAAGCTCGTCGTCCCACGCGTGCTGGCCGGTTTCCTCATGACGCCCGTGCTGACCGTGATCGCGAACACCGTCGGCATCATCGGCGGCTGGCTGATTGCGGTGACGCAGCTGCAGGTTGCTGGCAGCTTGTATTGGACATCCGTTCTCGACGGACTCTATATCGACGACGTGTACATGGGACTCATCAAGCCCTTCTGTCTCGGCTTCGTGATTGTGACGATCGGCTGCCACGTCGGGCTGCGCACCACGGGCGGCACCCAGGGTGTGGGCCGCTCGACGACTCAGGCGGTGGTGGCGGCATCCGTGGCCGTCATCGTCGTGGACCTGCTGATCACGCAGTTGCTGGTTCAACTCCTGTATTGACGTGATGACGACATTCGCCACGCGCGATGAAGTGACATCGAAGCGGCCCTCCGCCGAGGAGCCGGTCATCGAGCTCGACCACGTGGCGTTGGCATTCGACGACAAGGTCATCCTGCGTGACGTCAGCTTCACGCTGCTCAGAGGTCACACGAAGATCATCCTGGGGGGCAGCGGCTCTGGGAAGTCGACGATTCTGAAACTCATCCTTGGACTGCTGCGGCCTGACGACGGCGAGATCCGGGTGAACGGGCACCGGGTCGATACGATGAGCGAGCTGGATCTGATGCAGGTTCGCTCCGACATCGGCATGGTGTTCCAGGAAGGCGCCTTGTTCGATTCGCTGACCGTCGGCGAAAACACGGGGTACCGGCTGTACGAGGAGATGCACTGGCCGGAAGACAAGGTACGGGCGCGGGTCGAGGAGACGCTTGGCTTCGTGGGGTTGCGCGAGTTCATCGATCGGATGCCCTCGGAGCTTTCTGGAGGGCAGCGCCGGCGTGTCGCGATCGCCCGCGCCATGGCCGGACGACCCGGCATCTTGTTCTACGACGAGGCGACCACGGGTCTCGACCCAATCACCGCCACCTCGATTGGCCGGGAGATGATCAAGCTCCGCGACCTCGAAGAGGTGAGCTCGGTGATCGTGACCCACCAGCTGCGAGACGCCTTCTTCACCGCCACCCACGAGGCGGTCAAACGAAACGGCCACATCGAGATCGTCCAGGCCGACGCCGCAAAGTGTGACGAAGCCGAGTTCATCATGTTGAAGGACGGGCTGCTCGTGTTCGAGGGCAATGCCGCCGAGCTCCGGGCCGCCACGGATCCATACATTCGCAACTTTCTCTCGTAAGAGGACTGATGACATGCCGCGCACCCGCTCGCTCGCCTGGGCCGAACTGAAAGTCGGGCTCATCACCGTGTTCGCGGTGGTGATGACTGCCATGCTCATCTTCCTGCTGAGCGGTCAGGGCGGGTTCCCCTGGCAGCAGTACGGGCTGAAGACCGCGTTCGAGAACATCCCCGGCCTGAAGGAGGGGGCACCGGTCCGCGTGGCCGGGCTCGAGGTGGGAACGGTCAAGACCCTCGAATTCGTACCCGGCGGTGACCGCGTCGAGGTGACGATGAAGCTGCGCAAGGAGATGCAGCCGCGTGTCACCACCGACTCGGTCGCCTCACTCGGATCGGTGTCGCTCCTCGGGGAAGCGGCAGTCGACATCACCGCCTCGAGCCGCGGCACGCCGATCGCCGAGTGGGGTTACGTGCGATCCGGCCCGGCGATCGGCTCGGTGGCCGACGTCGCCACCAGGGCCGCCGACGGCATCGCTGAAGCCACAGATCTGCTGCGGGACATCCGGGCCGGGCGCGGGACACTCGGACGTCTCGTGACCGACGAGGCGGTCTATCGCGACCTGAACGGGCTGCTCGTCGCCGCCGAGGGCGTGGCCAGGAACCTCAATGAGGGGCGAGGCACCATCGGCAGGCTGATGACGGATCCCCGTGCCGCGCGCGCGCTGGAAACGTCGATGCAGAACCTGGCGGACGTCACAGGCCGGATCCGGGCGGGCGAGGGGACTCTCGGGCGCCTGCTCGCCGACGACAGCATGGCCCGGTCGCTCACATCGACGACCACCAACCTGGAGTCGATAACCGGACGTGTGAACAAGGGCGAGGGGACGCTCGGACAGCTGGCCACCAACCGTGAGCTCTTCGACCGTCTGAATTCGGCGATGAACCGTGTCGACTCGGTCACCGCCAACCTGCAGAAAGGGCAGGGGACGCTCGGACAGCTGCTGCAGGACAAGCAGTTGTATGAGAACATGAACGGAGCAGTGAACGAGCTGCGGACCACGCTCGGGGAGGCGCGCCAGTTGCTGGCAGCGATAAAGGCCGACCCGAGGAAGTATCTGAATGTCAGGGTGAGCATCTTCTGATCCGTGCGGCCGCTTGCGGCCAGGACGAGAGGCAGGACATGGCCAACGATCAAGGCATCACTCCCGGCGGCCTGCTGGTCGCGTTCATTGCCGGCGCCGCAGTCGGCGCGGCGGTTGCGCTCCTGTTCGCGCCGGCGAGCGGCGAGCAGACGCGGGAATTCCTGGGCCAGCGCGCCCGCGAGGGGCGCGATCGCGCCGCTGAGGCCGCCCGCCAGGGGCGCGACATGCTCAACAAGCAGCGCGAGAACCTCACCACCGCGTTCGAGCGCATCCGCGAGCAGCAGCGGTCAGGTTCGAGCGCAATGGGTAAAGAGGAGCAGGACGCGTGAGCGATTTGTTCCTCGGCACCATCGCCGTGTCGGTCCTGCTGATGGCGATCGTCCAGGTCGCGACGATCCTGTGGGCGACGCGGACGGCGAAACGCGTGGGGGAGACGATTGCACGTCTCGAGCAGGAGATCCGTCCGGTTCTTGCCAGCCTGCAGGCGATGGCCGCCGACGCCGCTCGGGTGAGCGCCATGGCTGCAGCCCAGGCCGACAAGGTGGACCAGATGCTCGGCGTGGTGCGGCAGCGCGTCGACCAGACCGTTTTTTCACTGCAGGAGACCATCCTCACACCGGCTCGCGAGGTGATGGCGATGCTGCAGGCGCTCAAGGAAGTATTCTTCGGCGGCGACAAACGACGCCCCGCCTACGACTCGCGCCGCCGGCAGCCAGCCGACGAGGAGGACGCGCTGTTCATCGGGTGACGTCCCGATTGACGAACCCCGGGCCGAGTGGTACAACGTGCGCGGTATCAACGAAGGGGGTTGCTGTGTCTGCACTCCGCGCGTTTCCCGGCCTCGTTACAGCTGTGATGCTGACGATGCCGATGGCCGCTCTCGCCGATCAAACCCGTTCGGGCCCACCAGCACTCTCACAAGCCAGACAAGGCGCCGAACACGAGTCGAAATCAGCCGACCTCGCCGGCGAGTTCAAGCAAATGCTCGACACGATGAAGCTCAATAGCTTCGCTGCCAAGCATGCAGACGGCTACGTGGGTGTACTGTACATGCCCGGCATCCAGCTGCTGGTCGTGAGCGGCAAGTTCACGTCCGGCGATCGGATGAACTATCTGATCGAGCAGAAGAGCTATCGCGAGGCGTATGGGGATCTCAACAGCGCCTCGGAGAGGGCATCACGCATCCTGATCTCGGACCTCGGCCCGAGCGGCCTGCACTTCAAGCGCGAGAAGGATCAGCCCTTCGATATCGTCGACATCGGCGGAAAGAGCCTGTCATTCGACGGCAAGTGGGGTGGAAAGGAAAACCCGTCGCGCGAGGAGTATGCGAAGACCTTCGACACGACCGACGAGCAGTACTCACAGATGCTGCAAGTGCTCATCGAAGCACTGAAGAAGTCCTCGTAACCGGCGGCGACGCCACTGTGCGAGGCAACAGAAAGGGCAGCCTAGCTGCCCTTTCTGTCGTCAGCTTCCTCTCCCGATCCAATCCCGCTCGTGCCTCTCGCGACTCAAAGGCGCTGACGTGAGCTGACCAGATGACGGCGCGATCAGCGGCGTCTCGTGCGCCGTCGCTTCGAGCCGTCGTCGTCCATGTGCTGGTCGACCCGAATGCCGCCTGCCAGCTGCTCCTCGTAGAAAGGAGCGTCCACGTCCTCGATCGTGAGGACCAGCGCAGGCTTCTTGGAATCGACGGCTTCGCCGATTCTGAGACTGATCAGATAGCTTGCGAGAATGGGCTCGACGTCGTAGGTGAGGCCGGGGACGAATCGACTCAGACTCACGCCAGCGAACACGCCCGCCGCGGGCTGCGAAATCCGCACGCGCACGTCCGCAGCATACGCGTGCAGTCGGCGCGCGTAAAGCTGAAGGGGCGCGACGCACACAGGCAGCGCTGCCGTATCACCTCTTTTACGACCCGCTCCCGATGAGTCCGCCTACGCGCCTTCGGCGCTTCGGCGGGACAGCCTTCGCGATGTTTGAGCGTCGCTCGCTTGCCCAGCCGAAGCTCGCGCCATGCGGCCACCCTCCGCCGGATGATTCGCGCCGGGATCCTTCCCCATGCGCGCGTGGGCCGGAAGGCGATCCGCATTCGGCGGTCCTGGCTCGACGCCGCAATGGATGCGGCCGCGACGAGATGGGCCACGCAATGGCTGCCGCAATGCGCGCGCTGGAGTCATTCGCAAACCAAGACGCGGAAGAAGACGCCGCATCGAACCGACTCTCCGAATACATTCGAGATTACGCTGAAGTCCGAGGTGCCTTCCGTGACTCCGTCCAGGGTGCAATCGCAGCTGGCCGCATCGAAGGCGATCTTCAGAACGCCTATGCTGATCCAGCCTTGCTGGCCGGGCTTGCGTTCGCGTGGCTGATGCTGAGCGGCGGAGGAACGCGATGACGGCCGTTGACGATAAGGACGGTAAGCTCAGCGCCAGCGCCAAGGTCAGGTGGCACTGGGCCGCTCAGGACAAGGCTAAGCGCGCGAGGTTGATGGAGGGGCTGGCGACGGCAGGGGAACGGAAGACGGCGAAGAAGCGTCAGGCGGGCGAGGTGGCGCCCTGAGAACCGCCAGCGATTCAGCGATACACGCTCTCGCGGCGGCTACTTGCGCCTGTATCTCTGTCGCAGAGCGATGCAGTTGGGCAGACATCTCCGCCGTGAGCCGGTAGATGTCGTAGTCAGACGTAGGAGAAAAGACGGTCGGCATCGCAGGTTCCTCCGGGGCGGTAGCGCCTTGGGTGAGGAACCCGCAGGATGCGGGCGGCTCAGGAAAGGTGAGTGTAGCGTATCACCGATTTGTCGGCAGGCATCATGGCTTTTGTGCAGGGCGCTTTTCATGCTCAAGTTGCGCTAGGGCTTGCCAGTTATCGCCGCATCCGCTGCAAACAGGAGTTCCTCAGATTGGGCGTCTAGTTCGCGTAAGGCGCTGATGTGGTGGGTGATGGTTTCCAGCTGGTCGCTGGCGCCGCTTTCGTAGAGGTGCACGGCGTCAGCCAGCGCACTGGCGAGTTTGGTTTTTTCTATGAGCTGAGTCTGGTAGCCAGCGCAAATAGACCTGAGCAACTGAAGGGGCATGAGGACAGGCACCTCGCTTCACCCATGCCGGAACACCGGCGAAGCGTTGGGCACTGTAGCGCGGGCGGTAATTAGCTGGCTATTGGGGATTACCGCAGTCTTCATTCCCCAATGGGCGTAGGGGTTGAAGGGTGCTGCGCTGGGTTTGTGAAAGGCACAATTACTGGGTATCAAGATGCCGAAACGAACAAATGATGGTCTGGTGAATTTCTGAGCGCTTCGGCGGACAGCCTCCGCGAGAAATGAGAGCGGAGGGCTCACGGGCGAAGCCAGCCGGAGCTCGCGGCGCGCGGCAGGTCCGCCTACGCGCTCGTGAATTTCTGAGCGCTTCGGCGGACAGCCTCCGCGAGAAATGAGAGCGGAGGCTGGTGGGCGCGGATGGAATCGAACCATCGACCCCCCGCGTGTGAAGCGGATGCTCTACCGCTGAGCCACGCGCCCGACCGAACGCTCAGTCTAGCACAGCCAGCGGACGCAGACTGGCACGCGCCGACTGATCATAGTCGGGCATGTAGACCCGCAGCGCTCCGCTCGCGTCGTTCTTCGAATAGCCCGCCACGAGCTGCTGCACATAGCGCGCCGGCCAGAAGTCGAACGGATCGCGCGGATCGACATCGATCAACATCATGTCGGCGTCGCTCATCGTCAGCTTGCCGAACCGCAGTTGACCGCCGCGGTACTGCATGTAGTTGCCGGTGACGCCGGCGGGGCCGGGAGGCAGGTTCCCGCCGAACGTCTGAACGATTCGATCGCCGTCTATACGGATTTCGCGCAGCCGGCCGCGAATCGCCGGCTCGGAGAACAGCCGCTCTGCCGAGAGCAGCAGATCGTTGCCCGATACCTCGAGGCCGACCGAAGGATCCGACTTCACGAGATCCGATATGTCGAGTCCAAGCAGTTTCAGCAGGCCCGAAGCCGGGATTCCCGCTGCCTTCACCGAGGTGGGGTGAATGCGGATGCGACCATCAGGTGCAGCGGAGAGCTCGGCCACGATCGTGAAGGGAATGCGCAGCCCCTTTCGCAGCGTCCCTTTTTGAACGAGCCGCCCATCGGCGAGCGACACGCTCACGTTCCTGATGGAAGACCGTTTCGACGCGAAGACCCGCTCGTTGAGGATGCGGCTCAGGCTCGACGGCGAGATGGCGATCGTTCCCGCGTCCACACGCAGCAGGAACGACCGCTGATCGTCGAACACCGGAGGCTTTCCGGGTGCGGTCGAGACGAGCGCGCCGGACAGGTCTCGAATATCCACGGCGATGCCTTCGCCGAGACGCAGATGCACATTGTGGAAGCGCACGTGAACCAGAGGCGCGGCGGGCTCAGCCGGAACCGGACGCGTACCGACCGCCGCTGCCGGCACCGTCGCAGCCTGCGGCGCCGACCCACATGCACTGGCCGCAGTCATGGTGAAAAGGAGCGAGCACAGCCGTCCGGCGGAGCCCATAGTGCCACGGGTCGCAATTCGTGTGCCGACGCGAGCAGCGAAGCGATCGGCATACCCGAAGGTGCCGCTCGCCTGAGCGACGCGACGAAAGGACACGACGAAGGACGACGATGCGCGTGGTTCGTGCAGTCGACGACTACGCTGTGCCGTACAGCCGATCGCCGAAATCGCCGAGCCCGGGAACGATGAACTTCCGCGCGTTGAGCTCGCGATCGACGACAGGCGTGTAAATCGTGACGTCGGGGTGACGCTGGTCGAGCAGCGCCACGCCGTCCGGCGCCGCGACGATGCAGATCATCTGGACGCTCGTGGCACCGGCTGACTTGATGACGTCGACACTGGCGGCAGCGCTGCCGCCGGTGGCGAGCATCGGATCGAGCAGCAGCACGTAACTCTGCTCCAGGTTCGGTGGCAGCCGCGCGTAGTACCTGGACGCGACGGCGGTGGCCTCGTCCCGCTGCAGCCCGATGTGTCCGACGCGGGCGGCAGGCACGAGCTCGAGCACCGGCTCCAGCATCCCGAGTCCGGCGCGCAGCACCGGCACCAGCACGATGTCGCCGCCGAGCACCCGTCCAGCCGCAGGTCCGAGCGGAGTTTCCACCGTTGCCGATGCTGCGGGAACGTGCCGCATCGCTTCAGCGGCCAGCAAGAGGCTGATTCGCCGCGCGGCGCGGCGAAAGGCGGTGGGCGCCGTTCGCGCGTCGCGAAGTTCGACCAGCGCATCGTGAACGAGAGGATGATCGACGACCTGCAGAGGCACGTCCGAATAGTACTAAAATCGATTCACATGCACAGATGGATTGTCACTCTGGCAGCGCTCGCGGCAGCCTGTCGTGCGCCGGAGACCGCGCAGCCGAAAGAGGTGTCGCTGGTCGTCAGCCACGGCCTGGTCGTCACGATGGAAGGCAACGGCGCGCCATTGGCAGATGGTGCGGTGGCCATCGATGGCCCGGACATTGTCGCCGTGGATACCACGGAGTCGATCAATCGTCAGTTCAGGGGCCGCGAGACGCTCGATGCCGCCGGACAGGTCGTCATGCCAGGGCTGGTGAACACCCATACCCATGCCCCGATGGTGCTGTATCGCGGTCTCGCCGACGACCGGCCGCTCGAGGAATGGCTGAACGAGTACATATTCCCGGCAGAAGCCGGCACGGTGTCGCCAGAGTTCGTACGCGCAGGCACGAGGCTGGCGGCTCTCGAGATGATCCAGTCGGGGACCACGACCTTCGCCGACATGTATTACTTCGAGCAGGACATTGCCGGAGAGGTCAAGTCCGCCGGTCTCAGAGGAGTGCTCGGCCAGACCGTGATCCGATTCCCGGTTCCCGATGCGAAGACGCCGGCGGATGGCCTGGCCCGCGCAGAGTCGTTCATCACCGCGTACCGCAGCGACCCGCTCATCACACCGGCCGTCGCACCGCACGCGGTCTATACGCTCGACAGCAGCTCGCTGACTGCCGCTCGCGACCTTTCGCGCCGGTACAACGTGCCGACGATCATCCATCTCGCCGAGACCAGAGACGAGGTCCGGAATGCGCAGCAGGAGTTCAAGGCGACGCCGGTCTCATTCCTGGACCGTCTCGGCTTCCTCGGACCAGGTGTGCTCGCCGCACACGGGGTGTGGGTCTCGGAGTCCGATATCGCCGTGCTCAAAGCCAGGGGAGTCGGTGTGGCGCACAACCCCGAGAGCAACATGAAGCTGGCCAGTGGAACCGCTCCTCTAACCGGCTATCTTCGGGCGGGGGTGCCGGTGGGGCTCGGCACCGATGGCGCCGCCAGCAACAACGACCTCGACATGTTCGAGGCGATGCGCATCGCGTCGTTCCTCCAGAAGGTGCAGACGCTCGATCCGAAAGCGGCGAGCGCGCGCGAGATGCTGGAGCTGGCGACGATCGGCGGAGCTCGATCGCTCGGCATGGCGGATCGGATCGGGTCGCTCGCGGCTGGTAAGCGAGCCGATCTCATCGTCGTCCGCATGACGGCTGCCAGACAGACGCCGATGTACGACCCGGTGTCGCAGCTCGTCTACACGACCCGTGGTGATGACGTGACGTCAACCGTGGTAAACGGCCGGGTGCTGATGCGAAACAGGATTGTCCTGTCGCTCGACGCGGCGGCCGTGCTCAAGGAGGCAGCGTCGTGGGCCGATCGCGTCAGGGCCGCGGTAACCGGCAGCGGCAGCGCGGCGAAATAACCAGGAACGTGTGGTCCGGCTAAAGCCGGACCCTGCGGTGGAACGGTGGGCGCGACGTCAGGTGCCGACTACCCCGATGAACGGCAAATGGCGGTAGCGGTCGCGGTGATCCAGGCCGTATCCGACGACGAAGCGATCCTCGATGGTGAAGCCGATGTAGTCCACGCGTACGTCCACGCGCCGGCGCGACGGCTTGCTGAGCAGGCAGGCCGTCCGCAGGTTCCGCGGCGCGCGCGCCCGGAGAATGTCCTGCAGATACGTGAGCGTCAGGCCGGTATCGACGATGTCCTCGACGATCACGACGTCGCGTCCTTCGATTGGCGAATCGAGATCCTTCAGGAGCTGCACCTGCCCTGACGACTGCGTCGCCGACCCGTAGCTCGAGAGAGCGATGAAATCCAGCGACACGTCGCACTCGAGCGACCGGGCGAGGTCGGCCAGAAACACGAACGCGCCTTTGAGCACGCAGACGAGATGCACGCCGAGCGGATGATCGCGGGCGATCTCGCGCGCGAGCGCGCGAACACGCTGCTGGATGTCATTGGCCTCGATGAGTGGCTGCATCGATGTGGAAAGGGAGAACCGCCGGCTGGTTTGAGCGGTAGTGGCCGCAAGGGTAACATAGCGGCCCAGTCGTGAAACCCTTCGACATCGTCACCGAGGCGGACGCGCGCGTGCTCGAATACGGAAGCACCATCACGCTGTCGGCCGGGGGACACATCACGCCGCTGGCGCTCGACACGCTCCGCCAGCGCCGCGTCACCGTCGTTCGCGGCGGAGCCGAACTGGATGCGTCGACGCTGGCGCCGGTGGGACGCATCGAGCGCGTGGCGGTCGCCGGCGATCACACGTCGTTGTCGCTGAAGACCGCCGTGCTCGCGCATCTGCGCGCACGAGGCGTGGCCGCCGAAGACCTGGGCACGCATACGAACGAGCCGGTCGATTACCCGGACACGGCGGCCGCGGCCGCACGGGCGGTCGCACGCGGAGAGGCGCATGCCGCGGTGGCCATCGATGGATCGGGCATCGGCTCCGCGGTCGCCGCGAACAAGATCCACGGGGTGCGGGCCGCCATGTGTCCGAGCCCGATGCTGGCCCGCTATGGACGGGAGCACAACGGCATCAACGTGCTCACACTCGGCGCCAACACGATGAAGCGTGAGGACGCCCTGGCGATACTGGATGCATTTCTGGACACGCCGATGCGTGAGCCGCGCTACATCCGTCGCCTGTCCATCATCCGCGGTCTCGAGACCGGCGAACGGTCGCGATGACCACCCCGGCGGATCTCGAGCGCCTCGTGCGCATCATCATCGAGGAGCTGGCCGGCGCGTCGATTGCCATCTCGCCGCACTGCGGCTGTCACGGTCTGCTGTCTGAGTGCTGCCCCGATCAGCTGCGCGGGGTCCTGCAGGCTGGCGCCACGCGGCTCGGCCTCCACGCCACGGGAGGCGGCGCCGGCGACGTCGCATCGATGATCGACCATACGCTGCTCAAGCCGGACGCGAGCCGGGCCGAGATCGAAGCGCTGTGCCGCGAGGCCCTCGAGTTCGGCTTCGCCACGGTGTGTGTCAATGCGGCATGGGTGGCCTTGTGCGCGCGGCTGCTCCGCACCGGCGCTCCGGGAACCGATCGCCGCGTGCGCGTCTGTTCGGTGGTCGGGTTTCCGCTCGGAGCGACCACCTGCGACGTCAAGCACTACGAGACACGGCGGGCCATCTTCGATGGTGCCGAGGAGATCGACATGGTGATCAATATCGGGGCGCTCAAATCCGGCGACGTCCGTCTGGTCGAGCGCGACATCGAGTCGGTCACCGCGCCATGCCGGGAGGCCGGCGTGCTCAGCAAGGTCATCATCGAGGCGGCGCTGCTCACCGACGACGAGAAGATCACCGCCTGCACCCTGGCGAAAGCCGCAGCCGCCGACTTCGTGAAGACGTCCACCGGCTTCGGGCCCGGCGGAGCGACGGCAGCCGACGTCGCGCTGATGCGCCGGGTCGTTGGCGAGGAGATGGGTGTGAAGGCCGCCGGCGGCGTCCGCGATCTCGGGTCGCTCACAGCGATGGTGGCTGCCGGCGCGACCCGGATCGGCGCGAGCGCCGGTGTGCGAATCGTGCAGGAGTCTCGCGGACGGAAGACCGCTCAGTCCGGAAGCGCTTACTGAGATGCACGCCGCGGCGACGCGCCACCGGCGCGCGGGTTGGTGGGTGGCCGTCGCGGTGCTCGCCGCGATGCCGTCGTCGACGTCGGCGCAACGCAACGTTGCGGCACCGCCCGGCCCCTACGTGATCGACGTGCGCGGTGCGCTCATGGGGCTGCCGCAGGACACGGGGTTCTATCCGCAACTTCCAGACGACGCGCTCGTGCCGGCTCGCGGGTTCGGTCTGGAAGCAGGCGCGCACTTGTACTTTGGCCGGTTCGGCCCTGGACAGCTCGGCATCGGGGCGAGCGTTTCACAGGTACGCGGGACAGCCCCCGCCGGCACCGAGTTGACGATGAGGATGATCGCGCCGCAGGTGTCGATCAACTTCGGCACCCGTGATGGCTGGAGCTTCCTCAGCGGCGGAGTGGGCGTCGCAAATGCTCGTGGTGAGTTCAGCGGCAACGATGTCGTCGAAGCCGGCAGCCGGAGCAGCGATACGATGCTGGCGATCAACGGCGGCGGCGGCGCCCGCTGGTTCATGACGTCGCACCTGGCCGTTGGCTTCGATATGCGGCTTCACTGGATTGCCGGCCAGTCAGCCAAGGTCGCCCTTGCGGGCACACCGTCTGATTTCCTTTTCATGGCGTCCGCGGGACTGTCGATCAGATAGCGGAAAAAAAGCGGAAAGCGGGTCAACGGAGAACACGGAGAAACGGGACGAGCAAACACGGAGGAACGGCGACACGGAGGACGAACGGAGGCCGCTCGTCGCGAAGCTCGTAGCCATGACCAACTGACCCGAGGTGGGCCCGCGCTACGCGCGGTCCCTGGCGCCGGCTGAGGCCGGCGGCCCACCTGCTGAACGTGACCAGGCCGACATCCTCCGTTTTGTCTCCGTTTCTCCGTTGCTCCGTGTGGGCTTGTCCCGTTCCTCCGGTGACCTCCGTTCCCCCCCGGACAGCCGTCCACCGTCGAAATTGGCAGTCGCTGCCAACTCTGGAACCTTCGCAAGTTGTTGAAGGGATTGGAGCGGGAGACCGGGATCGAACCGGCGACATCGAGCTTGGGAAGCTCGCGTTCTACCGCTGAACTACTCCCGCCCGCGGTGATGCTGGCATTGTACCGCATGCAGTCCGAGCCCCCGAGTCCCGAGCCCCGAGCCCCGAGCCCCGAGCCCCGAGTAGTCCCGAGCCCCGAGTCCCGAGCCCCGAGCCCCGAGGAAAGTCATCCCGACCTGATGACCGCCAGCACCTCGTCGCGCCTGCGTTCCATGTCGGCCGGCGTGCTGGCCTCGAGATTCAGCCGCAGGAGCGGCTCGGTGTTCGACGCGCGCACGTTGAAGTGCCAGTCCGGATAGTCCACCGACACCCCGTCCAGCCGCTCGAGCCGTGCATCGGGGTAGCGCGCCTCGATCGCCGCCAGCTTCGCCGGCACCTCCGCCATCGTCGCCAGCCTGGTGTTGATCTCGCCGGAGATGAAGTACTTCTCACGATAAGGCTGCAGCAGCTGCCGCAGCGACTGGCCTTTCTTCGACATCAGCTCGAGAATCAGCAGCGCCGGGATGAAGCCGTTGTCCGCGTAGTAGAAGTCGCGGAAGTAGTAGTGGCCGGTGACCTCGCCTGCAAAGATGCCGTCCTCCTGCCGCATCCGCTGCTTGATGAAGGCGTGCCCGACGCGGTTCATGAGCGCCCGGCCGCCGTAACGGGCCACCGTATCGCGCACCGCGTGGCTCGCGCGCAGGTCGTAGATGACCGTCGCGCCCGGGTGTTTGAGCAGGAAGGCCTCGGCCAGGAGCGCCGTGACGAAGTCCCCGGAAATGAACTCTCCGGTGCCGTCGATGAAGAAGCAGCGGTCGGCGTCGCCGTCCCACGCGATCCCGACGTCGGCGTTCTGCCGCACGACCTCGGCGGTGATGTCGCGGCGATTCTCCTCGATGAGCGGATTGGCTTCGTGATTGGGAAACGTGCCGTCGATATCGAAGCAGAGCCTGGTGACCTTGCACGGCAGCCGGTCGAAGAGCATCGGCGCCACGAGCCCGGCCATGCCGCTGCCGGCGTCGAGCACGACCTTGAACGGCCGGACGAGCGACGAGTCGATGAACGACATCACCTTCTCGACATACGCCGGCAGTATGTTGCGCGTCGTCAGGGCTCCCCGCGGCCGTGACGGCTCCGGCAGCCGGTCGTTGGCGATCATGTCGCGGATCTCGCCGATTCCGGCGTCGCCGCTCAGCGGCAGCGCTTCCGCTCGCACCATCTTCACGCCGTTGTACTGCCCGGGATTGTGCGACGCGGTGATCTGGGCGCCGCCTTCCAGCCGGTCGTTGACGACGGCGAAATAGAGCTGGTCGGTGCCGAGCATGCCGTAGTCGACGACGCTCGTGCCCTGGTGACGGACCCCGTCGATGAACGCCGCCGCGAGACCCGGAGACGAGACGCGCATGTCGCGAGAGACGGCGACGGTCCCGGCGCTCAGGTAGGCCGCGAAGCCGCGGCCGATCGCATAAGCGGTCTTCTCGTCGATCTCGTCTGGATACAGACCCCGGATGTCGTAAGCCTTGAAGATGGAGGGCTCGAGTCGCATGTCAGTGAGGGGAGCGGCGTGGCGAGCTCCGGCGTGCGTCACGCCTTCGTGAAGTCGGTCAGCGTCGTGCGATCGCCGAGCACGGCGCCGTTGTTCAGGTTCACGCTGCGGCCGACGTGGCAATGCCGTCCGACGATCGCGTTGTGCACCACCGCTTCGCGGTTGATCCGGCAGTTCGGCCAGATGATGGCGCCGTCGACGACCGCCTCTTCTTCGACCTGCGTCTGCCGGCCAATCACCGAGTACGGTCCGATGCGGGCGCCTGCCTTGACGAGCACACCGCCGTCGATGAAGCACGGCCCTTCGATGGTCGCCCCCTCCTCGATGCGAGCGTCGGCCGCGATCCACTGCCGCTGCGACTCGTGAAAAGGCGCCGCCACGAACCGGCCGTCCATGATGTCGCGGTGCACCTGCCGGTACTTCTCGTGCGTTCCGATATCGATCCAGTAGCCGTCGTAGATGTAGGCCACGAACGTCTCGCGCCGCTCGATCAGCGACGGGAAGAAGCTGCGCTCGATCGACCAGGCGACGTCTTTCGGGATGCGATCGAACGTCTCCGGCTCCAGCACGTAGATGCCGGCGTTGATGTGGTTGGTGGTGATCTCTTCCGGCTTCGGCTTCTCCAGGAACCGGTGGATGTTCCCGTCGGCATCCGTTTCCACGAGCCCGTATGCGGAAGGGTTCGGCACCGGCGTCAGCACGATCGTGGCCTTCGCGTTGCGCTGGCGATGCAGCGCGATCACCGACGCCAGATCGATCTGGGTGAGCACGTCGCCGTTGAAGACGACCACCGACTCGGTCAGCTTGTCGCCGGCGTACTTGACGGCTCCGGCGGTGCCGAGCGGGACCGGCTCCACGACGTAGCGAATCTTGATTCCGGTTTCGGAGCCGTCGCCGAAGATCTCCTCGATGCGCCGCGGCTGGTAATTGAGGCTGAGGATGACCTCATCGATTTCGGGCGCCTGCTTGAGCAGATCGATCTGGTAGTTCAGGAACGGCCGGTTGAAAATTGGAACGATCGGCTTGGGCGTGTGGATGGTCAACGGCCGCAGGCGCGTGCCCTTGCCCCCGGCGAGAAGGATCGCCTTCATGACAATCGACGATTGTACACGATAGAATTGCGCACGTCGTGAACCTCCCGAACACGCTCACGCTCGTACGGATGTTCCTGGTCCCGTTCTTCTATGTGGTGCTGTTGACAGAGTACGGCGGGACCCGCTTTCTCGGCATGCCGAAAGAAGTCGCCGCAGCCGCGATCTTCGGGATCGCGTCGCTCACCGACTGGCTCGACGGCTATCTTGCGCGGCGGCGGCGGCAGGTGACGTGGCTCGGTCAGATGCTCGATCCGATCGCCGACAAGCTGCTGACGTCGGCCGCCTTCATCTCGCTCGTGCAGCTCGATCTCGCGCCGGCCTGGATGGTGTCGCTCATCATCGGCCGCGAGTTCGCCGTGACCGCGCTGCGCAGTCTGGCGTACACGAAAGGCGTCACGATTCCCGCCTCACGGCTGGGCAAGATCAAAATGGCTTCGCAGGTCGTGGCCATTCTGCTGCTCATCCTCGGCTCGCGGCCGATGCCGTGGCTGGCCCCCTTCGGACAGGTGGCGCTGTGGGTGGTGATGGTGGTGGCGGTGTCGTCGGCCGTGGACTACTACCGCCGCTTCCAGGTGATGACCGCCGCGCGCGTGGTCGATGTCAACATCGCGCGCGAGCGGAAGGCGGGGTAGCGGCTACGGCTCCGGCCGCATCGCGACGAGGTCGCCTTCCGTGAAGGCGTCGCGCGACACGGTCACCTGAAGCGTCGACGAGTCCTTCCGGACGTCGACGGCAATTGCTTCGCCGAGCTCGTAGAGGAAGTTGTCGGGCTGCTGCACGCCGAGCTCGTGCTTGTTGCGGAACACGACGAAGCGCGAGCCGGGCTTGACGCCCTGGTCGGCGCCGCGGTTCAGCGCGAAGTAGTCGCCCTTGCCGAAGCTGCGCCGGCGATCCGTCCCCATCATCACCCGGCCGTAGTTCTTGTCAGGCTTCGCCGTGCTGGTCGACGCCGCCGGCATCTGCGGCAGCGAGAACGGCTCGAGGTAGTCGTTGATCTCGATGGTGTCGCAGGCGTGCGTGACGGTTGCGAGCGACATCGTCGGATCGACGGCGTAGATGCGAATCCAGCCCGATGTGCGGACGGTGCCCGGCTGCTCGCGGTTGATCGTCTTCTGTCCGGGCATGTACACGCGGCGGACGTAGAACTCCTGTCCGATCTTGATGCCGTTGTCGGAACCGGCGTTGACCGTCACCAGATCGCCCGGGGCGTGAATGCGCCGCACGAAGGAGTCCTGTCCGCCGGTGATGCGCAGGTCGACCTTCGGCGGCTCGTAGGTCAGGGTCGGCGCGCACGCCAATGAGAGCACTTCCGCCGGCAGCTTGAGCGGTGTGGCCGCTGGCGCCCGCTGGGCCTCGGCTGCAGTGCCGCTGGCCAGCGCGGAGGCCAGCAGGATGCCGGTGATGCGAGTCTTCGACGTCATGCCTCTCTCCCGGGGCAGACCTTTACGATTCGGCACACCCTGCGGAGCGCCGCATCGACGGGAGAGGTCTGCCCAAGCTATTGAGCTTGGAGCTCTTTGAGGCGTTTCTGGGCTTTTTCGAAGTGATCGCTGGTCTTGTATTCGTTGACCACGCGGTCGAAAAGCGGGATCGCCTCCGCCTTGTTATCGGCTCGGGCAAAGCATTCCGCCATATAGAAGTACACGCCGTCCATTCCCGAGTATTCCGGATCCTCTTTGAGAATTTCGCGGAAACGGCTCACCGCGGCGTTGCACAGCCGCCACGTGCGCTTGTAGTAGTTGACACCCACCCGGTAGTTGGCTTCGCTCAGTCGATCGCGGGCGATTCGCCAGTTCGCCCTCGCTTCCGGCATGAGACTGCTGTTGGGGAAGCGTTCGAAGAAGATGCCGAACTCGGTCAGCGCCTCTTTGGTCGGCGTCTGGTCCCGGTCGGCCGGGTGCATCTGTTTGAAATAGGTCATCGCCAGGTTGAACTGGGCGCGATCGGCGAGCCTGTTGGTGGGATAGAACATCAGGAAGTCGCGGAACTCCCCGGCAGCCAGCACCAGCGACTCGGCGGATTTCTCGCCAAGGTATGCCTCGCCGATCCCGAGCTTGGCCTCGGCGCGAAGACTGCTGTTCGGGTAGTTGTCGACGACCTTCCGGAAGTATTCACGGGCGTCGATCCACTTCTTCTTGGCCAGCGCCTGCTTGCCGTGGTCGAGCAGGAACTGGTCCGCCTGCGCAGGATCGGTGGGGATCGGGTCCTTTTTGCCAGAGCAGGCGGCGCCGCCGACCGAGATCAGCAGCGCGAGGAGGAGGCCGGTACGGTTCAGCGTGGTGAAGCGGGACACAGAGTCACTCATGCGGCCAGTACTATTGTAGACGCCAAAGGGTGCTCCCCGGACGGCCGGCGAACGCCTGCCGGTTGTGGGCGAAACCCTCATGTCTCCAGCATCTGCCGCACGCGCGCCGGCAGACGGCAGGGCCGTCCGCTGGCGTCGAGCGCCGCGTGGACGGTATGGCCGATGGCGGCGGCCTGGCCGTCACCGGGCCTGAGCAGTTCATAGTCGAACCGGACCCGGACCGGGGTCAGGAGCGTCGCGCTCGTCCTGATCTCGATCTCATCGTCATAGCGAGCCGCCCGGCGGTACTCGCAGTGCGCCGCGATGACCGGGAGCGAAACTCCCTCGGCCTCCATTTCCCGGTAGCTCCAGCCGCTGTCGCGAAGCCAATCGGTGCGCGCCACTTCGAACCAGACGAAGTAGTTGGCGTAGTACGCGACCCCCATCTGATCCGTCTCGGCATATCGGACACGAATCTGGGTCCGGCGGACGCGGTTCGCGTCCACGAGCTCAGTCATGACCCGCGGTCGCGGCAGCGCGAAGGGCGCGCGTGGCCTGCTCCGCCTGGCCCCCGCCAAAGATGGCATGCCCCGCGACGAGGATGCGCGCGCCGGCGGACACGACGTCGGCGACGGTCGTGAGGTCGATGCCGCCATCGACCTCGATTGGCGCTGATGATCCCGCGGCTGAGAGGACTGACCGCACACGGCGGATCTTTTCCAGACTGTGTGGAATGAACGTCTGACCGCCGAATCCCGGGTTGACCGACATCACCAGCACGAAGTCGAGGACCCCGGCCACGTCCTCGAGCATCGACGCCGGCGTCGACGGGTTGAGGACCGCGCCGGCACGGGCACCCAGAGACTTGATGTGAGTGAGCGTCCGGTGAAGGTGCGGAACCGCCTCGACGTGGACGGACAGCATGCTGGCGCCGGCGGTCACGAACGCATCGATGTACCGATCGGGTTCCTCGATCATGAGGTGAACGTCGAGCGGCCGCGTCGCGACGCGCTTGATCGCCTGGACGACCGGCGGTCCGATGGTGATGTTCGGGACGAAGTGCCCGTCCATGACGTCGACGTGGATCAGATCGGCGCCTCCGCGCTCGACGGCGGCGATGTCTTCACCCAATGCGGCGAAGTTGGCGGACAGAATCGATGGCGCCAGCCGGATGCCGGCCTCGGTCACCGGCTCACCTCGAGCGTGATGGCGTCGGCCGCGCCGACGCGCGTCCCGGCGGCCGGCTGCTGCCGCACGACGATGCCCGGTGGGAGGCCTTGGTACGTCTGGCTACCCGACGTGCTGACGCGGAGCCCGCGGCCGCGAAGCACGTTTTCGACGCGGGCGCCGTCCATGCCCACCACATCGGGCATCACGTAGGTGACGTCCTGTTCCCCGCGGTTGACCAGTACCGCAACCTTTGACGCCCTCTCGGAGGGTGGTGGCGTCTGAGCGACGATGGCCTCAGCCTGGTACTCGCTGGAGCGGAATTCGGAGACGGTCGTGGCCACTCCGTCCTGCTCGATGCGCATCCGGGCCGACCGTTCCGTCTGCCCGACGAGGGTTGGCGCCTTGACCAGCTGCGCGCCGGAGCTGAGCCAGACGCGGATCGTCCGCTGTGGCCGGACTTCGGCGCCCGGCGGTGGGTCCTGCTGGGCAATAAGGCCGACCTTCACCTTGTCGCTCGGACGAGGCTTGTCTTCCGCGTGCAGCCGGAGTTCGAGGTCGGTTGTCAGCTTCGTCGCTTCGCTGACGGTCCGGCCAGTCAGGTCGGGCACCTGCACCTGACCGGCGCGCATCGCGACCCGCATGGAAATGAAGAAAAAAACGAGGAACGTGACGCCCCAGGCGCCGACGAGGAACAGAAGCTTCCCGATGCCCCAGACGCGCGTGCCGAATTTCATGCGGTAGTCACCATCGTACCACGGTGGGATGGGTGGACTCGGGATTCGGGATTCGACCTACGTTGGTCTTCGGCACAACGTCTCCGGAAGTCCAGAGCCCGGGGCCAGACGTTCAGCTGCGCCTGACGAGCGCTGCCGCGAAGAAGGCCTCGAGCGCGTGGGCGAACGGCAGCGTCCGGAGCATGCCCTCCTCGTCCAGGAGCGGCTTCAGCAGGGGAGAAAATTCGCCTCTGAGATCCACCAGCGCGAAGTTCTGGTGGGCGGAGAGGAAGTCACGGACGACCCGTTCGTTCTCCTCGGGCTCGCTCGAGCAGGTCGCATACACCAGCCGGCCACCGGGCGCGACCACCGAAGCGGCGCGCGCGAGCAGTTTCGACTGACGTGCCCCGAGCTCGATCAGATCGTCGGCGGAGCGGTGCCAGCGGATGTCGGGATCCCGCCGGATCGTGCCGAGCCCTGAGCAAGGGGCGTCGACGAGCACGCGATCGAAGGAAGGCGTGAAGGGGAGTGGGCCCGACGCCGGCACGTGTACCAGACGCACTGACCGCGCACCGCTGGACGCGACGGTGTCGCGCAGCAGGCGCATCCGCCGGCTGCGGACGTCGCAGGCGATCAGCACGCCAGCGTCGCCCATGTCGGCGGCCATGTCGGTCGTCTTTCCACCGGGGGAGGCACACAGGTCGAGGACTCGTTCCCCGGGTTGCGCAGCGACGGCCCGCGTCACGACCTGGGAGGCCTCGTCCTGCACCACGAACGATTCGGCCGCCGCCGTGCCAAGAGGGTTGCCTGCGGTGACGGTCAGCCCGTTGGCCGCAAACCTGGTCGGCTCTACTGTGATGCCGTCCGCCGCGAGCGAGGCCTGCAGCGCCTCTCGCGTCGCACGCAGACGGTTGACACGAAGCGTGAGGCGCGGCGCCGTGTTGTTGAAGTGCACCCATCGCTCGGCCGCTTCGAAGCCGTGACGATCCAGCCAGCGCTCGACCAGCCAATCCGGGTGGGAACAGGTGATGCCCAGGTAGGCGAGACTGGCACTCCGGTCAGCAGTCGGGCCCGGTCGCGCGGGAAGCGGCAGTCGGCCACGGTTGCGGAGAGTCGTGCGCAGGACCGCATTCACAAACCGGGTCGCGCCATCGTGTCGTACGGCGCGGCACAGGTCGACGGCATCGTCCACGACCGCAGCTGCCGGGACGCGATCGAGGTGCAGAATCTGGAACAGGCTGAGCCGGACGATGACGAGCACGTCTTCGTCGAGTGTCTCGAGAGGACGATTGGAGAACCGCGCGATGAGGTGATCCAGGGCGCGCTGCCATCGCAGCGTGCCGGCGACGATTTCCAGCGTGAGCGCGCGATCGCGGGGATCGTCCAGCCGTTCCCGGCTGCGGGCGAAGGCCGAGGGAAGGTCCGACCGCCCGGCGTGAATCGCGCGCAGCGCGTACAGAGCCGCCGTGCGGGCGGGAGCGATCATCGGTTGTCGAAACGGACACCTGCGGCGATGGGATGTCCGGCGAGATAGTCGCGAATGGCCATCGAGCGGCGGCCCTCCGGCTGGACCTCGCGCACGGCAATCTGCCTTCCGTCGCCGGTTGCCACGAGGAGCCGGTCGGACAGGACGTTGACGATGGTGCCGGGGGGCGCATCGGTCCGATCGCCGGCGGGCTCGGTCGTGGTCACGATCAGCCGATGTCCGTCGAGGAAGCTGTAGGCGTGCGGCCAGGGGGAGAGTCCGCGGACGCGGTTGTGTATGTCGGCCGCAGGAAGAGTCCAGTCGATCAACCCCTCTTCGCGCGTGAGGCGGGGCGCATAGGTCGAGCGTGTGTGATCCTGCGGCTCCGCGTGCGCCGTTCCCGCCGCTATGGCGTCCACGACTTCGACGAGCAGCCGCGCACCACGTTCGGCCAGGTCGCGCTCGATCGTTTCGCTCCTTTCGTCCGGACCGATCGGGCGCGTCGCGCGCGCGAACATGTCGCCCGTATCGAGTGCCTCCGCGACGCGCATGATGGTGACGCCGGTCTCTGTTTCACCGGCGATCACGGCGCGCTGGACCGGCGCCGCGCCTCGGTACTTCGGCAGCAGCGAGGCGTGAACGTTGATCATCCCGTGCGACGGCACGGTCAGCAGGTGCGCCGGAATGATCCTGCCGTAGGCGGCGACCACCCCCAGGTCAGGCTCCCAGGATCGCAGCGTGGCCTCGACTGACGGATCGCGCAGCCGCTCCGGCTGCATCAACGGGATCCCGTGCGTGACCGCGAAGTCTTTCACCGGCGCCGGTACGATGCGCTGCCCGCGACCCCGCGCACGATCGGGCTGGGTGACCACGCCGGTAACCTGATGCCCGGAGACCGTGAGCCGTTCCAACGTGGGGACTGCAAACTGCGGTGTCCCGAAGAACACGATCCGCAGCACGGGCGTTCCTACCATTTGCCGGCGCGCGAGAGCTTCCTGATCTTCCTGACGATCAAATCCTTCTGCAACCCGCGAAGGCGATCCACGAACACGGTGCCCTCGAGGTGATCCATCTCGTGCTGAAAACAACGGGCAAGCAGTCCGGTGGCTTCGATACGTTGCGCGCGTCCCTCGCGGTCGAGGCCTGTCAACACGACGCGCGACGGCCTGGCGACCGTGGCGTTGAACCCGGGAAGACTGAGGCACCCTTCTTCCTCGAGCTGCATCCCGTCACGCTCTTCGAATTCGGGATTGACGAATGTCAGGAGGTCGGCGGGATTCCGGCCGGCGGAAATGTCGGCGACGAAGAGCCGCAACCCTGCCCCAACCTGCGGCCCCGCCAGGCCGATGCCCGGCGCAGCGTACATCGTCTGGATCATGTCGTCGATCAGCTTCTGGATGTCTGCGGTGATCTCAGCGACCGGCGATGCCGGCTCGTGCAGCGGGGAAGCGCCGTAGCGCAGGATGGGACGAATCATGTAAGTGACTATATCGGGACTCGGGGCCCGGGACTCGGGGCCCGGGACTCGGGGCTCGGGGCTCGGGACTCGGGGCTCGGGGCCCGGGACTCGGGGCTCGGGACTCGGGGCTCGGGGCCCGGGACTCGGGGCTCGGGACTCGGGGCTCGGGCGCGATGTCACGTCACCGCGATTCTCGAATGGCGACCCCGGAATCGCGAGTTGCACTTGCCCCGTTGAAGCGACGGCGGATCTGCTCGGCGGTTGCCGCGTAGTGACTGTGAATCTCTTCGACCGAGTCACCGCCGAACTTCTCGAGGAACGCGTCCGCCAGCACGAGGGCCACCATCGCCTCGCCGACGACGGCGGCGGCCGGGACGGCGCACACGTCGCTGCGCTCGATCGCCGCGGGCGCCTCCTGCAGCGTGGTCAAGTCGACGGATCTGAGTGGGTTCATCAGCGTGGCGATCGGTTTCATGAACCCGGTCACGCGGATGTCTTCGCCGTTCGTCACACCACCTTCCAGGCCGCCGGCGTTGTTCGTGGGACGCAGCGGCGTGTGCTCGCCGCCAGCGGGCGGCAGAATCTCGTCGTGGACGCGTGACCCGGGACGGATGGCGACCTCAGGTCCGATGCCGATGCCAACTGCCTTGATGGCGTGAATGCACATGAGCGCCTGCGCCAGGCGGCCATCGAGCTTCCGGTCCCACTGCACGTACGAGCCCAGACCGGGCGGCACGCCGGTCACGATGACCTCGAAGGCGCCGCCGAGAGTGTCGCCGGCGGTCCTGGCGTCATCGATCGCCGCCATCATCTGCTGCTGCAGCTCTTCGTCCACGCAGCGAAGCGGCGCCTCGTCCGGTAGGCTGCTGGCCGCGGCGAAGGAGACGGTTCGGTCCGCCGGGACGATGATGCCGCCGATGGCGGTGACGTGGCTGGCAATCCGGATCGCGAAAGACTCCAGCAGCTGACGGGCGAGGCTGCCAGCGGCCACGCGCGCCGCGGTTTCGCGAGCGCTGGCGCGCTCGAGGACATCGCGGATGTCCGAGTGCCCGTACTTGACGGCGCCCGCATAGTCGGCGTGACCGGGCCGCGGGCGGGTCACGTCGGCACGCTTGCTCCCGGCGGCGTTCTCCGGCATCACCGGCTCGACGTACATCGTCTGCTGCCAGTTCACCCAGTCTTTGTTGGGGATGAGCAGGGCGATAGGGGCGCCGGTCGTGCGGCCATGCCGGACGCCGGACAGGACCTGGGCGCGGTCGCTCTCGATCTGCATCCGGCGTCCGCGGCCGTAGCCGCCCTGGCGGCGTCGCAGCTGATGGTCGAGCGCCGGGACATCGAGCAGGAGTCCCGCCGGCACGCCGTCGATCGTCACCAGCAGCGCCTGCCCGTGCGACTCGCCTGCGGTGAGGAACCTGAGCATGCTGAAGTCCAATTCTATACGGAGGCACCCGCCGCCTCGCCGCCCGGCAGGCTGATGAGGACGTCGATCAGGCACTTCGGGCAGTCCGCCAGGCGTGGCTCCGCGAACTTCAGCGGAGGACCGAGCCCGCTGCCGACCTGCGTTCGGCGCTCGCCCTCAGGTTGATCGTTTCAAGACGATCAGAGGCACTACGGACGCGCGAGCGGCTTGTGCATCTCCGAGCCCAGGTATGTGAGCGCCTGCTTCAGAGTCAGACCCTCCAGTCGCGACCTCTCGCCCTGCGGTCCGAGGCTGACAAGTCGACCTGAGGATGGCGCTTCTCCAAAGGCCCTCGTCCGACGCAATTCCCCCCTCTCAGTCAACGCACCGAACACGATGTATCTTGGGCCGGCGACCATCGACCTCTTCCACGGCACAATCGCCGTCACTTCAACTCCCCGCACCGTGGCCGTTCCGCCGTCCTCCTCGAAGACGAGCTCGACGCCGGGTTTGACTCCGCCCTTTAGCACGCGTTCCACGCGTGCCCGAATCGTGGAGGCGATCCACGTTGCGTCATCCTCGGAGGCGGGAACGTTCGTGAGCATTTCCGCAGTGATACTCGGCGCGTGCTCCAGGACCTTGATATCCATGTCGGCCCGATACACGAGGCCTGATCGCACGCTGGCGATCTGGAGAACCGCGACGAACGGGCACGCCTCAATCCAGAATGCCTCCAGCGAAACGCCCGACGGGGGATATGCCCACAAAGGAGGACCAGCGTTCATCGGAAGCACAACTCTGGTGTCGCCGAGGCGGAGTTCCTCGGCGATTGTCCGCCCGAACCCTCCGATTCGGCGCGCACCGCTTTCCTGTGCGAGCACGGCGGCGCCGAGCAGCAATACGAGGCAGCTTGCAGGAACAAGGATGCGTATCGTCACTGCTCCACCTCGCAGATGTCGCTGATTGGATGATCGCCTGATTTCCCGTTGAGCGTCGCCGCGACTCGCCTTCACCCGCAATTGCGCTGAGGCGACGTGGAACAAGTATTGTGGAGCGCGCGTCCTTCGACGCGTGCAGCCCTTTGGCAGCTCAGCGTACAGCTGGCACCGCTGCGGTGCCCCAATACCCCGGCCGTGTGCGCACCGTATAGCCCTGCCTCTCCGGCAGCTCCACTCGCAGCCGATGCCATCCCTCACGTGACACGCCCTCTGGCACAAAGTGGAGGATGTAGCTGCGGCGGAAGTCATCGAGGATCGCGTCGAACACGGAGGTCATCGTGGCGGAGGAGGTGGTGGCGCGCACGCTCCCGCCGGTCAGTTTCGTGGCGTCGGTAAAGAAGCGCGACATGTCGATCGGACTGTGCGTGTAATTGCGGCAGATTGACTCGACACCGGTGCCGCGTAAAGGGTTCCAGCGCCCCGGATCTATGTTGATCCAGTGGAAGACGGCGTCCGACCGTTCAGCGACCCGTCGCAACGTGTCTCCCGTGGCGACGCTGCAGATGTCTTGCCCGTCGGTGAACGCGACCACCAGATGACGCCGATCCGGATCCGAACGGTGAAGAAGCGCCAGCAGCGCACTATCCACGACGAGGCTGATGTGCCCCAGCGCGGACTGAACGACCGACGTATCCGGCGGGCCCGCCGGTTGCCAGGGGACCGCGTTGACGACGGAGTTTCCCATCGTCAGGATGCGAAAGCGGTCCGTGGACCGCAGCAGGCCCGTCATCCGACGGACCGCTTCGCGGAGGGTTTCAAGATCCCCGACACTGGGGCTGAGATCGATCACGAACGAGATATCTACCGGTACGGCATCCTGCGAGACAGCCGCGACGCGCTGCCGCACGTCGTTGTCGTAGAGACGGAAGTCGTGTGGCGTGAGTCCCGACACCGGATTGTTCCCTCGCTTGACGGAGACATTGACCGCCACCGTGTCCACGTCCGCGCGAAATACCGGAGGCGCCTGGGTCTGGCCCCCGAGCAGGACGCTCCAGGCGCAGCATAGACCGGCGACAGCCATCACGCCACGCATCAGTGGATGGCCTTCCGGACGTCGGCAATCAGCAAGGGCCACCGGACGTAGTCCCCGTACGCAAACAGCCGCCACGGGTCGTCCCCGTCGGGTCGGTCATTCAGCGAACGATTCACCAACTCGAACGCCGCCTCGGCTTGATTGCTCCGCAGCAACACCGGCACCAGCGCGATCGTGGCCGACTGGGCATGCGGGACGTCTTCCAGTGCGGCTACGTATTCCCGAAGGGCATCCTGGAAGCGACCCTGGCGCTCTGCGATGACACCGCCGAGGAAGTGCGCCAGGTAGCGTGTCCATGGCTCCTTCGCATCGCTCACCGCCCGTGCGGTCAGGCGCCGGGCGCTCTCGAAATCCTTGTCCACAAACTTCATGTAGCCGAGCTCGACCAGGGCAGCAGGACCGACGTCCGGGTCGGCCGCTAATCGTTCGAGCCCTCGGGCAGTTCGAGAACGCGGGGGCGGAAGGGTCCCCAGGAGCTCCTCCAGCGTCGGCAGCCACGCCACTTCTGCGAGTTGGAGCCGAGGGTCCTCGGGAAAGCGGGCGAAGGCCTCCTTGAGGAACTTCCTGCTACTCGTCAGAGTGAATTGCCCTCCGGGGCGGTCATTGATGCGGTTCGCGCTCATCCGCCCACCCCGTTCGATGAGTGCAACAGCGGCGCGGGTCCACACGCCCTCGACAGGCGTGGGCGGTCCCTTGTGCCACTCCTGCCTCGCCCAATCGAGCAAGACCATCAGGGTCAGGTTGTCGTACGCGAGGCGTGCGTGAGCCACTTCCGTCGCGAAAGCGGTCGCCACGAGGCGCCGATTGATGATGTCGCCGGCATCGCGCGTGAGCCACGCCTCGGCGGCCGCAATGAATGGCGCGCGCACCTGCTCGGCATCAGCGGCGGCAGCGATCTGAACAGCCGCATCGAACTCACCCTTCTGATAGCGATCGAGCAGCGCCGGAATCGATGGCGCACCGATGGTCTGTCCCGCAGACTGCCCCGAAGCGGTCACCGCGAGGATGACCAGACAAGCCGCGCGAGGAAGGCTGCGCTGCACGCGTACGATCATTTCGCCGACCATGACACCGCTCCACGGCGCGGTATTCTACCCCGCGAGTTCGTCTGCCGCTGCAGTGTCGGACTGGGGCCGCAATGCTCTACGCGAAGGCGTTCGCCGTTGGGGTCGTCACCGGAGTGCTCGCTCCGGTCGTCGCCGGAGTCGCCTCATTCGGCTGTGCGTGGGTTGGCGGATGGCCGTTTACGGTGCTGATGTCGATGCAGTTTCGAAACACGTCACGCGCCTACTATTTCTTGTTTCCGTATCCGGGAGGACCGGCAGTCTCGCTGGAAACGTGTCGATTTCCCATCGTCGCCGAACTCGCCGTCAAGGCGTTCGTTGCGGCCTTCGCCGTCGGCTTCCTGTTCATGCTGTGGAGAGCGCTGGTCAAGGACGGCGTCCGTTGACGGCTCCTCGGCCAGGACTCACATTGCTGGTGTCGCCTGAACCGCAGGAGCAGATCGATGTTCCTCCGGCACCCTCGTTGTCCCCGGACCTCGTCACGGCGCTGTCTCAATTGCGAATTTGCGACTCGTTCTCGAAGACAGCGGAAGAGGTCGAGAATCGGCCTGTTCCGCTGTCTGAACGAATCTTCATACGTTAAACGTTTGTAAAGCCAGCGATTCAGCCGGTTGCTGCTTCCGTTTCGCATGATAATGGCGCACTGCACCGGCGGGATGCCGGACATTGAGCAAGGAGATGTGAATGCGACGTATTTCCTTCTTGGCAACAGCAATCGCGACAGCGCTCCTGGTTGCCGGCCTCTCTGCGCAGAAGGCCGACCTCTCAGGTAAGTGGACGCTCGTCCCTGATCCGAACGCGGCACCCCCCGGCGGTGGTGGCGGCGGTGGCGGCGGCGGGCGAGGCGGCGGGCGCGGCGGCGGCGGTGGCGGATTCTGCGGTCAGGAATGCACGATCACGCAGGATGCGACGACGCTGACGGTCACCCGCACGACGCAGGCCGGCGAGCAGAAGGCCGTGTACAAGCTCGATGGCAGCGAGAGCAAGAACCCGGGCCGTGGCGGAGCCGAAGTGGTGTCCAAGGCCATGTGGGAAGGGAACAAGGTTTCCATTTCGACCCAGCAGCCGGGCCGCGATGGAGGTCCTGGAGTCACGGTCAATATGAAGGTCGGCGTGACCGGCGGACAGATGGAAGTCGAAACCGACGCCGGTCGGGGTCCGCAGAAGCAGACCTACAAGAAGGGCTAGTCTCGCACGCGGAAGGCGATCGCGAGCCCCCCACGCGATCGCCGTTCTCTCTTTCCCACCAGTCAGTATTCGTCAGCACGATCGTCGAATCGCGCTGCAGGAACTGCGACATCGGCAGCAGGCCGCGCGAAATTCCGCCGTGAAACCGGTGGCGCCGCTCGTTGCATCAGCGCGGCGGCATGCCGCGACTCGTCGGCGACCGCTTCTTCGAATACGACTCACGTCACGTGCTGGACCTGGCCACGGGTCAGGCGATCACGCTCGAGGACGTGCATCGCCCGGAGGGGCCCGGGCCGGCGCTCGCTCCACTCGTCGAGGTGCTCGAGCAGGGACGCGAAGGCATGCCGCGATGGCTCGTCGCGGTCACCCGTTCCGGCGTCGACGCCCTGCTCCTGAGGATTGCCGCCGATGCCGCCCGGTGCGGTTTCGTGCCGGTTGCGGTGGACGTCTACGCCCGTCTGGGGACGCTTCTCGAGGAGACGCTTCGCGACAGGTCGCTGGTGCTCCTCGGGAAAGGGCGCCCGCCCGGCACCCAGGCGCGGCTGACGCTGATCGATGCGGCGTCGCGCTCGCCGCGCCCTCACTTGCTGCTGACGATCAGGAGCGATCAGCACCATGGCGCCAGCATCGTGCGCGAGGCGCGGTCGGTGTATGGCATGAAACCGCCGCGCCCGCGGCCGCTGCCGGCCATCGACAGCGACGTCGAGCACCACCTGCGCCGTGCACTGCGAGCCGCGGCGTTCGTCGAGGCCGGCCGCCACGCGGCTGCCGAGCGACTCCTGCGAGACGTGGCCGGCGCCCTCGCGCGCCGGGGCCGCCACGTGCACGCCGGCCGCACGATGATCGAGCTCGGCGCCGCGATCCTGGAACGGGGCAGGGTGGCGGAAGCCGATCGCGCTTTCGAAGACGCGTGCGCGGCGGGCGCCGCCGCCGGTGACGAAGAGCTGATCGTCCATGCGCGGCTGTGGCAGGCGGCCGCCCGTGCCGACGCGGGGCGGCTCACCGAGTCGGAAGCGATCTGCCGGGCAGTGCTCTCGGTCGCCGCGCTCGAGAACGGACCACGAGCGCGCGCACATGCGGCGCTGGCGCGGGTTCTCCTCTGGCAGGGCCGTGTGCCCGAGGCGCTCGAGCTCGATCTGTCGCTTCCGCAGCCAGACGGTCTCGACGCATGCACGATGGCAACCGTGCGGGCGACGGAAATCAGGGTGTTGCTGGCAGGTGAGCGGCTGTTCGAGGCTGGGCTGCGCGTCGAGCGACTCACATCCGAGGTGGAGACTGGCGCGCCAATTCCGCGAGTGATCGCGGCAGGCGCCAGGCTTCGCTGGCTTCTCGCCGCCGGCGACCTCGATCGCGCCGAACGCAGCCTGACCGAGATTGCGTCTCTGGCGCGACAGGCGCGGGCGCCTCTCCGCGCCGCCCGAGCTCAGGTGCTCTGGGCCGCTGGTCTGATGCGAGCCGGCAGAAGCGCGGACGCACGTCAGGTGCTCCGCCGCCTCGAGCGCATCTGTCGAGCGGCGCCGCCGCTGCTCAAGCGGCCGATCAGCGAGCTGCTGCGTGGATCAACGGCAGGCGGCCGGCGCGACAGACTGCAGACCGCCGCAACGACTCGCTACCCGGTCGGCTCTCTCGTCGCGAGCATGATCGGGGCGGCGCAGGACGAGGATGCGGACCGCGACGCGATCGTGCGTGTGCTCGAGGTGGCGAGTGCCGGTCTCGGAACGAGTCGAGTGGACGTGTGCTCGAGCGATGCCGGTCCGACCAGCATCCTGGCGAGCGTGGGCACGGGGTTGCCGACGCGTCTCGGAGAGCGAGTGCTCGACACTGGCGTGACACTCGGGCCCGAGACGGTCGGCGCCGGCTCGGAGCTTGGCGTACCGGTGCGGCGGGGGCGCCGCTTGATCGGGGCGTTCGTCGCCCGCTGGCCGGCCGATCGGACTGCCGCTCCAGGCGCTCGCGAGCTGCTCGAAACAGCGGCAGCGGTGGCCGGGCCCAGGCTCGAGGCGATGCAGGGGGCGGCGCGGTCTGCGGCACAGGCGGTCACCGCCGTTCCGGAGCTGATCGGCGTGAGCACCGCGATCGAGGAGGTGCGCTCAGCGATCGCGCGCGCCGCCTCGGCGCCGTTTGCCGTCATGGTCCAGGGGGAGAGCGGCGTCGGCAAGGAGCTCGTCGCGCGCGCGATTCACCAGCTGAGTCCGCGGCGCGAGCGCAGGTTCTGCGACATCAACTGTGCCGCGCTGCCCGACGACCTGCTCGAATCGGAGCTGTTCGGACACGCCCGTGGCGCGTTCACCGGCGCGGTGAGCGATCGTCCCGGGCTGTTCGAAGACGCGGACGGCGGCACCGTGTTTCTCGACGAGCTGGCCGACCTGTCGATGCGCGCACAGGCCAAGCTGCTGCGCGTGCTGCAGCAGCAGGAAGTCCGGAGGGTAGGGGAGACCTTCAGCCGCAAGGTCGACGTCCGGCTGGTGACGGCCGCCAACCGCGATATCGCCGCGGAGGCGGAGAGCGGCCGTTTCCGGCAGGACCTGCTCTATCGGCTCGACGTCATCCGCATTCGCATTCCGCCACTCCGCGATCGGCCGGAAGACGTGGCGATTCTGGCGCAGCACTTCTGGCAGGCGTCGGCTCCCCGAGTGGGCACGACGGCGTTGTTGACCCACGGGGTGCTCGCCGCCCTCGCGCGGTATCACTGGCCGGGCAATGTGCGCGAGCTGCAGAACGTGATGGCGGCGCTGGCCGTGGCGGCCCCGTCGCGCGGTTACGTTCGCGCCAATCTGCTGCCGGCGGCGATTACCGGAGCGACCCTGGTGGTGGCGTCGCGGCTGGCCGATGCACGCGCGCAGTTCGAGCGACGGGCGATTGAGAGTGCGCTGGCGCGTGCCGGCGGAAGCCGTACGCGCGCCGCGCGCGAGCTGGGGCTGTCGCGCCAGGGACTGCTGAAGATGATGGCGCGTCTCGGGCTGACCACGAGGAGCGAAGGGCGGGTACCGGACGCGGCAGCCGACGCCACCGCGTCATGAAACCAGGCTTCGGTCGTGCTCGATTCCGACCGGGCGTTACCGTCGGCTCTTAATGCCGGCACTATACTCGTATCGTGGTCAAAGCCGCCGACGTGTCACCGGAGCGCATCCGACCGCTTCGACGCGCGGAATACGATCGCCTCGTCGAAACCGGCGCCTTCGCGAACGAGAGAGTCGAGCTCCTCGAAGGGGCGCTGGTCACCATGACGCCCCAGGATGCCGCGCATGCGCATACTGTTCAGCGGCTGGCCGAAGCCCTGACCGTGGCTCTGAGCGGCCGCGCGATCGTGCGATCGCACAGTCCACTCGCGCTCCTGGACGACTCGGAACCCGGGCCCGACGTCGCCGTCGCGCCATCTGGCGACTATTCATCGGCGCACCCGTCAGCCGCGTGGCTGGTCGTCGAGGTCTCGGGAACCTCGCATCGCCGGGATCGGCTGGTGAAAGGCGCGTTGTATGCGCGCGGCCACGTCGAGGAGTACTGGCTGTTCGATCTCGTCGAACGAGCCGTGGAGGTGTACCGGCAGTCCGACGGTACTCGCTTCACGAGCGCGACGCGGTACGACGAACGCGCAACTCTGCATCCGCTGCGATTTGCCGACGTGGACATTTCGATTCTCGACATGCTGCCGACGTTGCGCCGGTAGTGCCAATTGGATGCGGAAGAAACCGAGCACCTCGCGCGTCCAATTCCCGGTTAGTCGCCGCTTGTGATCGCACCTATTCAGAGGAAAGCGGTGGCTCGATGAGAGAGTCATGAGTAATCCGGGCTAGTGGTGACCGGGCTCTCTCCTTGACAGACTAGGAGAGTAGAAATAGACTCCTAGTCAGACTAGGAGTCAGAGCGATGGGCACGACCGCCGACCTGCTACCCGGAACCCTCGACATGCTGATTCTCAAGGCGGTGTCGCTCAAGCCGCTCCACGGCTATGGCGTGCTGCTGCGCATCCAGCAGATCTCCGGCAACGCGCTCGCCATTCCGCAGGGGTCGCTCTATCCCGCGCTCTATCGGCTCGAACGCCAGGGCCTGATCGATGCCGAATGGGGAGAGAGCGAGAACGCGCGGCGGGCCAAGTACTACCGCGTCACGACGGCTGGCCGCCGCCGGCTGAAGGATGAAGTCGCCGGCTGGAAGCGCCTGACCGGCGCCATCGACGCGGCGCTCGCGGCCACGCCCGACGAGGTCTGAGATGGCTCCGCGCTTGCGCTTCTTTCTCCGCGGCCTCTTCCGCCGGCGTCACTTCGAAGGCGCGATGTCCGACGAGCTGCAGTTCCATATCGACGCCTTCACCGAGGACCTGGTGCGATCGGGGGTGCCTCGAGTGGAGGCGGTGCGACGAGCGCAACTGGAGTTCGGCGGAGTCGAGTCGGTGAAGGAGCAGTGCCGTCAGTCACATGGCCTGCGGCTTGCCGACGAACTCCGTCAGGACTTGCGATACGCCGTGCGGACGATGGCGAGGACGCCGGTGGTGACCGCGGCGGTGATCGTCTCTCTGGCCCTCGGGATCGGTGCCAACACCGCGCTCTTCGGCTTCATCGACGCCGTGTTCTTCAGGACGGTGCCCGTCCGCAACGCACACGAGCTGCTCTTTCTGGCCCATCATTCGGGACCCGCGGCGTCGTCGAACTATCCGCTGTACGAACGATACGCGGCGGTGGAGCCGTTTGCGGGGGTCACCGCGTACCTGGTTGGTTCCTTCCGTGTGGAGCAAGCAGGCGGCGTCGAGCCGGTGACCGGGCAGTTCGTCAGCGGTAACTATCACGATGTGGCTGGCGTTCCCATGACACTCGGACGCGGTTTCTCGTCCGAGCCGGACCGCGACCCGTCGCGCGCGTTGGTGGCGGTCATCAGTGATGCGTTCTGGGCGCGTGCGTTCGGCCGGGATCCCCATGCCGTGGGGCGCACCATCACCGTCAACGGACGCCGCGTCGAAATCGTCGGCATCACCGGGCGCCGCTTTTACGGCTTCGATTCACAATCGCGCGTCGACATCACCCTGCCGATCTCAGTGATCGGCCTGGACGATCCGGCATTCTTCGACGATCACACCGGATGGATGCCGCTGAGGCTCGTCGCCCGGTTGAAGCCTGGTATCACGGAGGCGCAGGCGCTCGCGGCCGCCGACAACGCGTTTCAGCAGTTCATGGGCGAGCCCGAACAGCAGTGGGTACGGCAGAGCCCGAACGCAGATCGTTTCCGCAGCGCGGCCTTCCTCCCCGCGGCCCGAGGCTCTGACGGTCGCCGTGAGCTGACGGAGAAGCCGGTACGTCTGCTGGTGGCGATGGCCGGCATCCTGCTGCTCATCGCGTGTGCGAACGTCGCGAATCTGCTGCTGGTGCGCGGTGCGTCCCGCCGGAAGGAAGTGGCCGTCCGCGCCGCCATCGGCGCGGGCCGCGCGCGCCTTATCCGTCAGTTCGCAACTGAAGGACTGCTGCTCGCGCTGTGCGGCGGCCTCGTGGGACTGCCAGTGGCGACGTGGACATCCCGCGCGATCCTCTCCATCCTGGACGGCGGGCCGACGCCGTTCGTGCTCGATGTCACGCTCGACGCAAGGGCGCTCGCCTTCACGACGGTGATCGCCGCGCTTACGGGTATCAGCTTCACGCTCGTTCCCGCGCTCAGGGCGACGGCCGGCTCGGTCGCGCTGGTGACGGCACTGAGGCCGTCCGAGTCCACTCTGCCTCGGCGCCGGTTTCCGGCAGGCGGGCATGTCCTCGTCTCGTCCCAAATCGCGCTGTGTGTCGTGCTGCTCGTCTCGTCTGGACTGCTCGCGCGCAGTCTTCGCAACCTCAAAACGCTGGATGCCGGGTTCGACAGGGACCAGGTCGTCCTGGCGAACGTGGACACGAGCGGGCCGGAGTTCTCGCCCGGGCGCCGCATGACGCTGTACGACACGCTGCTCGATCGCCTGCGGTTCCTGCCCGGCGCGGTGTCGGTGGCCTCGTCAACGAGGACGCCGATCGATTTCAGCTCGCGGAACAACAGGATCGTCGTCCACGGCGTCAATCCGGTGGGGTTTCACGCCGTCTCGCCCAATGTCGTCACCCCGGAGTACTTCCGCACGCTCGGCATCAGGCTCCTGCGCGGACGGGTCTTCGGCGACGACGCCCGCGCTGACCGGCCGAAGGTCGCGGTGGTGAGCGAGAGCATGGCTCGCTTCTATTTCGGCGACGAGGATCCGATAGGCCGCACGTTCGCACTCGGAAGCGAGGACTCAATCACGATCGTCGGCGTCGTCGAAGACGTTCGCCACGAACAGTTGACGGAGTCCACGCCGCCGAAGATGGTGTACACCCCGCTTGCGCAGAGCACGGTCCCGAGGGGTGTCACGGTGATGGTGAGGGCCGCAGGTAATTCGCGAGCGCTGGAAGGCGCGATACGCGCGGAAATTCGCCGTCTCGACCCAGGCGCCATGGTGTCGTACGTGCGCACCATGGATCAGCAGCTCGACGCCGCGTTGGCACGTGAGCGCCTGCTGGCGGTGCTATCGTCAGGATTCAGTGCGCTCGCGCTCCTTCTGGCGTGTGTCGGCCTTTACGGCACCCTGTCGTACAGCGTGGTGCGGCGTGCTCGGGAGATCGGCGTCCGCATGGCGCTGGGCGCCGGGAGCGCGACGGTGCTGCGGCAGATCATGCGCCAGAGCCTGATGATGGTCGCCACCGGCGCACTGATTGGGGGCGTGTTGTCGCTCTGGGTGTCGCGTGCGCTGTCGGCGTTCCTGTTCGAGCTCTCCGCACGCGATCCCGCGACGCTGACGGCTGTGATCACGCTCCTGCTCGTCACCGCCTGCGCAGCCGGATATGTGCCGGCACGCCGGGCCGCACGCGTGGATCCGGCACGCGTGCTCAAAGCCGAGTAAGCCAGGATGCGAACTGCCGGCGGTGTAGAAGGGTACGAACCCCCGGTCGAGTAGCGCCGGAACGTTAGAATGCTGACGTGCTGCGCTTTCTCGCGCGTCGGCTGCTGCTGACGCTTCCGGTGCTCCTCGGCGTCGCCACGCTCGTCTTTTCGCTCATTCACCTCATTCCCGGCGACCCCGCGCAGGCGATGCTCGGCGAGACCGCGGCGCAGCAGGATGTCGACGAGCTGCGCCACCGGCTCGGGCTGGATCGGCCGCTGCTCGAGCAGTACGTCAGTTTCCTTGGCGGCGCCCTGCGCGGCGATCTCGGCACATCACTGCGGACGGGCGACCCGGTGACGAAGCAGATTCTCGATCGCATGCCGGCAACCGCTGAGCTCGCCATGGCGGCGATGGTCGTCGCTGTCGTGTTCTCGCTGCCGCTCGGCATCGCCGCGGCGGTCTGGCGAGGGACGGCGATCGATCACCTGGCGATGACGATCGCGCTGGCCGGCATCTCGGTGCCGAACTTCTGGCTCGGGCCGCTGCTCGCGATCGTGTTCGCCGTCGAGCTCGGCTGGCTTCCGGTTTCAGGTCGCGGCACGCTGCTGCATCTCCTCCTTCCCGCGATCTCGCTGGGCGCCGCGCTTGCCGCAATTCTCGCGCGCATGACGAGGGCAACGCTCCTGGAGGAGCTGCGCGAGCAGTACGTGGTCGCCGCCAGGGCCCGCGGTGTCTCGCGCTTTCGAGCCGTGATGCGGCATGCCTTCAGGAACAGCCTCATCCCGGTCGTCACGCTGGTTGGACTCCAGTTCGGCGCTGTGCTCACCGGCGCGGTCATCACCGAGACGATCTTTGCCTGGCCGGGAATCGGCCGGCTCCTCGTACAGTCAATCGGGTTTCGCGACTACCCGCTCGTGCAGGGATGCATCCTCCTGATTGCCGTCACCTATCTGGCGGTGAACCTGCTCACGGATTTGGCGTACGGAGTGCTGGATCCGAGAATCCGCTATGAGTGAAAACGCGACGAGCCAGGTCCCGAGTTCCCAGGTCCAGGTTCCGAGTTCACAGGTCCAGGTTCCGCGTTCCCGGGTCCGGGTTCGAGGCGCTCGGCGTCGCTGATGGCTCGCGCCGGTGCCGTCATCGTCCTGATGGCCGTGCTCGCGGCGCTCGTCGGCCCGCTGCTGGTGCCCTACGACCCGGCGGCGCAGGAGCTCGCCCTTCGTCTGGCAGGGCCGACCGGCTTCCACTGGTTCGGGCTCGATGAGTTGGGCCGCGATATCCTGGCGCGGGTGCTGGCCGGCGGACGGGTTTCCCTCCTCGTCGGCCTGGTCGTGGTGAGTGTCTCTGCCACGGTCGGCGTCTGCCTGGGCGCCATTGCCGGGTACTTTGGCGGCTACGTGGACGAGATCATCAGCCGGGTGATCGACATCCTTCTCGCGTTTCCCGGTCTGCTGCTCGCCATCGCCCTGGTCGCTGTCCTCGGTCCGAGCCTCGTCAACGCCATCCTCGCACTGACCTTGATAGGCTGGGTGGGCTACGCCCGTCTCGTTCGAGGTCAGGTGCTGAGGGCGCGCGAACTCGAGTACGTGCAGGCGGCGCGGGCCCTCGGCGCTCCAGCCTTCCGCATCCTGACCCGGCACGTCATCCCCTCGACGCTGCCGGCCGTAACCGTCCAGGCGACACTCGGCATGGGCGGCGCCATTCTCTCGGAAGCTGCCCTGAGCTTCCTGGGCCTCGGGGTTCAGCCCCCCACCCCCAGCTGGGGGACGATGTTGAGCTTCGGCAGGGCACATCTGCTCGACGCTCCACATCTCACGGTTTTTCCCGGCCTGGCCATCGCCATCCTCGTTCTGGGCTTCAATTTCCTCGGCGACGGCCTGCGCGATGCGCTCGACCCGGCAATCGATCGTCGTGAAAGGTAGCGGCTCGCGGCCTAAAAGATCCGCCTGGATCGAGACTTCCGTGGAACATTCGCCGGCTATCGGGGTCTAAGTGGTATCGAGGCGGTGCTACACTTCATGCAGACACCCGTTGCCGGAGACCTGGTGAAGAACGCTGGCGCCATCAGTTGGTCCGCCGTCGACAGCAGCGAAGCGGCGCTCGTGCAGCGTTGTGCAGCTGGTGAAGAATCGGCGTGCGCCGAGCTCGTGACATCCCATCAGCGCATGGTGTTCGGCCTCGCGCTGCATCTCCTGGGCGACCGCGACGAAGCGCTCGACCTCTCCCAGGAGGTCTTCCTCCGCGTCTTCCGGACGATTTCCAGCTTCCGGGGGCAGTCCGCCCTTCGCACCTGGATCTACCGCATCGTCGTCAATCAGGCGCGCAACCGGCAGCGCTGGTGGCGGCGGCGCCACCGCAGCGAGCAGGTCTCGCTCGACGAGCACCTGCAGCAGTTTGGCGACATGGAGTCGGTGGCCGACATGGCTCCCGATCGGCTCCTCGCGAGCAAGGAGACGGCCGCGCGGATCTGGCAGGCGCTCGATCGCCTGCCCTTCGATCAGCGGACGGCGCTGATTCTGCGCGAGGTCGACGGCCTTCGCTACGAGGAGATCGCGTTTTCGCTCGGCGTGGCGGTCGGAACCGTCAAGTCGCGTCTGACGCGCGCCCGGCAGGCGCTCCGCGCCGACCTCCTGGGGTTGCGAGCATGATCCCCTGCATCCCCTGCGAGACCGCGCGTGAACTGCTCGAGCCGTTCCTGGATCGCGAGCTGAGCACGAACGAGCAGGTGGCCGTCGAGGCGCACCTTCGCTGGTGCCGGACGTGCGCTGCGCACATCGACGATCTCGCCCTCATCGGCTGGTCGCTGCGCGCCGGCACGCCCGCTACCAGTCCCGTGGCCGAGGACTCGCGCGCGCTCGCCATCGTGCAGTCTGACGTGCTGGCACGCGTCAAGGCCGAGCAGGCCGAATCGTGGCGCGCCTGGTTCGTCGACCTGTTCGCCGACATGCGACTCTGGTGGCCGGCCATGGGCGCCACCGCGGCAGTCATCATCTGTCTGTGCGGGTCGATCAACATCTGGCGGCTCACCACGCTGAAGCAGCCCAATTCGCTGGCGTGGACAATCGACACGCTGGCGACGCCAGGGTCCGACCGCAACCCGCTGCCGTTGAACGACGGCATGCTGGTGCCGCGCGTGCTCGACGAGGGGTTCGTTCCTGAGTCGATCTTCGCTGACGATGCGACGTTCGCCATCGCCGCGGTATTCACGACCACGGGACAGGTTGGCAAGGCGGAGCTGCTGCGAGAACGGCAGGTGGTGTGGCCCGTGTCACTGGCGGCCGCGCAGGCAAGCGACAACCGGGCAGTCTTGAACGCCGTTCGCGGCTCGCGATGGACGCCGGCTCAGGCCGGCGACGAACCGGTGGCCGTGACCACCGTGTTCCTCTTCGAGCGAATCACGATCAGGGAGCCATTGCGGCCGCTCGGCGACGAGATTCAGATTCAGCAGCGCGCCCGGCGTTCCAGCAGCAAGACGCTGTCGCAGCCGTCATCGGGCCGCTCGGCCAGCGAACAGGCGTCACCGACGGCCTGAGGCCGGCGCCGGCACGTCGGCGCTCGCCACGTTGTTGAGCGCGTCGTTCGCCCTCAGGATTACCGTCCGCGCCACCGCTTCTCCCTCCAGCATCAGCTCGTACTGCTCGAGTCGCGAGTCGGCAATGCCGTCACGCGGATACACCGTGATCCAGCGGTCGCCATCGAGGGAATACTCCGCCTTCTGGACGGCGGAATCGGTGTCGCGGACCTCGAAGGAAATGGTCATGCGGTTGGCGTCTCGTCTGACGGCGCCGACGGTAATAGCCGGCGCGGTGTTGTCCACGTCGAACGCCGAGCTCTCCATCGAGCCGACGAGCGCCGTGGCCGGTGAGTTCGACTGTGCGTCCGACGCTTCGACACGCAGGACGTAGCGCCCGTTCGGAGCCGCCGTCGTGTCCCACACCAGGATCTGATCGGTCAGTCCACGCTTGAGCACCTTCCACGTCGCCTCGCCCTCGCGCCGGTACGACACGTCGTACGTGAGCGTGTCGCGATTGTCGTCATCTGCACGCCAGACGAACGTGAGCAGTCCTTTTTCGTAGCCGCGGCGTCCGAGCGACACCCCTGGCTGGCCGCCCTGCGCGCGCGCCAGTGCCCGCCGGTCGGGCGTATCGCCCTCGAATCCGGCGATCTCTGGATCGACCGGGAACTGCCGCTGAAAGACAGTGCCGGGCGGATACACGGTAATGGAGGTCACGCGTGGCCGGAGGTTGCGCGGCAGATAGGCGGCAGTGACCGACGTGAGCAGTGGAGCCGCGCCGCGCGATCCGACGAGCACCGCCCGCCACTGCAGGTAGCGGGCGCGCGGGCTGGTGATGGCGCTGCCCTCGCTGTCGCCGTAAGGGCTGCTCCAGTCGCTCCAGGTCTCGTCCGGTGTGCGGGTGTTGCCCGAGCGCGTCGAGACTTCGACGCGCGTGCCGTTGGGGATGGCCGTGTGCCAGCGAATGCTGCCCCACGAGGCGACCGTCTGCGCGTCGCGGACGTCCGACGTGAACGTTCCGCGATCCGCGCGATCGCTGGCCAGCCTGAAGACCTTTCCCGGGTTCGACGACGCGAACAGCATGCGGCCGCTCCTGTCCGGCATGAGTGTCGTGACCTGCTCGACGTTCACGCGCGTGACGAGCGTGGGCTGATACGGATCGCCCGACAACAGGTAGATCTTGCCCTCGTTTCCGGTGGCGACGAGCACGTCGCGGTCGCCCTGGAAGGCGATGTCGTACGGGGTGTCTTCGCGCGATTCCCAGATCAGATCGGAAGCGCCGTCGGGTGTGATCCGGAAGACCGCTCCCGAGGACTGTCCGACCGGCGTGCGTGGCGCCGAGGTGCCCTGTGCCGATTCGACGACAACGGAGATGGCGGTGATCTCGGTGGAGACCGAGGCCGTCGGCGCCGGCTCTGCCGCCGCGGACGGCGTGGAGGCGGTGTCCGGCTGCTGGCTGCGAGTCGCGCGGTTGCGGACGGCGGCCGCGAAGATGACGCCGTTGCGATCGACCTTGAGCGTATGGATCTCGTTGTACCCCGAGTCGAGGAGGACGAATGGCTTGCCCGAGGCATCGATCTGGAACACCCGCCCGGGAGACTCGGTGCCGGCCAGCAGCCTGCCCTTGGCGTCGAACGCCAGCGTCATGGCGTGCGTCGCCTTGGTCAGGTAGAAGGGCGCGCCCTTGCCGTCCGGTGTGATCTTGTAGATGACGCCCTTGTCGCCGGTGGCGGCATACAAAACGCCGGCGGGATCGACGGCGAGACTCCAGATGTACTTGTCGGCGGGATCGAAGAACACCACCCCTTTGCCGCTCGAATCGACCTTGTAGATCTTCCCGTTCGGAGAGGTGCCGACATAGAGCCCGCCGCCCGGCGCGAGCGCGAGCGCATGCACTTCGAGCTCCTCGGCGTCGAAGAACACTCCGGCCTTGCCGGAGGAATCGATGCGGAATACCTGGCCGTCGTTGCCGCTGCCGACGTACATCGATCCGTCTGGGGCGGCGAGCAGCGTCCAGAGGAACGGCGCGCTCGCGTCGTAGACGGGCGCAGCCGTTGGGCCGAGCGTCAGCCGGCCGAAGGAATCGATCGAGAGATTCTCGAACTCGCCTTTGAGGAACTCGCTCTCGGTCGACACCTGCCAGAAGGTTGGAAGAGCGGCGCGCAGGACGGTGGTGGCGAGCACCACGGCGAGCGCAGCCAGAAAGACGCGGAAGTAGTGGCGCATAGAGCCGAACGTCCAGGTCGGTGTGCTGCCGGCGGCCGTCACGGCTGCAGCGGGATCGTCAGCGTGCGCGATCCGCTGACCGCGTAGTCGGTTGGAATTTCCCATTCACCGAGCAGCGCCGACTGCAACGGCTTGAAGTTGCCGCCGTCGCGATCGGCTTCGAGGACCGCGAGCACCGACGGCGGCAGCGCGGCGAGCGACTCGCCGCGAATCACGGCGCCGCCATCACGTGTCACCAGGCGAACGTAGAGGCGGTTGTTCTTGCGCGCCTCGTTGAGCACGCGCATCATCTGGGTCACGTCGCGAGTCTGGGTCGGCTGCACCTGCAGTTCGCGCGCTTCCCACTGCGACAGGCGGACGCCGTCGGTCACCATCATCGAGACGCTGCCGCGCGCGTTCGGTGGAATCTGCACCGGCACCGACGTGGTGACCTGTTCGCCGCGATACGTGCGCAGCAGCACCTTGAGCGTCACCGTCGATCCCGGCTTCGGGCGGGTGCCGTCGATCCAGGCGCGCTCGAGCGTCGCGCTGCGCGGCTGCTCGCTGGCATCGATCTCCAGGTTGACCCGCTCCAGGTCGACGTCCTCGAAGCTGTTGCGCAGCAGGAAGTTGATCGGCCCCACGACATAGGCCGACGCCGCCGCGGACGGCTGATCGCCGCTGAAGAGATCCTCGAAGGCCAGCGTGCCGTGCTTCTTGACCGTCGCCGATCCGCGGATGGCGTAGCTGGCGACGCCGTTCTGGCGTTCGTAGGACGTGAGCGTCTCTGAGATGGCCGTGTACGTCACCAGCGGCGTGAGCAGCTGATCGCTCACCATCTGCATCGTGAAGGTCTTGCTGGTGCCGCGCTCCGACTTGAGCGTCAGCGTGAGAGGAATGAGCGCCGGCCCCTCGCCAAGGGTCCCGGCAATCGTCGTGGCGCGGTCCTGCTGCACCACGCCGATGATCGGGCCGGTGCTCGAGATCTTCATCGAGCTGGACAGGCTGGGCAGCACTGTCAGGACGCGCGCCCGCGTGAGCGGAAACTGGATCGGACCGAGACCGTAGAACGGATGGCCGAAGGCGTAGACGCGATTGCCGCTGACTTCGGTGACGGTGCCGGTGGCGCCGATCTGCAGATCGCCCGACAGCAGCGAGACGCCGATGGCGTCCCCGGGACCGAGCGGCCGTTCCGTCGTGCGAGCCGACTGCGTCTGGGCAGCAGCATCGGCGGCAACCGGGAGGAAGCCCTGATCGCGGAAGAGCGCCGCGAGTGAATCGACCGACGCCGGGCTGAACCCGCCGAACGAGATCGGCGTGGCGATCGGCCGGAGCAGCGTGCCGACGCCGGCGCCGACGGCCGATCCTCCGAGGACACGCACGTCGGCCGGACTGTCGGCGAATGGCCGCACCGACGCAAACGACTGGCGCAGCGACGCGACGACCGCTTCCTGCGTGAACGGCACTGGCAGATCCACACGCGCGACCGTCCGACGTACCGGCGGCAGCGTCGCCGCTTCGACCATCTCGGCAATCGGCGTGATGCCGGCGATCGGTTCGGTGGCGAATTCGCCGAGCGAGTAGGACACGGCGCCGAGCAGCCGGCCGTCGATATAGACAGGGCTGCCACTCATGCCGGCGATGACGCCGGTCTTCGCCAATGGACCGCCTTCGAGCCTGGCGAGCACGAGATCGCGGCGCGGGCCAATCTGGTTGTGGAGCACGCCGATAATGTTCACCTTGAACTCGTCGAGCCGATCGCCTTCGAAGACGGTGCGGCCGATTCCGATCATTCCCGGACGGACGTCTTCAATCGGAAAGTACTTCGACTGTGCCGGAGCGCCTGCCGCGGCGAGCATCCAGAGAGCAGCGATGATGGCGAGGCCACGCATACACATATGAGACGGACCCCGAGTGTCGAATGATGAGTATTGACGAGCGCCCGCGATGTTGTTCAGGGTGAACGCCCTGGATCGAAGATACGGTTAAACCCTTGAAATCGCAAGGCCTGAGCGGGAGCAAGTTGACACTGCCGCGCGGCCGGGTTAGTGTGTAGTCCGTTTCGACGCTCATGCCCGTGTCGTTTAGCCCCTTCGCGCGCCCGGCCCACGCCAGTTCCTGGTGGCGGTACCGGACTGCAGCTGAAGGGGTGGCATCTGGCGTCTAGCACGCGCCCATACTGAGCCGGTTTCAAACGCCCCTTCAGCCCTGCGGCTGGAGGGGCGTTTTTCATTTATGACGCAGTTGTGTGAAACCGTGACGGCCGGCACGACCGCCGGCCTGATCGCGGCGAGGAACAAATCCACCGCCGATCTGGTGGAACTGCGCCTCGATGGCGCCGGTGAGCTCGATGTGGCGGGCGTCCTCGCCGGCCGCACCCGGCCGGTCGTGGTGACCTGCCGTCCGCGGTGGGAAGGAGGCCAGTTCGACGGGAGCGAGGAGGAGCGGCACGCCATCCTCGGCCGCGCCCTCGAGCTCGGCGCCGAGTTCGTCGACCTCGAATGGCGGGCGCGGTTCGACGACCTGGTCCGGCGCGACCCCGCGCGGGTGGTGCTGTCGTCGCACGACTTCGAGGGCGTTCCGGCCGATCTGGCCGCCCGGGCACGGGCGATGCGCGCGACCGGCGCCGGCACGATCAAGGTGGCCGTGACGCCGGGCCGATTGAGCGACACGTTGCCGCTCATCGACGTTGCGTCCGGCGGCCCGGCGGTGGTCGTCGGCATGGGTGACGCCGGCGTGGCAACGCGCCTGCTGGCGGCGCACTTCGGCTCGCGATGGACCTATGCCGGGCAGGCTGTCGCGCCGGGACAGATTCCGTTGCGGCGGATGGTCGAGGAGTTCAGGTTTCGAGCCGTGCATCCAGGCACGGCCGTGTTCGGCGTCGTCAGCCGTACCGCCATGCAGTCGCTCTCTCCGGCGATGCACAACGCCGCTCTCGCGGCCAGCGGCATCGACGCGGTCTACGTGCCGCTCGCGGCGGCCGACTTCACTGACTTCCAGTCCTTCAGCGTCCGTCTGGGTGTGATTGGTGTCAGCGTGACGATTCCGTTCAAGCTGGATGCGCTCGCGGCGGCATCGAGCGCCGACGCCATTGCCGTGTCCGCCGGCGCGGCAAACACCCTGCGCCGAGACTCGCGCGGCGGATGGGAGGCCACGAACACCGACGTGGACGGTTTTCTGGCGCCGCTTGCGACCATGTTCGCTTCACTGCGCGGCGTGCGGGCGGCGGTGCTCGGTGCCGGTGGAGCGGCGCGAGCGGCGATCGTGGCGCTGCGCACGCGTGGAGCGCTGGTGACGGTGCACGCGCGGCGCATGGAACAGGCCGACGAAGTGGCGTGCGACCTTGGCGTGCGGTCGGCCGCATGGCCGCCTGCGCCGGGGTCGTGGGACCTGCTCGTGAATGCCACGCCGCTTGGCAGCGCCAGCCATCATCAGGAGTCGCCGCTGCCCGGCGGCCCCTTCGACGGGCGGCTCGCGTACGACCTCACGTACGCGCCCGGCGAATCACGCTTTCTCGCGGAGGCGCGCCAGGCGGGCTGCGCGACGCTCGATGGCCTCCCGATGCTGGTCGCGCAGGCGGAGCGGCAGTTCGAGTGGTGGCAGGGACGGCCGGCACCGCCCGGCGTGATGCGGGCGGCCGTGGAGAAGCGTGCGGCCGACGCCGGTCAGGCCATGCAGCGCCCCGCCGGCGCGGTCGCGACCGACCGGGCGGGGGAATAGAGCCATGCGCATAACCAGTTTCGAGGAATTCACGGAGCTCGCCCAGCGCGGCACCTTCGTGCCGGTGTGCAAGGAGATCGTGGCCGACCTGCTGACACCGGTCTCGGCGTTCCTCAAGATCGCCGAGCACGCCGATTACGCCTTCCTTCTCGAATCGGTGGAAGGCGGCGAACAGGTTGGACGCTATTCGTTCCTTGGCAAGGACCCGTTTCTCATTCTCCGCTCGCGTGGCGGCCGGACGATCGTCGACCGCGCAGGACAGACCACCGAGACCGACACCGGGCTCATGGCGACGCTTCGCGAGATGATGGCCGGGTTCCACGCACCGTTCGTTCCCGGTCTCCCGCGCTTCACCGGCGGCGCTGTCGGGTATCTCGCCTACGATGCGGCCGCCTGGTTCGAACCGGTGACGCTGCAGCCGGCCGCCGACGGCGAGGACGAGGCGGGGTTCATGCTCTTCGACACCGTGCTCGCATTCGACCACGTACGGCACCGCATCCTCATCATCGCCAACGCACGGATCACCGGCGACGAAGACCTGCAGTCGCTCTATCAGTTCGCCTGCGCGAAGATCGCCTTCGTCGAGCGTGAGCTCGAACGGGCGCTTTCGAGGACCGCCCGCGGCGGCGGCGACGGTCTGGACATCACGTCGAACGTCACCAAAGAGCAGTTCGAAGGGATGGTGCGCACGGCCAAGGAGTACATCGCGGCAGGCGACATCTATCAGGTGGTGCTGTCGCAGCGCTTCGAGACCAGCATCGACGCCGACCCGTTCACGGTCTACCGCGCCCTTCGCCACGTCAACCCATCGCCGTACATGTACTTCCTGCGTGTCGGCGGCCGGTCGATCGTCGGCTCATCACCCGAGATGCTGGTGCGGGTCGAGGGCCGGCGCGTCGAGACGCATCCGATCGCCGGCACGCGGCCGCGCGGGCGCACCGAGGAGGAAGACCTGCGTCTGGCGGAGGAGCTGAAGCGCAACGAGAAGGAACGGGCGGAGCACGTGATGCTCGTCGACCTCGGACGGAACGACGTCGGCCGCGTCTCCTCCTACGGAACCGTGCGGGTGCCGACCTACATGACGCTCGAGCGGTACTCTCACGTGATGCACCTCGTGTCGGTCGTCGAGGGGCGCCTGGACGATGAACACGACCGCCTCGACGCGCTGGTCGCGTGCTTTCCCGCCGGCACGGTGTCGGGCGCGCCGAAGGTCCGCGCCATGGAGATCATCTCGGAGCTCGAGAATCGCCGGCGCGGCGCGTATGCGGGTGCCGTCGGTTACCTGGATTTCGCCGGCAACCTGGATTTCTGCATCACCATCCGGACGGTCATCATCGAGAAGGGACGGGCGTACGTGCAGGCCGGCGCCGGCATCGTTGCCGATTCGAACCCGACGGCGGAATACGAGGAGACGCGAGACAAGGCGCGCGGAGTGATACGGGCGCTGGAGCTGGCGCAACAGGGACAATGGTGATGATGCATAGACGGATTGACGGATTTACGGATTTGAATTGACGGATTGACGAATTGACGAATTGACGAATTGACGAATCGACGGACTGACGGATTGACGAATTGACGGATTTGCGGATTTGCGGATCTGAATTGACGGATCGAGTGACGACGCACTGGAAATTCGTCAATCCAATCTCTCAATTCGTCAATCCGTCAATCCGTCACTCCGTCAATTCAAATCCGTCATTTCGTCACTCCGTCAATTCAAATCGGTCAATCCGTCAATCCGTCAATTCAAATCCGTAAATCCGTCACTCCGTCAATTCAAGGATCGATTCATGGTTCTGGTCATCGATAACTACGACTCGTTCACGTACAACCTCGTGCAGTACCTCGGCGAGCTCGGCGCCGACGTGCGCGTCCGCCGCAACGACGCGGTGACCACGGGAGAGATCGAGGCGATGGCGCCGGATCAGATCCTGATCTCGCCGGGTCCGGGGCGGCCGGAGCAGGCGGGAATCACGCCCGATGTGATCCGGCGATTCGGTCCGGCGTTGCCGATTCTCGGCGTCTGCCTCGGTCACCAGGCGATCGGCATGGTGTACGGCGGCACGGTGTGCCGCGCCGCGGCGCCGATGCACGGGAAGACCTCGACGGTGGTGCACGACGGCAAGGGCGTGTTCCGGGGGATGGTGGCGCCGTTTCCGGCCGGCCGGTATCACTCGCTGGTGATCTCGCCGGCCGACGTGCCTGCGGAGCTCGAGGTGGCGGCGCGCACGCAGGAAGACGGCACGATCATGGCCGTTCGCCACCGGACTTATCCGGTGCACGGCGTGCAGTTCCATCCGGAGTCGGTGCTGACCGACGAAGGCCGGACCATCCTGCGGAATTTCCTGGACCTCTGATGGGACCGAATGTGTCTGGCATGACGACCGTTTTCGCAGTGCCCGTTTTCGCTGTGCCCGCTTTCGCAGTGCCGAGCTTCAGCTCGGCAGGGAAGCGTTTCGCAGTGCCGAGCTTCAACTCGGCAGCACGGCCATGCTGACTGCTCTTGTCGAGAAGGTCGTGCGCCACGAAGACCTCACGGAGGACGAGGCTGCCGGTGCGATGCGCGAGGTCATGGAAGGACGCGCCGCGCCGGCGTCGCTCGGCGCGCTGCTCGCCGTGCTGGTCATGAAAGGCGAACGGCCGGCCGAGCTCGTGGGCTTCGCGCGGGTGATGCGCGAGCACGCCGTAAAGCTGGCGCGGCCGGCGGGGGAGGTGTTCGATACCTGCGGAACGGGCGGCGATCGATCCGGCACATTCAACATCTCTTCTGCGGCGGCGGTCGTCGTGGCCGCCTGCGGCGTCAAGCTCGCCAAGCACGGCAACCGATCCGTGTCGAGCCGCTGCGGCAGCGCCGACGTGTTCGAGCATCTCGGCGTGCAGATCGGCGCGCCGCCGGCCGTTGTCGAGCGGACGCTGCACGAGGCGAACATCGCGTTCTTCTTCGCGCCGACGTTCCATCCGGCGATGAAGCACGCCTCGCAGACGCGTCGCGAGCTTGGCATCCGAACCACCTTCAACCTGCTCGGCCCGCTGACGAATCCCGCCGGCGCGGTGCGACAGCTCGTCGGCGTGCCGCGGTCGGAGCTGACGGAACTGCTGGCCCGGTCGCTGATGCAGCTCGGCTCCGAGCGCGCCTGGGTCGTGCACGGCGCCGACGGCATCGACGAAATCTCGACGACCGGGTACACGAAGGTCTCGGAGTGCCGCGACGGCGCGGTCAACACCTTCTATCTGCATCCGGCCGATGTCGGGTTGGCAAAGGCTTCTCCGCGCGACCTGGAGGGCGGCGACGCCGCCCGCAACGCCGCCATCGTCGAGCGCGTGCTCGCCGGCGAACCCGGGCCGCCGCGCGACATCGTCCTGCTGAACGCGGGCGCGGCCCTCTTCGTGGCCGGCCGCGCCGCTTCGTTGAGAGACGGCATCGCACTGGCGGGTGAAGGCATCGATTCCGGAGCGGCGCGGTCGACGCTCGACGCCATGGTGCGCTGCTCGCATAGCGAGGCGCTGGCATGAGCGCCGGACCGGACCTGCTGGCGACCATCGTGTCCGCGACGAGGCGCATCACCGCGGTCAGACGCGAGCTCGAGCCCGACGCTGCGCTCGAGCGCCGTGCGCAGACGGCGGCTCCGAACGGAGCCCGCTTCGAGGCGGCCCTGGCGCAACGAGGACGCGTCAACCTCATCGCGGAGTGCAAGCGGCGCTCGCCGTCGAAGGGCGTCCTGTGTGAGCGCTACGACCCGGTCACCATCGCCCGTCAGTACGCGGCAGGCGGCGCGGCAGCGATTTCGGTTCTGACTGAACCGACGTTCTTCGATGGCGCACTGGGCCATCTCGCGGCCGTGCGCGCCGCCGTGCAGATTCCGCTGCTGCGGAAGGATTTCGTTGTCGACGACTATCAGCTGCTCGAAGCGCGAGCAGCCGGCGCCGATGCGGTGCTGCTCATCGTCGCCGCTCTGTCGCAGGACGAGCTCGTGCGACTGCAGCAACGCGCCACTGAGCTCGGGCTGGCGGCGCTCGTAGAGGTGCACGACGAGACCGAGCTTTCACGCGCGATCGACAGCGGCGCCCGGATCGTCGGGGTGAACAACCGCAACCTTCGAACGCTGGCAGTGGACGTCGAAGCGTCGTTCAGGCTTGCGGCACTGATGCCGCCGTCCGTGGCTGCGGTGAGTGAGAGCGGGATTCAGTCACGCGCCGACGTGGAGCGGCTGGCGACGGCTGGTTATCGAGCGTATCTGATTGGCGAGCGGTTCATGACGGATCCCCATCCGGCCGGTGCCATCGCGACGTTGATGGGCACGCGTGTACAGGCCGGTACGTAGAGGCGGGTCTTCAGACCCGCCTGGCGGAGGCGGACCGCCTCTACGTGAAGCGACATGAGTGTCATGCGCGAGGCGTTTCTCAAGATCTGCGGCATTACCCGGAGCGTCGACGCGGCCCACGCCGTGGACGCGGGCGCGACGGCGCTCGGGTTCGTGTTCTGGCGCCGGAGCCCGCGGTGGATCGATCCCGAACGCGCGGCCGCAATCGTTCGAGACGTGCCCCCGGGCGTGACGACGGTCGGCGTGTTCGTGGACGAGGAGCCGGAAGTGATTCGTCGTGTGGCAGAGGAGGTCGGGCTGAGCGCGGTGCAGCTGCACGGCGACGAGACGCCGTCCCACGCTGGTGCGCTGGGCCTGCCGGTCCTTCGCGCCGTCGCCCTCGACGGCTTCGCGACGGCGCGCGACAGCTGGCCGCCTGAGACCACATGGCTCCTCGATGCCGTCGACCCGGTGCGGCGGGGAGGAACGGGACAGCCGGTGGACTGGGCACGAGCAGCCGGTATCGCTGCGCAGGCGCGCGTGATACTGGCCGGCGGGTTGACACCTCAGAACGTGGCCGACGCGATCACACGCGTGCGGCCGTACGGCGTGGACGTCTCGTCGGGCGTCGAGGAGACTCCCGGGGTCAAGGACTTCGTGAAGGTGAGCCGGTTTCTGGCGAGAGCGCGCGCGGCATTCGCGCGGGCCGTTCAGGCGGGTGACTGAGGATCGATGACGCAGACAGCGCAGAGCAATCGGGTGACGTTCGGGCGCCGCGACCCCGATGCGCGCGGCTATTTTGGCGCCTTTGGCGGCCGCTACGTGCCCGAGACGCTGGTGGCGCCGATCGAGGAGCTCACGGCGGGATATCTCGCGGCCCGCGCAGACGCGGGCTTTCAGGCCGAGCTGTCGCGCCTCCTGACGCATTACGTCGGACGACCGACGCCGCTGTACGAGGCGGCGAGGCTGGCGGCGGCTGTACGAGAGATGGCGGCGGAGAGCCGGACGGACGGACCGGCGGTCCGCATCTTTCTCAAGCGGGAAGACCTGACGCACACCGGCGCGCACAAGATCAACAACGCGCTCGGGCAGGCGCTGCTGGCCAGACGAATGGGGAAGTCACGTGTCGTCGCCGAGACCGGTGCCGGACAGCATGGTGTGGCGACGGCAACCGCCTGCGCCCTGCTCGGGCTCGAGTGCGTCGTGTACATGGGCGCCGAGGACATGCGCCGACAGGCGCTGAACGTGGTGCGCATGCAGCTGCTTGGCGCGACCGTGCGCCAGGTCGACGCCGGCAGCAAGACGCTGAAGGACGCGATCAACGAAGCGATGCGCGACTGGGTCACCAACGTGCATCACACCTACTACCTCCTCGGGTCTGCCCTCGGCCCGCATCCATATCCGCTGATGGTGCGCGAGTTTCAGGCGGTCATCGGGCTGGAAGCGCGACGGCAGATCCTCGAGCAGGCGGGACGCCTCCCGGATGTCGTGATCGCCTGCGTCGGCGGGGGCAGCAATGCCATCGGGATCTTCGACGCCTTCATCGACGATCCCGGCGTACGCCTGGTTGGCGTCGAGGCGGGCGGTGAGCGTATCGAACCGGGACGGCATGCGGCGCGATTCGCCGGCGGCAGCACCGGCGTGCTGCAGGGAACGCGGACGTTCATCCTCCAGGACGAGGCGGGTAACATCGAGTTGACGCATTCGATCTCGGCCGGTCTCGATTACGCTGCGGTGGGGCCCGAGCACGCCTGGCTGCGCGAGAAAGGCCGCACGGAGTACGCCCACGCCTCGGATGCCGACGCGCTGGAAGGGTTCAAGGCGCTGGCGCGTCACGAGGGCATCATCCCCGCGCTCGAGTCGTCACACGCGGTCATTCACGCCATGCGCGAGGCGCAGAACGCCCGTGCCGGCACGGTGATGCTGGTGAACCTCTCGGGACGCGGTGACAAGGACGTGCAGAGCGTCGTGGAGGCGCTGCGGTGAGCCGGCTGGCCGACACGTTCGCGGCGCTGCGTGCGGGCCATCGTCCCGGGCTCGTGACGTATGTCACGGCGGGCGATCCGGACCTGACGCGTACAGAGGGGATTCTCCAGGCGCTCGATCGGGCGGGAGCGGACGTGGTCGAAATCGGCGTTCCGTTCTCCGACCCGCTCGCTGACGGCCCGGTGATCCAGCGCGCGACGGAGCGGGCGCTGGCGTCTGGCACGACTCTCGTCGGCGTTCTGGATCTCGTGGCGCGGCTGCGCCCGCAGCTCCGCATGCCGGTGGTGATCTTCAGCTATGCGAACCCGATTCTGCGCATCGGCGCCGAGCGGTTCGCGGATCTGGCGTCGGCCGCCGGCGTCGACGGCGTCCTCGTGCTCGACCTTCCGCTCGAAGAAGCGGGCGATTTCCGCGCCATGCTCGATGCGCGCAGGATTGATACAATCCTTCTGCTCAGCCCGACGACTTCCGACGATCGTCTCCGCCAGGCGGCTGCGCTCGGCAGCGGCTTTCTGTATGCCATTTCGCGGCTCGGCGTCACCGGTGTTCGCGACGACCTGGCCGAGGGCGCTGAAGAGATGGTGCGGCGGATCAGGGCGGTGAGCGACCTTCCGTTGGCGCTCGGCTTCGGCATCTCGAAGCCCGAGCACGTGCGCCGGGTGGCCCAGTGGGCCGACGCGGCCGTGGTCGGTAGCGCGCTGGTGAATGTCATCGCCGAAGCGGGTCAGTCGGGCGATCTCACGACACGGGTAGAGGAGTATGTGCGTTGGCTGAAGTCCTGAGCATCGAGGAGCTGCGAAGCCGCATCGACGTGATCGATGAGCAACTCGTGCGGCTCTTGAACGTTCGCGTGGCGTGTGCGGTGGAGGTCGGGAGGTTGAAACACGAGGCGGGGCTGCCCATCTATCAACCGGAGCGCGAGGCGCAGGTGCTCACGCGGGTCAGGACGTCGGCCGCCGAGCTCGCCGGTCCGCTGGAGGCCGAAGCGGTGGTGCGGATCTTCGAGCGGGTCATCGACGAAGCACGCCGGGCCGAGCGGCTGGCGAGCGAGCGCCGCGACGGCTCCGGCTCCGGGCAGGACGAGAAGCGGGTGTAACGGGCGCGGATTCGATCGGGAGTGTTGATCTGGAGAGTGATGTCATGGTCGTCGTGATGAAGGAACGCGCCACCGAGGCGCAAGTGGATGCGGTTATCGCTCGACTCATCGAGCTCGGCATGGACGTGCATCGATCGTCGGGCGCGACGCGCACGGTGCTCGGCGTGGTCGGCGCACACAAAATCGAGCCGGAGCTGATCGGGCTGCTCGATGGCGTACACGAGGTGCTGCGGATTTCCGAGCCGTACAAACGCGCCAGCCGCACCTTCAAACCTGAAGACACCGTGGTCACCATTGACGATGTCCGGATCGGCGGTGACGAGGTGATCGTGATGGCCGGTCCCTGCTCGGCTGAAACCGACGAGCAGGTGCACGCCAGCGCCGCCGCCGTGCGGCGTGCCGGCGCGAAGATCCTGCGCGGCGGCGCGTTCAAGCCGCGCAGCTCGCCGTACAGCTTCCAGGGACTCGGCGAGCAGGGTCTGCAGATGCTGCGCCGCGGCGCCGACGCGCACAACCTGAAGCTGATCTCGGAAGTGATGGATATCAGCCAGATCGAGCTGATCGCCAGGTACTGCGACATCTTCCAGGTCGGCGCGCGCAACATGCAGAACTACACGCTGCTGCGCGAGCTCGGGCACGCGCGCAAGCCGGTGCTGCTGAAGCGCGGCATCTCGGCGACCATCGAGGAGTGGCTGCTCTCGGCGGAGTACATCCTGGCCGGCGGCAACAACGAGGTCATCCTGTGCGAGCGCGGGATCCGCACATTCGAGACCGCCACGCGCAACACCTTCGACATCTCGGCCATCCCGGTCGTCAAGAAGCTGAGCCACCTGCCGGTGGTGGCCGACCCGAGTCACGGCGCCGGACGCCGCGACATGGTGGCGCCGATGGCCAGGGCCGCGGTGGCGGCGGGCGCCGACGGCCTCCTGATCGAAGTGCACAACGACCCCGACCACGCGCTCAGTGACGGCGCGCAGTCGATGTTCCCGAGCCAGTTCGACCGGCTGATGGCGGAGCTCCGGATCATCGCGCCGGCCATCGGCCGCAGCATCTGCCTGGAGCCGGTGGCGCGGCGCGGGTGGAACAGATAGAGCCGCCGCCGTTCACCTCGATCGCGATCGTCGGCCTCGGTTTGATCGGCGGCTCGATCGCGCTCGGGATCCGCGAGCGCTGGTCCGGCTGCCGCGTGATCGGCGTGGATCGTCAGCCGGTGCTGGCGCACGCCCTGTCGAGCGGTGCGATCGACCGCGCCGTCGACACCCTTGAAGCGGTCGGCCGCGTGGAACTCATCGTTCTCGCCGCGCCGGTGCGTCAGAACGTGAAGCTCCTTGCCGAGTCGTTGCGCCTGTCGCCCGCCTCCACGATCATCACCGACGTCGGCGGCACGAAGCGCGATATCGTGCGCGCCGCCGCGCGGTTGACGCATCCCGAGTCATTCGTCGGCGGCCACCCGATCGGCGGCGGCGAGAAGGGCGGATTCGGCTTCGCCCGGCCCGATCTGTTTCAGGCGCGCCCGTGGATCTTCACGCCTGTCGAGACCACATCGAGTGCCGCCCTCGAGCGGCTGTTCCGGTTCGTTCGCGGTCTCGGCGCGAAGCCGGTGACGCTCGATGCCGAGGCGCACGATCGGTTGATGGCCTTCCTCAGTCATCTCCCGCAACTCACGGCGAGCGCGCTGATGCAGGTCGCCGGCGCCGGCGCCTCGGCCGACGGGCTGCGTCTTGCCGGCCGCGGCCTCCTCGATACCACCAGGCTGGCGGCGAGCCCGGCAAGCGTCTGGCGGGACGTCTGTGCCGAGAACGCCGACGCCATCGGCGACGCGCTCGATCAGCTCATTCAGCTGCTGACATCGGTGCGCGCGGATCTCAAGAAGGGTGACGCGATCGACTCGCTCTTCGACGCGGCCGGACGCTGGCGCGCGGAGTTGATGAAGACCCACCAGTGAGCCCTGTCAATCCGCTCTTTCACATCACCTCCGAAGAGGAGCTGCAGACGGCGCGGGCGGAGGGCGTTTACCGCCCGGCGGCGTTCGCACGTGAAGGGTTCATCCACTGCTCATACCGGCAGCAGGTTGTGCCGGTGGCGAACCGGCTCTTCCGTGGCCGGCAGGGGCTCGTCCTCCTCGAGATCGATCCGGCGCAGATCCCGTCGCCGATCGTCACCGAGAACCTGGAAGGTGGAGCGGAGCTTTTCCCGCACATCTACGGCCCGCTGCCGTTGACGGCCGTCGTCCGTGTGCACGCGTTTCCCTGCGGAGGCGATGGCCGGTTCGAGTTGAGTTCGGAAATCCTCTAACAGGCGTGGTGAAATCGTATCGGCCTGTGAGGGACAGAGATTTTCGCCACCGAGGCACAGAGGCACAGAGAAAATCATAGGAATCTCTGTGGTCTCGGTGCTTCTGTGGTTTGTTCGGCGCCTCAGCAGCCCGTCACCACCTTTCGCCACGGGCTGCTAGAATTCGTTTCTCCCCACCGAGCCCCGCGGCAGCCAATTCCGGCGGCCGCGTCCACTCAGCCTCGTGCCATGTCATCTATGAGCGATTCGACTCCCGGCTCTGTGCTCCTCCTCGTCTCCTTGTTCGCGATTGCCGCTCCGGCTTCTGCTCAAAGCGACACCGAGCGGAGGGATCCGCGCACGACCGTCACGAACGCCGGCGCGCTGGTGCCGTTCCTCGAAGGTACCGATGTGTTCTTTGCGCTCAGGCAGGACACGGTGTTCGAAGCGGACATCCAGCCGCACCTGGTCGCGTACCAGAACTTCACTGACCTGATCGACATCACACAGCAGACGAAGCGCCAGAAGACCTTTGCGATCTCGATTACCGGCACGCCCGCCGTGCGTCTCCGCATGTTCGATCAGGTCTCGAATCCCGTGCGCACACCTTCGTACATGCCGCGTGGAAACTTTCAGGTCATCTGGGCGCGAAACGTCGGTGCCGTCGCCAGCGCCTTTGCGGCGGGTCGCACCCCCGCCGCAGACGCCGGCTCGCAGGTGTCGCTCTGGGAGGCGCACGTCACGGGAGGCCATCACTCGAACGGTCAGGATGGGTGCTTCTTCACGGACGAACAGCGGGTCGGTGAGGATTGCATACCGCCAGACCCGCTGCCCGACCAGCGCGAAGTGAACAAACACGACGGGAGCTTTTCGACCAACTACATTCGGGTCGGCATGAACTATCGCCGGAACACTCTCGACGATCAGTTGTGGGCGACGCGCGAGTGGGGGTTCCGCGTCGACTTCGAATATCACCCACGCGCCTGGGTCGATGACGAGATGGAAGACCTCTACGGCCGGGCCCGCACCGAGTTCGCGGCATCGATCGCCACCCGTGAGATCTCCTGGTGTCCCAAGCGGGCGGAGGCGATGGGCGCGATCAAGGCGATCGCGGGACATCCCGACTCGGTCTGGCCGGTGGCCATCACGGCGCAGGCGTCGTGCTTTCCGACCCGGGAAGGTGGATGGGGGTTCTTCGTCAGGTACTACGGAGGCCAGGACTATTACAATCTCGGACTGCTGGACAACATCCAGCGCGTGCACGTGGGCGCCACGTACAACCAGTCGGGATTCTTCCGTTTCCGCCGGCCCGGTCAGGGACAAGGGTCCGGCGGCGCTGCTCAATGAGTACAAAATCGCCGGCCGCGGTGTGAGGATCGGCCGGCCTTGATCCGGGTGTCAGCCCGGCGACTTTCGCGCGATACGACGGATCGCGTCGACCGATTGCGGGTTCTCGAGGGACGAGAGATCGCCTGGCGGCTCGCCGAGATACGCCGCCCTGATGACGCGTCGCATCACCTTTGCGTTCCGCGTCTTGGGTACTTCGCCAACGAACTCGATTGCCTGAGGGCGCATCGGCTTGCCGAGGCGCTCGACCACGAGCGCCCGGAGCTCGCCGGCGAGCGTATCGCTGCCTTCCGTTCCCGGGCGCAGCACGCAGAAGCAGGCCAGCGTCTGCCCTTTGAGCGGATCGGGCACGCCGATCGCTGCGGCCTCGAGCACCGCCGGGTGTTCGACGAGCACCGACTCCACTTCCGCGGGGCCGAGACGTTTACCGGCGATCTTGATCGTGTCGTCCGAGCGTCCCAGGATGTACCAAAGACCATCGTCGTCGATGACGGCCCAGTCGCCGTGCAGCCAGACGCCGGGGAATCTCGACCAGTACGTCTGCTCGTAGCGCTCGGCGTCGCGCCAGAACCCACGCGTCATCCCGATCCACGGAGCTCGAACGACGAGCTCGCCGACCTGATTGCGCACGGGTTTTCCCGCATCGTCTACCACGTCAGCCGCGATGCCTGGCGGCGGAGCGGCGAAGGCGGCTGGCTTCAATGGCGTCAGCACGTTGCCGGCCACCAGCCCTCCGGACACCTCCGTGCCGCCGGAGTAGTTGATGATCGGCAGCCGGCTGCCGCCGGCGACCTCGAAGAGCCATCGCCACGACTCCGGGTTCCAGGGCTCGCCGGTCGATCCGAGAATGCGCAGCGACGCCAGCGAGTGCGCGCGTACCGGTTCCTCGCCGTGCGCCATCAGCGAGCGGATGAGCGTTGGCGAGACGCCGAGGATGTTCACTCGGTGGCGCTCGACGATCTGCCAGAGCCGCCCCGGCCCCGGATAGTCCAGAGCGCCGTCGTAGGCGACGAAGGTGCCGCCGAGGAGCGTCATCCCCATGATTTCCCAGGGGCCCATCATCCATCCGATGTCGGTCACCCAGAACATGCAGTCGCCCGGGTGCACGTCGAAGGCATGCACCATGTCTTGCGCCGTCTTCACCGGGAAGCCGCAGTGCGTGTGCAGCGCGCCCTTGGGACGGCCGGTGGTGCCGGACGTGTAGATGATCATCAATGGATCTTCTGCGTCCGTCTGCTCGGTGGCGCACACCCCGTCCTGCCGCGCGACGAGATCGGTCCAGCGCCAGTCGCGGCCAGCGCGCATCGGCACGTCGGCGCCGATCCGGGCTGCCACGACCACATGGCGCACCGAGGGCGCCGCGCCGACGGCAGTGTCGGCCACCGCTTTCATGTCGACCCGCTGCCCGCGGCGCGTGAAGCCGTCGGCGGTCAGGAGGATCGAAACGTCCGCGTCGCGGAGGCGCGTGGCGACTGCTTCCGGCCCGTACCCCGAGAACAGCGGCAGGACGATGCCACCGAGCTTCATGACGGCGAAGAACGCGGCCACGAGCTCGGGGCACATCGGCATGAAGATGCCGACGCGATCGCCGCGGGCCAGACCGAGCGTCTTGAGGGCGTTGGCGCAGCGTCCCACTTCCTGCGACAGCTCCCCGTACGTGAGCGAGCGGATCTCGCCCGATTCGTTTTCCGATCGCAGGACCGTCCGTCCCTCGACCTCGGTACCCATCCACTTGTCGAGACAGTTGTGGACGATGTTCATGCGGCCGTCGACGCACCAGCGCGCCCAGGCGATGCCGCGGGATGTGTCGAGCACGCGGCTGTACGGCCGGTAGAACTCGATGCCGAGATCGTCGAGCACCGCCGGCCAGAACCAGTCCGGGTCGGCGATCGAGCGTCGCATCAGCTCGTCGTAGCTGTGAATCCCGTGCCGCCTCATGAAGGCCATGAGGCGGCTGTTCTCGATGTAGTCGGGAGTGGGTCGCCAGGCGATATCGCCGCCGAATTCGAAGTTCATGGCAGGTGAGTCATGGGAATTGTGTCATGCGTTGGTGGGGGAGGATTGGAGGTTACGGAAGAGCGGTGCGCGTAAACACGGAGACGCGGAGTAACGGAGGAAAACACGCCACAGAGGCACAGAGGCACCGAGATCTTCCGTGCGGGTTGACCCGCCGCCGACATCTGCTTTGGGGCGCTTTGCAGGTGGGCCGCCGGCCTTCGGCTGGCGCCAGGGAACGAGGAGAACGCCGATCACAAGCACGCTTGGTGAGTCTCTGAGAGTGTTTGTGATCGGTGTTCTCCTCGTTCCCTGCCGCGCGTAGCGCGGGCCCACCTTGGGAACGCGTCAAAAACGCAATGTCGTCCGCAACTGAGCATCCTCCGTTCGTCCTCCGTTTCACCGTTCCTCCGTGGTGAGCGTGTGCCGTTCCTCCGTGATCTCCGTTCTCCAGTCGGCTCAAGCCGGACACTACCGAATGTGTAAGGGTCCTCGTGCCTGACCGACAGCGGCAATCAGGCGCTCGACCCGTTCTATAACCGTCGGCCAGCGATACTCACGTTCGACGTACGCGAGCCCCTGGCCTCCGAACGCGTCGCGCGCCGCGTGGTTCGTGAGCAGATACTCGAGTGCGGCTTCGAACTCGCGGCCTGAGCGATAGGAGAGGCCGCCATTGGCCCGCCGCACCTGTCCATCCAGCACACGGCACCGTGCGTTGACCAGCGCCGGCACGCTGTAGTTCCACCCCTGCAGGAGCGCGATGCTGAGGCTCTCGTACGGCGAGGGGACGATCAGCGTCCGGGCGTTGGCGAGCAGCGCGTCGCGCAGCTCGTCGGGTACGTAGCCGAGCGCCCTGATACGCGGGTGCGCCGGAATCAGCATCTTGGCTGGTCCGGCCAGCACCAGCACCGGAGCGTCGGGGCGATCCGCGAACGCCTGGAAGTACTCGAGGAGGCTGTCGCACCCTTTGTTGCGGTCGACGCGGCCGAGATACAGAACGTATTCCGGCGGGATGCGGTGACGTTCCAGCAGCGCGCGCGCATCGATCGCAGCGCGCGGCTCGAGGCCGCTGCCGATGATCTCGAACGGGTGCAGCGTACCGCCGGCGCGCGTCGACACCAGCTGCTCTTCCTCTGGCGTGAGGAACAAATAACCGGCAGGCAGGCGGAAGTAGTCGGCGAGCACGTCGAGATCGATGGCGCGATCTTCTTCGGCGGTCGGCACCAGCACGGCCCGATCGGCGACGAGCGGCAGCCCGAAGTACGACTGGAAGTAGCGGTAGGCCCAGAAGAGCACGACGTCGTAGGAGCGGCCCTCGCTTCGGAGATGGTCGAGGAGCGCAGGCACGACCGGGCCATTCTCGCGGAACCATTCGTCCTGCGCGTCGCGCGGCGCACGGCCGGCGAAGACCTCGTCGCTGAGATCGGCAAACACCTTGAGCCGCCGGCGCCGTGCGACGGGAAACCGCCGCACCCGCACCGCGCCCTCCCGCGACTCGCCAGCCGGAAACGCGTTCGCCCAGGTCACGTAATCGCGCGCGCAGCTCGTCAGGACGGTGATGTCGTGCCGGCTGGAGAGACGCTCGGCGAGCTCGCGGCAATGCGCCTCCGATCCGCCGGCGATGTCGGCGCCGTATCGCTGGACGACGAAAGCGAGCTTCACTGCGAGAGGCGGCGCACTTCCCGGCGCAGGCGTGCCGTCTCGATCGCGAGCTCCTGGACGCAGCCGCACAGCACCTCGTTCATGCGGCGCTGCCGCTCGAAGTTGTCGCGGCTGTATTCGAAGAGCCAGCGGAACACCGGCATCAGCAGGCGCCGCTTCACGAAGACGATGACCGGGCCGATCGCGCCGCGGTGGGATTGGTAGCGCATCGCGGTGTCGGGGCGCCAGGTCTCCGGATCGCCGAGCAGCTCGGGGATCAGCAGCGAGGAGGGCGTCGCCGAGTTGACGGCGGCGCGAAGCAGCGCGTCGACGTCGGCGAACAGCTCCGGCTCGTCGAACGCGCGCGATGCGCCGTGGCGGAGCAGGTGCTCGCGGATCCGCTCGCGGACCTGCGCCCGCAGATCCGCCATCACCGCTTCGGCTGAGACGTCAGTTGTCAAACTCGTCGCGAAGGCCTGGACGCACGTGCACGACCGCCGAAGTGTTCGCGACGACGCGGTTCCCCTGCTTCAGGCGGAAGCGCACGTTGAAACTGCCCGACTCGTTGAAGATGTGCTCCATCGAGTACCGCCGCTGAATCTGGCTCTTCCCCGGCTGGTACGGCTCACAATCCTCGGAGTTCGTCGACTTGGTTTCGTCGCCCCACTCCCACTCGACCGCCGGACAGTAGAAGTCCTGCGCATCGTCGGAGCCGCCGCGGACGTCGACCGCGGCGCGGATCTTCAGCGGGGAGAAGCCGGCGGTTGGTGTGGTCTTGAGTGATAGACTGGGTTTCTTGTCATCGTTCCGCTGCGCGTCGAGCGCGCCGCCGGAAAGCGTGGTGAACCCTAACACCGCGGCGACTACGCATGGCGCGCATCGTGGTTGAATCATGACAGTCCCCTGGCCAGTTCTCGTTGATTCTATGCCCGCAGCCTGCGTGCGAACAAGCAGAAGCCAGGGAGCGGCAGCTCGCAGTTGACGCCGATTCGTGCAAAGACGCGTCGGGCGGCGCCCAGCGCGTCCGACAACCGTACGGAGAGCCCCCTTCGATGCAGAAGGTTCACAGAACCCCGGCTTTCGCGCTCACTGTCCAGCCGACGCACGAGATCGACACCGAGCTGTTGATCATCCCGTTCTTCGAAGAGGACGACCTTGGTGATGAGGCCGGTCTCGACAGCGCCTCGGGCGGAGAGTTGGGCCGGGCGCGCGACCGGCGCGAGCTGACCGGCAAACTCTACGAAACGCACACGACGACCCTGGCCTTCCCGGGCGCTCGCATGCGCCGGGCCGTGCTCGTCGGAGCGGGACCGCGTGCGAAGTTTGCCTCCGATCGCCTTCGGAGAGTCGCCGCCACGGGAGGGCTGGTCGCACGTCAGCGGCGGGTCATGAGCGTCGCGCTCATCCATCGTCCGGGCACTCCGGTGAGTGCTGCGGAGGCCGCGCAGGCCATGGCCGAGGGGCTGACGCTCTCGAACTTCGAAGGCGCACGCTACAAGACCGACGAGCTTCCGACTGTATTCCTCGATGCGGCTGTTCTACGCGTCCCCGAGAGCTCCCCGGATGTCGAGCGCGCCCTCGAGCGCGGGCGTCTTCTCGGCGAGTGCAGCAACCTCGCGAAGGAGCTCGCCAACGAGCCGGGGAACCGGCTGACACCGCGTCTGTTCGCCGAGCGCGCCGCCGAGCTCGCCCGCGCCGCCGGACTCGGGGTAGAGGTCCTCGACGAGCAGCGGATCGCGCAGCTGCGCATGGGATTGCTGCTCGGTGTGGCGAGCGGCAGCCAGGAGCCGCCCCGGGTGGTGGTGCTCCGTCACGAGCCGAAGGGCAGCGGGAGCAGCGGCCCGGTGCTCGGGCTGGTAGGGAAGGGCATCACGTTCGACACCGGAGGCATCTCGATCAAGCCCGCCGAGAACATGGACAAGATGAAAGACGACATGTCCGGCGGCGCGGCGGTGATTGGCGCCATGATTGCGATTGCGCGCATGGGACTGCCCGTACGGTGCCTCGGTGTCGTCCCGATGACGGAGAACATGCCCGGCGGACGGGCGGTCAAACCGGGTGACGTGCTGACGAGCGCCGAGGGGAAGACCGTCGAGATTCTCAACACCGACGCCGAAGGACGGCTGGTTCTCGGCGACGCCTTGTGGTACGCGCGCCAGCTGGGGGCCACGCACCTCGTGGACGTGGCGACGCTGACCGGCGCCTGCGTGGTGGCTCTCGGCAAGACGACGAGCGGCCTGTTCGGCACGCCGGACGCCTGGGTCGAACAGGTTCGAAAGGCGAGCGTGCGCGCCGGGGATCGTTCGTGGCCGATGCCGGTGTTCGACGACTACAAGGAACTGTTCAAGAGCGAAATCGCCGATTTCAGCAATACCGGCGGCCGCCCCGCCGGCGCCATCACGGGCGCGCTCTTCGTGAAGGAGTTTTCAGGAAATCTGCCCTGGGTGCACATGGACATCGCCGGCACAGCCTGGGCTGAGGAATCGAAACCGTATCAGCCGAAGGGAGCAACCGGCGTCGCCGTCCGGACGCTGGCAGAGCTCGCGCTCGCCGCGTCAGAGTGGAAGGATCTGACGCCGGAGCCTTAACAGGCGGCGGGCGTCTAAGAAAATATGATCGTCCTCCTTCAGAATCCAATCGTCGTCGAGGTCGCGAAGCAGCCGCCCATCACGCCCGAGATCACCTACCCGCAGGTCATCGTCGGCGCCATCGGGGTGGCTGGCCTGATCATGGTCGGGGCGGCTCTCGCAGGATTGGTCACAGGGGCGGTCATCATCTACTTCAAGAAGCGAGCGGAAGCCGCCGGCAAGGGGCCCATGGAAACGGACCATGCGAGATTGGGGATTTAGCTCACGGGTTCCGGGTTCCGGGTTCCGGGTTCCAAGTTCGTCCGGGTTCAGTTTCGTAGTTCGAGGTTCGTAGTTCCGCGGTTCGTAGTTCCGCGGTTCGTAGTTCCGAGGTTCGTAGTTCGAGTTCGAACTTCGCACGTTCGTCGTCGCACGTTCGAAGTTCCCACGTTCTCTGTTCCGGTTCGGCGTTCCAGGTTCTGGGTTCCAGGTTCCGCGCTTCCAGGTTCGGGGTTCAATGATTCGGCCGTCGGCGAAATCTGCCCTCCGACGCCATCTGTTCCCTTGCCGTTTCTGAGTACTACTCGCAGATTTCTTCGCAAAACACGATATTTCCGATCAGGCATCAGACGCGCAATCGGCGTTGCCATGGCCAACACCTATCGCGAAGTCCGTGCCTGGCAGAGGGCTCGTGAATTCAAGCTTGCCATCTACCGGCTCGTGAAGACCGGCGTCTTCTCCGGAGAAGACAATCTTCGCAAGCAGGTGAGTGAAGCCGCTGCGTCGGCACCTTCGCAGGTCGCCGAAGGATTCGGTCGCTTCGAGCCGATTGACAATGCTCGCTTCGTCCGAAACGGGCGGGCATCGTTGCTCGAATGCCAGAATCACCTCCAGGATGCGGTCGACCGCGGACTGATCGATGAGGCGACCCAGCAGGAGCTGGAAGCCATGATTCAGGCGGCCCTCTCCGAAATCGGCGGATGGCTGGACTATCTCCAGTCGGATGAGGCCAAACAAAATGCTGAGAGAGTGAAGAAACAACGCGCGGAACGTGCACGGTTGCGACGGGCGGCGAGGAGAGCTGAATCACGACCCGGAAAGCCTGAACGCTGAACGGCGAACAGTCAACCGTCGCGCCGAGCGTTGAATGGGGGTCTTGAACCCCGGAGGTTGAACCGGGAACTTTGAACCGGAACGTCGAACTCCGAACGTGAACCTCGAACCCAGAACCTCGAACCGAGAACCTTGAACCCCGAACCTCGAACCCAGAACCTTGAACCCCGAACCTTGAACCCCGAACCTTGAACCCAGAACCTTGAACTCAGAACTCCGAACCCCGAACCTCGAACCGAACTTGGAACGCGGAACCCGGAACCCGGAACAGGCCTCTATTTTCCCCCCTCCCCCTTCTTCAACGCCTTCTGATACGCCATCACGCCGTTGAACAGCGATTCGGCGATGTGCTCGCGGTACTTGTCGGTCTTGAGCAGCGTCGCTTCCTGTGGATGGGTGATGAACGAGATCTCCGCCAGGATGCTCGGCATCGCAGCGCCGATGAGCACCTGGAACGGCGCCTGTTTGACTCCGAGGTTCTTCGCCTGGCGGTTGTTCTTCTTCAGTCCGTTGTAGAGTCGATCCTGCACCAGCTTCGCGAAGTCGCGTGACTCGTCGATCTTGTTGTTGAGCGCGATGGCGCGGACCATATCGGGCAGGTTGCGCATCGACTTGTCGGAGCCGGCATTTTCGCGCGCGGCGATGGCTGCGGCCTCGTCATCAGGGGCGAAGTTCAGGAAGTAGGTCTCGATTCCGCGCGCGCTGTCGTTCTCGCTGGCGTTGGCGTGGATCGACAGGAACAGATCCGCGCTCGCCTTGTTCGCGATCTCCGTCCGCTTGTCGAGCGGGATGAACTCGCTCGTCCGGCGGGTCAGCGTCACTTCGACTCCCGGCTGCTCGAGGAGCCGCCGTTCGAGCCTGAGCGCCACGTCGAGGGCGAGCTCGGCCTCCGTGAGCCCGTTGGCGCGTGCGCCGGGATCGTGACCGCCGTGACCGGGATCGATGACGATGCGCGAGATTCCGAGACCGAGCTGCCTCGAGAGCGAGAACCCGCCGCGTGTGTTGGCGGAGGGCGGCGTGGGCGGCGCGGCGCCGGGCGCAGATCGGCCGGCAGCCGATGCCGCCGTGGTTGGCGGCTTCGTCGTCGTTCTTCCGCCAGTGGCGGCAGGGGAAGCATTCGTGGAGACACCCGGCCGCTGCCCGGGCGTTCGCGGTGAAACCGACGATGACGCGGTGGATGCGGGCGACCGGGTTGCGGTCCCGCCGGCGGCCGGACGGGCGTCTTCTCGCCAGGCGACCGAGACCGGCTTGTTCGAGCGACCGGTACGCTCGAAGTCGATGACCAGGCGATACGGGTTGTAGACCGGATAGATGCTGGACCGCGCGGGGCCATCGAGATCGATCACGACGCGCGTGCGCGCGTCGGCCTGACGGCCGACGCGAATCTGACGAACCACGTCGTCGGAAAACGTCAGCCTGGCGTCCTTCAATGCGTAAAGGGCACGGGTGTTCTGAAGGTCAATCGACAGTCGCGCCGGGTTCGAGAGCTGCTCGGTGTTGAACGGCGTCTCGGCGTCGAGCAGCAGCGTGACGCGCACGGCGTCATCCCGAACTTCGTGCTGGATATCAGTGAGGGTCGCTGCGGGAGGCGGCGCCGGGGAAGTGGCCGTCTTCGGCGCTGACCGCGGCGGTGGGTTCGAGGGGGGTGCGGCAGGAGAGGGCGATTCGAGCGCGGCGAGCACAGCCGGGACCTTGGGGATCAACGAGCTCGTCCTGAATCGATCGGTCAACGCCTGGAGCAGGCGGCGCGCCGTTTGACGATCGGCCTGCTGGCCGAGACGGTGGAAGACGTCGGACGCCAGCAGCGCTCCCTGCCAGAGGGCGTTGTCGCTGTATCCGCTCGTCGGATTCCGGCGCGCGAGGTCCTCGTAGTCGGCAGTCAGCGCCCGCGCCTTCCGGGCAACTGCCGCCTGCCTGGCTGCCGACGCGGCGGCAAGCTCCTCGCGCACCGCTGACTCGCGCGCCATCAGCTCCTTGTACGCAGACTCCGGGGATGCCGGCTCGGCGCGGACGCCGAGCGCCAGTACAGTCAGCAGAAGTCCCGCGAGCGCCGCTCTATCGGAGCTGGGCATCGACCTCCTCGAAGTACCCGCGATCAACGAGTACCTCGCGCGGCTTGCCGCCGGCTGCCGCGGAAACGAGCCCGTCGGTTTCCATCATGTCGACGAGGCGCGCGGCGCGGCTGAAGCCGATCCGCAGCCGCCGCTGAAGATACGAGATCGACACCTGCCCGCTGCCCACGACGATCCGTGCAGCCTCGTCGTAGAGCTCGTCCTTCTCGAATTCGAGGCCGCCGGGTGCCGACTTCTCGTCCTCGGCCGTGATCGTGTCGTCGAAGACCGGCTTGCCCTGCTTGCGAAGGAAGCTGGCGAGCCGTGCGCTCTCCTGTTCCGAGATGTAGGGGCCGTGCAGACGAGTGCAGCGTGACGAGGCCGGCGGCAGGAAGAGCATGTCCCCCTTGCCGAGGAGCTGCTCGGCGCCGTTGCTGTCGAGGATCGTGCGCGAGTCGGTCTTCGACGACACGCGGAACGAGATCCGCGACGGCAGGTTGGCCTTGATCAACCCGGTGATCACGTCCACCGAGGGCCGCTGCGTGGCGAGGATCAGGTGAATGCCGACCGCGCGCGCCATCTGCGCAAGCCTGGCAATCGACTCTTCCACTTCATTGCTGGCCACCATCATCAGGTCGGCGAGCTCGTCGATGACCACGACGATGAACGGGAGCGGCTTGGGCGCTTCAGGATCGTCGGCCGCGGCGCCGCTCTCGGCCAGCATGTTTCGGACGTTCCGGTTGTACTGGTCGATGTTGCGGACGCCCTCGGCGGCGAGGGTCTTGTAGCGCTCCTCCATCTCGCGGACCGCCCAGCGAAGGGCGTTGGACGCTTTTTTCGCATCCATCACGACGGGCGTCAGCAGGTGCGGAATGTCTTCGTACATGCCGAGCTCGAGGCGCTTCGGATCGATCATGATCAGGCGCACGTCGTCGGGTGTCGATCGGTAGAGGATGCTCGTAAGCATCGCATTCAGCCCGACCGACTTGCCGGTGCCCGTGGAGCCGGCGATGAGCAGGTGCGGCATCGTGGCGAGGTCGGTGAAATACGGCTCGCCGTGAATCGTCTTGCCGAGCGCGAGCGTCAGCTTCGAAGTCGACCGTTGATAGTTGTCCGACTCGAGCAGCTCGCGAAGCGAGATCGCTTCGCGGTTCGGGTTCGGAATCTGGATGCCGACCGTGGACTTGCCCGGAATGCGGTCGATCAGCACCGATTCGGCCTGCATGGCCAGGCAGAGATCGTCGGCCAGCCCGGTGATCTTGCTGTACTTGACGCCGGCTTCGGGCTTGAACTCGAACGTGGTGACGACGGGACCCGGGTGAATCTGGACGACCTGTCCCTCGACGGAGAACTCGCGGCACTTTTCCTCGAGCTGGCGCGCCGCGTCCATCAGCTCGCGCTCGTCGATCTTGCGCTCACCGCGCGGCGGGTCGAGCAGCGATGCCGGCGGCAGCGTGAATGCGCCTTGCCGGCGAGGTGCCGGTGCCGGCTTTGCCGGCTCCGGTTCGAGCAGCAGCGGCGCCGGCAGTGCGTCGGGGCGGCCTCGCGACACGACCGCAGGCTCCTTGCGCGCGGCGGGAGCGGCAGGCTTCAGCGGGATCCCGTCGTCCTGGCGTTCGGGCCTCGCGGCACGCGCGGCTTTCTCGGGCGCCGGAGCAGCTTCAACGAGCTTCTTCGTGTGCTTCGCCACGACCTCGCGGCGCGCCTTGTCCCGCCGCCGCTCGTCGAGGCGGCCGCGAACCCAGCCCACTCCGCGCGCCGAGAAATCGTGCGCGGTGCCGCTCGCGACCGCGAACATTCTGCCGAACGAGAACTGTGTCGAGAGAATGACCGACAGCATCAGGAGCGTCAGAAGGACGATCAGCGAGCCGGTGCGATTCAGCGAGTCGGCCAGCAGTCCGGCGATCGCCGAGCCGATCGAACCACCCGGATCGAGCGATCGGGCGCCGCCGTCGAGGCCGAACACGAGGCTCAGGAAGGCGCTCGCGCTGGCGAACAGCAGCACGACCCCCGTCAGCTTCGTGTAGGCGGCGTCGGGAGCGTGGCACCAGAAGTAGTGCCACCCGATTACGCCGAACAGCGCCGGCAGCAGGTAGGCGGCGTAGCCAAACATCTGAAACGACAGCTCGGACAAGAACGCGCCGACGCGGCCGACGAAGTTGACCGGCGCCTGGCCAGCTCCCGTGGTGAAGAACGGAACGGGATCCGAGGCATCGTAGGTGACGAGCGCAATCAGCCAGATCAGCGCCAGTGCGAAGAGCGTGACGCCGAGGAATTCGCTGACGCGACGCGAGACAGTGGTGCTGTGACTCACCTTCATATCTCCATCAACACGGGCAGCACGAGCGGCCGCCGTCCCGAGCGCTTCTTGAAGAAGCGCCGCAGCTCGACGCGAAGCTTTTCCGTCATCAGGCCCTGGTCGGTTCGCTCCTCGACACTCGACGCCTCGATACAGTCGCCGATGACGCGCGCCGCGTCCTTGAAGAGCGTGGGGGCCTGGCCTTCGTCCACGACGTAGCCGCGCGCGATGACCTCGGGCTCGCCGACGAGCGCCCCGGTGGCGCGGCTGATGGCGATCACGGCGACGACGACGCCGTCTCCGGCGAGATGGCGTCGATCACGAAGCACCTCCTCGCCGACCTCGCCGACACGGGTCACGTCGATCAGGACGCGTCCGGTGGGCGCCTTGTCGGCGATACGCGCGCCGTGCTGATCGAACTGAATGATGTCACCGTCCTCGGCGAGCAGCACCTGCACGCGGCGTTCCCCGCCAGCCATCACCCGTTGGGCTGCGCGCGCGTGCTGAGCCAGCTGACGGTATTCGCCATGGATCGGCACGAAGTAGCGCGGCCGTACCAGCGACAGCACGAGCTTGAGCTCTTCGGCGGATCCGTGACCCGACACGTGCACCTGCTTCATGCTGTCGGTCACCACGTCGGCGCCCCGGCGGGTGATATGGCTCATGGTCCGGGCGATCGCCTTTTCGTTGCCCGGGATCGCCCGCGCCGAGAAGACCACCGTGTCGTCGGCGCCGAGGCGCACGTGGCGGTGGTCGTCGATCGCGATACGCGGCAGTGCCGCCTGCGGCTCGCCCTGCGACCCGGTAGCGATGCACAACACATCCTGGGCCGGGTAGCTCTGGACATCCGAATCGCGGATCTGGACCCCCGACGGAATGCGGAGGAAGCCGAGCCGCTGCGCGATCTCGGTGTTCTGCACCAGGCTGCGGCCCACGAACGCGACCTTGCGCTCGAACTGCGCGGCGAGGTCGACGAGCACCTGGACACGATAGATGCTCGACGAAAAGGCGGCAACCACCAGCTTGCCTTCAGTGCTCGTGAAGAGCTCCTCGAAGGCGTCGATCACTTCAATCTCCGAACCGGTGAACCCGCGCCGATCGATGTTGGTGCTGTCGGCGAACAGCGCCAGCACTCCAGCCGATCCAAGCTCCGCAAAGCGATGCAGATCGAAATGCCGTCCGTCGATCGGCGTCTGATCGATTTTGAAGTCGCCGGTGTGGATGATCGTTCCCGCCGGCGAGGTGATCGCAAGCGCGACGCAGTCGGGCATACTGTGGGTGACGCGGATGAACTCGACGCCGAGCGGCCCAACGGTGACGGTCTGCCGTGGCTCGATCGTCTTCAGGCGGTGACGCGCGTCGATGCCGGCTTCCTCGAGCTTGTGTTCCACCAGCGCGAGGGTGAACGCGGTGCCGTAGATCGGGCCGTCGAAGAGCGGCGCGACGTGTGGCACCGCGCCGATGTGGTCTTCGTGCCCGTGCGTGAGAACGAGCGCCTTCACCTGATCGCGTCTGGCTTCCACGTACGAGAGATCAGGGATGATCAGGTCGACGCCCAGCTGATCCGGGTCCGGAAACATCACTCCGGCGTCGATCAGGATGGTCGTGTCCCCCCATGACACCGCCATCATGTTCATCCCGAACTCGCCGAGGCCGCCGAGCGGGACCACTTCCAGACCAGCCGACACCTGCGGCTCGTCGATCGCCGTCATCGAACTGTGCTGTCCTTCCTGACCTGCGGAAGCGCGTATCACGCCCTCATCGGGTGCAGCTGCCGGCGCCAACGCACCGGCGGCGCGTCGAGGAGCGCCGTACAAGGAAACAAGGACCGAGACACCGGCCCGTCGAGAACATCACCGCGTCCACATCACGAGGAGCGATCGGCTCGGGGGAGGCCCCGCGACGCTCCGTCCGGCGTACGACCCCGGGCGGGTGGGTACGACGGTTGGCTGGCGGCACCTGTTACGGCCGGCGCCAGCGGTCAGGCAGCTGGGAGTGCCTGAAAACCCGGAAGGCTCAACAACTTCGGGGAAAACTATAGCACAGCTCTCGAGAGGCGGGCGAAGTCTGCAGGCGCGAGGTTCTCGGGCCGCAGACGGGGGTCGATGCCGGCGCGCTCGAGCAGCTCGGCCGCCGAGTGCTCGAACGAACTGGCGACCGGCGCCAGGGCCCTCAAAAGCGTCTTGCGGCGCTGGAGGAATACCCCCCTCACCAGGCGTTCGTAGACGCCGGCGTCGGCGTCGAGCGCTGCCCGGAAGCGGAGACGAACCACTGCCGAGAGGACCTTGGGCGGCGGCCTGAACGCTCCCGGCGGGAGGGTGAAGAGCTGCTCGACGTCGGCGACCCGCGCCACCTGGACCGCAAGCGCTCCGTAAGTACGGCTGCCGGGCGTCGCGATCAGCCGGTCGGCAACTTCCCGTTGAAGCATCAGCGTTGCGTCGCTGAGCGTCCGTCCCTCGTCGGCATCGTGAAGCAGTTTGAAGAGAATCGGCGATGACACGTTGTAGGGAAGGTTGCCGACGACACGCGCGGGCGGCTCGCCGAGTTGCCGGACGAGCGCGCCGACATCCGCGTCGAGGAAATCGGCCTGGACGATCCGGGCGTGCGGCGGTGGCGCCGCGCTCATTGCGGCCGCGAGGTCACGATCGATCTCCACGCCAATCAGGCTGCCGACTCGCGGCGCGAGCATCCTGGTCAGCGCGCCGCGGCCGGGTCCGATTTCGATGACGCGGTCGAGAGGATCGGGAGCCAGCGCGTCGACGAGTCTCGCGACCCAGGCCGGCTCGAGAAAGTGCTGTCCGAACCGTTTCCGGGCTCGCGGAAAGCCCGCCCGCGCCTCAGTCCTCCTCGTCGTCCTCGTCGGGCCCGAGCGTGTCCCCGCGCCAGTACTGCTCTTCGATCGCTTCAATTTCCTCCTCGCTCAGACCGAAGTAGTGACCGACCTCGTGGATCAGCGTCTCGCCGATGACGGCGCGGACCTCGTCTTCGTCTTCGCAGTCTTCCTCGATCGGGCGCTGAAAGATTGTGATCATGTCGGGAAGCGTATTGCCGAAGGCGGCGCTCCGTTCGGGGAGCGGAGTGCCCCGATACAGGCCGTACAGGCTGTCGGGCGGCTCGATGTCCATCTCCTCGAGCAGCTCGGGCGTCGGCGCGTCTTCCACGACCAGGGCGAGATTCCTGATCTCCTTGCGGAACCGCAGCGGGATCAGCATGACCGCCTCAGCGACGAGGCGTTCGAAGCGGGCGCGGGTCATGGCGGGTTTTGCGGCGGACCGGTTCAGCGATCGCCGCTCGATAGTAGTCGCAATCGTCCCGCACGGCGCACTGCTCGCAGAGCGGTTTCGGCCGGCAGATCCGGCGCCCATGGAGGATGAGCACGTCTGACGCCAGCGTCCACATCGCCGCTGGAAGGGCAGCACAGAGCTGCGACTCGACGGTCTCGGGATCATCGCTCTCGGCGATGCCGATTCGGTTCGAGACACGGAGCACGTGCCGATCCACCGGCAGCCCCGGAACGCCGAGCGCGTGGCCGAGCACGACGTTGGCGGTCTTGCGGCCGACCCCGGGCAGCGTCACGAGCTGCGCCATGTCGGCGGGAACGCGACCGTGATGGTCGGCGACGAGCGCCGCGGACATGCCGATGAGCGCCTTGGCCTTCTGACGGAAGAAGCCGGTCGACAGGATCAGCGGCTCGAGTCGCGCCGGCGTCGCTTTCGCGAGCGCTCTCGCATCCGGATATTTCGCAAAGAGCGCCGGTGTGACCATGTTGACGCGCTGATCGGTGGATTGCGCGGACAGGATCGTCGCCACCAGCAGCTCGAACGGCGTGCGGTAGTGCAGCTCGGTATCGGCGTTCGGGTGCTGCTCGGCCAGCGACTCGATGATGCGACGGATGGTGCGCGGCGACTTCATAGCGACGCAAATCAGTGCACCGGGCCCTTCGACCAGCCGACGTTCGAATAGGTTTCCGAGAAGACCCGCATGTGCTCCTGCAGGGCAGCGATGAGATTCGGGACGAATTGAACCGGAACCACGACGCGGCTGCGGACAGGGGCGCGAACGACATGATCCTGTTCAGCCTCCCGCACTTCCTTTTCGGAGAGCGGCATGACCTCGCAGAACGTCAGCGTGAAATCGAACGGCGTGTGAGCAATGGAACAGAAGTTCGCGTAGGTCCGGGATTCGCCTGGCTGCTCGTCGGGGACGATGGTGAAGTTGATCTGCTTCCGGTCAGGTTGGTCGGCCATAGAGGCAAGCGTACCACCCATTGACGTATTGCCGGACTGCCGGATTGACGAATTGACGGAACGGAGGAACGAGGCAAGCGGTCCGTCAATCCGTCAATTCGTCAATCCGGCAATTCAGTATTTCCTCATCACTCCCACCACCACGCCCTGCACCTGGACCTGATCGGGGTCGACCATGATCGGCTGCATCGCCGGGTTGGCCGGCTGCAGCCGGATGCGGCCGTTCTCCTGATAGAACTTCTTGAGCGTGACGTCGCTGCCGCCGACGAGCGCAATCACCATCTCGCCGTTGTCGGCCGACTTGCGATCCTCCACGACGACGAAGTCGCCGTCGCGAATCTGCTCGTCGATCATCGAGTCGCCCTTGACCCGTAGCACGTAACTGTCCCTGCGTCCGATAAGAGCTTCAGGGACGGCGATGGTCTCGCTGCTGGCGACCGCCTCGATGGGCAGGCCGGCGGCAACATAGCCGAGCAGCGGCAGCTCCACGGCGCGGCCGCCAACCCGGGTCGGCACGAGCTCGACGGAGCGGCTGCGATTCCAGGCCCGCCGGATGAACCCCTTCTCCTGCAGGTTCGTCAGATGTTTGTGCACGGTCGCCAGCGACGACAGGCTGAAGCGGCGGCCGATTTCTTCCAGGCTCGGGGCGTAGCCGTGCTGCGCGATGAACTCGTTGAGGTAGTCGAGGATTTCGCGTTGCCGTTTGGTGAGTGGAAGCACATCGCCCTCCATTCCGGTCGTCCGGGCTGAGCGCCGACCCGGACCTCTGCCGAGGTGGGCGACTATATGCGAATAGAAGGCGAAGATCAACCAGAATGCTACACTGCACGTCTGATAGAAGGTCCCCCATGACGCGCGCCACCACGTTCGCGTTGATCCTGACGGTCGGGCTGTCCGCGCTCGAAGGCGCTGCCGTTACCAGGCAGCAGGCCGACAGCGCGGCAAAGAAGATCAGCCAGATCGAGCAGCAGGGGCAGTCGGCGAAGTCGGTGCGCGCGTCCGCCTCTCCGCGGCGCACGCCGATGAGCGAAGGCGAAGTCAATTCCTGGTTCGTCTACCATGCGCCGCCGCTCCTGCCCAATGGGCTCACCGAGCCGCGCCTCACCATCGTGGATGCGAAGAAGGTGGTGGGGGTGGCCACCGTCGACCTCGACGCGATTGCCAAGGCACGAGCCACCGGAGGGACGTTCGACATCTGGAGGTTGATCGGCGGCCGGGTGCCGGTAACGGTCACCGGCCTCGTGAACGCACACGACGGTCGCGTTCGCTTCGACCTGGAGTCGGCCGAAGTGTCCGGCGTCCCGGTGCCGACGCGCGTCGTGCAGGAACTGGTGGACTACTACTCGCGCTCGCCCGAACGCCCCAACGGGCTCCGCCTGGACGACGAGTTCGCGCTGCCGGCCGGGATTCGCGACATCGAGCTCAGCCCCGGAACGGCGGTGGTCGTGCAATAAGAAATGCCCGATGCCGAATGCAGAATGCCAAATGTCAGAATCTATTGAGCATTAGGCATTCGGCATTGAGCATTCGGCATTGAGCGATCCCCTCTCAACCCCCCTTCAGTTCCTCAAGGGCGTTGGCCCGCGCAAAGCTGCCGACCTGAAGCGCGCCGGGCTGGTGACCGTCGAGGACCTGCTCTATCGGCTGCCGTTCCGCTACGAAGATCGCAGCCGGATGCAGCCGATCGCATCACTCCGCCCGGGAGCGAAGGCGGCTGCGCTCGGCGAAATCAAGAGCGCCAGGGTCAATGTCACGCGGCGCCGGCACTTCACGATCTTCAACGCCGTGCTCGGCGACGCGAGCGGCGCGATTCGCTGCACCTGGATGAACCAGCCGTTCCTGGCCGACATCCTCAAGCCGCATCTGACGGTCATCGTGTTCGGCGAAGTCAGGCTGGACTCGACGGGTCTGCACTTCATGAATCCGGAATACGAGATCGTGTCGGAAGAGGGGGCGGTCGTCCACACGGGACGCATCGTTCCCTTTTACGAGAAGACGGGCACCGTCACGCCGAACATGCAGCGTCGCCTGGTGCGGCAGGCGCTCGATCAGGTGCCGCCGGAGATCCCCGATCTGCTGCCGGCCGATCTGCGGTCGCGGCTGGACCTGATGCCGCGCCGTGAGGCGCTCGAGGGTTCGCATTTTCCGCCTGCCGACGCGTCGCTCGACGTGCTGAACGCGTTTCGCTCGCCGGCGCAGCGGCGGATGATCTTCGAGGAGTTCTTCCTCTATCAGATCGGGCATGCCTGGCGCCGCCACGCGACCGGCACCGAGTTGAAGCCGTTCACGCTCGACGTCACCGACAAGATTCGAGCCGCCGCAGCGAAGGTGCTGCCGTTCAGGCTCACCGCCGGTCAGCGGCAGGCGGTGAAGGAAATCGTCGATGACATGCGGCGGCCGGCGCCGATGCATCGGCTCCTGCAGGGGGATGTGGGAGCGGGGAAGACGATCGTGGCGCTGCTCGCCGCGATCGTGGCGATGGAGAACGGCCTCCAGGTGGCGTTCATGGCGCCGACGGAGATTCTCGCGGCGCAGCACTACGCCACCATCGCCAGGCTGTTGTCGCAGTCGCGCTTCCGGGTCGATCTGCTCACCGGGAGCACGCCCGGACTCCGCAAGCACACGCTCGCCGCCAACATCGAGCGCGGGACCACGAACCTGGTCGTCGGCACGCACGCGCTCGTCCAGGAGACGATCCGCTTTCACGCGCTGGGGCTGGTGGTCATCGACGAGCAGCACCGCTTTGGCGTGGCGCAGCGGGCGGCGCTGCGCGCCAAGGGGCTGCGTCCCGACGTGCTCCTGATGACCGCCACGCCGATCCCTCGCACGCTGGCGCTCACCGACTACAGCGAGCTCGACGTGTCGAAGATCGCCGATCTGCCGCCCGGCCGCCGGCCGGTCCGGACGTGGGTGAAGCCCGAATCGCGCCGGGACGAGATTTACGATCTGATGCGAACCGAGCTCGACGCCGGCCGCCAGGCCTATGTGATCTACCCGCTCGTCGAGGAGTCGGAGAAGATCGATTTGCGCTCGGCGACCGAGATGGCCGATCACCTGCAGGCCGAGATCTTCCCCGCCTACCGCGTGGCGCTCCTGCACGGGCGCATGAAGCAGGACGCCAAGGACAACGTGATGCAGGCGTTTGCCGCCGGTCACATCCAGATTCTGGTGTCGACCACGGTCGTGGAGGTCGGCGTCGACGTGCCGAACGCCACGATCATGCTCGTCGAGCACGCCGAGCGCTTCGGCCTCTCGCAGCTGCACCAGCTCCGCGGTCGCGTCGGTCGCGGCGCGTGGGAGTCGCACTGCGTGCTGCTCTATCAGGCGCCATGGTCCGACGATGCGCGCGAGCGGCTCAAGGTGATGGCCGAAACGACCGACGGCTTCCTGATCGCCGAGCGCGATCTGGAGCTTCGCGGGCCGGGCGACTTCTTCGGCACGCGGCAGTCGGGACTGCCGCGGCTGCGCACCGGCGATCTGGTTCGCGACCGCCGGATCATGGAGGAGGCGCATCACGAGGCGCGGCAGATGGTCGAGGCCGGGCGACTGACCCCGGAGCTCCTGCACTACGTGCAGCAGCGATGGCAGGGGCAGTTCGGGCTGATCGAGGTGGGGTAAATGACGCGGGAATTGACGGATTGACGGATTGACGGATTTGAATTGACGAATTGACGGATTGACGAATTGACGAAGTGACGGATTGACGAATTCGAGTTTTCCCTTGCGTATCGTCGCTGGCCTGTTTCGTGGTCGCCGTCTGAATGGTCCAACCTGGGAGGGCCTTCGCCCGACCTCGGACAAGCTGCGGGAAACCTTGTTCAACATCCTGGGGGCCAGGATTCCGGGTGCCCGTGTGCTCGACGGCTACGCGGGCACGGGTGCCGTGGGTCTCGAGGCGTTGAGCCGCGGGGCCGCGTCGGTGCTCTTCGTCGAGCGCGACAGACGTGCGGCGGCGCTCATCCGCAAGAACCTGGCCCAGTGCGGGGTGGAGGAACGCTATACTATCGAGAGTCGGGATCTGGCCGAGGTTCTTCGTCGTCTCGAGCCCGGCGTGACGTTCGACTTCATCTTCCTGGATCCGCCGTACGACCATCCACCCACGATCGCCGTGCTCGACGAGGCTGGACAACGCCTCGGTCCGGACGGCATCCTGGTGCTTGAGCGCGCCACGCGGCGCGGGTTCGAGGTGCCGGCCGATCTCGATCGGGTTCGTGACGTGAAGTCTGGCGACAGCACTCTGACGTTTCTCGCGCGGCGGCCTGGTGCCGGCGCCGCGACGGAGCAGCGATGACATCCGGAGGACCGCCGAGCGGCCGGCTGGCGCTTTTTCCCGGCTCGTTCGATCCACTGACGAACGGGCACGTCGACATCGTGCTGCGCTGCGCGCACCTGTTCGAGCGCGTGGTCGTGGCGGTGCTCGTTAACCCCGACAAGCGGCCGCTGTTCACGCCGCACGAGCGGGTGACGATCATCCGCGAGGTCTTCCGCGAGTACCCCAACGTCGAGGTGGATTCGTTCGACGGCCTGCTCGTCGACTACGCGCGGCGCCGTCGTGCGAGCGCCATCGTGCGCGGGATGCGCGCGGTCTCGGATTTCGAGCACGAGTTTCAGATGGCGCTCATGAATCGCCACCTCGAGCCGTCGCTCGAGACGGTGTTCATGATGCCGGCCGAGCAGTACACGTATCTGAGCTCGCGACTGATCAAGGAAGTATTCAGCCTCGGCGGCGACGTGCGTGGGCTGGTGCCGCCGGTCGTCGAGCGCTTGATGAAGGACAAGCAGAAGGTCGGGGCCTGAGTCGAAGGGGAGGCCCGCAGTCGGAGGAACGCATGTTTGCAAAGCGGTTGGAGGGGGTGGAGCCGTCCGCGACGCTGAAGGTGGCGGCGGAAGCCGAGCGGCTGCGCCGCGCAGGCTTCAGCGTGGTGGACTTCAGTGCCGGAGAGCCGGACTTCCCGACGCCGGAGCATGTCAAGGCCGCGGGGAAGCAGGCGATCGACGCCAACTTCACCCGCTACACGCCGGCGCCCGGCATCCCGGAGCTGCGTGAGGCGATCTGCAGCCGTTATCGCGCCGACTATGGAGTCGACGTCACTCCGGCCGAAGTGCTCATGACCTTCGGCGGCAAGCAGGCGCTCTTCAACACGGCGCTGGCGCTGTTCGATCCCGGCGACCAGGTGATCACGCATGCGCCGTACTGGCCGACCATCCCGGAGCAGGTCAAGCTCGTCGGAGGCGAACCGGTCGTCGTCTCGACGAAGTCGGAGGACGGCTTTCGCGTGCACGCGGACGCGATCATCGCCGCCATCACGCCGAAGACGAAGGCGATCATTCTGAACTCGCCGAGCAACCCGACCGGCGCCCTGATCGAGGAGGCGGCCGTGGCGGCCATCGCCGACGCCGCAGCGCGCCGCGGCATCTGGATCATCGTCGACCTCTGCTACGAGCAGTTGATCTACGAGAAGGTGCCGCACAACCTGCCGAAAGTGCTGTTCGACCGCCATCGCGATCACACGGTGCTGGCCGGCTCCGCCTCGAAGTCGTACGCGATGACTGGATGGCGCTGCGGCTGGACGATTGCGCCGAAGGAGCTGACGAGCAAGTTCAACACGATCCAGGGGCAGTCGACGTCGAACATCACCTCGATCACGCAGAAGGCGGTGCTCGCGGCAATCAGCGGTCCCCAGGACACGGTTGGCGTGATGCTCGACGAGTACCGGAGACGCCGCGACAACATCCATGCATGGCTCACGGCCCATCCGGGAATCCAGTGTGTCAAGCCGAAGGGCGCGTTCTACCTGTTCCCGAACATCTCGGGGCTGCTGTCGCCCGACGGTGTGGCCAACTCGACGGACTTCGCGCAGCGGCTGCTCGAGAAGGAGTACGTCGTGGTGACACCCGGCGAGGCGTTCGACGCGCCGGGGTATCTCAGGATTTCGTACGCGACGTCGATGGAGCAGCTGCGGGAAGGCGCCAACCGAATCCTGCGCTTCGCCGAGTCGCTGCAGCCCGCGAAAGCGGGCGCCTGACCCGCGGGCGGCGGGGAGCGCGTGACCCTCTCCGACACCTTCATCACCGACGTTCGCCGGTCGGTCGGTGTGGATTACGTCCACGCCGACCCGCCGATGCTCTCTTCGTACGCAGCCGACGCTCTCGGCGTCGGACATTCCCCTGATCTCGTCGTCAGGCCGGGCTCGACGCGAGAGGTCGCCGACCTGGCGCGGCTCTGTCACGAACATCGTGTCCCGCTGGTCGTGCGTGGCGCCGGCACTGGCTACACCGGCGGCGCGGTGGCGACAGCCGGCGGCGTCGTGCTCTCGATGGAGCGGCTGAACAGGATTCTCGACATCGACGAGACGAACCTGCTGGCCGTTGTCGAGCCGAACGTGATTACCGGCGACCTGCAGCGCGCAGTCGAGCGGGTCGGCCTGTTCTATCCGCCCGATCCGGCCAGCCTCGAACGGTCGGCCATCGGCGGCAACGTCGCCGAGTGCGCAGGCGGGCCGCGCGCGTTCAAGTACGGAACGACGAAACGCTACGTGCTGGCGCTCGAGGCCGTGCTGCCAGGCGGCGTCGTCGTGCAGACCGGCTCCAAAGCCGTGAAGAACGTTGTCGGCTACGACCTGACCCAGCTGCTGGTCGGATCCGAAGGCACGCTGGCCATCGTCACGCGCATTACGCTGCGGCTGATTCCCAAGCCGCCGGCGAGAACGGCGCTTGCCGCCGCGTTCGCGCATGTCGCCGGAGCATGCGACGCCGTCACTGAGTTGATCAGGCGCCGGGTGGTGCCGGCAGCCATCGAGCTCGTCGATGGCGATTCATTGAGTACTGTCGAAGCGTACGTCGGCCGCCAGCTCGCACCGTCCGGGACAGGTGCGCTCGTGGTGATCGAGTGCGACGGGACGCCGGCGGCAGTCGCGGAGGAGATCGAGCGGGTCAGCGAGGCGTGCCGGGCAGTCGGCGCGACGGCGATCGTGCCGGCCGCGACTGAAGAGGAGCGCGACGCACTCTGGGCGGCGCGCCGTGAGCTGTCGCTGGCGCTGAAGGCGACCGGACTGAAGAAGATCAATCACGACGTCGTCGTCCCGCGCGGGCGCATTCCCGAACTGTTCGTGACGATCGAGGAGCTGAAGCGGCGCTACGCGCTGCGCATCGCCTCGTTCGGGCACGCCGGCGACGGCAACATCCACGTGAACCTGATGCTCGACCCGTCCGACGCCGGACAGCTCGCACGGGCTCGTGCCGCCGAGCGCACGCTCTTCGAGCGCGTCGTCCAGCTCGAGGGTTCGATCAGCGGCGAGCACGGCATCGGGTTCGCCAAGGCGCCGTACATCGGTATCGAGCTGTCGGGTGAAACGCTGGCCCTCATGAAGCGGGTGAAGGCCGCGTTCGATCCGCACGGCATTCTGAATCCCGGAAAGATCTTTCCGTAACCAGCCCAGCCGTCCGCCGTTCGATTCGGGGTGGAGGCGGCCCGGCGAAGTCATCCCCGGAAAGAACTTGTGTCGTACGCCCTGATCGATTCAGGGAAA
>DASUGH010000187.1:0-20923 GCA_036274155.1 Vicinamibacterales bacterium | reverse complement strand
CGGCCTGTGAGGCACCGAGAATTTCGCCACCGAGGCACAGAGACACAGAGAAACCCCATGGATCTCTGTGCTCTCGGTGCCTCTGTGGTTTGTCTCGGTGCCCTCACAGCCCGGTAAGTGGTTTTCACCACGGGCTGCTAGTACATCTTGAACGCGTAAATCGTGTCCCCCACGGCCACCAGCACGTGCTGGCGGCCGTCCACCGTATAGGTCTGTGGCGCGTTGGAGATGTTTCCGATGCGCGTGTGCCAGAGAATCTTCCCGCTGGTCGCGTCGAAAGCGACGAAATTTCCGCTTCCGTCGCCGGTGAAGAGCACGCGGCCGGCGGTTGTCAGCATGCCGGCGCTGCTGCCACCGCCGGGGTACTTGTGCTTCCACGCCGCCTTTCCGGTGCGGTAGTCGATGGCGGTGAGGAAGTTGTCGAGGTCGCCGACCGGAACCCGCGACTTGCCGCCAAGACCCATCGATCCACGCGGATCGGGATCGGTCAGGTAGAGCATGTTGAAGCCGTTCTGCTCGTGGACGTAGAACAGGCCGGTATCCGGCGAGTACGCCGGCGGCTGCCAGTTGATCACGCCGCCCTCCACCGGCGAGACGAGAGAGCCGGGGATCGTCGCATCCTTCGCGGGATCGGGATCCGGCGAGCCGTTCGGACGCACACCCTTGAAGCCGTTTGAGTAGGTGCCGAACTTGCTCGTGACCACGTGGGCGCCGGTCACGCGATCGACGGTGAAGAAGTAGCCGTTACGCGCCGCTGTCGACACGAGCTTCCGCGGCTTGCCGTCGATCGTCCCGTCGATGAGGATCGGCGTCTGCGCCGAGTCCCAGTCGTGGGTGTCGTGCGGCGCCGTCTGGAAGTACCAGGCCATCTTCCCGGTGTCGACGTTGACCGCGACGAGACTGCCCGTGAAGAGGTTGTCGCCCTTGCGGCCGACGCCGGTGTATCCCGGAGTGGGGTTGCCGGTGCCGAAGATATAGAGCTTCGTCTCCGGGTCGTACGAGCCGGGCACCCACACCTGTCCGCCGCCGTGCCGCGCCGCGTCGAGGCTCGGCCAGGTCTCGAGGCCGGGATCGCCGGCGTTCATCGGCACCGTATAGAAGATCCACTGGCGCTTGCCGGTTTCGGGATCGTACGACTGCAGGAATCCCGGCGCATCGAGATCGTTGCCGGTGCCGACGAGCACGTGGTTGTCCACCACGATCGGCGCCATCGTCGAGAAGTACTGCTGGTCGAAGTCGGCGATCTCGACATGCCAGCGTTCCTTGCCGGTGCGAGCGTCGAGCGAGACGAGGTAGTTGTCCGGCGTCTCGAAGAACAGGTAGCTGTTCCACATCGCGGCGCCGCGGTTGCCGATGTGCGTGCCGCCTTTCGTCTTCCAGAAGTACTGCCAGAGCAGCCGTCCGTCTCGCGCATCGAGCGCCCAGACGTTGTCGGGCGCGGTCACGTAGAGGATGTCGTTCACCTGCAGGATCGACCCCTTGACGCTGACACCGCCGCCGCCCCCGAACTCGCCGGTGCCTTCGCCGCCGACGATGACCGGTACGGCGCCGCCGCCTGCGCCGCCCCGTCCACCTCCGCCTTGCGGATTGCCGGCGGCAACCCGCGCAATCCAGGCGAGCGTCAGGTTCTTCACCGTGTTCTGATTGACCTGCGTCAGGGCGCTGTAGCGGCGGCTCGTGTAGTCGCCCGAGTAGGTCGGCCACGAATCGGCCAGCGGCTTCTTGATTGCCTCGGGATTGAGACCAGGCTGATAGGGCGCGACCTGGGCGGGCGCTGGCTGCTGTGCCAGCAGCAGCACCGGCACGACGGCGAGCACGGCGATGAAGAACAGTCTCTTGATCGTCATTTGAGAGTCACCAGGTACGCCGTGACGTTGTGGATGTCGCGATCGCTGTAGACGCCGAGCAGACGGCGATGCCCTTCGAGCGGGTCGCGAACCTCGACCTTCGGGACGTCACCGGTGCGGCCGAACGAGCGCTGAGTACCGTCTGAAGTCGTCAGCACCACCAGAAAATCGTCGATGCGGTCGAGGCGTCCTTCGGCCTTCTGGCCATTCGCTGTCGTGACGGTCACCGTGACCTGACGGCGCGCCGCCGACTCCGGCGAAACTGCTCCGCCGCGACCGCCGCGGCCGCGACCGCCTCCCACCCAGAGATTCTGCAACTGCACCGGATCGGTCACCACGCCGCCGATGCCTCTCAGATCGCCTGTGACCGAGTGACAGCTGCTGCAGTTCGCCTTGAAGTACGCCTGTCCGGCAGCCGCATCACCAACCAGGATGTTCAACTCGGCGCGGGCACCAGCCGGCGGCGACCCCTGCCCCTGCATCGTCGCCTGCACGCTGTGGATGTACGCGGCGATGGCTTTGAGGTCATCCGGCGGGAGCGGCAGCGGCGGCATCGGCGGCATACCTGGGGTCTGGCGTCCGCCGGTGATCACCGGACCAATCAGCTCACCCTCCTGATCGTTCAACGCGAGCTGCGAGCGCAGCAGGTTCGGTCCGCCGATGTCGCCACCACGAAGGTCGACTCCGTGGCACGCGCGGCAGTTCACTCCGTACAGCCCGTTTCCGCGCGCGATGAGCGCCGGATCTCCCGGAGGCCGCTGCTGTGCCGGAAACGTCGCGTTGGGGTTGCCACCCTGACGGCCCCCGGCCCCGCCGCCACGAGCCCCTGCTCCCCTGCCGCCCTGCGGCTCCTGAGCGCTGACGAAGACGGCCAGCGATCCGAGCACGAGACACGCGGCCGCGGCCAGACTCAGCGTTCGTCGCATTCCCTCACCTCGACATACACGATTACGGTCAGGGGATCATACCCAGAACGCTCCAGGATCCCTCGCAGAACGCGACAGGATCCTTCGAAGAACCGAGCTTTGGCTCGGTTATTCGCTGCGCTCCGTCAGGTTCCGCAGCCTCCTGTTTCGGCAACGAGCGTATCCGATGAGGCGCCTGGACTGCCGCAACGGAAGTCGAGCGGGTAGAATGCACGCTTCGCCGATGCCCCTTGAACCCGGCACCCGTCTCGGCCCTTACGAGATCATTTCCCCAATCGGCGCCGGCGGCATGGGCGAGGTCCACCGCGCGCGCGATACGCGGCTGGACCGCACGGTCGCCATCAAGGTCCTCACCGGGGCGATGGCGGCCGACGCCGAGTCGCGGGACCGATTCGAGCAGGAAGCGCGCGCGATCGCCGCGCTGAACGATCCGCACATCTGCACGATTCACGACGTCGGGCGCCATGGAGCTCTCGACTATCTCGTCCTCGAGTACCTCGAGGGCGAGACGCTGGCTGCTCGGCTGCGGCGATCGCCGCCTCTCTCGATCGACGAAACGCTGGCGATCGCCATCCTGATTGCGGATGCGCTGCATCGTGCGCACCGCGCCGGCGTCGTCCATCGCGACCTGAAGCCAGGCAACGTGATGCTGGTCCGGCGGGCCGGGCAGTCGGCAGCGCCCGACGTGAAGCTGCTCGATTTCGGACTTGCCTCCCGCACCTCCGTCTCGAAGCCGCAAGCGCTCGACGCCTCGCTCGTGGCGACGATGGCCTCGTCGATGGCGGCAACGCGGCCGCCGACGGCAACGGCGTCGGGGAGCCAGTTCAGCGGCACTATCCAGTACATGGCGCCGGAGCAGCTCGACGGCGATGCCGGCGATGCTCGCGCAGACATTTTCGCGTTTGGATGCGTGCTCTACGAGATGCTCGCCGGACGGAAACCGTTCGAAGGCGCCACGGCGGTCACGGTGATCGCGTCGATCATGAGCAGCGAGCCGAAGCGGATCGACGCGCTGCGCTCGCATCCGCTGCTCGAACACGTGCTGACACGCTGTCTCGACAAGGACCGCGAGCGGCGCTGGCAGGACATCGCCGACGTCGCCGGTGAGCTGCGATGGATCGCCTCGCAGCCGCGCGACGTGCCGGCGCCGGGCGCTGCGCCGGCGTCACGGAATCGCATCAGGGCTCTCGCGGCAGCGCTGGCCGTCGCGCTGGGACTCCTCGCGATCGCCGGGACGCTGCTCATCGTGCGCAGACAGCCGGCGCCGCCGGACACTCCTGCACTGCAGCTCGAAGTGTCGACCGCGCCAACCGACGACCCGACGATGGCGTTGTCGCCGGATGGCACTCAGCTCGCCTTCATCGCCAACCGGCAGCGACGGCCGATGCTCTGGGTGCGGTCGCTCGATTCAATCGAGAGCCGCGCGCTGCCTGGCACGGAAGGGGCCAGTTACCCGTTCTGGTCGCCCGACCAGCGATCGATCGGGTTCTTCGCCGATGGGAAGCTGAAGCGCACCGACCTCGAAGGCGGACGTCCGCTGGTCATCGCCGATGCGACGAACGGACGCGGCGGAACCTGGAGCAGCGATGGCGTGATCCTGTTCGCACCCGACGTCAGCGGACCGCTCTTGCGTGTCTCGACGCGCGGCGGCGCAGTCGAGAGCGTCATGCCGAGCGGCGACCCCAGCGGGCCCGATCATCGCTGGCCACAGTTCCTGCCCGACGGCAAGCGATTCTTGTACTCGTCCACGCTGGGCGAGGCGGCGAACAATGGCATCTGGGTCGGTTCGCTGGACAGGACGCAGCCGGTCCGGGTGATGGACGGCGAGCAGTCCGGTCGGTTTGCTGCACCCGACAGGCTCCTGACGGTCGTGCAGTCGACGCTGCAGGCATACAAGTTCGACGCCGCGTCCGGCAAAGTGCAGGGAGAGCCGCAGACGATCGCACAAGGGTTCGCCGGCGGAGCCGGATCCATCGCCGTCTCGGGGAACGGGGCGCTCGCGTATCGCGCCGGCACCGCACAACGGCGGCAGCTCGTCTGGGTGGATCGGCAGGGCGGAGCCGCGCAGGCGGTTGGCGAACCAGCCGCCGACGATCTCGGTTCGCCGGAGCTCAGCCCCGACGAGCAGTCAGTCGTGGTGTTCAGTCATCGCGGCGGGGGTGAAAACGACGTCTGGGTGATCGATCTCGCGCGCAACCTGGTGCGCCGGGTGACCAACGGACCGCCTGCCGACGCGCACCCGATCTGGGATCCCGACGGGCGTCACGTCGTGTTCTTCTCGAGCCGGCTGGGCCCGCGCGGACCGGTTCGCCAGTCGCTCGCCGATGGAAAGATCGAGTCGCTCGTGTCGGAGCGTGGCGTGGCGCTGTCGTGGACGCGCGATCGACTGTTCGTGTTGCTCCGGCGGGCAGGGGAGAAGAGCGGAGAAGATCTGGTGGCCGCGGCCACCACCGGTTCAGCGCGCATCGTGCCGGTCGCGCAATCGGCGCACAACGAAACCGAGGGACAGTTCTCGCCCGATGGTAAGGCGGTCGCCTTCGTGTCCAACGAGAGCGGCCACTCGGAGGTCTTCGTCCAGGCGTTTCCAGACGCTCAGGGACGAACGCAGGTGTCGACGGCCGGCGGTACGCAGGTCCGCTGGTCGAGCGATGGCAAGGAGATCTTCTACGTTGCACCGGACGGGAAGATGATGGCCGTCACGGTCACCGGCAGCGCGGCGGCCCTGAAGATCGGATCGCCGGTGGCGCTGTTCCAGACTTATCTCGCTACCGGCACCAACGTCGTCGGCAACAAGCCGCAGTACGCAGTGTCGCGCAGCGGCAGGTTCCTGCTCAACACCGCGGTGGAGACACCGAGCGCGCCAATCGTCGTCTCGCTCAACTGGATGAAGACGCTGGCGAGATGAGCGTTCGTGCCGCAGAACCGAGCTTCAGCTCGGTTGGGGATCCGCACGCTCATCGCGGCAAGACAGCGCCGTCGGCGAGGCCGATGTCGAGCGCGATCCGATCCTTACCCTTGACGGCCCGCGACTTGTGACCCTGGCCGGTAACGTCCTCCGCCAGCAGAATGTGGCCCGGTCCGAGACGCAGCTTGCGTCCACCTTCGAGCTCGATTTCGCTCTCGCCGGCGAGCGTCACCACCAGCTGACGGCGCGGCGCCGTGTGCCAGTCGAGCGAGTAGGCCTCGTTGGTGCGCCGCACCTGCAGGCTCGTCACCGCCACTGACCCGGACACGTCGCTGCCGCCGTCGCGCGGCTTCACCGGAATCTCGAACTCCTCGACCTTGGTCCTGCCATCGGTGCCGGTATAGAGGCGCGTCACCTTCACAGGCGTACGGCTCTGGGCGAACAGCAATTCCCCACTCGTCCATTTCGCACCGGCAACGATCGCCAGCGTCGGAATCCAGCCGAGCATCAGCAGGCCGCACAGTGCTCTCTTCATGGCAGTCTCCAGTAATGGAGGTAACGGAGGAACGTAGTGGAGGTGTCGGAGGAACGGTTTCACACGGAGCAACGGAGAAACGGAGGCGAACGGAGAGCGCCGTAGCCACATCGCCCCGACTTCGATTCCGAGGTGGGCCCGCGCGACGCGCGGCAGGGATCGAGCGGAACGCCGATCACAAGCACGCTGGTCGATCCATGAGCGTGTTTGTGATCGGCGTTCCGCTCGATCCCTGGCGCCGGCCGAAGGCCGGCGGCCCACCTTGAGAGACACCCGACAACGGAAAGCCTCCGTTGACCTCCGTTACTCCGTTCCTCCGTGTGAGACCGTTTCTCCGCGATCTCCGAGTCTCCCTACAGGCTGAAAACAAACATCGTGAACCCGGCGGCGATCGCGATGTACTGCTTGCCGTCGACGGCATAGGACACGGGGAAGCCGCGAACCTGACCGCCGACCTGAATGTCCCACAGCGGCTTTCCCGACTCGGCGTCGAGGGCGAACAGGTTGCCTTCCTCGGTGCCGCCGAACACGAGCCCGCCCGCCGTCGAGAGCAGGCTGGTGTATCCAGGTGACAGCAGCGGGAACTCCCATTTCAGCTTGCCGGTCGTCGCTTCGAGCGCGCGCACGGCGCCCCAGGCTTCATCGCCCGCGGTCGTGCGGCCGCCACCGCCGGTGAAGGCGGTGCCCGGTTTGTAGATCGCCTCGCCCTTGAAATACACGGAGCCCGCCTCGCGCACCGCCTGGTAGAACAGCCGCGTCTGCGGGCTGTAGCTCGGGCTGTACCAACTGGCAGCGCCGAGGATGTGCGGATACACGAGCGTCCCTTTCGCGCTCGGCTCGATCCCCGGCTTGCGCCGCGGCCGTCCTTTGGCGTCGAGCCCGTCGGCCCACGTCTGTTTCGCGAACGGCACGCCGCTCAGGAACTCGCCGGTCGCGCGATCGAGCACATAGTAGAAGCCGTTGCGACTGGCCTGCGTCAGCAGCTTCCGTTCGCGTCCGCCGACTGTCGCGTCGAACAACACGAGCATCTGGTTCGCGTCCCAGTCGTGGTCGTCGCCGGGCGTGAACTGAAAATGCCACTTGATGGCGCCGGTCGCCGGGTCGAGCGCGAGCACGGAATCGGTGTACAGGTTGTCGCCGCGGCGCTCGTCGGAGTTCCAGTCGGGAGCCGGGTTGCCGGTCGGCCAGTAGAGCAGGTTGAGAACCGGGTCGTAGGAGCCGGTGAGCCACGTCGACCCGCCGCCGGTCTTCCAGCTGTCGCCGCTCCACGTATCCGACCCGCGTTCACCCGGCGCCGGAACGGTGTAGGTCCGCCACGCAAGCTTCCCTGTTTTCGCGTCGTAGGCGTCGATGAACCCGCGGATGCCGGTTTCCGCGCCGGACACGCCGACGATGACCTTGCCGTCGAGCGCGAGCGGCGCCAGCGTCAGGTAGTAGCCCGACTTGTTGTCGCCGACCACCACGTCCCATCGCACCCCGCCGGACCGCGCGTCGAGGGCCACGAGATGACCATGGATCGTGCCCAGGAAGACCGTGTCGTCAAGGATGGCGACGCCGCGGTTGACCGGCGGCGATCCGATGACGATGACGTCGGCCGGAATCTGCGGCGTATAGCCCCACAACGCGCGGCCGCTTCGCACGTCCACGGCGGTGACCGAGCTCGGCGGCTCGGTCAGATACATCACGCCGTCGACCACGAGCGGCGACGTCTCGACCACCCCGGCTCGCGGCATCTGGTAGGCCCATGCGAGCTTGAGACCGGCGACGTTCTTCCGGTTGATCTGATCGAGCGCGGAGTACCGCTGCGACTTGTATCCGCCGGCATAGGTCAACCAGTTCTGCGGCTCGCTCTCCGCGCGCACCAGCCGCTGATATGGCACCTGTGCCGAGACGATCTGACCGGCTGCGCATGCGCCGGCGACGATGAGCGCGACAGTGCGTCCGCGCAATCTCACGGCGCGCCTCCAAGACTGGCGAGATAGGCGACCAGATCGTCGAGCTCGGCAGCGCTCAGCCGACTGCGATAACCGGGCATCAGGCTGGCGCCCGTCTCCTTGCTGATCGACTTGACCTCGCTCTTGCGGAACGAATGGAAGGCCCCTGCCGCGTCGCGCAGCTGCAGCGTGAACACGTCCTCGTTCAGCCGCACGCCTCGTACGGTGCGCCCATCACGAGTCACGACCTGGACGGGCAGGAACTCGCTGTAGCCGCGTGCCGGCACCATCAACGTGCCGATCGGCAGCGCCGCGCCCGGCTCGACGACTGCCTGGCGAAGGTACTCCGGTCCACGCAGTCTCCCGATGATGGTCAGCTCGGGACCGATGCCGCCGCCCTGTCCGCTGACGATATGGCAGGACGAGCAGCCGAGGCGCTGGTAGTGCGCGGCGCCACGCTCGGCGTTCCCCGACGGCGGCGGCCGCTCCACGTGGCCCAGCGAACGCACGTAGGTGACCAGCGCCCGCAGCTCGTTTTCAGTCGTGCGGCGCGGCCTCGGCATTCCTCGCTCCGGAATCCCTTCGGTGATGATGCGCCGCAGCGCCTGATCGTCGGGGGCCGAGCGAAGGATCGGGCGGTTGAGCGGCGGCGCCATGTTACCGGCGCCGCTGGCGCCGTGGCAGTTCCCACAGAGATTGTCGAAGAGAGACTTGCCGCGATCGAGGTCGGAGTCCTGCCCGGCGCGTGCCGGTGTGGCGCCGGCCAGCGAGGCGGCGATGACGACAGCCGCTGCGATGCGCAGAGGTGCGCTCATGCTCGGACTTCTCTTGGTTGCCGTGTGCGAGACTGCGAGCGGGCGCTATCTAAGCACTACGGGTACGTCGGGTCAAGGCTCGGGGCTCGGGGCTCGGGACTCGGGACTCCGGGCTCGGGCTCGCACGGCTTTGGCTCTGGGCGCTGGCCGCTACGTGACGAACAGCAGCCTGTCTCGCTCCTTCACGTGCCCGGTCCGGTAATAGGACGCAAACCACGGTTTCTGCCCCGGCGCGGGCGGCCTCGCCAGCCGCAGCTCGGACGGCGCATTCGCCGACTGCGCGTTGACGCGGAAGTGAAAGTGGTCGAACAGCCGCAGCGCCTCGATGGCATAGGCGATGGCGATCTTGCGATCGTCGATGCGGATCAGATGGTCGCCATTGTCTTCTTCGCCGCCCTTCGCCATGTTCGACGAGCCGGTGAACACGGTCGGATGGGCGCCGTTGAAGTCGGTGACCACGAACTTGTGGTGCACCATGTTGGAGTAGCCGGTCGTGTCGCCACTCCACTCCGCCTTGAACGGTTCCGGGGCGTTGTCGGCGAGATACGCGAACGGCAGCAGCCCGCGGGACCCGTCGGGTTTGTTGACGGTGAGCCCGCTGACCCGCTGCGACACGCCGTACGAGAAGAGCGACCGCAGCATCAGCTCGTCGAGTGCATCCCGGACGGCACCGCTGATCTGGTTCAGGAACACCACCGAGTACAGCACCGAGCTCTGCGCGTTTTCGATCGCCTCGGCAATCGGCGTCAGCGACAGGGCGCTGTCGGTGTGCGGCGAAAACGCGAACTGCACGCGCGACTCGGGCTCGTCGCGCAACAGCCACCACTGTTTCGACAGCTGGTTCTGGCGGAACTTCTTCGGCAGATTCCAATAGGCCTCGAAGACCTCGGCGAATTTCGCCGCAACCGCCCCATCGTCGAAGACGAGGACGTTGTTGGCCTGGATGTAAAGGCCGCGCAGGGAGAAGTTCGTCGAACCGCAGAGCACGCGGATCGGCTCGCCGTTGCGGCGCACGATGAACACCTTGTTGTGCTGCTGGCGGCTGAAGTGCAGCCGCTTGCCGGCGGCGCCGGCCGCGACCAGCCGATCGAAGGAGATCGTCTCGGCGCTGTCGGCGTCGCCCTGCTCGTCGTGATCGTCGATGATGACGCGCAGCCGGCTGCCGATCGCCTGCAGGCGTGCCAGGATGTCGGGCTCCTTGCTCTCGTAGATCAGCGCGTCGAGTGTGAGCGACGGGTCCTGCTGCACCTGCTCCAGCACGCCGAGGATCAGCCGGCGCGCCTCGAAACCGAGCCAGTCGTAGTTGGCCTGGAAGGGCGCCATGTTCTGCTCGAGGCTGACGGCCGAGGGCGAGTCAGGCGGCGGCAGGATGCCCGATTCGTTGTGAAAGCGATCGGCATAGGCTTGCGACGAGGCAAACCCGCGGGTGAAGCCGACGTTGACGAAGCCGTCGATGGTGGCCGGGTTGAGCGAGATGGCGTTCTCGACTCGCGGACCGCTCCTGAGGTGACCGCTGCCGTCCATGTACTTCGCGGTCACGCGGTACCGGAACTCGCCGCCGCTCACATCGGTCGGCACGTGAATCCATCGGAACTTCTGAAACGGCGCTTCCGTGGACCTGAACTGGCGGGGCCGCTCGACGTTGGGCGGCAGGTCGAAGCTCAAGCGGTTCTTCAGGGCGCCGAACCGCGTCGACCCTGGGTACTTGACTTCGATCGAGAACCCGACGAAGTCGCTGGTCGCCTGCTCCGGAGCGAGGTCGAAGGCGAGCAGCGCAAGGCCCTCGCCCCGATAGAGCTTGAAGGAGAGCCCGTCGGAGGCGGCGAGCTGCTCGAAGACGTCTGCCATGCGGTGATTCTGTATTGTGAATTCTGTCTAACCGAGCTGAAGCTCGGTTCTGCGTGCGTCTAACTGAGCTGAAGCTCGGTTCTGCGCGTTACTTGCCCACCATGTGCGGCAGGTCCTTGTTGTTCTCCTCGCAGATGCTCTCGATGAGGTCGGTATCCGGCACCAGTCGCCACGCCAGCTTCACCGACCAGGGCTTCGTGTACGCCTTCGGATCGTCGATCGTCACGTCGATGTCGACGCGGCCGATCCTCGGACGCGTGAATCGCTCGGTGACCTTGATCTCCTCGGTGGCCGGCAGCCCGCGCATGTCGAGCCAGGTCTTGCCGTTCTGGTGAACGGTGTCGACGACGAAGGTGTCGCCTTCCCAGCGCCCTACCGAATAGCCCATCCACGTCGGTTGGGCGTCCTTCGACGGCAGCGGCCGGCCGTCGGTGAAGATCTGCCGATAGATGGTTCGGGATTCGTACAGGAAGATCATCACGTCCGGTGTCTGCACCACCTTCATGCCGTCGGGAATGTTGTTCTTCTCCGGAATTCCTGACGGCCAGCAACGCACTCCCGGATGATCCTTGCCGTTGTTCTCGATCCGCTCCTTGTACAGCTGCTCGGCCCACGGCTGAAGCGGAACGCTGCCCGGCGGCAGATCGGCCGCCAGATTGAGCAGGTGCTTCACCGGGTCCCAGGGCATCCAGAATCCGGAGAGGTCGGGGTGGCCGTCTGCGGTGCGCCGGGTCGGCGCGTTCAAGTCGACCTTGCCGTCCGGCGTCCGCGGCATGTTCTTCCACGGATATGGAGCCCACTGCGCCTCGAGGCCAATCGACAGCGCCATCATCAAACCGCCCGCCAACCCGCAAAGCGTTCTCACCCCTCGTGCACTCGCCATAGCGACTCCAGTGCCGGGGATTCTACACCGGCTGCGCTTGCCTCCAGGCTGGCCGCCGCGAGTCGAGACTCGCGCAAAGAGCGTCTGTCACGTTCGACCTGAGGGCATGCGTAGAACGCATCCGTTCTCCCCAGACCGCGTGCAATCGGAAAAAGGGGGCGTTGTTACAATTGCCGGGGATGACGCTCGTCCGCCGCGCGCTCGGCCTGATCGATTCGCGTTGGAAGGAACCCTCCTCGTGCGAGGCCTGCGGCAGCAGCTTCACCTGCGGCGCCAGCCTGACCGGCTGCTGGTGCTGGAAGGTCGAGCTCAGCGAGCCGACGCGCGCCCGCCTTCGTTCCAGCTATTCGAAGTGCCTCTGCCCCTCGTGTCTGGAATCGGCGTCGCGTGAAGACCGACCTCCCAGAACCGAGCTTTAGCTCGGTTGAAGACCACTGTCGCAGAACCGAGCTTCAGCTCGGTTAGAGCCGGTCGACGCATCCGCGGCTCTCGCGCCGCTCAGCTTGATCCGGCGCAGCAATCTCACCAACATCATCAGTGATTCGAGCCATGTACGACGCCATCATCGTCGGTGCCCGCTGCGCGGGCTCCCCGGTCGCGATGCTGCTCGCGAGGCAGGGCGCACGCGTCCTGCTCGTCGACCGCGCGGCGTTTCCGAGCGACATTCCTCACGGACACTTCGTTCACCACCACGGCCCGCGGCGGCTGCAGCGCTGGGGGCTGCTGCCGCAATTGACGGCACGCACCCCGGCAGTGACGAATGTCGTGTTCGACGCCGGCGACTTTCCGCTGATCGCCCGCAACGTCATCGAGGACGGTCTGCCGTGGGGCTACGGACCGCGGCGCGCGACGCTCGACAAGATTCTGGTGGATGCGGCCGTCGAGAGCGGCGCCGAACTGCGTCAGCAGTTCCACGTCGAAGAGTACCTGTTCGACGACGACCGGGTGGTGGGAATCCGCGGACGTGGGTCAGGCGGGACCGTCGTGGAAGAGCGAGCGAGGATCACCGTCGGTGCCGATGGCCGCAACTCGCGGCTGGCGCGCGCCGTACGGGCGGCAACGACGCGCGAGGCACCCGCCATTCTCTGCTACTACTTTTCCTACTGGAGCGGCGTGCAGTCCGAGGACTTCGAGCTGTACGTGCGCGGCAGGGAGCGTCGCATCATCTTTTCGTTCAAGACCGAGGGCGGGCTCTTCGCGATCTTCATCGGCCTGCCGATCGCGGAGCTGGATCAGGTGCGTCGCGACATCGAGGGCGAGTTCATGCGTACGCTGGACCTGGCGCCGGCGTTTGCCACGCGTGTGCGCGAAGGGCGACGCGAGGAACGCTTCTACGGTGCCTCGGACCTGCCGAATTTCTTCCGCACGCCATTCGGTCCGGGATGGGCGCTGGTGGGCGACGCCGGCATTCACAAGGATCCATATCTTGCGCTCGGGATCTGCGACGCCTGGCGTGACGCGGAGCTGCTGGCCGGCTCGATCGCCGATGGCCTCGCGGGCAGGCGTCCGATGCTCAAAGCCCTTGCCGACTACGAGCGGCAGCGCGATGCCGCGTCCGCCGCCGACTACGAAGAGACCATCGTCATGGCGAACTTCGTTCCGTTGCCGCCACACGTCCTTGCGTTACGGGCGGCAGTCAGGCATCAGCCGGAAGAGGCGACGAGGATGTTCAAGGCCAGGATGGGGATGATCGACCCCGCCGAGTTCTTCAACCGGGTGAACATCGAGCGCCTCATCGGCGCCGGCGGAGCGCCGGCGCCGACGTGAAGGTCACGAGAACACGCTGCGCAGCGTGCGCGCGTCGGCGTTGCCGCCCGTCATGACGCAGACGACCTTTTCTCCCTCCGCAATGCCCTTCCTGCGGGCGGCGCCAAGGGCCGCCGCGCCCGCGCCCTCCGCGAGGTTGTGCGTGAAGCGTATTGCGGCAACGACCGCTTCGCGCAGCTCGTCTTCCTCCAGCGTCACCACATCGTTCAGCTCCCGCCGGAGGATGGCGAAGGTCAGGTCGTAGGTCGTCCTCGTCGCGATCCCCTCGGCAAACGTCTCGGCGCGATCGAGCGAGACGCGCTCGGCTCCGCGCCAGGATCGGGTGAAGGCGTCGGCGCGCGTGGCCTGGACACCGACGATCTCTGCCCTCGAACCGATCGCCGTACGCACCAGACCGCAGCCGCAGGCGCCGCTGCCGCCGCCGATCGGCACGAAGATGCGGTCGACATCCGGCAGCTCCTCGAAGATCTCGAGCGCGCACGTGGCGACTCCGGCAATCAGCTGCGGCTCGTTGGCCGAGTGCACGTATCGTCTCCCCTCGCGTGCTGCGGCGGCCTCCACGAACTCCCTTGCCTCGTCGAAGTCGCGCCCGTGCTCCACGACCTCGGCGCCGAATGCCCGCATCGCCGCGTTCTTCTCGGGATTGTTGCCAACCGGCACGACGATGCGGCAGGCGACGCCGAAGGTGCGGCAGGCGAGCGCGAGCGACTGCCCGTGATTGCCAGTACTGGCCGCGATGACGCCGGCGCGCCGTTCGTGATCCGAAAGCTGCGCGACGAGGTTGAACCCGCCGCGAACCTTGAAGGCGCCGGTCGGGTTGTGGTTCTCGTGTTTGATCCAGACCGGACCGCCGATCCAGGCGTCGAGCAGCGGATGCCGCAGCAGCGGCGACCGCTGCATATGGGCATAAACGCGCGGCCGGGCGGCGATGACGTCCTGAAGCGATGGGGGCTGCATGGCGGCCGGGCAGCGTCTGCGATCAGATCAGGTGCGTGATGTTCTCCTGGCCGAGCAGCGCCTTGCCGTACACCTCGAGGTTCACCTGCCACTCGGTAATCGCGTGATGGCTGGCGACGTGGACGTCGCGCCACAGGCGCTGCATCGGGCTGACGTCAGCCAGGCTCGAGGTGCCGTGGGCGCACACGAGCGTGTCGACTGCCTCGCGGCAGTACTTGGCTGCCAGCGCCGTATCGGTGCGCATGCGCGCGCGTACGGCGACATCCGGGTAGGTTCCGGCCCTGGCGAACCGATCGAGATCGTCTGCCGCGCGCAGCGCGTGCAGCTCGGCGGTATCGATTCTCATTGCCGCCTCGGCAATCAGCATCTGGAAGCCGGCCGACTCGGACTGCTTCGAGAAATTCGTGTGGGTGATGCCGCGGGCGCCGGCCTTGGCAATGGCGAAATCGAGCGCTGCCCGCGCCACGCCGATTTGCGATCCACAGAGGATCAGCACGGTCACGGGAACGAACGCCACCCGGTAGACCACCTCGTCGGTGTGCTCCGTCCGGTACGTGCCGCCCAGCGCCTTCGGATACGGCAGGAAGCGATGCTCGGGAACGAACACGTCCCTGGCCACGATGGTATTGCTGCCGGTGCCCCTCATCCCGGCCATGTACCACGTGTCCTCCACAGACAGCTCGCGCATCGGCAGCAACGAGAGACCAGCGTTGACGATCTGGCCGCTGGCATCCTTCATGTTGATGCCGCAGGCAGCCCACTGCGAGTGCAGGCAGCCCGAGGCCCACGGCCAGCGACCGGTGACGCGCCAGCCGCCGTCGACAGGCGTGGTTGCACCAATCGGGTTGAGCGAACCGGCCACCCAGGCATCGCGATCGCTCTCCCAGATCTCGCGCTGCGCCTGCTCTGGAAAGAGCGCCGCCAGCCACGCGCAGACGTTGATGAGGCTCGCCACCCAGGAGGTCGAGCCGCAGCCGCGGCCGAGCTCGATCATGATCTCCATGTAGCCGCGTATGCTCGTCTCGAACCCGCCGAACCGCTTCGGCACCATGAGACGGCACAAGCCCGACTTCCGCAGGGCGTCCACCACATCGTCCGGGAGCCGGCGCCCGGCGTCGGTCTCCGGCGCGCGCTGCTGCAGCAGCGGCCGCAGCTCGCGCGCGCGGCTCAGCAGCGTTTGCACGTCCGGATTGGTCGCGAGATCCACCACGTTACCTCCAGTGTTTCGAGCCGTCCCACGGGACACGCGGGCGAGAGACTATCATGCACTCGCAGGGTCGGTCGCAGGGTCCGGCTTCAGCCGGACCAGGTCCGCTGAAGGCGGCCCCTCCATCGAGTCGTTCAGGAACTTCGAACATGCAGAGACTCACTCTCTTCATCATCTCGGCCAGCGTTCTCCTGGGAGCCGCGCTCGGCGCGCAGGACGCCACGCTCGGCACCATCGGCGCCGGCGTCCCTGGCGAAATCGGGCCTGCCGCCGCGCGCGGCAAGCGGCCCGACGGCCCGGCGCCGCGTCTCGCCAGCGGCAAGCCGGACTTCAGCGGCGTGTGGGAGCACGCCTATGTCCCCGACATGTCGGTGTCGAACACCGCCGATCCCAAGATGCAGAAGGGCGCCGGCTCCCTTCCCTACTCGCCGGCCGGTCTGGCCAACATCAAGAGCTACGACCCGGAGAAGGACGGCGACTACACCGGCATGTGCCTGCCCTTCGGGCTGATGCGCTCGATGAACGCACCGTATCCAGTACAGATCATGCAGAGCGACCGCTACATCGCCTTCCTGTTCGAACAGAACACGTGGTTCCATGTGGTTCCGTTCCGCACGGAACACACGCCGGATCCGAACCCGACCTGGTTTGGCGACTCGATTGCCAAATGGGACGGCGATACGCTCGTGATCGATACGGTCGACTTCAACGGCTACACGCGGCTCGACACCCGCGGCAACCCGCACAGCGACAAGCTGCATCTCGTGCAGACGTTCACGCGCACCAACGCCGGACAGATCGCCCACACCGTGACGATCGACGACCCGGTGTTCTACACCAGATCGTGGACCAACGAGCGGACGTGGCTGCTGTCGACCGGCGACCTCATCGAGTACTCGTGCGAGGAAAACAACCGGTCGCTGTGGGAAGGACGAATCAAGCCGTGGACGCCGCCGGGAGCGGCGCCACTGCGGCAGCCGACGAAGAAGAACTAACCGGCGTCAGGTCTTCGGCCAGCCGGCTGGCGGCGCCCACTTCGTCTTGTTGGGACCGAGCTCGTCGGGCCGGCCGGCCGGCAGAACCTTTTCCTTCCGGGCTCGCACGTAGAGCTGAATCTGGCCGATCTGAGCGTCGGTGAGCAGCGCCTTCCACGACTGCATCCCCTTGTCCTCGCGGCCTTCCCTGACAATCTTGATGAACTCGGCGCGCGTGAACTTCTGATTGGCGCCGATCAGATTCGGCGCCAGCGCGCCGCCAATCGCGTTTACGCCGTGGCATCTGTAACAGTAGACGTGCCACCACTTCCACCCGTTGTAGACGTCCCGATACACGGTGGCCGGAGGTACGGGCGCAGCGAGCGCCTTCGCATCCCCGCCGGCCGTGCCCGCCATGATGACTGTCAGACCAAGACACGCAGCCAGCATCGCGCCGCGCCAGGCTCGTCCGCCGCCGAGTCGGTGGCTCATCGTCGCGTCCCCGCCTTTCCGTCCACCAGCGGCACCCCGTAGTCCCGGAGGATTGTCGTGATCTCTGTCCTGCGAGCGTCGAGCACTCGCTGCAGCTGGTCTCTCAACGCGTTGTTCTTCATCTTTACGCCCATGGAGATCTCGAACTCGAACGGCAGGTCGCCCTTCCCCGACGGAATCGGAACGAGATCCAGCGGCACCCGCTGCTTCTTCGCGAAGAACCCGGCAACCGGCCCCCACACAATGGCCACGTCGATGCGGCCGGCGGCGACGGCGTCGATAATCGCGCTCGGCGGATTGTCGGCCGAGTAGAACGTGCTGAACCCGACGACGTTGTCCACGACACCGCGCTTCGAGAGCTCGTGGACCGGAGGCGGGTTGGTGTAGTCGTCTCCAAGCAGGTGCACGCCGATCTTCAGCTTCTTCAGTCGGGGATCGTCCAGCGTCCTGATGGCCGGCTTGCCCTTCGGGTAGACGAACACATACGTCGACCGGTAATAGGGCCTGGTCGTCAGGACGAGATCGTACTTCGCCGGGACACCGATCACGACGTCACAGCGGCCCTCCTCGAGCGTTGCGTTCATCGTGTTCCGGATGAATCCGCGCCGCTGCCCCCACCAGATGTAGGACGGCGCCGCTGAAAAGTTCTTCGCAATCAGATCTGCAATACGGTTCTCGAACCCCTCCTGTTTCTGATTCGAGAACGGCAGGTTGTCAGGATCGGAACAGACGCGGAACTTTCCCTTCGTCTGCCCGGAGACCACCCCCGGGCAGACGAGGCACAGAGTCACGGCAATCAGGAAAACACACCGAGGCACAGAGGCACCGAGGCTCATCGGTTCACCTTCGGCTCCCGATCGATGAACGTCGAGGCCCGGATCCTGAGCCCCGAGCCCCGAGCCCAGAGCCCCGACCCGAGTCCCGAGTCCCGAGCCCCGAGCCCCGAGCCCCGAGCCCCGATGAGAGAACACCCTTCACGGCAACGCGAACGCCGTCAAGACGCCGCCCTGGTTGCTGACCTCGCCCAGGTCCTTGAAGGCGCCGATCGCTCCAAGGCCGGCCGTCTCGTCTTCGAGGCTCATCTCGCCGGCGACGCCGATACCCGACCACCCGCCGACGCCCGAGAGCACTGCCACGTACTGTTTGCCGTCGGGCGCAACGTATGTCATCGGGTTGCCGATGATGCCGGACGGGGTCTTGAACTTCCACAGCAGGTCGCCGGTCTTCGCGTTGACCGCCTTGAGCCAGCCTTCCATCGTGCCGTAGAAGACGACGTCGCCTGCCGTCGAGAGCGCGCCACCCCATGCCGAGAACGCTTCCTTGATGCCCCATACCTTCTTGCCGGCCTTCGGATCCCAGGCGAGGAACTCGCCGCGGTGCCCACCGGGGCCTGCCTTGCTCAGGACGATCGCACCGACGTAGGGCTGGCCGGCCTGGTACTTCACCTCGACGCCCTCGTAGTCCATGCAGAGGTTGTTGGACGGCACGTAGAAGAGGCCGGTGCGCGGCGAATAGGACACCGGCTGCTGGTTCTTGCCGCCCATCGCCGAAGGACAGATGTCCTTCGTGTTCTTGGTGGCCGACGTCATCTTCTCCGGGTCGACGATCGGGCGGCCGGTCTTGAGATCGACGCCCTTGGCCCAGTTGACGTTGACGAACGGATTGGCCTGCAGCAGCTCGCCGGTCTTGCGGTCCAGCACATAGGAGAACCCGTTGCGGTCGAAGTTCACCAGCACCTTCCGCATCTGGCCGCTGATCTCGAGGTCGACGAGCACGTTCTCGTTGATGCCGTCGTAGTCCCAGGCGTCGTGCGGCGTCTTCTGATACACCCACGCGGCCTTCCCGGTGTCGGGATTGCGCGCAAAAATCGTCATCGAGTACTTGTTGTCACCGGGGCGCTGATCGGGGTTCCACGAGCCGGGGTTGCCGGTGCCGTAGTAGAAGAGGTTCAGCTCGGGGTCGTAGCTGTACCAGCCCCACGTAGTGCCGCCGCCGCGCTTCCATTCGTCGCCCTTCCACGACTCGACCGAGCCGCCGTAGCCGACTTCCTCTTCGGGTCCGGTGCTGTACATCCGCCAGACCTGTTTACCGGTGTTGACGTCGTTGGCGGTGACGAACCCGCGCACGCCGAACTCACCGCCGGAGATGCCGGAGAGCACCTTGTCCTTGATGACGACCGGTGCCGACGTAATCGTCTGACCGTTCGTGTAGTCGCCCTGTTTGACCTTCCACAGCTCTTTGCCCGTGGTGGCGTCGAGCGCCACGGTGTTGGCGTCGAGCTGGTTCAGGAAGATCTTGCCGTTGGAGTACGCGAGCCCGCGGTTCACGGTGTCGCAACAGGCGACCGGGATGACTTTTGGATCCTGCTTCGGCACGTACTTCCAGATGATCGGCGCCCCCTCCTTCGACAGATCCAGCGCGTACACGATGTTCGGGAAGGGGGTGTGCACGTACATCACGTTGCCGATGACGAGCGGCTCACCCTCGTGCCCGCGCAGCACGCCGGTGGAGAACGTCCAGGCCACCTTCAGGTCCTTGACGTTGTCGGTGTTGATCTCGGTGAGATTGCTGTAGCGGGTCAACGACGGGTTCTTGCTCGCCATCGTCCATTGCTTGTCCTCGGCGGGGGCGCCGGCCGAGCGCCCCTGCGTCGAGGCGCCCGACGACGAGGGAGCTGAGCTCGAGCAGGCCAACATGAATCCCGATCCCAGGAATGCGAGCGTGATGAGTTGCCGTGACAGAGTCTTCATAGACGCTCCTGGCCAGGTCGCAGACTGGCCTCGTCGACGAGCCAGGGGCGCCTCGACGCCTCCAGGCGCTCAGTGGCTGGTTTTAACCGTGTCTCTTGACGCGCACCGGCGCGCCAGGTTTTCCTGTGCGCCCCATGTACGCGATCCACGGTGCCGGATGCAATACCAAAAGCGAGGGCGCGGAAATGGGCACGCGGGCAGACCGGAGGGTCGATGGTCGGGCGGCGCGGCTCGCAAGCAGCAAAACGGCCACCTCATCGAGTACGAATGCGAGAAGAACAGCCGATCGCTGTGGGAAGGACGATTGCCGTGCCGGCGCCTCGGAACGGGGCGCGCTGCGGCAAGAAAAGGAAGAAGTTATACCGCTGTGGTTCCCGGCTCCGGAGTTCGGAGCCGGGAGGTCATCCTCACTTCGCCAGACAAATCAGACCGCTGAGCACAGCCACATCCGATCTACTTGCGACGGTCACGCCGCAGTTCATGTCGATCGCGACGGACCTCGCGGCGGTCATGGCGGATCTCGCGTCCATCCCGCTTGATTTCGCGACGATCCCTGCGCAGCTCGCGAGGCGTCGATTCTGGATCGCGCCGATCCTCGCGCCCCTCTCTGACGTCCTCGCGCCGCTCGCGGCGGTCCTCCACCAGTTCCCGGCGATCTTCACGGACTTCGCGACGATCCTGGCGCACTTCCGGAGTGGCCGCCGCCGGCGCGGCGCTGTCCGTGGGTGCCTGTGCGTGAGCCCGCATGGGCGCCACGAGCGCCAACGTTAGCACTAGAGGTCCAATCCCTGCTCGCATCTCGATCTCCTTCGTGGGAAGAGCGCTTCGTTCCTGCCTGTCTCTCATTACAGCCGGCTGCCGCGAAACGTTGGCCGCGATCACGGTTGCGCCCGGTTGCACACGGCGGCCGACAACCTGAGCGCATCCCGGCCGGCCCGATCACTTAGACCCAGAGCTCACTTGTGTTGAGGATGCGAATCCCTGTGGAGACGACCGACCAGACTCGCCTGACCGCGCGAGAAGGCTGTGGGGATCAGCGAGCTCACGGAGCTCGCGTCCAGCGGCCCTCGACGCCCTCGCAGC
>DASUGH010000186.1:0-31892 GCA_036274155.1 Vicinamibacterales bacterium | reverse complement strand
TAGACGCGCCAGCGATATCGGATAGACAGCTAACCGCGCGTGCGTGCGAACTCGCGCATGAACTCGACGAGCGCGTCGACGCCCTCTTCCGGAAAAGCGTTGTAAATCGAGGCGCGCATGCCGCCGACCGACCGGTGCCCCTTCAATCCGTCGAGGCCGGCTGCTGTCGCCTCCTTGTCGAACTGCTTTTCGAGCTCTTCACTTGGAAGACGGAAGGTCACGTTCATGAGGGAGCGGCTCTCACGCTGCGCCGTCCCGCGATAGAAATCCGTCCGGTCGATCTCGGCATAGAGCTTGGCGGCCTTTCTGGCGTTGCGCGCCGCAATTCCGGGGAGCCCGCCCGCCGCCTTGAGCCACTTCATGGTGAGCCCGAGGATGTAGATGCCGAACGTATTCGGCGTGTTGTAGAGCGAGTTGTTGTCCGCCATCACCTTGTAGCTCAGCATCGTCGGCAGCGCATCCTGCGAGCGCGCCAGGAGATCCTCGCGCACGAGCACCAGCGTGACGCCGGAAGGCCCGAGGTTCTTCTGCGCGCCGGCGTAGATCAGCCCGAAACGCGACACGTCGATGGGGCCGCTGAAAATATCGGAGGACGCATCCGCCACGAGTGGAACGCCGCCGACGTCAGGGAGCGTCTTCCACTGTGTGCCTTCGATGGTGTTGTTCGTGGTGATGTGGACGTAGGCCGCATCCTTCGTGAACCGCAGCTCGCCGGCCGACGGAATTCGCGAATAGCGTTCGCTCCTGGTCGATGCCGCCACGTTGACGGCTCCGACCTTCCTCGCCTCGCTCGCCGCCTTGTCCGCCCAGGTTCCCGTGTCGACGTAATCGGCCACAGCGCCCGCGGTGAGCAGGTTCATCGGCACCATCGAGAACTGCAGGCTGGCGCCTCCCTGCAGCATCAGGATCCGGTAGTTGACGGGCACGCCCGCGAGCGTCCGGATGTCTTCGATGGCGCCGTTCAGCAGGTTCTCGAAGGTCCTGGAGCGATGACTGATTTCGGTGACCGACATGCCGACGTCAGGGAGCGCCACGAGATCGCGCTGCGCTTCCTCGAGCACGGCCAGCGGCAACACGGCGGGGCCGGCGGAAAAGTTGAAGATGCGGCGTGTGGCGGTGGTCATGATCCTCAGTGTACGGCAGGTAGAGGCGGACCTTCAGCTCCGCCCCCACGGTGTTCGTCAGATCTTGTGGACGAGGAGCCCGTCGCGCAGCTTCGGCTCGAACCAGCTGGATTTCGGCGGCATGATGCCGCCGGCGTCCGAGATCTGCATGATGTCGTCGACGCTCACCGGATGCATCGAGAAGGCGGCGGCCGCCTGCCCCGACCGTACGAGATCTTCGAGCGCGGCCGTTCCGCGCAATCCGCCGACGAAGTCGATCCGCGGGTCGGTCGTGACATCGCCGATGCCGAGCAGCGGGCCAAGAACCGCTGTCTGCAACCGGCTCACGTCGAGTCGCGCATCCGGGGGCAGCTCGGCCGGCGCCGTGCCCAGGCCAAGCGTGTACCAGCGTCCATCCAGGTACATCGCGACGTCACCCTGACGCGCCGGCACGGCAGGACCCTCGTGCAGTTCGACGCGCTGCGCGAGCTCGGCGAGCAGCTGCTTTGGCGTGAGGCCGCGCAGATCTCTGACGACGCGGTTATACGCGAGGACCTGAACCTCGTCGTGCGGAAACGCCACTGCCAGGAACGCGGACCATGGTCCCGGGCCGTTCGCAGGGCGCAAGGCGGCCTCCGCCCGTGCCGCAGCCGCCGCCCGATGGTGGCCGTCGGCGATGTACATCGCCGGGATCGCTGCGAACTCGCCGATGAGCGTCGTCGTTTCCGCTGCATTGAGTCGCCAGACCGTGTGCTGGACGCGATCAGACGCTTCGAAATCGAACAGTGGCTGGCGAGAGCGGGCGCCCGCCGTGACCGATCGGATCGCGTCAGGCACGCGATAGATCAAGAACACCGGGCCGGTCTGCGCCCCGACTGCCAGGATGTGCCGCGTGCGATCGTCTTCCTTCACGGGCCGGGTTCGCTCGTGCTTGCGGATCACGTCGCGCCGGTAATCGTCGACCGAAAAGCAGCCAGCAATGCCGGTCTGCTCGTGCGACCCCATACGCAGCCTGTATAGGTACAAAGACGCGGACTCTTCGACGACCAGCGGCGCTGCTCGTTCGAGCGACTCCAGGTTGGCGGCCGCGCGCGCGTAGACCGCCCCGGAATGCGCATCGGTGTCGTCGGGAAGATCGATTTCCGGGCGCGACACGTGGAGAAAGCTCAGCGGCTCACCTGCCGCGATCGCTCTCGCCTCTGAAGTGCTCACCACGTCGTAAGGCACGGCCGCGACTCGCGCCGCAGCGGCGGGCACGGGGCGCAGGGCGCGAAACGCACTCAGCGAAGCCATCGAGAGAAGAGTATCAAGACAGGCCATCCTGGCTGTCCACCGCCCGCTAAGATGCGCCGTATGTCGACCACACACCTGCGTGGCCAACAAGAACGACAAGCTGTTCGTCAGCGTGATCGGATCGATGAACGCGCCGCGAAGGAGGCCTCCACGTTCAAGGCGGGCACCGGCATCGAAACGTTGTCGTATTACGGAGAACCTGTCACGCCGATCTGACGATCGGCGCTGCGACCGCGCCCGCTTCTTCGCGGCACGGAGGTTCAACTCGCTGTCTTCGCGGGGCTGCGGCGGGCGGCGGCGGCGAGCTCTGACAGCGCCTTGTCGCGCACGGCGCCAAACGCCGCCATGGACGACTCAGGGATCGGTTCGCCTGGCGGCATCTTGCGATGTTCGGCGATCGGGTTGACGAACGCGCCGTTCTTGGTGAGGCCGAAATGCAGGTGCGGGCCGGTTGCGAGTCCCGTTGAACCGACGTAGCCGATGACATCGCCCTGGTCCACGTGGCCGCCTGCCCGAATGCCCGCGGCAAATCTCGAGAGGTGCAGATAGTAGGTCTGGTACGCCGAGCCGTGCCGGAGCCGCACCATACGGCCGTTCGAGCCGTCGTAGGTTACGGAGACGACCGTCCCGGACGCCACGGCGACGACGGGCGCTCCCGTCGGCGCGCCGTAGTCGACACCGCGATGGGCGCGCGACGTATGGAGCACTGGATGCATCCGGCTCATCGAGAATCCCGACGTCACGCGCGGCTCGAATTTGAGCGGTGACTTGAGGAACATGCGTTTGAGCGAGCGTCCCTGCTCGTCGTAGTACCCGGCGCGGCCGTCGGGCGTCGTGAAGCGGATGGCGCGAACGGTGCGGCCCTCCTCGCTCATCGAGAACTCTGCAGCGCTGATTTCACCGTAGGTGCTGGGCCGTCCCTCTCGCTGGCGGCGTTCGAACGCCACGGCCAGCCTGTCGCCGAGCTGCACCTCGGAGTTGAAATCGATCTCGCCCGAAAGGACGGTCGCCATCGCGATTGCGAGCTCGTCGCCTTCGCCAGCGGCCTTCATCGCGGCAAACAGCGACGAAGCCTCGCGCGTGACCTCGGCCGACGCCACCGCGTGCTGGACCGTCACCGGAATCTGCAGCACTTCCGCCTTCAGGGGGTCCGACGTCCCCGCGGTAGCCGCGACCCGCAGGAACGCGTCGGCGTCGATTTCGTAGTCGAACCGGCGAAACGCCCCGTCGAAGCTGCGCTCGAGCTCGAACGGCTGGCGCGAGCGAAGACGCCGGGGGTCGAAGACGCGGGAAACCGCCTCCACGACCCCCGCCGCCGCCTCGCTTGCGAGTCCCTGTGCCCGGAGCAGCGCATCGAGCGTGGTGTTTGGAGGCACGACGGCCTGGACGACGACCGATTCAACGGGCAGAACGACGTCGGTATTCGCCGATCTCGGGGGGGCGGGCGCCTCGCTGCGCATCCAGGCCGGCACACCGGTCAGGATGATCAGGGCCACGATCGCACTGGGGATCAGGTAGATCCGTCGCATCCGAACGACCAATCCTATCAACCTCCGGTCAGATTCCAACCCTTCCTTGTTACAAATCGGTCATGAGGCGAGCCGGCTTCAGTAATATGGGGTCGGGAAGGCGTGGCCCCTCGAATCGTTCCAGATCACCGTTCGTATCGCGGTCGTCGCCCTGAGCTCCTCGGGGCCTGCCGTCCCCGCCGGGCGCGCGAATGCGGCCGCGCAAGGCAGAGCGGGTGACCTGCTCTGTCACACGCTGCCGCCAGAATGCAGACTGGCGAAGATTTCACACGCCGGTTGACACAGGGCCCCATTGACGCCTTTGACCGTCGCTCTCATCGTCCTCGCGGCCATGCTTGCCGCAGGCGCCTTCGTACGGGCGATCTACCTGCGTCGCCTTGCCGAGGCGCAGTCCGGGCTGGCCGCCGATCTCGCCGCCGCACGGGCGCTCGCGCAGGATGCCCAGCGCCGGCTCGCCGTCCTCGAGGCCAACCTCGAGGAGCGCGAAGGGCAGCTCACCGCCATCAGGACCGAGCATGCCGCTCTCAAGCAGGACCACCACTGGCTCGGCGAGGAGGTGGTGCGTCACCGCGGGTCGCTCGAGTCGACGCAGGAGCTGCTGGAGACGGCCGACCGTCGACTGCGCGAGACGTTTCAGTCGCTGGCAGCTGAGGCGCTCCACACCAACCGCGGCACCTTTCTCGAGCTGGCCCGCGCCTCGTTCGAGGGGCTGCACAAAGAGGCCGCGCTCCAGATGGACACGCGGCAGCAGGCGTTCGATCACCTCATGCTGCCCATCGCCGACGCGCTGAAGAGGGTCGACGTCCGGCTCGACGAAGTCGAGCGCGAGCGGCTGCAGACGTTTTCACGACTGATGGAGCAGGTGTCGGCGCTCGGAGCCACCACGCACACGCTGGCGCGCGCGCTGCGGACGCCAAACGTGCGCGGCCGCTGGGGCGAGATGCAGCTCCGCCGCGCCGTCGAGATTGCCGGCATGCTCCACCGCTGCGATTTCGACGAACAGCGAGAGCTGTTCGCCGAGAACGGCCGTCTGCGCCCCGACCTCATCGTCCATCTGCCGGGCAGCAAACGAATCGTCGTCGACGCCAAGGCTCCGCTCGAAGCGTTTCTCGACGCGCAGGAGAGCGTCGACGATGAGGGGCGCCTGTCGAAGCTGCAGGCGCACTCCCGTCAGGTCCGCGATCACATGGACAAGCTCGGGGCGAAGGCGTACTGGGAGCAGCTCGAGGAATCGCCGGAGCTGGTGGTGATGTTCCTTCCGGGCGAAACGCTCTTCAGCGCTGCGCTTCAGCACGACCTGACGCTCATCGAGTACGGCCTGTCGCAACGGGTGCTGCTGGCGAGCCCGATCACGCTGATCGCGCTGCTGACTACGATTGCGCACACCTGGCGGCAGGAGGCGCTCACCGAGAACTACCGCGAGGTGGCGGCTGTCGGCCGCGAGTTCTACGATCGGCTGGCGAAGTTCACCGAGTTCTTCGACGACATCCGGAAGCGGCTCGACGGCGCGGTGCAGGCCTACAACCAGGCCGCGGGCTCCTTCGAAACTCGAGTACTGGTCAGCGCGAGGCGTTTGCGCGACCTGAAGGTCACGACGGCACCGGAGCTGCCGGCGGCCGAGCCGATCGACACCGTCCCACGCGTCCTCAAGCAGGCAGGGTTGATGGGGCTGCCCGACGAGGCGACCGTCGAAGCCGATCGGGAATCTGCCAGGCCTGGGCCTTCCCGCCGCCGAGCCGCCGAATTGCGCGGATAACGGGTAAGATTCAAGTTTCCCATGTCTGATTCCGAGGTCGTGGAGAACCGTCCACTCGATTTCATCCGCGAGATCATTGCCGACGATCAGCGGACCGGCCGTCACGGCGGCCGCGTGCACACGCGCTTTCCGCCCGAACCCAATGGCTATCTCCACATCGGGCACTCCAAGTCCATCTGCCTGAATTTCCTGGCCGCCGAGGAAGTGGGCGGCGTGTGCAATCTGCGCTTCGACGACACCAACCCCACCAAGGAGGATGTCGAGTACGTCGAGGCGATCGAGGAAGACGTGAAGTGGCTCGGGTTCGATCCCGGTCCAAGGATCTTTTACGCCTCGGACTACTTCGACCAGATGTACGCCTGTGCGGAAGGGCTGATCGTCGACGGCCTGGCGTACGTGGACAGCCTGTCGGCTGACGAGATCCGCGAGTACCGCGGCACGTTGACCGAACCCGGTCGCAACAGCCCCTACCGCGACCGGCCGCACGACGAGAGCCTGGCGCTCTTCCGGCGGATGAAGGCCGGTGAGTTCCCCGACGGCACGCACGTCCTGCGTGCACGGATCGACATGGCGTCACCCAACATCAACATGCGGGATCCGACGCTCTACCGCATCCGTCACGCCGCCCATCATCGGACGGGCGACACCTGGTGCATCTACCCGACCTACGACTACGCGCATCCGATTTCTGATGCGATCGAAGGGATCACCCACTCGCTCTGTACGCTCGAGTTCGAAGACCATCGTCCGCTCTACGACTGGGTGGTCGAGAACGTCCGGGTGGACGGTGGCTTTCCGTCGCGGCCGCAGCAGATCGAGTTCGCGCGGCTGAACCTCAATTACACGGTGATGAGCAAGCGCAAGCTGCTCGCGCTCGTCGAACAGCGCCTCGTTCGCGGGTGGGACGACCCGCGGATGCCGACGCTGGCCGGCTTCCGGCGCCGCGGTTACACGCCCGAGGCGATCCGGGAGTTCTGCAACCGCATCGGCGTGGCCAAGAAACAGAACGTCGTCGACGTGGCGCTGCTCGAAGCCACCGTGCGCGAGGATCTGAACCGCCGTGCGCTGCGTGCGATGGCGGTGCTGCGTCCGCTCAAGGTGGTGATCGAGAACGTTCCGGAAGGCGCGATCACCCACATGCAGGCGGAGAACAACCCGGAAGACCCGCAGGCCGGGCGGCGGAGCGTGCCGTTTTCCCGCGAGCTCTATATCGAGCGCGACGATTTCATGGAGAACCCGCCGAAGAAGTTCTTCCGGCTGTCGCCCGGCAGCGAAGTGCGGCTCCGCTACGCGTACCTGCTGAAGTGCGAGCGGGTCGTCAAGGACGCCAACGGCGCCGTCATCGAGCTGCGCTGCACCGTAGACCTCGCGTCGCTCGATGGTCCGGTGACCCGGAAGGTCAAGGGGACGATCCACTGGGTTTCGGCCGCGCACGCGCGCGACGCGGAGATCCGTTTGTACGAGCGTCTCTTCGACGCCGAGGACCCGGAAGAGGGCGGCCGCGATCCGTTCCAGACTCTGAATCCAGCCTCTCTCGAGATCATCACCGGCGCGAAGATCGAACCGGCGCTCGCCGACGCGGCCGCAGGCGCCCGTTTCCAGTTCGAGCGCCAGGGCTACTTTGCCGTCGATCCCGATTCGCGCCCAGGGGCTCCAGTGTTCAACAGGACCGTGACGCTTCGTGACAGCTGGGCGAAGGTGTTGAGCAGGGAGGCAGAAGGGCGGAAATAAACCTCGGGTGCGAGGGTGCGGGGTGCGAGGGTGCGGGGTGCGGGGTGCGAGGGTGCCTCTACGTCGAGAACCATCCGATCGCGGCTTCGATTCGTGGACGCAGGGCATCGACGGCGAGGTAGGTGAACAGCAGCAACGCGCTCGCCAGCGTCAGATTCACAGGCCAGCCGTTTCGCGCCTCGCGTGGAAACCGGCGCGAGTTGTTGAGCCACAGCAGCGTCGAGATGACGAACGGGAAGAACAGCGAGCCGACAACGGTGTAGACGAACACCAGCCACACCGAGCGGCGGATGACGAGCGCCGAGATGGCCGCGAGAGTGAGATAGAGCGCCCACGTCCGGTAAGCGACTCCCTGCTGGCCCGCCGGCTTCTGCCGCCGCCACAAGTGAATCCAGTCGTCGAAGAGGAACGGCACACCGTGCCACACGCCGAGCACCGACGAAAATGCGGCGCCCCAGAATCCGAACAGGAAGACGGCACGGCCGATGGGACCGATCTCCGCGCCGATCCGATCCGCGAGCTGCAGGCACAGCCGCGGGCCTTCATCGAGGATCTCGCCCTTCCAGTCGATCTGCGTGGAGAGAAACATCATCGACAGGCAGAACACGAGCACGAGCGTGAACGACACCAGCAGATCGACGCGCGCTGACGCCAGGCGCTCGCGTCCCGACCATCCCTGTTCACGCATCCAGTAGCCGTACGACAGCAGCGTGACCGTGCCGCCGACTCCGCCAATGAGCGAGAGGACGTATGCCGTCGACAGCGGCTGACGGGCACCGGCATGCGACCAGTCGGCGCCCGACCACAGCAGGATCAGCAGCACGGTGGCGATGATGGCGCCGAACTTGAGCCCGACGAACCACTTGATGACCGAGAGAAACCGCTCGTAGCGCCCGTAGAACACCATCGCAAAGGCGGCCAGGGCATGGAGCAGGCCCCATGCCCAGAGCGGCACCGACGGGAAGATGGCCGCCGGCACCAGCGCACTCGCCGCCACGAGGGCGCTCGACACGGCGTAGCTCCAGACGATGAAGTAGATGAAGAAGCCGGCGATGACCGCGATCGGCAGCCGGTCGCGCCAACCTTCGACGAGCGTGGTGCCCGTCGCGAGCTGCCAGCGGGCTCCGCCTTCCGTGATTGCAAACTTGATGAGGACACCGGCCAGCAGCGCCCAGATGAGCGTCAGCCCGTAGTCGGCACCGGCGATCGTCGTCGAGACCATGTCGCCCACGCCGACGCCGGTGGCAGCCAGGAGCAGCCCGGGACCGATGTCGGAGAGCCGGGCCGATAGACGCGACATAGGTGTTCGGTCGGACGCACGTGAGACGCGGAGCTAAAGCTCCGCGCTGCGAAGACGGCGATCCGTCACGCGAGCTTTACGGGCAGGCTGTAGATCCGCTTCCCGGTGGCCGCGTAGATCGCGTTGACCAGCGAGCCGGCAATCACCGCCGTGCTCGGCTCGCCGATGCCGCCCGGCGCTTCGGTGCTCGGCACGATGAAGACATCGATCACCGGCATCTCCGGCATCCGAACCACCTGATAGTCGCCGAAGTGGCTCTGCACCACCCGGCCGTCGCGGATCGTGATCTCGCCCTTGAGCGCGGCCGTCAACCCGTAGATGATGCCGCCTTCCATCTGCGCCTTGATGGTGTCGGGGTTGACGATCCATCCGCAATCGACGGCGCACGTGATCTTGTGCACCTTGACGGCGTTCTTCTCGACCGAGATCTCGGTGACGAGGCCGGTGATCGTGCCGAAGCAGTCGTGGACGGCGATGCCCCGGAACCGCCCCTGCGGCGCCGGTGTCGTCCATCCGGCTTTCTCGGCAACCAGGTCCAGAACGGCACGGTGGCGCGGCTTCTGCTCGAGCAGCGCGCGGCGGAACTGATAGGGATCCTTGCCGGCCGTGGTCGCGAGCTCGTCGATGAACGCCTCGGTGACGTAGCCGTTCACCGACGCGCCGACCGAACGCCAGAAGCCGAACGGAACGCCCGGGTCGGCCTCCGTGTATTCCACGCGCAGGTTCGGAATGCCGTAGGGAAGGTTGGCGGCGCCGTCGACCGAAACGGCGTCCACACCCTTCATGCCGGCCAGCGAGCCAGGGTTCAACCGATTGAGGAGCGACGACTGAACCAGGCGCTGCCTCCAGGCGGTGGCGTTGCCGGACGCATCGAGCGCTCCCCACATGCGCACGTACGTGACCGGACGGTAGTAGTCGTGCTTCATGTCGTCTTCGCGCGTCCAGATCACCTTCACCGGGGCGCCGACCGCTTTCGACGTCTCGACGGCATCGAGCACGAAATCCGCCTCCCCGCGACGGCCGAAGCCGCCGCCGAGATATGTCGTGTGCACGAAGACCTTGGCCTCGGGCAGCCCGGTGGCCGTCATCGCCGTCTGCTGCGTCGCCGTCTGCGACTGGGTTGGCGCCCAGACGTCGCAACGATCCTTCTGCACGTCGGCCGTGCAGTTCATCGGCTCCATGCAGGCATGCGCGAGGAACGGCGCCTCGAACACGCGCTCGACGATGCGCGGAGAACCATTCGTGCCGGCGGGACGCGGCGCATCGAGCACCCCCTCGGCGTTGCCGTCGCTGCGCGCCACGGCGCCAGGCTTCTGTGCGAGCGCCGCGTACTGCTTCGAGATATCGGCGCTGTTCAGTTTGGCCAGCGCCCCTTCATTCCACGTCACCTCGAGCGCCTGCGCACCTTTCGACGCGGCCCAGTAGCCATCGGCGACTACCGCAATGCCGTTGGTCACCTGCACGACGTGACGGACACCGGCAACCGCCTTCGCTTTCGTGGCGTCGAACGACGCGACCTTGCCTCCAAACACCGGACAGCGGACGATCCGCGCCACGAGCAGGCCGGGACGCTTCACGTCGATACCGAACTCCGCCTTGCCGTTGACTTTCTCGGGGATGTCGAGCCGCGCGATCGATTTGCCCAGCAGCTTGAAGGCTTTCGGATCCTTCAACGTGATCCGTCCGGGCACCGGCAAGGCGGCCGCCTTGTCGACGAGCGTTCCGTACTTGAGTCGCCGGCCGCTCGACTGATGAATCACCTCGCCTTTGTCGGTCGTCAGGCTGTCTTCCGGCACGCCCAACGTCTGCGCCGCCGCGCTGACGAGCATCATCCGGGCGGCCGCGCCGGCCTGCCGCAGCACGCGCCACATCCCGCGTGTGCTGTTGCTGCCCGCCGTGGTCTGCGAGCCGCCGAAGTTCGGATTGCCGTACCGGCGATCGGCCGGCGCCCACTCGGTGACGATGCGGTTCCAGTCGACGTCCAGCTCCTCGCCGACCAGCATCGGCATGGCGGTCATCACGCCCTGCCCCATCTCGAGCATCGACAGCATGATGCGAACGGAATCGTCGGCGCCGATGCGAACCCACACGTTTGGTTCGAACACCCCGGCCGCCTGCGCCGAGCGCGGTCCGACCGGAAGATAGGTACCAAGCATCAGGCCGCCGCCGGCGGCGGCCGTCGTCTTGAGGAAGGTGCGTCGCGAATGGGCTGAACGAAGCAGGGTGCTGGGCATGTCTGTTTCGACCTGTGGCCTTCGTTACGCGTTTCCCGCCGCACGATGAATCGCGCGCCGGATCCGCTGATACGTGCCGCACCGGCAGATGTTGCCCGACATGGCGGAGTCGATCTGCGCGTCGGTCGGGCGCGGCGTCTTCGCGAGCAGCGCCGCTGCCGACATCAGCTGGCCCGACTGGCAGTATCCGCACTGCGGCACCTGTTCGGCGACCCACGCCACCTGCAGCGGATGCGTGGAGGACGGCGACAGGCCTTCGATCGTGGTGATCGTCTTCCCGGCGGCAGCGGATGCCGCGGTCGTGCACGAGCGAACCGCATTGCCATCGAGGTGCACGGTGCAGGCGCCGCACTGGCCGAGGCCGCACCCGAACTTGGTGCCGGTCAGCCCGATGCTCTCGCGAATCACCCAGAGCAGCGGCATGTCGGGGCTGACGTCCACGTCGTATCGTTTGCCGTTCACATCAAAGGTCATGGGCGCTCTCTGGATATCTGGCCTGGACGGGTGGGACCTGGACGTCTTGAAAGGCAGGCGGAGTGTGTGATTCTCGTTTGTCTCACGCGGAGCCTCGATAGGTATGATACGACGGGCTGCCTAGTAAGGCATTCCTGCCCTGGGGTCCGGCCGAAGCCGGACACTGCGATGGTTTCTTCACTTCGGAGGCGTGATGCGTTTCACCCTTGCCCTGACGATTCTCCTGGCTGCCGGTGCCACCGCCGCGGCGCAGCCGCCGGCCGCGCGGGGCGGGGGGCCGCCGCCGTTCGGCCAGCCGGCGGCGCCCAACGGCTCCGCCGTATTCGAGAAAGCGTGTGCCACCTGCCATCAGACCGGCCAGGACAAGGCGCCGACGACGGAGGTGCTGCGGACGTTCATGCCGGAAGCGATCGTCAACGCGCTCGTGAACGGCAAGATGACCGTCCAGGGAGCGGCCCTCACCGCCGCCGAGCGAACGGCCGTCGCCGAGTTCCTGACCGGCCGGGCGCCGGCGGTGGCAGTCGTTCGCACCGCGAGCCTCTGCAAGGCAAAGCCGCCCACCGCTGATCCCGCGCGCGAGCCGGCGTGGATGGGTTGGGGCAATGACGCGAACAACTCGCGCTTCTCGCCGAAGGGGGGCGTCACGGCGGCCGACCTTCCCAGGATGAAGTTGAAATGGGCGTTCGCGTACGAGGGCGCCACCTCGGCGCGCGTGCAGCCGGCGCTCGCTGGCGGCAAGCTGTACGTCGCAAGCGACAACGGCGAGCTGCACGCGCTCGATCCGAAGACCGGCTGCACCTACTGGTCGTTCAAGGCCGAATCGGGAGTGAGAAGCGGTCTCACGGTCGGACCCTACAAGAGCGGTGCCCGAGCGGGATATGCCGTGTTCTTCGGCGACTCGAAGGCCAACGCGTACGCTGTGGATTCGATCAGCGGCGAGCAGCTGTGGAAGGTCAAGGTGGACGACCATGCCTCCGCCGCCATCACCGGCGCGTTGACCATTGCCGACGGCAAGGTCTTTGTGCCGGTGCAGGGACTGAATGAAGAAGGCAGCGGCGGCCGCGGACAGACGCCCTGCTGCACGTTCCGCGGCAGCCTGACGGCGCTCAACGTGGCCAATGGCGCGCCGATCTGGAAGACGTACACCGTGGATGTGCCAAAGTCGCGAGGCCGCAACACGCGCAGCGGCCAGGAGGCATTCGGTCCGGCCGGCGGCGGGATCTGGGCCGCTCCCACCGTTGACATGGCGCGGCGCAGTGTCTACGTAGCGACCGGCAATGGCTATGCCGATCCGCCGCAGCCGATGACCGATGCCGTCGTCGCGATGGACATCGCCACCGGGAAGGTGAAGTGGGTGTACCAGGCCACCGCCAATGACAACTGGCTTGGCGGCTGCGGTGCGCGGAGCGGGGGCAACCCGGGATGTCCCGAGACGCAGGGACCGGATCACGACTTCTCGGCGGCGCCGCTGCTGGCGACAGCCAACGGCCGTCAGCTCGTCATCGTGCCGCAGAAGTCCGGAATGGCGCATGCCCTCGACCCCGACAAGGGAACACTCGTCTGGCAGTATCGCTTTGGCCAGGGGAGCGGCCTCGGCGGACAGTTTGGCGGCGCGGCCGACGGACAGAACGTGTACTTCGGCGTGGGCGACTATCAGTCTCAGAACCCCGGCGGCGTGCGCGCCGTGAAGATCGCGACCGGCGAGCAGGTCTGGAGCGCGCCTCCCCCGCAGCCACGTCTGTGTGCGGCGACGCCGCGTTGTAATCCGTCGCAGGGCGGCGCCGTCACGGCAATCCCCGGCGCCGTGATTGCCGGCTCGCTCGACGGCGGCGTGCGCGCCTACTCGAGCGAGGACGGCAAGGTTCTCTGGACGTTCGACACCAACAAGGATTTCGACACGGTGAACGGCGTGAAAGGCACCGGCGCCAGCATCGACGGCTCGCCGATGATCGTCGGCGGCGGCATGCTGTATGTGAACTCCGGCTACGGCGGCATCGCCGCCCGGCCTGGCAACGTGCTGCTGGCATTTGGGGTGGATTGAGACGTTACGCTCACATCGAGGATCGGAGGTGACGGAGGAACGGCAAGAGCAAACACGGAGAAACGGAGAAACGGAGCAGGCCGGCGCCCACTTTGCCGAACCGCACCCGGGGTCTTGCTCCGTTGTCCTCCGTTACTCCGTTGCTCCGTGTGAAGCTCGTCCCGTTCCTCCGTAATCTCCGCTGACCCACACGATGAGAAGGGACACCATGAAGAGACGCATCGTACTGACCTCGCTCGTGATCGTCGGGCTCTTCTCGATTGCCGCCGGCGCGATGCAGCAACAGCCAGCCGGCCGCGGCGGGGCGCCGGGCGGTGGACGCGGAATCAACTTCGGCACCCCGTCGGTGGACAACCTGCAGGTTGAAAAGCTCACCGACACGCTCTACGTGTTGCGCGGCGGCGGCGGCAACACGGCCGCCTTCATCACCGCCAACGGCGTGCTCCTGGTCGACACGAAAGTCAGCGGCTGGGGCCAGCCGATCATTCAGAAGCTGAAGACGCTCACCGACAAGCCGGTGACGACGATCGTCAACACGCATACGCATTTCGATCACGTGAACGGCAACGCGGAGTTCCCGCCGACGGTCGAAGTGGTGACGAGCGAGCAGACGAAGATGTACATGGAACAGTGGAATCCGGTGTTCGGACTTCAGGGCGACAACCCCAGTCCGTTCAAGGCGAACGGCGGCGTCGGCTTGCCCAAGCGGACCTTCAAAGAGACGCTCTCGATCGGGCAGGGCGCCGACCAGGTCGATCTCCATTTCTATGGACCTGCCCACACCGGCGGCGACACCTGGGTGGTCTTCCGCAGCGCGCGCGTGATGCATGCCGGCGACGCCTTCGCCGGCAAGAACGCACCGATCATGGACAGGAACAACGGCGGCAGCGCGCTCCGCTACTCGGACACCATCGCCAGGGCGGCGAAGACGCCGAACGTCGACCGCGTGATCACCGGCCACAGCACGATCATGACCATCGCGGACCTCCGCGAGTTCGGCGAGTTCAATGGCGAGTTCGTCCGCGACGCCCTGGCAGCGAAGAAGGCCGGCAAGACCATCGACCAGTTCGTGGCCGAATGGAACGTGCCGGCAAAATTCGCCGGCTACACGAACCCGCCCGCCAACAATCGAGGCCAGTGGCGTTCCAATGCTCAGGTGGCATGGGAGGAAATGGGTAAATAAGGCTGATCCATCGTGTGATTTGCGATCGATGATTTGGCGATTGATGGGCCATCGATGATTCGGTGGACCGATCTGCCATCAATCGCCCGTTCACCAATCGCCCCTTCATCAATCGCCCGTTGATCAAACGCCCGTTCATCAATCGCCCGATGATCAATCGCCCATTCATCGATCGCCCATTCATCGATCGATCACCCAGTCATCGATCGCAGATCACTCAATGTGATGAACACCCGCACGCTGCGCCGCCCGACGCGCGGTGAGCCCTCGACCATCTCCGCCGACATCTGCGTCGTCGGCGCCGGCATAGCCGGTGTCTCGGCGGCGCTCGAGGCTGCCCGCCTGGGGCGCCGCGTCATCATCGTCGATGCGGCCCCGGCGCTTGGCGGCCAGGCGGTGGGATCGATCATTGGAACGATCATCGGTCTGTACACACATGGCCCCGCTCCCTACCAGATCACGCACGGGATCGCCGACGACCTGATCGCGGAGCTCACTGCGGAAGGATCGCTCCATCGACGGGTGTCGATGACCGGGACGATCACGTTCCAGTACGACGAGGTGCGGCTGGCGCGGTGGATCGAACGGAAGGTCCAGGAGGCCGGCATCCAAACGATCGTCGGGGCGGTACTGACCGACGTTGCCCTCGATGGCCGTCGAGTTCGTCACGCGGAGGTCGCAACGCGGTTCGGCTCGATCCGGGTAGCCTGCAACGGCTACGTCGATGCCTCGGGTGACGCGAGCCTTACCTACGAGGCGAGCCTCGAGGTGCGCGAGCCAGACGCGCCGGTGTTCGGGTCGTTGAACTTTCTCATCGAAGGCTACGACAGCGAGGCCGCCAGGACGCTGGTGATCAAGGAGGTCCACGACCGGCTCGCCGAGCGCGGCGCCCAGTACGGACTGGTGCGGCACGACGGCTTTCTGATGCACTTCCCCGGCAAGAACTTCATGCTGGCCAATGTGACCCACTTCGAGACGCCGCTCGATCCGCTCGGCACCGGCACCATGGTGTTCGAAGGGCGGCGGCAGGCGGACAACGTGATCCGCTTTCTTCGCGCCGAGTTCCCGACGATTTTTGCCAACGCGCAAATCCGCACCTACGGGAATCCCGGGCTTCGGCAAACACGCTGGATCGTGGGGCGCCGCCAGCTCGTGCTCGAGGATATTCGCAGTGGTCAGCGTCCGCCCGACGCCGCCGCCCGCTGTGCCTGGTGGGTGGAGCTGCACGACGCGCCGGCGCTCGTGCATTGGGAAAGGTTCGCGCCGGATCACGTCTACTACATCCCGCTTGGATGCATGGTGCCGCGCGACGCCGACAACATCGTCGCCGCCGGCCGCTGCGTCGATGCCGACGTTCTTGCGCTGTCGGCCATCCGCGTCATGGGTCCATGCATGGCGATGGGAACCGCGGCAGCGCATGCGCTCGACCTCGCGGGCGCCGGGCCGGTGCACGAAATCGATCTCGCGGCGCTGCAGCGGCGACTGGCGGACAACCTGGATTCTCGAGGCACAGAGCCCGGCGGAGGCGCGGAGAGATAACGGCGGAGGCGCGGAGAGATAACCACACAGGCACAGAGGCACCGAGAGTTCACGATACGGCGCAGAACAATCTCGAGCGCCACTCGCGGGTGGCCGCGGGCGGGGCCGCCCCGTCCGCCGCGCAGCCGCCACACCCGTGACGAGTGCTTTTGGCGGCGAGGACGGATGGGGCTGACCGCGGCCAGGACCCGCCTCGGCGCTTTCGAGTCGGTGATCGAAGACGAGAGCGCCAATATCGGACGCCTGGCCTGCCGGGCGTGACAGTCAGCGTGCCGACTTCGTGAAGACGATCAGGTGCTGGCGCGGCAGGTCGCCGTAGACGCGCGACTGCGCGAATCCCTCGTGCTCGACCTCGAGCCTGACCTGCTCCTTGGTCATCTTGTGCTCGGGACGAATCGGTACGGTGGGATCTTCCGCCCGGTACTCGATGAGGACGAGACGCCCATCGGGCTTGAGCGCTTCGCGGATGCGCAGCAGCACGGTCTGCGGCTGCGACAGCTCGTGATAGACGTCCACCATCAGCGCCAGGTCGATCGATCCGGCGGGCAGCTTCGGGTCGTCCGGAGCAGCGAGCACCGGTACGACGTTCTTGAGTCTCGCCGTTGAGACAGCCTTCTTGAGAAGCTCCAGCATCCCCGGCTGGAGATCCGAGGCGTAGACCGTGCCCTTGTCGCCAACTGCCCGCGCAAGCCTCACGGTGAAATAGCCCGAGCCGGCACCGATGTCGGCGACCGTTGCGCCCCTCGGCAACCGCAGCAGGCGCATCGCCAGATCAGGATCTTCCTCACGCTCGCGTTCGGGCCGGTCGAGCCAGGATGCACCTTCCACCCCCATCGGCAGCGCGTACACGCGGCCGCTGATCGGGTGCGTTCCCGGCTGCTGGGCGAGCACCAGCGCCACGAGCGCACCCGCCGCGAGCACCGTGGCCACCAGATGTGGTCGACCTGAATTCATTGGCGTAAGCATACTCGTTGAGGGTGGCGCCCTGGAGGCACGGAATGCTAGGCTGGCACGCGTGCAGTCGTACGTTCGCTCTGCATCGCTCGTTTTCGCTCTCGCAATCGTCGCGATAGCGGCGTCGTCTCCACGCGCCCAAAGCCCGGCCGGCTGGCTCGACAGTCCGCTGGCGCAATGGAACCAGTCAGTGGCCACGCTGCCGGCGCCATCGACCGGCGCGGAATCACCCTCAGCGCTTGCCTGCCGATGCGGTTCGAATGCGGCGAAGGGACCGTCTGCTGACGCAGTGAGCAAGGCGGGATGGGTCCCATTTCTTCATCAGGATCGACCGCTCGTTCGCGACGATCTCGAGGTGCTGGGCGGGATGAGCTCGGCGTCTGCCGGATGCGAAGCTTCCGTCTTCAACCTGTTCGTATTCGCGGCGGGCCGCTATGCGGGCACGATTGCTCCGGCAGCGATGACGACAGCGCGCGACGGCGCTGTCGGCACCGTCCGTTTCACCGGTGCGGACGCGCTGACCGCGGAGTTTGCACGCTACACGCCCGGCGACACGGAGTGCTGTCCCTCCTCGCGCGTGCGGGTGACGTATCGCATCGACCGCAGCGGTGGGCGGCCGGTGCTCGTGGCGACGGAGACACGGCCGATTCGCTAGCAGTCCGTGGCGAAAGGCGGTGACGGACTGCAGAGGCGCCGAGACAAACTACAGAGACCGAGACACAGAGGATTCCTATGGTTTTCTCTGGGCCGTGTGGCTCAGTGGCGGACTTCTCTGTGCTCGCCTTCGAAAGGTCAGGTGAACAGCCGGTTCGCCTGCACTCCTTCGCGTCGGCGGTTCCCCGACAAGCCGGCGAAGAAGCCTTTCAGCCGTCCGGCGAAGGACGTGTCCTTGAGGCGCTGCTTCCACTCCTCGAGGCCCTCGGCCGTGAAGGCCATGCAGACGTAACGCTCGCCCACTTTGGGTCCGACGATGCGAAGCTCGACGCGCTGGCCGTTGTCACGGATGACCGGACGCTGCTCGCTGTTCGTGTCCAGGTGCGCCAGCGCATACTTGACCAGGCTGCGTTCGTTCTTGAACGTTTGCCAGCGCGGCTGCTTGAACGCCACCGCCGTCTCGAACCTGAGCGGTGCGACGATTTCGAGCGTCTGAATGCCGGTCCTCATCTCGCACGCCATCTCGGTGTAGAGAGACGCCTGGCTGTCCCACCCCGGCGAGCTCCAGCCGCACTGGTGGTCGTAGGCGGCGTAGCGTACGAGCCCCTGGCGCGGCCGCCAGTAGACAGCCGTCCCCGTTCCATAACGGCGCCGCGTGATCTCGCGTGAGTCGGGCGAGTGATGAATCGCGCCTTCGGCCTCGACCAGACTGAGCGGGTAGATGTCCCTGAGATCGCCGTCCTGCGGCAGATCGAGGAAGACGTAGGTGCTCTGAACGCTGACGGTCGCCCGCCACTCCGCATCGACGCGAATCGTCTTGAGCTGTGCCGGACATACCATCTGTCGGAACGGCATGTCGAACCCATACTGCCGCAGCGTCCGGCGAAGAAACTTCATCATCGCCGCATGACAAGGGCAACAGCCGTGCCGGAGCAACAGCGGGAAAGGCTGCCCATCGCTGCGCGGCATGTCAGTCAGCACTGCGGATATATGCCGCGACCGGCACATACAAGAAGTGAGATCGAGACCACACTTTCGTGTCCCGGTCGTGCGCTCGGAGTGCGCAACCGGGTTGAAGCCCGGTTCCGCGACGCCTCAAACTGGCGCAAGGCCAATCGCCGCGCCGATCACGCGTACCGGCGGACCGCGCGCTCCCGCGCCTTCCGCGCTTCCTCCTCCCGATTTCTTGGCGGCGCGTTCGTCGTGAGAGTACGAACCAGGCGCTCGGCGGCTGCCGCCACCTCCTCGACCGCCTGATTGAAGATCTCCTGGTTGACCTGCGATGGACGCGTGGTGCCGCTCAGCTTCCGGACGAACTGCAGCGCCGAGGCGCGGATCTCGTCGCTCGTCGCTGGCGGGTCGAAGTTAGCGAGGGTCTTGATGTTCCGGCACATTCCGGCAGCTCCTGCGTAGTCGATCGATCATATCCGCGTGGCGAAAGCCTGCGCTATCATGGCGGCACTTTTGAGAAGCATTCATGCGCTTGCCGCGGCAAGGAGAGACTGACATGTTCAGATGGATTTCCGGTGGAGCAGCTGTCGCCCTGTTCGTGGCCGTCGCCTCGTACGGGGTCGCGGCCCAGCAGAATCAGATGAGCTTTTTCGTCACCAGCGTCGGCTCCGGCAACGGCGCCAACCTCGGCGGGATCACTGGCGCCGACAAGCACTGTCAGACGCTCGCCGCGGCAGTCGGGGCCGGCAACCGTACGTGGCGCGCGTATCTCAGCGCCGCCGCAGCCGCGGGCCAACCGGCCGTCAATGCGAAGGACCGCATCGGCAAGGGGCCGTGGATGAATGCGAAGGGCGTCGTCATCGCCAAGGACGTCGCCGATCTGCATTCCGACAGCAACAACATCAAGAAGGACACGGCGCTGACCGAAAAGGGCGGCACCGTCAATGGCGTCGGCGATCAGCCGAACCAGCACGACATCCTGACCGGCTCGCAGGCCGACGGAACGCTGCAGCCGCCGACGGCGCCGAACACCGATGCCACCTGCGGCAACTGGACGAGCAGCACTGACGGCTCTGGCACAGCGCAGCTCGGCCACGTCGATCGGATGGGCGGGCGCGGCGCGCAGGGCATGTCGTGGAATTCGGCGCACGCATCGCGAGGCTGCTCGCAGCCGAACCTGGTTGCGACCGGCGGGAACGGATACTTCTACTGCTTCGCGGCAAACTGACGCGCGTGCCTGCGGTCGCCGAGCTGAAGCTCGGCGCTGCGAACGATGCTTGAAAAGCTAGGAGCCCAAGGGTGGCGGAGAGACAACACCTCCGCTACCCGGTTTTCTTCCTTCTTCCATCGCTTTTCTCACCTCGACGCAGCCGCGGTCGGCATCGACCACCACCCAGTCGCCCGTCTCGATGACGTCGAGCGGATCCCGATCGAAATCCGTGACGCTCGGGATGCGCATCACCACGGCGCCGAGCGCCACCTTCGTGGTCATCTCGTTGAAGACCAGCGCCTTCGGGGCGGTGCCGGCCAGCCGCGTGATGTGATACATCGCCGACCAGCCCGACGATCCCTTCGCGCCGCGGAACACGAGCACCTTGTCCTTGAACGGCACGCCGCGCAGCTCGTGGCGCGTCTCGGTGATGATCCCCTGAACGGGGTTGACGCCTCCCCAGCCGGGAACCGTCTCGCGCGTGACGAGTGCCTCGCCCTCTGCCCGGCCCCCCACCACACGGCGTCCGCGCAGCACGATCGTGCGTCCCGTCACGGGCGCTCTCCGTTCCACCGGCCGGAGATCGCCGCTTCGATGCAGTCACGCGTGGAGCCGAACCACGCCTGGATCCCGAGTATCGCCGGGAGATAGTGCGCCTGCTTCGCCGAGTCGAGCGCCGCAACCTTCGTCCCCGGTGGAATCGCCTGGGCGAACGCCGAACAGGTGTCGGTCATCACCACCCCGCCGGCATCGGCAATCGCCCGCGTGTAGCCGGCGCGATCGGCGGCGTCGCGCACCGCGCGCGACGTGAAGATCCACAGGCTGGTATTGCCGCTCACCTTGCGGCCGCCGAGGAGCTGTGACGCTTCCCGCAGCTGTTCCAGCGCTGCGTGCGGGCAGCCGAGCATGACGTAGTCGACAGCCGCGTCACGCCCGTTGGCGTTCAGCTGATCGTAGACGCGGCGTTGAGCGCTCTTGTCGTACACGAACACGTCGAGCGGCGTTTTCGGTCCAAACGCGTGCTCGACACTGGCCGCCTCGGGCGTGACGCCGACGATGTGGTACATCTCGACGCCGCCCGACGAGGAAGCGGCAGCGCCAAAGTGCTTGAGCCGGACGATCTCCGGAACGTTGTATCTGCCCGTCAGGACAGGGATGTGCTCCTGCACCACGTCGCCCACGAAGTAGCCGAGCATCCCCCAGTCCATCACGGAGTCCACCGGCAGCTCGACGTCGATGCGGTGAGTGCCGAACCGGTGCTCGTCGCGGTGCAATCCCCAATCGGGAATCCTGCCGGTGAGCATCGCGGCGCTCGTACTCTCCCGTCCTTCGGTGTTGGTGCGGGCGCCAATGACCGAGTTGCAGTAGATGACCGCAGACGATTCCATCCAGGCGCAGTGCTCGCCTTTGACCGGTACGTTGCCGGCCAGGTAAGGCGTGCAGGTCTTCAGGATCTCGACACCGCGGCTCACCGCGAACGCCTCGCGCGCCTCGTGCCCCTTGAAGATCTCGGCCTTCATCCCGAGCGTCTGCCAGTGAAGCGGGTCGCCGCCGCCCTGCAGGTGACAGGTGTGCACGGCCGCCGGCGGTGCTTCGACGAGCTCGTCGGCATCGAGGTCGAAGTACGAAAAGATCGCGTCCATCCCGCCGGCGTTCTTGTCCTTGTAGTAGTTCATCAGGAACGGGTTGGCCGAGCCGGGCACGCCGGCGACGTTTCGCGTCTCTACGAAGCGCTCGGCGCCGAGTGCTTCTGCATAGCGGACGAGCAGCTCCATGGCCTTCTGCGTCGCCTTGCCGGCGCTACCCGAAAGCATGTCCTGTTCAGCGGGCGTAAGAATCATCGTTGCCTTGTTCCATTGGACTCCCATTGTAGGGCCCGGCTTCAGCCAGGCTTCAGCCAGGCTTCAGCCAGGCTTCAGCCGGACCTTCAGCGGACCGGCACAGGTCCGCCTGAAGGCGGACCCTAAGTCTGAGATCGCGAACGGGATGCCGCTGAGCATCCCCATCTGGAAATCGCTGGCGCCGAACTCCTTCTTGATAGCCTGAACGGAAGCGGCGAGGATCTGAGAGCGGTCGAGGACGTTGATGACGTAGCCGAGCGTCAGGATGGCGAGGACGTAGCTGGCGTACGACGATGCTGGCGTCGGACTCGGAGCGATCTCGCGCTCGACGTGGAGCCTGGGTGTGGCCACGCGATCCCCATGGGTAAGTCCGCCCTCGACCGGACATGCGGCGGCGCTCGGTTTAGAGTAGTTGAATTCGACAGGAACTGATGACTCGATGAGGACGCTCCGCAGCAACTTCGAACCCGGCTCACCTCGCGAGGCCGTTCGCCGCGCCCAGTGGAAGGCGCTCGGACTGAGCGACGCAGATCTGCACAAGCCGAAGATCGCGGTGGTCAACAGCTCATCGGAGCTGGCCATCTGCTTCAGCCATCTCGACGGCGTCGCGCGGGTCGTGAAAGACGCGGTGCGGGAGGCGGGCGGATTGCCGTTCGAGATTCGCACCGCGGCGCCGAGCGACTTCATCATCAGCGCCGGCGCCGGCGGCGGCTACATGCTCGCCAGCCGCGACCTCATCGTCAACGACATGGAGATCGCGGTCGAAGGCGCGCAGCTCGACGGCATGATCTGCCTGTCGTCCTGTGACAAGACGCCGCCGGCGCACCTGATGGCGGCGGGGCGCTTCAACATCCCGACGATACTCGTCATCTGCGGCTACCAGCCGAGCGGCCACTATCAGGGCAAGCACGTCGACATCGAAGAGGTCTTCATCGGATCGGTGCAGGCGATGTTCGGCAGGCTCTCGCAGGAAACGCTGGCGGGCATGTGCGACAGCGCAATCACCGGACCCGGCGTCTGCGCCGGCATGGGCACCGCCAACTCGATGCACATCGCCTGCGAAGCGCTCGGCATGACGCTTCCCGGGAGCGCCCCGGTGCTCGCCAACAGCCCGCGGATGTTCGACGTCGCCCGCCGCTCGGGCCGGCGCATCGTCGAGATGGTGTGGGAAGACCTGAAACCGCGCGACATCCTGACGCGGGCCGCCTTCACCAACGCCGCAGCCGCGACGCTCGCAGTGAGCGGATCGATCAACTGTGTGAAGCACCTGCAGGCCACGGCGGTCGAGGCTGGCACCGATGTCGATGTGTTCGCGCTCTTCAACTCACTGGGCACGAAGGTACCGGTGCTGAGCGCGGTCGCTCCGAATGGTCCACACACGATCGATGCGTTCGAGGCAGCCGGCGGCGCGCAGGCGCTGCTGAAGACGTTGGCGCCGCTCATCGATACCAGCGCCCGCACCGTCACCGGAAGGACCCTCGAGGAAAACCTCGCGACGACCGTCACCACCGATCCCGAGGTCATCAGGCCGCTCGATCGGCCGTTCTCGAACGCGGCTTCCATCGTCGTGCTGCGCGGCACGCTGGCGCCCGAAAGCGCCATCGTCAAGCCCGGCTTGCGACCGGCCGGTCAACCGGCGCGGTTTGCCGGAGAGGCATTGGTCTTCGACGGAGTACCCGAAGCCATGGCTGCCATCCAGCGCGGCGAGCTCGCTGCAGGCCAGGTGCTGGTGCTCCGCGGGTGCGGGCCAAAAGGCGGACCCGGCATGGCTGGCTCGGCGTCGCGGGTCGTGTTTGCGATTTACGCCGCCGGCCTCGAGAACGAGGTGGCGTTCGTGACCGACGGCCAGCTGTCGGGGCTCTGCAACAAGGGGCTGACGGTAGCCGAGGTCTCACCAGAAGCTGGTGTCGGCGGACCGTTGTCGCTGGTCCAACGCGGCGACCGCATCGTCATCGACGTCGACGCGCACCGCCTCGATCTGGACGTGAGCGAAGCGGATCTGCAGTCACGGCGCCGCGCTCAACCGCGGGGCGAGTTGCCAAAGGCGGCCGGCTACCTCGGTATTTACCGGAGGACGGTGCAACCGATGTCGACCGGAGCAGTGCTGGTCGAAAGACCGTGATCCTTCGCAGAACCGAGCTTCAGCCCGGTTCCGGTACCCGTCGCAGAACCGAGCTTCAGCTCGGTTTGGCGGTTTATCACGCGTGCTAGGATCGCGGCGTTCGCCCTGCGCCAACCTCGAGAGGACACGACCATGACCCGGCGGTCCGCTGCGCTTTCGTTCCTGGCTTTCCTGCTGGCCACCGTCGCGCACCCCGCCGGCCAGGCACCCGCACGTCAAACCGACGCCAGCGCGCCAGCCGCCAAGGCATGGACCGTGCCGCGCACACCATGGGGCGATCCCGATCTTCAGGGCACGTGGACGACCGATGACTACATCGGCGTCCCGATCGAACGCCCGGCCGATCTGGGCACGAAGCGATTTCTGACGGATGAGGAATGGAACGCCCGGGCCGCTCGGCAGGCGGAGCAGGCGAAACTGGCAGCGCAGAGCGCACCGAACCCAGGTGCCGCCGTCGGTCCGCCCGACCACTGGGGCGAGCAGCCGCGACGGGCCACACGTCAGACGTCCTTCGTCGTGGAGCCGGCCGACGGACGGATTCCTGCCGTCACGCCCGAGGCTCAGAAGCGCGCCGCACCTCGCGACCGCGGGAGCTTCGGCGGCGGGCCGTTCAATACCTTCACCGACTTCACGAATTTCGATCGCTGCATCTCGCGCGGCGTCGTCGGCTCCATCCTGCCGAGGCCGTACGGGAACGGCCTCGACATCGTGCAGGCACCCGGTTACGTGGCGCTGCGGCACGAAATGATCCATGAGCCGAGGGTCATCCCGCTCGATGGGCGGCCGCACGTCGGCCCCGGCGTTACGAGCTACATGGGCGACTCACGCGGCCGCTGGGAGGGCAACACTCTGGTCGTCGAGACCACGAACTTCACCGACCAGATGAGCATCGGGTTCAACGGCAACGGGCTGCGTCACAGCGAGCACATGCGGCTCACGGAACGATTCACGCGCTCGAGCCCCGACACCATCGAGTGGCAGGTGACGATTGAGGATCCGAAGACCTACGCGAAACCTTTCGTGATGTCGCTGCTCATCACGGCGAGCCCCGGCTACGAGGTCTACGAGTACGCCTGCCACGAAGGCAACCTGGGGATGCCGCACATCCTGAGCGCAGCTAGAGCGGAGGTGAAGTAGTCTTCGCAGAACCGAGCTTTAGCTCGGTTGAACATGTTCCTCGCAGAACCGAGCTTTAGCTCGGTTCAAACATGCTTACCCGCGCGGCCGGCCGATCTCCTCCAGATAGAAGTCGCGCGCCGCGAGCTCACGTTCGATCTCACATTGCTGAATCGCACACGCCATGTGATCGTCGAACTGATGCGCGACGTGCGAGGCGCCCGGGCCGTCGACGAGCAGCGACAGGCTCGAGTCGGGATGACCGACCCGCACGATGCGCACCGACTGATGGCCGCGCCGGAAAAACCATGCAGATTCGACCAGCCCGAGCGCCTGCTTCATGCCGGGGTAATCGGCCCCGGTGGCGCGAACTCAAACGGTGGAGCGCGCTCACGCTGCTGGCGGTCGTGCTGCCGGCGGCCTACGCGACGCCGCAGCAGCGCAGCGACGAGCTCCGCACCACGCTGACGGCGATCGCTGACGGCGATGGGAGCGCCGGGCGCCGCGCGGCAATCGTGGCGGCGCTTCGTGCGGCCGGCGTCGAGCTCGAGCTGCAGGAGTTCGTCGACCGGCGGCAGCGCCCGGGCACGAATATCGTGGCGCGCATCCCCGGCCCCGGCCGCCGGCTGCTCGTTGCCGCCCACTACGATCGCGTGGCCGTTGGCCGCGGCGTCGTCGACAACGGCGGCGCCTGCGCGGCGCTCGTCGATCTGCTGCGCACGCTGAAGACGGCGCCGCTGGCGCGGCATGCGCTCGACGTGGTCTTCTTCGATCTGGAGGAGGCGGGACTCGCCGGCTCGCGGGCCTACTTCGCGCGCACGCCAGCGCCTCGGCCCGAGCACGCCATCAACCTCGATGTCTTCGCCTACGGCGATGCGCTCTTCGCGACGGCGTCCAATCCGGACGGCCCGTTGATGCGGGCGCTCCGCGAGGCTGGACACGCACTGAACCTGCCTGTGAGAGATGCGCCAGTCGCGCGGTATCCCGGCAGCGATCACCGGTCGATGATGGACGCGAAAATCGATACGCTCGGCATCGCGCTCGTGGATGCGCCCGACATCGACATCGTGCTCGCGTCGGGAACACGTGGCGCCGGGACGCCCAACGCCGGCGCTCGTGTCCTCACCATCATTCACTCGCCGCGCGACACGCTCGCCGAGGCAAGGGCCGACGACATCGTCAAAGGCGTTTCAGCGCTGGAGCAGCTGCTTCGAACCATCGATCGAGAGCCCGCTGACGCGGGCGCGCTTTAGTGTCGGCATCCTGCAACCTTGCGCAGCTACCGTCTCAGAGTGAGTCTTTGATATGCGTCGTATCGAGCCGTCACCGCTGAGTGTCACGCGCGATCGCCCCCCAATCACCGTGTCGATTCTGGACGACTACTTCGACACCCTGCATACGCTGCCGTGCTTCGCCAGGCTGGCGCCGTTCGACGTGACGATCTGGAACGATCACGTAGACGACGTGGATGTGCTCGCCGATCGGCTCAAAGACAGCGAAGTGCTGGTGCTCATTCGCGAGCGGACGAAGATCCAGGCGCCGCTCCTGGACCGACTTCCCAAGCTCCGTCTCATCAGCCAGCGCAGCGTCTATCCGCATATCGACATCGACGCCTGTACCAAGAATGGCGTCATCGTCTCGTCGAACCTGCACGCAGATACGCCGTCCTATGCCACCGCGGAGCTGACCTGGGCGCTGGTGCTTGCGGCGGCACGGCAGATTCCGGCACAGGTCGCGGCGCTCTCGCGGGGGGTCTGGCAAATCGGCGTGGGTACGACCTTGCGTGGCAAGACGCTGGGCATCTATGGCTACGGCCGGATCGGCAAAGTGGTGGCCGCCTACGGCAAGGCGTTCGGTATGCACGTGTGCGTGTGGGCGCGTGAGGCGTCTCGTGCCCAGGCGCGCGAGGATGGCTATGCCGTGGCGCCGAGCAGAGACGCATTCTTCAGCGAATGCGACGTCGTCTCACTGCACATGCGACTGATCGAGGCGACTCGCGGCATCGTCACCGCAGCGGATCTCGGGCGCATGAAGCCCACGGCGCTGCTGGTCAACACGAGCCGCGCCGGGCTCATCGAGCCAGGTGCGCTGGTGGCAGCGCTTCGAGCGGGCCGGCCAGGTCTGGCGGCGGTCGATGTCTACGAGGAGGAGCCTCTCACCGATTCGAGCCACCCGCTGCTCGGCATGCCGAATGTCGTCTGCACGCCGCATATCGGATACGTCACGAGAGACGAATACGACCTGCAGTTCTCGGACATCTTCGATCAGATTCTTGCCTACGCTGCCGGCACTCCCATCCACGTCGTCAATCCCGGAGGCGCGCCTCGTCCAGCGGTCGACGCTCGGTAATCGAGTCTGCCCTGCGGCCGAGCCGGAACGAAATCTCGCAAAGACTTTCCAGGTTGGTAAGCCTTCCGACTGCGTCACTCGCTGATTGAGCCCGGATGCGTGCGCGTTTCGTCGGGCACCATCCTTGCCAGTCGAATTCGGCGGACCCAGGGCAAATGTCCGAATCGATCCTGCTCGCCCGCACACCGATGACGCGGGCGAACGTTGCTTCTCGAGCTCGTGGACTCCCGATGGCGAGGACACGCCAGACTCGCGCTCCCGGCGGCCACATCGCCGGCGCGCCCTCCGACCGGCGTCGCTCATCAGGCGGCGCGCCTCGCTCCTCGGTTGTGATTTCCAACGCCGGCAGCCTCCACCGGCGACAGCATCGCACGTTGCAGCCCGTCAAACGTCTGGGCTGCGCTCAGATCAGCCCGCCGCGGGATCCACGAGCAGACAGAGGGAAGCACCAATCAACTGCACAATGCTCAATGCACAATGCTCAATGTTCAAATGCTGACGGGCTGACGTTCGAGCAAGCCCGAAGCGCGCATTGCGGATTGAGTATCACCCGTTTGAGCATTGTGCAATGAGCGTTGACGCGTCTCCCGCCTCGATTCAGTTCGATCGAACGTGATTCGCAGGTCCGGGTGAGGCCGGGATACAGGTCCGGCTGCCACCTTCGCCGCTGACGCGGCTACGGCGCCCAAGGAAGCCGGACGCTAGTCATCGCTCCGAACTGGTGTCGGTCGTGTGACGACGGTCGGAAGTGGTCCTCGTGGTACGGCGCCGGTCCGGACCGCTGCGGCGCTGGCGATTGACGCCCCAGAGCAGCCAGCCGGCTGCCGCCAGCTTGTCTGCAATGTCCATCTGATAGCCCTCGAGAGCCTTCTCGTCCGGGAAGTCGTGATGTTCGCGGGACGGGCCCGGTCCAGCCACGATCATGAGACAGCCATACGGCCGCTCGATCCAGATGCTCTGCTGACCTTTGATGAATAGCCACGATGCCGGCGTCACGGCGGCAGTATACCCTTCGGGTGATTCATACGGTGCGAGGGTGCGACGGTGCGGTGGTGCGACGGTGCCTCGCTCCCCGCACCCCGCACCCCGCACCCCGCACCCCGCACCTTCGCACCCGCACCCCGCACCCTCGCACCCGCACCCCGCACCCCGCACCCTCGCACCCTCGCACCCTCGCACCCCGCACCCCGCACCCCCGCACCCCCGCACCTTCGCACCTTCGTGTGTTCATGACAGAATGCTCTGTCACGACCGAAGAGGAGGTTGCTCGCATTGGCTACCAGCGCACAGGCGGGTATGTCCCCGCTCGAACGGCAGACCACGTCATACGACCGGGAACGGCTGGAAGACATCGGCTTCATGACGTCGATGACTCTTGTCCTCCTGGGCAACTACGCGCAGACCGGCCACTTCGGCGGACCGCTCGCGTATACGCCGTACAACGTGGCCACGCACCTTGCCGGTCCGGCGCTCGGCGGCCTGCGCTTCGATTATCGAAGGCCGAAGCATCCGTATAGCGACAAGTTCATGCTCGCGGGCGGGCACTGCATCCCGACCTGCTATGCCCTGTGGATGATCATGGGCCAGGCGCTCGAGCGGAAGTACGCCGCCACCGGCAGCCGCCGCTACTACGTCGATCCCAGGGACGCGATCCTCCCCATCGACGCGATCGGTTTCCGGCGCGGCGCCGGTGCCATGAAGACCATCCTTCAGGAACATGGTCTGGCTGACGACCCGCTCTTCGCGCAGGCGAAGGCGCGCGGGATCAAGGCGCTGGCCGGACATGCCGAGAGCACCGACGTCACCAACGACGTCAACGGCGGACCATCGGGTATCGGCGTCGCGACCGCTGCCGGCAAGGCCGCGTTCTGGGACATCGCGGGCGCTTCGATGGCCGGCCCGAAGATCATCGCGTTCGAGGGCGAGTTCGCGATGACGGAGGGTCACGCGCAGGAGCTCAAGACGCAGGCGCTCGCGCTGCAGGTCGGCAAGCGGCTTCGCGTCATGCTCTCCGACAACAACGCCGGCATCGACGACTCGCTGATCGGCGGCGTCGTCAACAGCAGGTACGACGGGTATCGGATCGTCGATCAGTGGCTGTCGTACGGCTGGAACGTCTTCGTCGTCGACGACGGCAACGACTACGCCCAGGTCGTGAACGCCCTGAAGACGATGGAGGATTGGGACCCGAAGGATCGCCGGCCGATGGTGCTGATCGGCAAGACGGTCAAGGGCTACTGGCCGGCAGCGTCTGGCGGAAAGATCCCTGGACACGGCGAACAGGTGGTCGGCTATCCGAGTCATCCCTATGCCATGAAGATGAACTCGGAGTACTTCGTAGCGCTGGCGAAGACCTTCGAGCAGCGGTACGGAGTGGAGTTCGTCGGGATCCGTCAGGGGCCGGTCAAGGACGTACGAGAACGGCTGGTCCAGTTCAAGACCAACGTGGACATCGCAATGTCGGTGCTCGACCAGAATGGCCTCGGCGACTGGCTCGCCGACCATCTGGTCGAGATCGGCGAGAGCCTGCGCAACGACCTGCCGCTGCGCATCCAGGTGGATCGCGATCCGTTCCTCGACAATCGGCTGCGGCCGGGCAACCTCCCGGTGGAGCCACAGAAGCTTGCGGTCAGGAACCCGGTGTCAGGTGCGGACAAGGAAGTGAGCATCACGCTGTTCCGTAAGGCCGGCGAGATCGCCGGCACGCGGCGCGCGATCTCGGAGATCGTCAAGTGGGTGAACTACGTCACCGGCAACCGGTTTCTCACCATCGCGGCCGATTTGTCGGAGTCGATCAACCTGGAACACGGCAGCCTGTGGGGCCACTACGACCCCGACGCGAACCCGGTGGGCACGCGCGTCAAGGCGGCCATTCAGGAGGCAGGTAACGTCTCGACCGCCATCGGTCTGGTCAGCCAGAGCGCGTCGCTCGATCCCGAGCAGTTCGCCGGCGTCTGGGCGATCAGCGGGACCTACGGCGCGTTCACGCCGCTGATGTACACGCCGGCGCGCGTCTGGAGCCAGCAGAGTCAGGACAGCCGGTTCAAGATGGGCGTGCTGCACATCCTCGTCGGCCACTCCGGCCCGGAAACCGCCGCCGACGGCCGCACGCACTTCGGCATCTTCGCGCCGCAGGTGTGGAAGCTCTTCCCGCGCGGACAGGCGATTCACTTGAATTTCTGGGACTACAACGACGTGGCCCCGGGGGATTTCGCCGCCGCCGAGATCGCGGCGCGCGACCGGCGTGTCGGCATCATCACGCTCGAAGTCGCGCGACCCGACTTCCCCGTCGCCGATCGCAACGCGTTCGCGGACAGCGACGTTCGGGCGGCGGCCAAGGGCTTCTATGTGATCCGCGACTTCGCGCCCGGCAAGCCGCGGCACGGCTACGTCCTGACGCAGGGGTCGAGCTCGACCGCGAATCTGGTCAGCGCGCTGCCGAAGCTGGAGGCCGCCGGCGTCAACGTGAAGGTCGTGGCGGCAATCAGCGAGGAGCTCTTCGATCGTCAGCCCGAGGCCTACAGAACCTCAGTGCTCCCGCCCGAGGCGTACTACGATCTGATGGTGGTCAGTACCGGCACGCGGCGGGTGTGGCCGCTGAAGAACGTCGGTCCGCTCACTGACGAGTACTCGCTCACATCGGATTGGGACAACCAGTGGCTCACCGGCGGTCTCGAGCCGGACGTGATCGCCGAAGCGCATCTCGACGTGCCTTCGATCGTGTCTGGGATCAAGCGCTTCGCCGACGCACGGGCACAGCGGCTGGAGCGGCAACGAGAGCTGCTGAAAGCGCTGGGATAGCTCCGGGTCCGGGGCTCGGGGCTCGGGGTCCGGGATCCGGGGTCCGGGGCTCGGAAAACCCTAGAGGCGGACTCGGCTACAAGCGTCTCGGCAGGATTCCCACGACCGGCGTCGCGTCGGGTTGCTCGGCCTCGCGCCGCTGGAACTCCAGTGCGCCGTCGGCGGACGGCTTCACCGTCACGATGCCATGTGTCGGGCACCGCTCTTCCCCGTATGTGATCTGCTCGCCGAGCACCACGGAATCGGTTGTGACGTCGAGCAGCCAGAGCTCGCCGCCGCACGTGAGGGCAGGATACGCGACGGTGCCGACCACGCCGCCGATTTCGCCGCCTGAGAGCGATACCAGAACCATCTGTGATGGCGGCTTCCCCTTGCCCGTGATGCTCCCCTGCCACGTGCCGGAGTACGAGGGCGGCGTTCGATCCGTCTTCGGCGTCGCTGCCGCCGGCGGCGGGGTGCCCTCCACCACCATGAACCTCGAGGCGCCGACGGCCTTGGACGTCAGGTCGACCATCTGCAGCTCGTAGGTGCCGATCTGGATCAGGATGATCCGGATGACGTGCGAGACGTTGCCGCTGGCGTCGGCAATGAACTGCATCTCCGGGTATTCGCTGCCGTCGGGACGAGCGAGATGCGCTCGGACATGGCCGTTCGGTGTGAAGCCCGAGGCGCTCACGTTCACGGTCTGCCCTTCCTTGATGACCCGCGGCG
>DASUGH010000185.1:0-14875 GCA_036274155.1 Vicinamibacterales bacterium | reverse complement strand
CGAATCGCTCGGTTATCGCGTCACGCTCGAAGGTGCGGCGTAGCGGCGGGGGATTTTCTGAGCAGGCACAGAGGCACAGAGGCCAAAACTTACTCACTTCAGTACTGATTCTTGATCTCTGTGCCTCTGTGCCTCTGTGTGGAACCCTCCGTGCCTCAGGTAACGCTCGGTGCCTCGCGCCTCAGGGCGTGCCGGCGCCCGCCAGGCGCTTCAGAAGCGCGGCAGTCTTTTCATAGACTGGCGGCGGTCCTCCCGCGCGCCCGCGGCCTCCCACCCCAAGCGCCACGTCCACCGGCATCCGCCCGCGCTTGTCCTTCGCGTCGAGCTTTGCGCCGTGCTCGGCCAGCAGCAAGACCACTGAGTCCATTCCGGCCTGCGCCGCCAGGTGGAGCGCGGTGGTGCCGTCGTTGGTCGTCGCGTTCACGTCGACGCCGCGATCGAGCAGCACCGACACGGTTTCGCGCAAGTCCGCTTCGGTGCCGACGTCCTTGGCGAACACGCCGAGGCCGCGCCCCACGCCAGCGGCCATGATCAGCGCGTTCGTCCCGTTCGGCTGCGTCAATCTGGGATCCGCGCCTGCGGCGAGCAGGATCCGCACGGCGGCGTGGTCGCCGTTTCTGGCCGCGCGCATGAGCGGTGTCGTCCCGGCACCGAGCAGCGGCTCGCCCGGCGTGTGGTTGCGCTGAAGCGCCGCGCTCTTCAGCCGCGCGTCGACGACCGCGCCTTTGGCAATCAGACGAGACATCAGATCGGTCGGCGACAGCTTGTCCTTGACCTTGCGCGGCGGCAGCCCGTACACCTCGCCGAGCGAGCTCATGTCCACGGCCGCGTAAAGCGCCGCCATCCCCGCCTTGTCGACGATGTTCGGATCGGCGCCCTGCTCGAGCAGCACGTTCGCCGTGTCGTAATGCGAGTTCATGATGGCGAGGATCAACGGTGTCGTGCCGTCGGGGTCGGCGGCGTTGACCTCGGCGCCGGCGAGTGCGAGCGCCCGCGCCGCGTCGGGAGCGCCGTCGCGCGCGGCATACATCAGCGGCGTCCAGTTGCCGTGCGGCAGGATGGTCAGCACGCCCTCGAGCCCGAACCGATCCTTGGGGAACTGAATGGTCGACGACCGCGCGTTCACGTCGGCGCCGCGCGACGTCAGGAGCGTGACGACGCCGGCGTGGTTCTCTGAAGCGGCCCACATGAGAGCGGTCTCGCCGAGCTGTGCCTCGCGAGCGTTCGGGTCGGCACCGCGCGCCAGCAACGCCTGCACGGCGGCGACGTTGCCGGTTCTGGCCGCCGTCATCAGCACCGTCTGTCCGCGAGAGACCACGGCATTGGCGTCGGCGCCGGCGGTGAGCAGCAGCTCGATCATCGCAGCATTGCCGTTGACGGCCGCCAGCGAGAGTGGCGACACGCCATAGCGGTTCGCGGCGCGTGCGTCGGCGCCGGCGCGCAGGAGCGCCTGCGACGTCTCGAGGTCATCGATTCTGACCGCCCAGTGCAGCGGCGTCGTCCCGTCCTGGTCGGCCGACTTGACTTCCGCGGGGTTCTTCAGCAGCGTTCGAATCGCGGCCTTGTCACCACTCTGGATCGCTTCGGCAAGGCGTGAGCCGTTGCCGACCGCCGACAGCGTGGCGGAAAGCATCGCGGCGACGAGGACGAGTCTGGCGGTAGCACGCATCGAAGCGATGACCTCCCAAAGCGGCAGGCTTCAGACTCCAGGCTCCAGCTACGCATGTTCAGCCCGCATCGTAGCCGCTCCCAGATCGACCTCGCCGGGCCCCGGGGCCCGAAGCCCCTTTTGATCTCAACCGAAGAAATCGCTCACCCGGCCGTTGCTGTCGCCGAAGCTCTCCATCCGGCTGCCGTAGTGGTTCGCGATCTCGAGCCAGAGGTTGCCGACCGGAGTCTGTTTCGGCAGCTGGATGTGCCGGTGCCCCTTGCCCACGCCGCCGCCGACCGCGACGACCGGCAGCGGGTCGCTCGCATGGCCGTTCGGATTGCCCATGCCGCCGCCGTACACGATGAGCGAATGATCGAGCAGCGAGCCGTCGCCGTCGGGCGTCGAGCGGAGCTTCTCGAGGAACCGCGCGAAGAGCTCCATGTGATAAGTGTTGACCTTCACGTTCTGCGCGATCTTCTGCTTGTCGTTGCCATGGTGCGAGACCGAGTGGTGCTGCTCGGTGACGCCGATGTTCGGGTAGGTGCGCTGGCTCAGCTCGCGCGACAGCATGAAGCTGAAGACACGGGTGACGTCGGCCTGATAGGCGACCGCAAGCAGCTCGTACATCAGCCCCACGTGCTCCTCGAAGGCGTCCGGTACGCCCACCGGCACGTCAACGTTCACGTCGGTGCGGCCGCGAGCCTCGGCCCGCTCGATACGCCGCTCGATCTCGCGCAGATTGTCCAGGTAGTCGTTGAGCCGCTGGCGGTCGCGCGCGCCGAGGCCGTTCTGCAGCTGTTTCGCCTCGGCCGACACCGAGTCGAGCATGCTGCGCTCGTCGCGGATCCGCGCCGCACGCTGCGCTGGACTGCCGCCCTGGCCGAACATGCGCTCGAAGACGACTCGCGGATTGATGTCCATCGGCAGTGGTGTCGACGGCGAGCTCCACGAGACGGTGTTCAGGTAGGCGCAGTTGAAGCCGGGTGAGCACGCGCCGACGTAACCGGTGAAATCCTCGGTGGCCACCTCGATCGAAGGAAACGGCGTCTCCTGACCGATCTGCTGCGCCACGACCTGGTCGATCGTCGTGTTCGCGAGCACGTCCTCGGCTTCGGTGCGCTTCGGCCACACGCCGGTGAGGAATCCGGCAGCGCTCACCGCGTGGTCGCCCACCTGGCTGCCCGGATGCGACCGCGTCAGGTTCGTCACCACGACCATCGAGTCCTTGAACGACTCGATCGGCTTGAGAATCGGCTTGATATCGAAGCCGGGGCCGACGATGTCGGGGATCCACTGCTCCATGATGGCGCCGTTCGGAATGTAGACCGTGCCGAAACGGGTGCGCGGGCGTGCCTGTGCGCGTGCCAGGGAGGTGAACGCCGGCACCATCGCGTCGAGCAGCGGCAGCGAGATCGCCGCCCCGACTCCTCTCAGAAACGTGCGGCGCGGAAGCGCCATCCTGGTGACGAACATCATGGCCTCATCTACACGTAACCAGCCGAGCTGAAGCTCGGCTCTGCGGAGAACCCTTGCGCTAAAGCTCGGCTCTGCGAAGAACCCTTACGATCCTGTCGGCGATCCGGACTTCACGCGCATCTGGAACGGCACACTCTTCACGATTCCGAGCACGATCGACGAAAACCGGTAGTCCTGCATTGCCGCATCCCTGACGACGCGGCGAACCGCGGGCATGTCCCGCGTGTCGACGCCGCGGCCGAGCGCGTACGTCATCAGCTTTTCGGTCAGCGTCGTGACGTAGATGTCGGGGCGGTCGAGGATCGCCTTGCGCAGCGTGACGACGCCGTCGATCTTCCGGCCGTCGGCGAGCTCGCCCGACGCGTCGATCGGACCACCGGGCTCGTGCGTACGCCATGCGCCCACGACGTCGAAGTTCTCGAGCGCGAATCCCACCGGGTCCATGACCTTGTGGCAGCTCGCGCAGACGGCGTTCGCCCGGTGTTCGGCCATCTGTTCACGAAGCGTCCGCGGCTTCTGACCTTCCTCGTTGGCCTTGAGCTGAGGCACGTCGGGCGGCGGTGGCGGCACCGGCAGGCCGAGCAGATTCTCGAGCACCCATTTCCCGCGCAGCACCGGCGAGGTGCGCTCGGCGTGCGACGTCACCGCAAGCATGCTGCCCTGGCCGAGCAGCCCCTTGCGCGGCTCGTCGGTCACCGGGACGCGCCGGAAGCGGCTGCCATAGACGCCCGGGATGCCGTAGTGCCGTGCCAGCCGTTCGTTGACGAAGGTGTAGTCGGCGCGCAGCAGGTCCAGCACGTTGCGGTCGTCGCGGATCAGGCTCTCGAAGAGCAGCTCGGTCTCGCGGCGGAACGCCTGGCGCAGGTTGTCGTCGAAGTCCGGGTACTCGTCGGAGTTCGGCTGCACGGTGCGCAGATTGCGCAGGTGGAGCCACTGGCCGGCGAAATTCTCGACGAGCACGTACGATCGCGGGTCGGCGAGCATGCGCCGTACCTGCCGCTCGAGCACCGCCGGGTCCGACAGCTTGCGCCGCGCCGCCAGGTCGAGCAGCGTCTCGTCCGGGATGCTGCTCCAGAGGAAGAACGAGAGACGCGAGGCGAGCTCCACGTCGGGAATCCGGTACGCGACGCCGGCCTGAGTGCGCTCAGGGTCCCGCTCCACGCGGAACACGAAACGCGGGCTCGCCAGGATTCGCTCGAGGCCGCGCTGGACACCACTGTCGAACGAGCCGCCTCGGCGACCCGAGTCATAGAACTGCATGATCGGATCGAGCTCGGTCTTGCCGACAGGCTGACGATAGGCCGCACGGGCCAGACGCGTGAGGATCTTCGTCGCGCACGCACGCTCGGACGACAGATCGTCAGAACGATCCGAACGACCTGTGCACACGAAGATCGCCCGCCGGCTCGGCGTATCACCCGGCCCTTTTGCGTTGAACGGACCGGTGACCGTAAACGTCTGGATGTGCGGCCGCCCGGCCCAGTCGAAGTTGTCGGCCGAGCTGCGAAGGAACGGCTGCAGCCGCACGGTGTCCTTCACCACCATGTTTTCGATGAACGCCGCCGTCACCTCGTGTGGCCCCGCTGTAACGGGCACACGCACCCGCATGCGCAGCTCCACGGCATCGCCGGTATCGGTCGGCTTGTCGAAAAGCGCGGCGAGGTCGGCCGTCCCGCCAATGCTGACGCGATGAACCTGCCGGCCGTCTATGGCAATCTCGAACTCGTTCGCGTACTCGAGGCCGCGAACGATGTTCAGGTTCGTGCGATAGAGCTTCGTCTGGAACTCGTACTCGGCGTCGAGCGGAAAGGTATAGGGAACCTTCAGGCCGCCGACCGTTCCGAGCGGCATGCCGTCGATATGCTGGTTCTGGGAAAGGTCTTGCGGCACCCGGTAGGTGTCGCTGCCGGGCCGCATGCCGGGATCGCCGACGGCCAGCCGGCTGATCCGCCCGGCTGCCGTGAGGTATCGCTCCTGCAGCGACGGCGAGACGCCGAGCACGTCGGAAATGTTGTCGAAGCCGTAGGCGGAATCGTCGGGCGGCAACAGACTCGTGACGTCGACATCGAGCGCGAGCAGGTCACGAATGGCGTTCGTATACTCCGCGCGGTTCAAGCGGTGCAGCAGCGGACGTCCCGGATCGGGATGTTCAGCGGCGGCGCGGTCGAGACCCTGTTCCAGCCACGACACCAGCGCATGCGTCGTCGCCTGGTCGGGCCGGCGGGCGCCCTGAGGCGGCATGACGCCCGCCCGCACCTTTTTCACCACTTTTTCCCAGGTCTCGGCGTCGCCGGACAGCCGGGACATGTCCAGCCCTTCCAGCACGAGCCCGCCGCTCTTCAGCTTCGCGTTGTGGCAGGTGACGCAGTACTGGTCGACGGTGGATCGGTAAAGCGCGCTCGACGAGTCAGCGGGCGCCTGGTTCGAAGCGGCCTGCCGGCCAGCGGGTTCGGCCGCCAGCGCAGCGAACACGAGCCATCCACACGAGATCAGCGCCAGGAGTCGCCTGAGCATGGCCGGGCAACTTACTATGCCAGATTTCGGATGGAGGCGCTTGGAAGGACGGGGACTCGGGGCTCGGGGCTCGGGACTCGGGTCGCTTGCCCGCCGGAGCTTTAGCGAAGGCGAGTCAGGCCCGGCCTGCGAACTCCCGGGTTTCGGTGTGGACCTTGACCTTCTCGCCTTCCTTGATGAACAGCGGGACGCGGATCTCGAGGCCGGTCTCGAGCGTGGCGAGCTTGGTGACCCCGCCGCTGGCGGTGTCGCCGCGCACGCCGGGCTCGGTGTGGGTGACCGAAAGCTCCACGTGCGGCGGGAACTGCAGTCCGATAGGGTTTCCGTTGTACTTCTGCACCTGGACCATGACGTTGTCCACCAGCAGTTCGCGGTCGTCGCCAACGACATCGTTGCGCAGCGTCAGCGTCTCGTAGCTCTCCTGGTCCATGAAGTGATAGCCATCGCCGTCCGCGTACAGAAAAGATGCCGTGACGACCACCAGATCGGGCTCCTTGAACTTGTCGCCGGCCTTGAACGTCTTGTCGAAAACTGCGCGCGTGATCAGGTTGCGCATTTTGAGCCGCACGAGCGTCTGACCGCCGCGGGCCGTCGGTTTCGAGATCTCCACGTCGATGCAGTGAAACGGCGCATCGTCGAACTCGAAGAACATCTTGCGCTTGATGTCGATCGCTTCTATCAGACCCGCCATTGCTGCTCCTGATTGGTTCCGGGCTCCAGACTCCGGCCTTCGCGCCCTGAAACCGCGCGCCTCGGCAACACCAAGGGCTTAAACCAAGAGCTCACTTGTGTTGAGGATGCGAATCCCGGTTCCGGCGACCGGACCGCGCTGCGAGGGCGTCGACGCCCGCTGGACGCGAGCTCCGTGAGCTCGCTGATCCCCACAGCCTTCTCGCGCGGTCAGGCGAGTCTGGTCGGTCGTCTCCACAGGGATTCGCATCCTCAACACAATGAGTTCTGGGTCTAGGCCAGCCCTAATCTAGCATTCCCGCCTGAGCGACCCGAACCCGCCTGCGCTAAAGCTCCGGCGGGCAAGCGGACCGAACGACCCGAACGACCCGAACGATCCGAGCGATCCGAACGATCTGTGCATTCACCGACAGTCGCCGCCTGTTCGCCGAGAGACGGCTCGCCGCCCGCCACCGTCATCGATACTGGGTCTGCGGATGGCTGGATATACTGACTTTCCTGTGACCGATCTCAAAGCAGACCTTGCGGCGCTGCGCATCGAGCGGGCGCCCGAGCGGCATGGCAGGCGGCGTTGGCTGAGGTGGCTGATTCTCTTCGTCGTGCTCGCCGGCGCCGGGGCGGGCGTGTGGCGGTGGGTGACACGTGAACGGCCGGTGGAGGTACAGATCGCGACCGCCGCCGAGCGCGCGTCGGGCGAGCAGGCCGCGGTGCTGAACGCCTCGGGCTATGTGACGGCGCGGCGTCGAGCCACCGTCTCATCGAAGATTACGGGAAAGGTGATCGAGGTCAACGTGGAGGAGGGCATGGCCGTGAAGGAAGGCCAGGTCCTCGCCCGTCTCGACGACACGGACGTACGCGCGTCGTTGAACCTCAGCCAGGCGCAGACGGAAGCGGCGAGACGTGCCGTGGCCGAGAACGAGGTCCGGCTCGCCGAGGCGAAGGTGACGCTGCAGCGGCAGCAGCGGCTGCTGAAAGACGGGGTGGCCACGCCGGCGCAGCTCGATCAGGCCCAGGCAGAAGTGGATACGTATGCCGCGCGCGTCGCGGCGGCGCGTCAGCAGGTGCAGGTCGCCGAAGCACAGGTCGCGCTGCACCAGACTGATCTGGACAACACGATCATCCGGGCGCCGTTCAGCGGCGTGGCGATCTCAAAGGACGCGCAGCCCGGCGAGATGGTGTCGCCGGTCTCGGCCGGCGGCGGTTTCACCCGGACCGGCATCTGCACGATCGTCGACATGCGCTCGCTCGAGGTCGAAGTCGACGTCAACGAGACGTATATCAACCGTGTGGCCGCCCGCCAGCCGGTGACGGCCGTGCTCAACGCCTACCCCGACTGGCAGATTCCGGCGCACGTCATCACCACCGTCCCGACCGCCGATCGGCAGAAGGCCACCGTGCTCGTGCGCATCGGCTTCGAATCGCTCGATCCGCGGATCCTGCCGGACATGGGCGTGAAGGTGACGTTCCTGCGGAGCGAGCCGCCGGCAGCGAAGAGCGCGCGCGGCGCGGCGGGTGCCGCCGACGCGCCCAAGCCGCCGGTCGTGCTCGTGCCGAAGACCGCGTTGCGCAGCGAGGGGACGCAGTCGATTGTCTTCGTGGTCGCGGGCGAAAACGTCGAGCGGCGTGCCGTGAGCGTCGCCAGCACCGATGGCGATCGGCTGGAAATCGTCGCCGGCCTCAGGCCCGGCGAGCAGGTCGTGGCGCCGTTGCCGCCCGGCCTTGCCGACGGCGCACGCGTCGCGATCAGATAGACGGCGCGTCGCCGAACCGGGCTTCAGCTCGGTTGAGACAGTCGCAGAACCGGGCTTCAGCTCGGTTGAGACCGTCGCAGAACCGAGCTTCAGCTCGGTTGAGACAAACGAACCAAGGAGCGACCGGTATGAGCGGAACGAGCCCGCTGGTGCGGATTACCGACGTCCACAAGCATTTCAGCCGCGGCAGCGAGCGTATCGATGTCTTGAAAGGGGTCAACCTCGAGATCCCGCGGGGAGACTTCCTGGCGCTGATGGGACCCTCGGGGTCGGGCAAGACGACGCTGCTGAATCTCATCGGCGGCCTCGACACGCCAACCGCGGGCGTGGTGGACGTCGACGGCGTCCACATCAGCGATCTCTCGGGCGGAGCGCTGTCGAAGTGGCGGTCGCGTCACATCGGCTTCGTCTTCCAGCTGTACAACCTGCTGCCGGTTTTGACCGCCGAACGCAACGTCGAGCTCCCGCTGCTGCTCACCAGCCTCTCGAAATCAGAGCGCCGCACGCGCGTGGCCATCGCGCTCAAGATCGTCGGCCTCGCCGACCGCGCGAAGCACTACCCCCGTCAGCTGTCCGGTGGCCAGGAACAACGCGTCGGCATCGCCCGCGCCATCGTCACCGACCCGACCCTCCTGCTGTGCGACGAGCCGACCGGCGACCTGGATCGCAAGGCGGGCGACGAGATCCTCGATCTGCTGCAGGCGCTCAACCGTGAGCACGGCAAGACGATCGTCATGGTCACGCACGACCCGCACGCTGCGGAACGGGCGCGGCGAACGCTCCACCTCGAGAAAGGGTCGCTGCTCGAGACCGAGGTGCTGGCGTGAAGTTCCTGCCGCTCATCTGGAAGAGTCTCTGGCGGCGGAAGGTCCGCACCGTCTTCACGCTGCTCTCGATCTTCGTGGCCTTCCTGCTCTTCGGGCTGCTGATGACCATCCGCACCGCGTTCACGCTCGGCGTGGACATCGCGGGGAACGACCGCCTGATGGTCATCAACAAGATCAGCCTGATCATGCCGCTGCCGTCCTCGTACCAGCGCGAACTGCAGACGGTCCCCGGCGTCGAGGTGGTGACACACAACACCTGGTTCGGCGGCGTCTACCAGGATCCGGCGAACTTCTTCGCGACGATTGCGCTGGAGCCGGAAGCCTACTTCTCGATCTACCCGGAGATGAAGCTGGCTCCGGACCAGATGAAAGCGTGGCTTGCCGACCGGCAGGGCGCGGTGGCCGGCCGCGATATCGCCAGCCGTTTCGGCTGGAAGGTCGGTGACCGCATCCCGATGCGGGGAACGATCTTCAGCACCAAATCGGGCAGCAGCACCTGGGAGTTCAATCTGGTCGGGATCTACGACGGCGACGGCGGCGTCGACAAGACGAACTTCTTCTTTCGCTACGACTACTTCGACGAGGCGCGGCAGATCGGCCAGGGGTCGGTCGGCTGGTACATCGTGAAGATAGCCGACCCTGCGCGAGCGAAGGAGATGGGCACCACCTTCGACAAGCTGTTCGCCAACTCCGCCGCCGAGACGAGCACCACCACGGAGAAGGGATTCCTCGACGGGTTCGCAAAGCAGGTCGGCGACATCGGCTCGATCATGATCGCGATCCTCTCGGCGGTGCTTTTCACCATCCTGCTCGTCGTCGGCAACACGATGGCGCAGGCGGTGCGCGAGCGGACGAGCGAGCTGGCGGTGCTGAAGACGCTCGGCTTCTCCGACGTACGGGTGCTCACGCTGGTGCTCGCCGAATCGTTATTCATCGCGCTCGTCGGCGGCGGCGCCGGACTGCTGGTCTCCTGGGTGCTCGTGCAGACCGGCGATCCGACCGGCGGTCTTCTGCCGGCGTTCGAGCTGACCATGCGTGATCTGGTGATCGGCGTCGAGCTCATGGCGATGGTCGGACTCCTTGCGGGGCTCCTCCCGTCGGTTGGCGCAATGCGCATTCGCATCACGGACGCGCTGCGAAAGGCGTGAGATGTCCTGGCTGACGCAAATCGGCGCCGTTACCCTCCTCAATCTCCGAACGCTGCCGCAGCGGGCGGGCTCCTCGGCCGTCGCGATCGTCGGCATCGCCGGAGTCGTCGTCGTCTTCGTGGCGGTGCTGTCGATGGCCGAAGGGCTGCTCACCGCGATGGCCAGCGCCGGGTCGCCCGATCGGGCCATCGTCATGCGCTCGGGCGCCGACGATGAGATGACGAGCGTGCTGCCGGGACCTGAGGTCGACGTCATCAAGCAGGCGCCGGGGATCCTGCACGAAGGGACGCGCGCCCTCGCCTCGGGCGAGCTCTACGTCATCATCGATGTGCCGAAGCGATCGACGATGACGCCGGCCAATGTTCCTCTCCGCGGCGTGGAGCCGATCACCCCGCGCGTCCGTACCGACTCTCGCATCGTCGAAGGACGCATGCTGCAGTTCGGCACCAACGAGATCGTCGCCGGCCGCGCCGCGTCGCGCCAGTTCGCCGGGTTGTCGATCGGCTCCCGGCTCACTTCGGGCCAGAACGTCTGGGTGGTGGTCGGCATCTTCGAATCGGGCGGCAGCGTCTCGGAGACAGAGCTGTGGGCCGACGCGCGCGTACTGCAGGGGGCCTACCGCCGGAACAACAGCTATCAGTCCGTGCTGGTGCACCTCGAATCGGCACAGTCGTACCAGGCGTTCAAGGACTGGCTGACCACGAACCCGCAGCTGAACGTCAGCGTGCGGCCGGAGACGGAGTACTACCAGGCACAGACGGTCACGCTGACGAACCTGATTCGCAACATCGGGTTCAGCATTGCCGCGCTCATGGGGATCGGCGCCGTCTTCGGCGCCATCCTGACGATGTACACGGCCGTGGCGACACGCACGCGGGAAATCGCCACGCTGCGCGCGCTCGGGTTCAACACACTGTCCGTGATCGTGTCGGTGCTCGCCGAATCGCTGGGGCTGGCGGCCCTCGGCGGCGCCCTCGGCGGACTCGTCGCGTACGTCGGGTTCAACGGTTTCCAGACATCGACAATGAACTGGCAAACCTTCAGTCAGGTAGCGTTTGCGTTCACGGTCACGCCGTCCCTGCTGGCGCAGGGGCTGTTCTACGCGCTCGCGATGGGATTGATTGGCGGGTTGATGCCGGCCGTCAAGGCGGCACGGCTGCCGATCTCGTCCGCGCTTCGCGAGCTCTGAACGGGAGCGCTTGCACGATCGATTTCGTGATGGCGAGACCGAGGCCAACGCCCGGCGGCCCGTCACCGTCGGGCACTCACGTCGCCTTGATCGATTGATGCCGTTGGAGCCGCAGCCCGGCTGCGGCACAATCAGGCGGACATGCCGGTTTCCCGTTGGCCTCGGGCCTTTTCGATCGCTGTCGCAGTGCTTGGCCTGACGCTGGCGGCGACACCGGCACTGGCCCAGGATCTGGAGCCGCGGGCGTACTCGGCCGCGCCCGTCGGAACGACGTTCCTCGTGTTTGGAGCCGGTCGTTCGAACGGCGGCGTCCTGACCGATCCGTCCGTGCCGTTCGAAGATGTCGAGGCGACGATCGGTATTGCGACGGCCGGCGTGGGCCACACGTTCGACCTCTTCTCGAGGACGGCGCTCGTCGTGGCCGCCCTCCCCTACGGGCGAGGCCATGCGACCGGCCGCATCGAAGAAGCCACTCGGGAGGCGACGCGGGTGGGCTGGGCCGATGCCCGCACCAAGCTCTCGGTCAATTTCTTCGGCGGCCGCGCGCTGCGCGCCCGGGAATTCGCGCAGGCGCCGCCGCGCGGCACGATCGTCGGCGTCAGCCTCACCGTCGTGGCGCCAACCGGCCAGTACCACGCCGATCGACTGGTCAACCTCGGTTCCAACCGATGGTCTTACAAGCCGGAAGCCGGGATATCGGTCGCTCGAGGCCAATGGACGTTCGACGGATACGGCGGCATATGGCTGTTTGGCGACAACGACGAGTTCTTCCCCGGCGCGTCGTTACGCGAGCAGGACCCTGTCGTCGCCCTGCAGGGCCACGTGAGCTACACGATCCGACGTCAGTTCTGGGTCGCCTTCGACGGCACGTGGTACTCGGGGGGGACGTCCTCGGTCGACGGAGTCGACAAGGCGGACCTGCAGCGGAACTCCCGGGTCGGGGTCACGGCGTCATATCCGCTTGGCGCGCGGCAGTCGATCAAGGGGGCCTTCAGCTCGGGGGCGACCACGCGGGTGGGAGGCGACTTCAACACCCTCAGCATCGCCTGGCAGATGGTCTGGATTCGGCCGTAACGCGCGGCATGGGGGCGATCGCGAGTCGAGGTGGCGGCGTTTGGAGGCCCGACCGAGAATATATGAGAGGCGCCGGACGACCGACGCCGGCAACGCCAATTTGTGAACCAGGGGGCCGCGCCCTCGCGATCGCGGCATCGATTCGATGAATCCATCAACACCGATCACCAGACATCGAGTCTCGACGACCGTCGTCCTCACCGTTGCCGCGGTGGCAGGCGCGACGCTCATCGCTCAGGATCGCCCACTTCCCGACTTCGATACGTTCACGGCGCAGGTGAAGAAACATCTGCAGACCGACGAGGATCTGCAGGCCGGCTACGCCTTCACCGAACGCGAGACGGAGCAGAAGCTGGATGGCTCCGGACGGGTGAAGGAGCAGAACGTGAAGGTGTACGAGGTCTATCCCGGGCTGCCCGGAGAGGACCGCTACCGCCGGCTGATCGAAGAGAACGGCAAGCCGGTACCGCCGGCCGAGCTCGAGAAGAAAGATCGCGAGCGCCAGAAGAAGGCGGAACAGTACGCGCGGGAGCAGACGACACTGAGCGAGTCGGACCGGCAGCGGCAGAAGCGCGACTACGAGAAAGCGATGAAAGAGCGCCGCGAGGCCATCGACGACATCTTCAACGTGTTCGACGTGCGGATGGTCGGCCGCGAGAGCATCGATGGACACGACGCGATCGCCTTCACGCTCACCCCACGGCCGAAGGCCACGGCCTCCACCGACAGCGGCAGGATGATGCGGCACTTCTCCGCGCGCGCCTGGATCAGCGAGTCGGACTATGCGCTGGTCAAGGTCAACGTGGAAGCCGTGGAACCGGTCTCCTTTGGTCTCGGGCTCCTCGCCCGCCTGCAGAAAGGGGCGACCGCTTCCTACCAGCGCCGCAAGGTGAACGGCGAAAGCTGGCTGCCCGCCAGGGTGACGTATCGCGGAAGCGGGCGGGTGCTGCTCGTGAAGTCGATGCACCTCGGTGGAACGTCGGAATTCTCCAACTACCGCAAATTCTCGGTGGATACCACGACCGAGATCGCCGGGAGGGAGTAGGAAGATCCAGCCTGCCCGTGACTTAGCCGCTCCCAGGCTCAGGCGATCCGCACCCGAGCTCGAGCTGCGGTCCAAGCCGAACGGGACCCGTTCGGCATGCGAATTCGAGAACGAGCGGCCCGCTTTCGGACACCCCGTGGAGCGGCAACTGCGCCGGCTGGCGGACGTTCCTAACGCAATCGAGCCTTTTTAACAAACTACTAACATTCTCGAGGTTGATACGCCTCGCGCGGCTTCAGTATCCTATTTAGTCTCAGGGGGTTAGATGGGAGGGGACTGGTCCGTTTCCCTGCCGTGAGGCCGGCCCTCCGCGATCGGTGCCGACGCCCCTTAGCGGCATGTTCGGAGCGATGGATGATGAATAGAACGACGACGGTCGCGTTCGGCGCGGCGCTCTCGCTGGTGGTGGCAGTTGCGGCCCAGTCGCCGACCGCTCCCCCGGCGCGTCCAAGCGCGCCTTCCGCTCGTCCTGCTGCCCAGACTGCGGCCCCCACACCCGCGGCACCTGCGGCACGAAGCCAGGCGAACTCCGCGGCCTCATCGACCATTTCGGCAGACCAGGAACGGCAGCTGCTCAACACCTACTGCAGCGCCTGCCACAACGAAAAGGCCAAGGCGACGATGGACTCGTCGCGCAAGCTCGCCTTCGACGCGCTCGACGTCAACGACCTCCACAAGGACGGTGCGACGTGGGAGCTCGTCATCCGGAAGATGCGGGCCGGGATGATGCCTCCCGCGAACATGAAGCGGCCCGATCCGGCCGTCTACGAGTCGATGATCACGTATCTCGAGAACACGCTCGATCGGCAGGCCACGCCGTTCATGCCGCCGCCGGGGCTTCACCGGTTGAATCGAACCGAATACGTGAACGTGGTGCGGGATCTTCTCGACATCTCGATCGATCCGTCGAAGTACCTCCCGAACGATGACGCGACTCGCGGGTTCGACAACATCGCCGGAACGCTCGGCCTGTCGTCCACGCTCGTCGAGGCCTATGTGACGGCGGCGCAGCACATCAGCCGCCTCGCCGTCGGCGAAGTCGAGCCGCCATCGCTCGTCGTGTATCGCACACCGGAGGACACCTCTCAGGACTACCACGTTGAAGGTTTGCCGTTCGGTACCCGCGGTGGACTCGTGGTCGATCATCCGTTCCCGTCCGACGGCGAATACACGATGACGATCACGCCGATTTTCGGCGACAACATGTCGCCCACCGGCTTCGGTTCGGTGCCCTGCGAAAAGCTCGCAGTGCTGCTCGATGGTGAGCGCGTGCAGCTGCTCGACTGGCAGGGGGGCCGCGGCGGCGGCGGCGGCGGAAACTGCGGAGGCGGCAACGCCGCCGGCGCCAACACGAACGGTGGCGCTGGTCGTGGCGGCGGCAGAGGCGGCGGACGTGGCGCCGCAGCCGGAGCGCCGGCTGCCGCGGCGCCGGCAACAGCCGCGGCCGCACCGGCGGCGGGTGCGCAGACTGCGGCGGGTGCGGCGGCTGCCGGACAGACTCAGGCTGCCG
>DASUGH010000184.1:0-17572 GCA_036274155.1 Vicinamibacterales bacterium | reverse complement strand
CTGCGAGGGCGTCGAGGGCCGCTGGACGCGAGCTCCGTGAGCTCGCTGATCCCCACAGCCTTCTCGCGCGGTCAGGCGAGTCTGGTCGGTCGTCTCCACAGGGATTCGCATCCTCAACACAAGTGAGCTCTGGGTCTAAAGCCGGACACTACGACGGAGGGACACTACGGACAGATGGACATCACAGAAAGATGTAGTGTCCGCATTCAGGCGGACTGGAGCGGTGAGGAAAAGCCCGCAGGCGCAGCGCTTCGTGTCAGCGCTTCGTGAAAGTGATCGCCGCTCCGCCGACGGTGGGCTCGACTCCCATGGCCAGCTTCTGGTGACCAACGTGGACGGTGACAGCGTGAGCGGCGGCGATGCCGACGCCGGCGCCGATGAGGACGTCGCTGAGGTAGTGCTTGTTCGCCTGCATGCGTGAGGCGCCGATGTACCCGGCAACCGCAAACGCAGGGATGCCGGCCTTCCAGCCGAGATCACGCTGGATGACCGTCGCCATGGCGAACGCGCTGGCCGTATGGCCGGAGGGGAACGATTTGTCGTTGCTCGCATCCGGGCGGCTGCGGCCGGTGGCGAACTTCGCACCCTGGACGACTGCCTGCGACAGAATCTGCGCGCGCATGAGGTCCCCGCCCAGCTGAGCGACCTTGGTATTGCCGGTTGCGCGGCCGAAGAAATAGGTGCCGCCGGCCCCGGCCATCTGGACCATGAAGTTGCCCGCGATGCTGCCAGGGTGGAACGTGCTGGCCGACAGGTCCTCGTGAGCCTCGACGGCGACTGGCTTGTCCCATTTCGTCGCCGCCACCGCGGCGCCGCCGAGGATGCCCATCGTCCAGGCGGTATCGGTGCTGGTGAAGAACGTCTTGAAGTCGTTCTTGACGGCGCCAAAGAACGAACCGCCGCTCGACGCCCGACTCGACCAGTCCGGGAGCCCTTGCTGACTTCCGCTCGCCTCTGGAACAGGCAGGTCGCCGACGCGGGGATCGATGGTCTGGGCGGCCGCGGGGGTGCCGGCCAGCGCGACAACGAGGGCGGCGGCTACGGGGAGACGCATGGATTGTCTGCTTTCTTTCGAGGAAATTTGCCGCGTCGAACGAGTGAAACTCAGTATCCGCGACCCTACGTGGTGAGTAAAGGGAATGTTCAAACTATTTTTCGGCGTTCTTCCACCGATGACACAGGATCGCAGGCGGGAGTCTGCGTCTTGGGACGGTGCCCGGCCTCGACTTGTTCCGTCCAGCCCAAGACATCACCAGCGTTATCGGGCGATTGCCGCAGAATCGTCACGGAAAAGACACGTACCGCAAGTTCAGGCAGGAATTTTTCGGAGGAATTTTACGGAGAGCGAACGGGAGCGAGCGAAGACCATTCAAGCCCTGGTGCCAACCCACATCGAAACGAAATTGCGCCACCCATGGAGCGCCACCATGACCAGGTGCCCGGGGATGAACGCGAGCAGGCCGCACATCGCCGCAAAGTGCCAGACCCGCACCATGCCGAATCCGCCGAGAGCGGTGACGAGCCACGACAGCTGCACCGGCTTGTACAGCGCCATGCCGGTCACCGCGAGAATGAATCCGAGCGCGAGCGCCGCTGTGTAGGCGAGCTTCTGCAGCGGGTTGTACGTGCCTCGCACCACAGGCTTCGGTGCTCGCAGCACGTAGTGCCGCACCATCGGCCACACGCCTGCGAGATCGCGGCAGGCGAACAACACCTGCCGGTAGTTCCCACTGGCCGCCTCGTACACGGCGTACGCGAATCCAGCCGCCATGAGGAGCGCGGCGAACGTCACATGCCATTGCAGCGCACCTCCGAGCCAGCCGCCGAGGCGAATCGCCTCGGGCAACGCCAGCAGATCGTGCTGCGGAATCTTGCCGCCGAAGGAAGGGAAGGCGGCAAAGATCTCGAGCCCGCTCATCACGAGGACCGCGACGGCACCCGCCGCCACCCAATGCGAGAGCCGAACCGCCGCCGGATGCTCGACAGCCTCCGGTCGCATCACAGGCCTCCGTACCAGCCGTATCCCAGGTCCTCCCAGTAGCCGCGCCGCCCGGCGAGCACGCTCGTCACCTGAATCGACGTCACGTACTTCGCCTGCTTGTATCCGAGCTTGACCGGCATCATCAGACGCAGCGGCGCCCCATGTCCGCGCGACAGCGGCGCGCCGTACATCTCATCACACAGCAGCGACTGCGGATGGCGCGCGCTCTCCATGTCGATCGACTCGTAATAGTCGTCGTAGCACCTGACCTCGAGGAAACGCGCGCCGGCAACGGCGCCGACGTGTGCGAGGAAATCCGCGATCCGCACGCCTCCGAAATTGCCGATCACGTCCCAGCCTTCGACACAGACATGTTTCGTGTTCTGGACGATGCGCGGCAGCTGCGCGAGGGCATCGAGCGTGTAGTCGCCCGGCCGTTGTACGAGGCCCGAGACGCTCAACCGCCAGCCGTCCAGATCCACGTCGGGATCGTCGACGAGGTAGGAGTTCAGCGGATAGCGCTCGAACGGCGTGACGTCGCGATCGGCGAACACCGGGGCGAGGTGCGCCGGCTGGAACGCCACGGCCGATATCCGATCGGCGAGCTCCTGTCCGCCGCCAACGATCCGGTCGCGAGCGCTCGCGTTCAACAGCAGACCTGCTGCGGCGAGCGGCGTCATCTTCAACAGCTCACGACGCCGCAGACGGCGGCCTGGCGTGGTCCTGGAGTCCATGCCTCTTCTACGCACCCGGAACAGCCATGGATGTGGAGGCGAGACCCGAATCCGACCGGTCACTCCCTGCGTAGAAGGACTGTGAGCCGGGCAATCACGTCCGGCGATTCGAAGGAAGGATCGAAACAGCCATGAAGCTCGCACGCACTTGCAGTCTGGCGCTTGCCGCGCTCGCGTTCGCCGCCGTGAGCTACGCGGACAAGAATCCCATCGTCGGCGGCAAGGAGATGTTCCCCGACAAGAACATCGTCCAGAACGCCGTCAACTCCGCGGATCACACCACGCTGGTCGCGGCCGTGAAGGCAGCTGGCCTCGTCGACACGCTGCAGGGGCCGGGACCGTTCACCGTGTTCGCGCCGACCAATGCGGCGTTCCAGAAGCTGCCGGCGGGAACCGTCGAGACGCTGCTCGAGCCCGAGAACAAGTCCACGTTGACGAAGGTGCTCACCTACCACGTGGTGCCGGGCCGACTCTCGACCGCCGACCTGAAGAAGCAGATCAAGGCGGGCAACGGCACGGCCATGCTCAAGACCGCGAGCGGCGGCACGCTGTGGGCGATGCTGCAGGGTGGCGACGTGGTGCTGAAGGACGAAAAGGGAACGATGTCGAAAGTGACGCAGGCCAACGTGTTTCAGTCGAACGGCGTCATCCACGTCGTCGACACTGTCGTCCAGCCGCAGTGAAAGCCGGGGTCAGGTCTTGAATCGACCTGACCCCAGGCGCACCTCGCTCAGCCCCGGCGGCACGATGAGATCCTGCACACGCGCGCTGGACGGTTTTTCCTTCCCCGTATAGCTGAAGGTGACATTGGCCGTCTTGCCGGCCGCGACCGTAACCATCTGCGTGAGCTGCCCGAACCGTTCGTGCCACACGCGGATCGTGTGACGCCCGGCAGGCACGCCGCTGATCTTGAACGACCCGTCGGCGCCGCTCACCGCGAAGTAGGGATGCTCCTCGACCCCGACGTAGGCCACCATCCACGAGTGGATGTCGCAGCCGACCCGCATCACCACGTCAGGACTTTTCAACTTGACGTCGTTGGACATCCCGGCCTTCGGCTGCGTGAAGTTGAAGCTGTTGCCCTTCGTCGAATGGCTGTGGACGTTGTGCACCAGCGGATCGTTGTTGACAATCTTCAGCGTCTGTCCGCTCCTGGCGCCGACGACCCTGGGTGCATACACGCAGTTGCGCTGATCCAGCTCCACCACCCCCGAGGGTGCAGGAGCCGCCGCGAACTTTCCTTCCAGATCGACGAACGCGTTTGCCAGGCCGCCGTCCTCCGCACGGACCACGATCTCGTTGATGGGACGCTTGCCGGCGTTGAGCTTTCCGCACATCGGGTCCATCCCCATGCGGATGATCGGATTGCCCGGAGACGGACCCGTGAGCTTCACATGCCCGGTGATGGTGCCGCCGGCAGCAGCCTGCGCTCCGAGCACAAGGCCGTCGACCGAAGTGCTCACCACGTACGCGGCGGCGCATGCCAGAAGGCTTGAAAGAATCGTTCGTGTCATCCCGTTCCCTGCTTCCTATTTCGAACCGCGATTCCCGAAGGTGGCCCGGCTGTTCCGGTCTCGCTCCACGGCCTCCCGGTCGCCCGGGTACCAGTAGTCCAGGTGACAGTTCTCGCAGGCGCGATCGAGATCGGTGCCGGCGGCAAATAGCCGGTCGGCATCTCTGGCTTTGACGATCTCCAGCACTTTCACCGCCTCGTCACGCAGACGGTCCGCGTGCGTATTCCACGATGTGCGATCCTTGTCGACCTTCGCCTGGATCTCGGTGGGCGACAGCTCGGGGGCTCCTGGTCCTCCAGGCGGGGTGCGATCATCCGGTGGCGCGATGCGCCGCGGCATCTTCAGCAGGTTCGACGCTTCGAGCAGCGTGATGGCGCCCCGTTGCACCTTCAGCCAGTCGTCATCGGTGGTCGGCCTGATCTCGGTCGTCCCCTTCTCGGTCACGTCCACGGCAACCGCCTCGAACACGAAGTCCGCCTGAGGATCGATGATGTTCTCCATCAGCTCCTTGACCGACACCACCGACGTCGGATCGGCAGCCGGAGCCGAAGCCGTCACGTCCGATTTGGAACACCCCGCCAGCAACGCGGCAGACAACAGGACGAGAGCGGCAGGACGCGGGCAGAAGGGATGCTCTGGCAGATCGGGACGGCTCCTCGCAGCTCTTGATCGTAGCGATGACACGATACGGCGCACCTGAAGAGTTCCTGAATGTTCCGTCAGACGCGGGAGGCTCTGCAAGTCTCCACGGCGCCGCGGCGCAGGGGCGCCATTCAGTTCACGCCTCCTTTGCGGCAGAAGCAAGACGAACCCTCTTCTTTGCCGGCGAGGCCACGGACACCGAAGGCGCCACGGGCACCGTTCATGGCGCCATCGCTTCGGGCCGTCGCGCCGCAAGCCAGGTGATACGCGCACTCCAGGCGCGATCGTGAGCGACGCGGCTTATGATGCCGACCGGCGCCGCCGTCTGGCAGCCGATCGCGCCTGTTTCGAGAGCGCGACGTGAGACGCTGCCTGCCTTGGCTCGCGCTTCAGCCGCCGCCGGGCCGCCCGCGCGCGTTTCGTCGAAGGAGTGCGGCGGCGGCGGCTCTGGCCTTCGCGATAGGCCTTCGCGGCCCTCTTCCTGGTGGCGGCCGATGCCTGTCCCTTCCGTGGCGGCTTCAAACGGATGCCCGCCCGCCTGGCTTTCGAAAGTCCGATGGCGATTGCCTGCTTCGCCGATCGCGCGCCGTGCTTTCCTTCGCGGATATGCTCGATCTCCTCGTGCACGAACTCGCCGGCCTGCGTCGACGGCGCCTTTCCCTCGCGCTTCGCCTTGCGCGCCCGCTCGATCGTCTGTCGTTCCGGCATCCCATCCTCCGGATGAATTTCCCAGGAGCACGAGCCGATGCACGCCGGCTGCCACACGTGTAGAGGGTCAGAAGGCCAATCGAATCAGGAATTACCCTAACAGCATGAGGGAATCCCCTTATGGTTGTGATACCTGCCGTTGGGTAATATTCGCGGCCTTCGTCGAGTAAGCCGTAGCCTGGAAGTGGCGGGCTTTCTACGAACCAGCGGAGCCCCTAACGCGTGCCGACAGATCGACGAGCCCCGATCTCACGCGACGTGCCAGTCCGGTGCCCTGCTCCCGGCTGCGACTCGGATTGGGCCAGTATCGCCATTCACACGCCCACCGTGGTCACATTCCGCTGCGCTTCCTGCCGTTTCATGTGGTCAGCCGATCCAGCGACCCTCCCTGAGGAGGCGCGCATCCTCGTCGATGCGTTTACGACACCGCTTTCGGGTCGCATCGACTGATTCCTGACGCCAGATGCCAACGACGACGCTCTGCCAGTACTGCGGCTCGATCGGCTTCGTTCGAAAGGAACACGTGATCAAGGCCGACGCAGCCTACGTGCACTACTACTGCGGGCACTGCAACGCGTCGTGGACTGCGAGTGAAACCACCAGGCTCGAGGATCGCGAGCGGGAGCCGGCCGGCAAGACATCCGATCACTCCTGATGCCGGATCACATCTCCTGGAGCCACCCCTGCAGCAGCGCGTAGCGCACGATGTCGACGCGGCCATGCAGGTTCAGCTTGCGCATGGCGTTCGACTTGTGGACTTCGATGGTCTTGATGCTCAGATCGAGACGGGCGGCAATCTCCTTGTTGCTGAGGCCCCAGGCCATGAGGCGTAGAACGTCGAGCTCACGTTCACTCAAGCCTGGCTGTCGTGCCGAACGCCCGGTGTGCCGGCGCAGATACTCACCGGTCAGTTGCTGCGCGACGTTGGCGTCCAGGTACTGCTGACCGGCCGCCGCCGCCCGGACGGCGCGAATGAGCTCCGCCGATGCGCTCTGCTTGAGCACGTATGCCTGCGCGCCGGCATGCAGCATTTCCTGAAGGTAGGCGCTGTCCCTGTGCCGGCTCAACACGACGATCCCGATCGCGGGAAGCGCTTCGCGAAGCCGTCGCGTGGCCTGAAGGCCATTCATGCCCGGCATCGTGATGTCCATCACGACGACATCAGGGCGCACCTGTTCCGCGCGCTGGACCGCCGCCTCTCCATCGCCCGCCTCGGCAACGACTTGCATCTCGGGGTGGCGTTCCAGCAGCAGTCGCAACCCTTGTCGGACGGTCTCGTGATCGTCGGCGAGCAGGATCCGGATGGCGTCCACCTTGGCACTCCTTCAGACGGAAGCTTCAGGCATCGCGTATCGAAGAAAAATCGTCGTACCCTTCCCAGGTGTCGATTCCACCTCGAGCACGGCGCCGACGAGCCCCGCCCGTTCCCGCATGCCGGCAAGCCCGATCCCGGCGTCTCTCACCTTCGTGTCCGACAAATCAAACCCGATGCCGTCGTCCTCGATGACCAGCACAACGGTGTCGTCGCGGTTTTCGAGGATGACATCGGCGCGCGACGCGTGCGCATGCTTGTGGATATTGTTCAGAGCTTCCTGAGCGACGCGGTAAAAAGCCACCTCGACCTGCGACGTGAGAAGACCCTTGACGATGGCAGACACACGGCACTCGGCAGCAACGCCGTAATGCCGCGACCATTCCTGAACGAAGCGAGGCAGCGCGACCGCCAGTCCCAGGTCGTCTAGCATCGCCGGCCTGATTTCCCACGCGAGAAAATCGATCTCGGCATCGAGCGCCCGCATCTGCTCGAGCGCGGCGCGCAGCTCGCTGTCGTCGGTGCCACGAGCCACGCAGCGTTCGCGATGACGCTCCAGCGTCAGCCGTAGCGCCGTGAGCTGCTGGCCGAGATGATCGTGGAGGTCACGCGCGATACGGGCCCGCTCGTCTTCCTGCCCGGTCACGACCTTCGAGAGGAGCCGCGTGACGTGCTGCTCGGCCGCCGCATGCTTCGACACCTCGGTCTCGAGCTGGTTGGTCCGTCTGCGAATCCGATTCTCGAGATCCTGCTGCGACTGCTGCAGCGCCAGCTCGGCTTGCCGTTGTCCGGTGAGATCGCGCGCGATCTTGGCGAGACCGACCGGCTGCTCTCCGCCCAGTCGCGTCATCACGCCGGCGCAGTACAGGCGCGTGCCGTTCTTGCGCAAGTGCCAGCGCGAATCCTCGGCACGGCCCTCCGTCCGCGCCTGCGACACTTCGGCGTCGGGTACACCTGCGGCGCGATCCTCCGGAGTGAAGAGCACCGCTGCCGGCTGGCCGATGATCTCCTCGGCGCCGTAGCCGAACATTCGCTGCGCACCGGCATTCCAGGAGTCGATGACGCCCTCGAGGGTCATCGTGAAGATCGCATAGTCGGTGGCGCTGTCGATCAGCAGCCGCAGCCGCTCCTCACTGGCGCGCACGCGCTGCTCGGCAGCGCGGCGGCCGGTGATGTCCTGAAACGTGATGACCACGCCGTCGATGCGATCGTCGGTGGTGCGATAGGGAAGAATGCGCATCAGGAACCAGCGCTTCTGCCGCGTCTGCACTTCCCGCTCGATGGTCTGCAGGCGCTCGAGCACCTGGCGCACGTCCTCGTGCAGCGCGTCGTGAAGCAGCTTGCTGGTGATGTCCGAAAGCGGCCTTCCGATATCGCTGGCGAGCAGGTTGAAGATGTCCTGTGCCTTCGGCGTCGAGAGCTTCACCCGCAGCGCCCGGTCGAGAAAGATGGTGCCGATGTCGGTGGAGTTGATCAGGTTCTGAAAGTCGTTATTGGTGAGGCCGAGCTCTTCGATCTTGATCTTGAGCTCCTGATTGACGGTCGTGAGCTCTTCGTTGACCGACTGCAACTCCTCCTTGCTCGTCTCCAGCTCCTCGGCGGCCGAGCGAAGCTCTTCGTTCATCGCCTGCAGCTCTTCGTTCGAGGCCTTGGCTTCTTCCACCTGTGTTTCGTATTGCTCGATCGTGGCGCGGAGCTGCCCTTTTACGCGCGACAATTCCTCTTCGAGCTGACGTGACAGCGATTCGCTGGCGCTGCTCAGCTGCAGCGACGGCTCCGGCACGGTATCCGGAACCTCGGCTTCTTCGAACAGGATCAGGAAGAAGCCTTTCGCCGGGTCGCCTTCCCGCAGCACAGGGCGAACGTAGATATTCACGCGCCTGTCCCGCAGCTCGCCTTCCAGCCTCACCCCGCGCACCTCGACGTTGGCGCGCTGCCGACCGGCTTGATGGAGCGCTGTGCGCAGATCACCCCGCAGCTCCTGTCGCACCAGCTTCAGGACGTCGCGCGACGGCTCGCCACCGCTGATCGCGAGATGCTCGCCGGCGCGGTCGGACACGTGCACGATGTTGTGTTCTTCCGTCACGACAATCGACGGCGGAGCGTACTGCTCCAGCAACCGGTGATGCAGATCGGCGGGCGAAATGCGATCCCCGGGGCGAACGGGCTGCGATCGCGGCTCCGTGAGCCGCGGCACCAGCCCCGGCTCCGGCACCGGCAGCACGAGGCGGCTCATGACGGATCGGCTCTCGTAGAGATGCGCGTTCTTGTCTACCGTCAGGAACAGATCGTTGGTGCTGTCAGGTGACTCGGACGTGCCGAGGAACAGATAGCCGCCCGGACGCAAGGCGAAGTGGAACGTCTCGACCACCCGATCCTGGACCGCCCGATTCAAGTAGATCAGCAGGTTGCGACAGGAGATCAGATCGAGATGCGAAAACGGCGGATCCTTGATCAGGTTGTGATGCGCGAACAGGATCATCTCGCGAAGCTCCCTGCGCACCCGGTACCCGCCGCCCTCCCTGTGAAAGAAGCGCTGCAGACGCTCTTCCGGAACATCGACCACTTCCGCGTCGGTGTAGAACCCTTCGCGCGCGTGCGCGATCGCGCGCTCGTCGAGATCGGTCGCAAACAGCTGCACGCCCGGCTGATCCAGCCCGCCACTCGTGCGCTCCGCCAGCAGCATCGCCAGCGAATAGGCTTCCTCACCGGTCGCGCAGCCGGCAACCCAGGCGCGAATGTGATCGCCACCTCGCTTGTCGTGAAACACGGCGGGGAGCACCCGCTGCTCGAGCGCGGCGAACGCCTCCGGATCCCTGAAGAAGTTCGTCACGCTGATGAGCAGCTCCTTCATCAACGCAACCGCCTCGTCGGGATGCTCCCGCATGTAGCGCGCATAGTCCGGCAGTGACGTGGTGCCGCGAATCCCCATCCGGCGCTCGACGCGGCGGACGAGGGTCGCCGCCTTGTAATTCGAGAAGTCCTGGCCGGTGCGCACCCGCAGCAGCGTCAGAACGTCGCGCATCGCCTCGCCATCGGCGTCTACGCGCAGGACCGCCGGCAACGCATCGCCGTCCGTGGCCACCAGCTGTGCGTGGTACGCGAGAAGCTTTGGCGGGATCTCGCGAACCGGCAGCACGAAGTCGACGAGCCCGGTCGCGATGGCATTCCGCGGCATGTCGGTGTACTCGGCCTCGCCGGGATCCTGCGCGATCGCCAGTCCTCCATATTCCTTCACGCGCTTGATCCCGTTCGAGCCGTTCGGGCCCGTACCCGACAGGACGATGCACACGGCCCGCGAACCGTGCGAGTCGGCGAGGGCGCGAAAGAAGATGTCGACAGCAGCCCGGCGCTGTTCCACCCGCGTGAACTCGGAGACTGCCAGCCTGCCGTCAACCACCGTGAGGCTCTTGCTCGGCGACACGACGTAGACGTGACCCGGCTCGAGCGGAACCGACTCGACGACGCGCGTCGTCGGCATGCTGGTGTTGTGCTGCAGCACTTCGGCGAGCCTGCTGTCGTGGTCGGGCGACAGGTGCAGGATCACGACGTATGCGGCGCGCAGCTCCGGCGGCGTATGGACAAAGAATTGCTGGAGAGCGTTGATGCCACCCGCCGAGGCGCCAAGGCCCACGACCAGGAACGGCTCATCGGCGGGTCGCGGATCCTGTTCCGGATCCGACTGTCGGGATGTCTTGGCCATCGCGCGGGTTCTCGCCCCCGTAAGTATGCGCGCTTTTTGAGAAGGTATGGCAATCCAGCGCATCGTCGTGATCGGCGCCTCGGCGGGAGGGATTGATGCTCTGAAGACGCTCGTCGTTTCCCTGCCGCATGATTTCCAGGCGCCTCTTTGCGTCGTGATGCACACGGCTCCCGACTCACCAGGAATGTTGCACGACATTCTGGCTCGGGTAGGTACACTGCCGGCGGTACTGGCTGCCGACGGGGTGCGGTTACGGATGGGCCATGTCTACGTGGCGCCTCCCGACCGCCACCTGGTGATTGAACCTGGCCGGATACGCGTGACACGCGGACCTCGCGAGAACCGGTTCCGGCCTGCCATCGACCCGCTGTTTCGATCCGCAGCTCAGGTGTTCGGCCCGGCAGCCATCGGCGTGATCCTGACCGGAAACCTCGATGACGGGATCGCCGGGTTGTGGGCGCTCAAAAAGCTCGGTGGCATCGCCATCGTCCAGGATCCGGACGACGCTCCGTTCCCATCGATGCCGACCACTGCGTTACAGAGCGTCGCCGTCGACTATCGCGTTCCGATCGCCGATCTGGGGCGCCTCTTGTCGGCGCTGGTCGAAACGGAGCCGGCACGTCGTGTACCGGCGACGGTACCCAGGCACGTCGACATCGAAGTGGACATCTCCAAGGAGACCAACGCGATCGACGCGGGCGTGGAAGAAACGGGAATTCCATCACGCTACACCTGTCCCGAGTGTCACGGTGTCCTCCTCCAGCTCGATGAAGAAGGGCGCATGCGGTTCCGGTGTCACACCGGTCACGCGTACTCGCGCGATACGTTACGCGCTGCAACCGAGGAAGGAATCGAGGTGTCGTTATGGGCGGCGATCCGTGCACTCGAGGAAGGACAGTTGTTGATGCGCAAGCTCGCCGCCAACCTGTCCGATGAACAGTCCTTAGAGAGCGACGAATTGCTCGAGCGCGCGACGCTCCTCCACCAGCAGTCCGAGACGCTGCGTCAGTTCGTCATTCGCCCGGTCGAGCCGGTCGAGGCCAAATCGTAAGCGACCGCGTCGACGCCACGTCCGGCGCGCTTCAGCTGACGCACGTCGGCGTCCGCGAAAGGCGTTGTCGCCGCAGCGGCTTCCGGTGCGAGCTATCATTGAGTACGAAACGGATGCGGCTGCCGGGACGCAGCGTCGTCAGGCTCGGGCTCATCGCCTGCCTCGGGGCGGTCACGTGGGGATGCGGCTCGCGAACCACGCCGCCGGTGGTACCCGCGCCCCCGGCGGCGCCGATCCCTGCAACCGCATCACCCCCGGCCGTCACGCTGCCTCCACGAATTCCGCCGCCAGAGATCCTCGCCAACACTCCACCTGGCGCGCCGCCTTCGACTGGTATCCCGGCCGCCCCATGTGTGCTGGTTGCAGGAGCAGGTGACCCAGTCGCAACCGTCGGGCTCGCCGATCGGGTCGATCCGGCGAATGCGCCACACCCGTCAAACGACAGTGAGCGGCTGCTGTTCCGGCAAGTCTACGAGACGCTCGTCCGCGTCGATTGCGACGGACAGGTGCGCGCGGGCCTCGCCGCGTCCTGGAGGTTCGACCAGGTCGGCCGCGCCTGGACTCTCACGCTGCGCGAGAACGCCCGATTCGCCGACGGCGCACTCGTCACTGCCGCCGATGTGCGATCGGGGTGGGCCCTCGATGGCAGTCCTGCGGCGCTTCGGCCGCAAGTGCGCCGCTACGTGCGTTCGGTCACCGTCGTCGACGAGCGGACGCTCACGATCGCACTGGAGACGGATAGCGCCGACGCGCTCCGGACGCTCGCCGACACCAGCCTCGCGGTCGTCAAGCGCTCACCGGCATTGCGATGGCCGATGGGCACGCGCGGGGCGCGGATCGAGCCCGACCAGGCGCTGCCGGATGCCAAGGGACGGTTGGTGCTCACGGTCACCGGAATGCCCGCCTCTACTGCCGCCGACAGGCCGTGGTCGATTCGCTTCATCGTCGCGCCGGATGGCGATTCGCGCGACCTTCTCGACGAAGGCGTCGACCTGCTGCTGACGAGAGAGCCCGCGGCGCTCGACTACGCTGCGGCGCTCCCGCAGTTTCAGACTGCGCCGCTCGCCTGGCAGCGAACGCACGTATTCGCCTCGCCATGGCGCGGGCCATCGCAACCCGGGCTGCCGCAGGACGCGCGTCAGGCGCTGGCCGCCGCCGCCGTTCGAGGAGAGGCGCGCGGCGCCGAGGGTCCGTTCTGGTGGCAGATGTTGTCCAACTGCGAGGTCCAGCACCCCAAACCGCGCGAGCCTCCGCTTCCGGCAAGTGGACGTATCGTGTACGAACGCGGCGACAATGCGTCGCGAGACCTGGCCGAGCGCATCGTCGGCCTGGCTGGCGTGCCTGCCGGCGCACCGACGCTCGGCACGCTGCTTCCCGGGCCTCCGCGTCAGATCTTTCAGCGTGCCGTGGCGCTCAGCGGCCAGGAGCTGACGACAACGGAGCAACGCGGTACGGACGTGGCTTACATCCTGTCTTTCGACAGCCGGCCGCTCGATCCCTGTCAGGAGTGGCACACGATCGCCGATCGAATCGCCTGGCTCGACCCTGAAGCCATCGTCCCGCTGGTCGACACGCGGCTGCGAGCGGTCATCCGCCGCGGCCGATCGAACGTGACGACCGAGTGGAATGGCGGGCTGGTGATCACCCCCTCTGTGGAGCGATGAGGGGATGAGTCTTCGCACGCGACTCGTCCTCGCATTTGCCGCTGTCGTCTTCATCCCTCTTGCGGTGCTGGCGTTCGGACTCCGGCAGGAGATGACCCGGCTCTTGTCCGATGACTATGAGAAGCGCGTCAACGCTGTCGGCCGCGACATCAGGAACGACCTCGATTTCGAGAACGCGAGGATCGACGATCGGCTCGCCTCGCTGAAGAACGCGCTGCTGAACGACAACCAATTCCGTGCCGGCGCGGTCGGGGGCCTCGAGCCGGCACAAACATACGTCCTCGATTACGCCGGGACGGCGATGCACCAGACCGGCCTCTCGATGCTGCAGATCCACGACGCCGACGGCAGGATCGTGAGCTCGGGGCACTTCAGGAACGAACACGGACGCGAGGGCGCCGGGTTTGTCGCCGCGCTAGCCGCGGCAAGAAACGATGTCGCATTCGTCACAGCCCACACGCCTGACGGCGACTTCCTGGCGCTGGCCCGCCTCGACCGGGTGAGCATTGCCAACCGCTCGTTCATTCTCGTGGGCGGCATCGCCGTGGACGACAAGTTCCTCACCCGTTTGACGCGGGATCGCGACATCACCGTGTCTCTCGACTATCCGGGCGGTGGACTGTCGTCCCTCCCACGGGAGGGATCGAGCGGCGGCGCCGCGAAGGCCGTGACCGCGCCCGATGTTGCCGTCCGCGAGCTCGACGGCATTCGCGTGATCCGGTGGTCTGCCGCAGGAAATGTCGAGATCCTTCCCGCAACGCTGCGGGTCACGCAGTCGCGGACGATCCTCACGAACCTGCTGCACAATACGAACGCCGTGCTGCTGACAACGGCAGCGGTCACCGGCGCCGCTGCGCTGCTCCTGGCGGTGTGGATGGCGTCGCGTATCAGCCGGCCGCTGACAGCGCTCACCGAGAAGACCGCCGTCCTCGATCTCGATCGTCTCGACATTCGCTTCGACGATGGCACCGACGAGGTGGGGGTGCTGTCGCGAGTGATGAGCGACCTTGCCGAGCGGCTCCGCACGAGCAGCGCACGGATCCGTGAAGCCGAGCGGCGGGCGACGATCGGCGATCTGGCGCGGCAGATCAACCACGACATCAAGAATGGGCTCATCCCGCTGCGCAACGTCATGCGGCATCTGTCGCAGGTGGAACGCGACGATCCGGGTGCGGTCGCGTCGGTGCTGGCCGAGCGGCGACAGACCGTCGACTCCAGTATCATGTATCTGGAAACGCTGGCCACCAACTATGAGCGGCTGTCACCACAGCCGAACCGGCGCGAGTGCGACCTCAATGCGCTGATTTCCGAAGTGCTCCATGGCGGGCGCGGTCACGAGGCCGTCGAGGTGCAGCTGCAGCTCGCGCCGAACCTGCCACGCGTCGTCGGCGATCCGGTGGCATTCCGGCGCATCCTCGAGAACCTCACGGCCAACGCCATCGACAGCCTGGAATCGAAGCCGGGCCGCATCGTCGTGTCCACAGAAACGGTGACACGCGAGGACGAGCCGCCGGCTGTACGCGTGACGGTCTCCGACACCGGCCGCGGGATGTCGAAGGAGGAGCTGGGCAAGATCTTCAACACGTTCTACACGACCAAGGAGCGCGGCAGCGGCCTCGGGCTGTCGATCGTCCGCCGGCTGGTGACCGACCTGCAGGGCACGCTCCGCGTCGAAAGTGAGCCGGGCGTCGGGACGACGATGATCATCGAGCTGCCGGCGGGACGGCGGAGGGGGTAGGGAACCGTTGAGCGTTGAGCGTTGAGCATTGGTAAAATCCGCCTGCCGAGCGCGCCCGTCGCTCTGGCACGAGGTGGCGTCATGCCCAGTCTGAGGCGCTTGTCGATACTCACCGTCCTGGCTGCGATTGCGGCCGCCGCGCTGGCCACCGTTCCCGGCCTCGCACAGCAGAGCGGCGCGCCGGCGGCTTCCGTGTCGCGCGCGCTCCGCGACTACCGGCCGGTGACGGCGGCGCGACTCAGGAACCCTGAAGATGGCAACTGGCTGATGATCCGGCGTACGTATGACGGCTGGGGCTACAGCCCGCTGACGCAGATCACGCCGGCGAACGTCAGCCGGTTGCGGATGGTGTGGACGCTGCCGACTGGTGAGAACCTCCCGCACCAGGGTCCGCCCATCGTCAACAACGGCGTGATGTACGTGTCGACGCCGAACAACCAGGTGATCGCCTTCGACGCCGTCAGCGGCGCGGTGCTCTGGCGCTACAAGCGTCCGCGTCCCGCCGGCGCGTTCGTGCTGCATCAGTCCAACCGCGGCGTTGCGCTCTATGGTGACAAGGTGTTCTTCACCGCCGGCGAGGCGGTGCTCATCGCGCTCGATGCGCGGACGGGGCGCGAGGTCTGGTCGAAGAGCGTCGCCGACAACACGGCGGCGTACTACACCACGCTCGCGCCGCTCGTCGCCGACGGCAAGGTGATGATCGGCGCGTCGGGTGGAGAGTTCGGGGTCCGCGGCTTCGTGGCGGCGTTTCACCCCGACACCGGCGCCGAGTTGTGGCGCACCTACATGGTGCCGGCTCCCGGCGAGCCGGGCAGCGAGACGTGGCCGAAAGGCGATCAGTGGAAGACCGGTGGCGCGCCGATCTGGGTGACCGGCAACTACGATCCACAGACGAACGTCGCCTACTGGGGCACCGGCAACGGCGGTCCGTGGATGGGAGATCAGCGTCCCGGCGACAACTTGTACGTCGCGTCGACGGTTGCCATCGACGTCGCGACCGGCCGGATCAAAGGACACTTCCAGTACAACCCGAACGAGTCGTGGGACTGGGACGAGGTGTCGCCGCCGATCCTCGTCGACTTCCAGCGCAATGGGCGCACCATCAAGGGGCTGATCAACGTGGCGCGCAACGGCTACCTCTGGTTCCTCGAGCGCAGCAGCGGCCCGATCAAGTTCGTCGAGGGCAAGCCGTACGTGAACCAGAACGTGTTCCGCGGCCTGGATCCGGTCACCGGGCGGCCCGATATCGACCCGGCACGCCAACCGGGCACCGGCAAGCGCGCCGACTTCTGTCCTTCCTCGCACGGCGGCAAGAACTGGCCGCCGATCGCGTTCAGCCCGAAGACGCGCATGATCTACATTCCGGCCAACAACAACCTGTGCGGCTCGCTGACCGGCGTCGCGGTGACGTACACACCCGGCAAGAGCTTCGCCGGCACGTCTGGTGGCGGCGGTTCGCTCAACCCTGGCGCCGATCACGTCGGCGAGGTGCAGGCCTGGAACGTGGACACGGGCAAACAGGTCTGGATGCACCCGTACCCGAAGAGCTCGACCTGGGGATCGATGCTCGCGACCGCCGGCGGCCTCGTGTTCACCGGCGGAACCGGCGATGGAAACGTCCACGCCTTCGACGCGGCAACCGGAAAGCTGCTGTGGGAGTTCACGACCAAGTCTGGCGTCATCGCACCCCCGTCGTCATTTGCGGTGAACGGCAAACAGTACATCGCCATCCTGTCGGGATGGGGCGGCGACGCCCGTGCAATGGCGACGCAGGTTGCCCGCTACTTCCCGGATGCACCGGTGGCGCCGGAAGGCGGCGCCGTCTGGGTGTTCGCGCTGGAGTAGCCGCGAGATCCATCGCCTCGAGGATCCGTCGCCGCGAGGATCCGTCGCAGAGCGGAGCTTCAGCTCCGCTAAGACAAGAGCTCCGCTGAGAGAGCTCGCGCCCGCAGATCGAGCCGAAAAGCCCCGGCGCTCACTCCAGTTGCCGCGGCTCCGGGATACGGCTGCGATTCGCCCGGCGGCGTGGCCGGGTGGAATCCCTTCTCCGCGCGGCAACTGAAGCGAGCACCGGGACTGTAATGAGAAGGTGCCCGAAATAGAGGTGGCGAAGTCCGTCGCCGCGAGGACCCGTCGCCGCGAGGATCCGTCGCAGAGCGGAGCTTCATCTCCGCTGAGACGGGCGCTCCGCTGAGAGAGTTCGCGGCCGCAGATCGAGCCGAAAAGCCCCGGCGCTCACTCCAGTTGCCGCGGCTCCGGCGGGATGCAGCTGCGATTCGCACGCCGGCGTGGCCGGGTGGAATCCCTTCTCCGCGCGGCAACTGAAGCGCGCACCGGGGCTGTGACGGTGCCCGAAATCGGCGGTGGCGACGATCCGTCGCCGCGAGGATCCGTCGCCGCGAGGATCCGTCGCAGAGCCCAGCTTCAGCTCCGCTGAGACGGGAGCTCCGCTGAGAGAGTTCGCGCCCGCAGATCGAGCCGAAAAGCCCCGGCGCTCACTCCAGTTGCCGCGGCTCCGGCGGGAT
>DASUGH010000183.1:0-76055 GCA_036274155.1 Vicinamibacterales bacterium | reverse complement strand
TGCCGCCGTGCTGGATGAGTTGCGCGACAGCGTTGCAATTCGACGAGCGATCGCCGAGGCCGAGCGCCAGCGGCCCGTCGCTCCGGTGCCTCCGCGAGCCGGACCGGGACGACTCGTGACCGACGTCGTGGCCGATCTGCGGTACGGCTCGCGATTGGCGCGCAGGAACCCGGGGTTCGCGGCGGTCGCTCTGCTGACCATCGCGCTCGGCATCGGCCTCACCACGTCGATCTTCAGCGTCCTGCGCGCCGTCGTTCTGCGTCCGCTGCCGTATCCAGCCGCGGACCGCCTGCTGATGGTCTGGGGAACCGACAGGAATGCCGGCACCGCACGCGAGCCGGTGTCGGTTCCGGACCTCCTGGACTTCACCGCGCGCAGCCGGCGAATGCAACGGTTCGGCGCATTCGGCTCGTACGACGCCAACGTTCAGCCGTCAGGCGAGGACCCGTTTCGCGTGTCGGCGCTCGCCGTCTCGGACTTGCTGTTGGAACTCCTGGGTGTTGCGCCGGTTGCCGGGCGGAGCTTCCACCCGGATGAATACCACCCCGGGAGGCCGCCGGTCGTTCTGATCAGCGAACGCCTGTGGGCGCGTGTGTTCAATCGGAGCACGTCAGCGCTCGGCGCGTCACTGCGCATGAACGATCGGCAAGTCGCCATCGCCGGTGTGGTGGCCGATAACGCAGATTTCGGCGTGTTGCAGATCCTGTCCTCGGCCGCCTACGCCCGCGGATTCGCCGATCGCGACACGCGCACACGCGTAGACGTCTGGTCGCCCATGCAGGCCGACCGGCGCGCGCCGCGCGGGCAGCACGGGCTCCTGATGCTGGGGCGGCTCGCCCCGGGCGCGACCTCCACGTCTGCGCAGGAGGAGCTCACGAACATCGCCGCGGATCTCGAGCGGACGTACCCGGACAACGACGGACGCGGAGCCTACGTCGAGCCCATCGGGCAAGTCGTGCTCGGACGCGTGCGCGCACCCCTCGCGCTGCTCATGGGCGGCACGATCCTCGTGCTGCTCATCGCCTGCGGCAACCTGGCTATCCTGCTGCTGGCACGAGGCACGGCGAGAACGGGCGAGATCGTCGTCCGGACGGCGCTCGGGGCGGAGACGCCGCGGATGCTGCGCCAGTTCTTCGTCGAGAACATTCTGCTCTCGGGGGCTGGCGCCATCGTCGGGCTCGCGATGGCGTACGGCACGCTTCAGGCGATTCGCGTGCTCGCGCCCGCGGACATCCCGCGGATTGCGAATGTCGGCCTCGACGTGCCGGTCCTGCTCGTGGCGCTGACGACGTCAGTCGTGGTCGCGTTCACCTTCGGGCTCTTCCCGCTGGCGCAGGTCCGTGCGGCGGCATCCGGCTTCGGCGCCGCGGCCACCGGAAGACACGGCACCGCTGCGCATCATGGCCGAGCCCATTCGCTCTTCGTCGCCGCGGAAGTCGCCATGACGGTGGTCCTGCTGATTTCTGCCGGCCTGCTTGCCCGCAGTCTCTGGCTCATGTATCGCGTCGACCCTGGCTTCGAGACGATGGAGGTGCTGAAGGCGGAGTTCCAGCTGCCATCGTCGCGGTACCGGATTGATTTCGGACGGCCCGCTGCGCCCGACTCGACGTTCGCACGGTTCACTCACGGGCTCGTCGAACGCGTGGAGCGGCTGCCGGGCGTCCGCGGGGCCGCCCTCGCGGCGCAGCATCCCCTCGATGCCGGCTTCACGACGTCGTTCACAGTGGCTGGCAGGGAAGCCGAGGGGCGCGAATGGCCCGAGCTCGCCGTCCGGCCGATCACGCCGGGCTACTTTGCGACGCTCGGCGTCCCAATCGCCCGCGGCCGCCCCTTCGACGCGAGGGACCTCTCATCGCCGGCGCGATCCGTGATCGTGAACGAGGCGTTCGTCGATCGATTCTTCCGCGATGACGACCCAATCGGCCACCGCCTGCGGTTCTTCGGATCCACCGAATGGACGATCGTCGGCATCGTCGGAAACGAGCGGTTCCGCGGCGTGACGACCGCCGCGCCATCTGCTGCCTACGTGCTCCTGGATCACGTTCCGTTACCGATGCTCGCCCTCGTCGTCCGCACCACCGGCGATCCTGTTGCTCTGGTGCCTGGCGTGCGCAGCGCTGCACGCGAGGTCGATCCCGCGCTCGCGCTGTTCGCAGTCGAACCTCTCGCCGACACGCTCGCCGGCTCCCTGGCCCAGCACCGTTTCGTCACGACGCTGCTCGGGCTGTTCGCGGCTCTGGCCGTAGTGCTCGCGACACTGGGAGTCTACGGCGTGCTGTCGTATGCGGTGGTGAGGCGGACGCCAGACATCGGCGTGCGAATCGCACTTGGCGCCGACACCCGCCAGGTGCTGAGGCTCGTCCTCGGTCAGGGTGCTGTCCTGACTATTTCAGGGACGATCGCGGGCGTCGGGTTGGCCCTGGCCTCATCGCGGTGGATGTCGAGCCTGTTGTTCGAGGTGAGCCCGACCGACCCGGTGACCATTGGCGCAGTCGTGCTGCTCGTGGGCGCCGTGGCTGTCGTTGCGACCTGGGTTCCGGCACGACGGGCGACGCGCATCGATCCGATGGCGTCGATCAAGCAGTAAACGACAGAGGCCGCGTATCCGCAAATCGACCTGCGTCAGGGTTGCTGCTGCAGCTTGGAAAGCTGACCCAGGAGCGTCCGTGCCCGTTCCCGGATGTCGTCGTCACGGGGCCGAGCCAGAATCGGACCGACCAGAGCGCGAACCGCCGACGCGTCGCCCAGGCCAAGCAGAGCGCCCGCCAACTGCAGCGCCGCGTCCTGATTGTTCGGCATGGCGCTGACGAGCGGCGCCAGCAGGTCGCGCATCTTCGAGAATTCGCCGGTACGCCCATACACCGACGCCAGCATCTGGATTGCCGCCGGGTAGCCCGGCCGCAGGGCGAGGGCTCGTTCGAACGCCGCCTGTGCACGCTGCGCCCGTACGGCGTCGAACCGCTCTTCGGTCGCCAGCGCCCAGCCGTACTCGAACTGAACTGATTCGACATCCGGACCCGCCGCCGCCGCTCTCTCGAGAAGCGACAGCCCCTCGCGCCGGTTTCCCTGTCGCACCCGCAGGATTCCAAGGGTCGCCAGCGCTCGTGGCTGATCGCTCCGGATCTGCAGCGCTCGTTGCAGCCGCGGTATCGCCTCCGGGCCGCGCTGCAGATGGGCCAGCAGATCGGCGAGCCATGCTTCGACGTCCGCGGCGTCGATGCTCGCCGCCTCGGAATCGATCCGCATGACGACCCCGTCAGCCGAGGTGAGCTCGACGTGAGTGTACTTCTGCCTCCGCACGTACGCCTGAACTTCGGCATCGAGCGCGTCGATGTCCATGCCAAACGTGGTGCGCACGCTCGCATCCATGGCATCGCCGTCAGCCAGCCGCCGGGCAAGCGACTCCAGCGACCCGAACCGCCGCGGCTCCGCATGCCGGGCGTAATGGACCAGAGCCCACGACTGTGCGTAGAGCAGCTGGCGCTCGATGCCCTCGCGCGTGTACTCCTTCGAGCCGGGACCGATCGCAAACAGTTGCGACAGCTTCAGCCGGCGTTCGCGCAGCAACGCAATGTGACGGCTGTTGGGCTTCCCGACCAGCGCACGGCGGCCGCCGTCGGTCACCTGGAAGGTACTGAAGTATTCGGCGAGGCCTTCATTGAACCAGAGCGGCGCCTGGTCGAAGACGCTGCTGAGGAGCAGATGCGAGAACTCATGGAAGATCGCCGGGAACGCCTCCTCGCCGGCCTCGACGTTCAGCGTAATGTAGTTGGTATCGGCACCGTCTACGAAGAACCCGTCGACCTGCACCGGCTTGCCGTTGGCGACCGGCATGAACGGCCGGTACGACCGGGTGTCGGGGAACACGATGACGACGACCGGTGCGCTTCCAGCTTTCAGGGCAGCCGGAAGCAGCTGCGTCACCACCTCGCGAAACTGTTCGAATCGCAGGGCCACCTCGCGCAGCCGTCCAGCGGACACGTCGCCGACGATCTGGAAGTGGTCGGTGCGGAGCGCGCGCCACTCCGCAGCCGCCTGGAAGGGCGCAAGCAGAAGGATCGACGCCGCCAGGAGAGCTACACGACGCACGACGTGCGGCAGCGTATCACCTTTGGAAGCCGAGTACGTGGGCCTTCCGGCCGTATTCCTGGAGAGAGGGGCGACTACGGTGGTGAGCTCCCTCTGGGCGGTATCGGACTTCTCGACCGCCCTGCTGATGACCGAGTTCTACCGCCGGCATCGGCGTGAGCACCAGCCGGTGGCGCGCGCCCTTCGCGACGCGCAGTGCTGGCTGCGCTCGCTCCCGTGTGCCGACGTGCAACGACTCCTCCTGAAGGAGCGTGAGGTCGTCAGCGCGACCGCGAAGGGTGAACTGACCCAGGCGGAGCAGGCGCTGCTCGAGGCGTTGGAAATCGAACTATCGGACCTCGAGCAGCTCCCTCCCGACGCGCGGCCGTTCGACCGGCTTCAGCACTGGGCGGCGTTCATTGCCACCGGCGCGGCGTGAATCATCGGCACCCGGACGGACATCCTTGACGAATATCGGCGCGAACGATTGCTGGTGTGGTAGATACAGTAGCGTCTGGAGTGGTTATGAAGCGCTCATTGCTCGCCTTGCTGATCGTCTCTTCCGCGCTTGTGTCATCGCATCCGCTCGTCGCGCAGGCACCCGATTGCTCACCGGCCGCAGGACTTCGATTCATTTGCGGTCTGCAGAACCCAGAAGACGTGGTCGTCGTCCCGCGTACGAATTGGCTGCTGGCCAGCGGCATGGCGTCGGGCGCAGGGTTGACGCTCGTGGATACGCAGTCGAAGACCGTGCGCAAGCTCTACGCGCCTGGATCCGGCGCTGCACGCCACGACCGCGCGCGTTTCGGCAACTGTCCCGGGCCGCTCGATCCGAAGCAGGCCGTGCTGCACGGCCTCGCGCTGCGGCCCGCAGGCGGTGCTTACACCGTCTACGCGACCAACCATGGTGGTCGCGAGTCGGTTGAAGTGTTCGAGCTCACGGTCGGACCTGCTGGCAGCACCGCTCCCTCTGCAACCTGGGTCGGCTGTGTGCTCCTGCCGCCGAAGCTGGCGGCGAACAGCGTGGCGGCATTTACAGACGGGACGCTCGTGGCGACGGTGCTCATCCTTCCCGGCAAGACGTTCGAGGACGCATTCGCCATGCGCAATACCGGCATCGTTCTGCAGTGGACGCCGGGCACCCCCGCATTCGTCGAGTTGAAGGGCACCGAGCTCGTCGCCAATAACGGCATCGACACATCGCCCGACGACCGCGAGTTCTACGTCGCCTCGACGACGATGCGGCGGGTGTACGCGTTCTCGCGCGCCAAACCTGGTGGGGGACCGCTGCGGTTTGCGCAGCTGAAGGACTTCGGCCCCGATAACGTGCGCTGGACGGCGGACAACCGGTTGATCACGGCCGGCCTCATCGACGACGAGCCTGCGTGCGGCGGACGGCCCAAGAACGAAGAAGGCATCCGCTGTCCGATGGGCTATGCCGTGGCGACGATCGATCCGAAGTCGATGACCGCAACGGAAATCGCGCGCGGACCGCGGACTCCCTCGTTTACCGGTACGGCGATGGCGGCGGTCGTGAACAACGAGCTGTGGCTCGGCTCGTTCTTCGCCGACCGGCTGGCGTATCGACCGATGAAATAGCGCCTGCTCACCAGGTTAGATGCAGGCTACTGGCGCGGGTGGGCGCTGAAGAACGCCCAGATGACCTCGCTCGCGTTCAGGTTCTGAGACGAGACCCCATTTTCCCGAAGCGCGAACGCTTCGTTCTGACCCTCGAGATGGGGCGGCCACCGGTGGCCGCCTCCCCTGATTTCGTACCAGACAACATCGCTGCGCGCGCGGCAGTTGGCGTACGTCCGGCGCTCGACCGATGTTCCGTCCTGCGAGACGACTGGCAGCGCCATGGTATTTGGCGCTGGTGAACAACCGTTCAGCGAACGCCACAGCTCCTGTGTCGCGCGGCTGCCGTACAGCATTTCGCCCGCCGGCCCGCCGCCTTCGAAGGACACTGCCGGATCGGCGACTCCCTGAATGCCGACTACCGCAACCGGCGCAGACGGGCGACAGGACGCAGCGACGGTTCTGGTGATCGCGCCGATGACCGGCGCGATTGCCGCAACGACGTCTGCCGCTTCACACGCGAGACGGTGGGTAAGGATCGCGCCGTTGGAGAGTCCGGTCGCGAACACGCGTGAGCGATCGACAGGGTGCGTCCTGCCAATGTCGGCGACAACGGCTTTCGCAAAGCCCACGTCGTCGACGCCTCGTTTTTCGGCGCTCGTCTCGTTGCGGCCGTCGGCCCAGGAACGTTCGAAAGCCTCTGGGTAGGCCACGATGAAGTGCTCGCGATCGGCGAGTGCATCCAGGGCGCTGATCCGCTCCATTTGTTCCGCGGTGCTTCCGCCGCCATGGAACGCCAGGACGAGCGCTCCGTTCGGCGTTGCCGGAACGTGGAGCAGATACTCCCGCACACGATTCTGGAAGGTGAGCGCGACACGACGCGTGCCCTCGTCCGTCTGGACGCGGAAACTACGGGCCGGGAAAGCCTGAAGGCTGAGGTCGCGATCGCGCGTGCCTGCAGCCAGCACGGCTGCAGCGATCGCGAGCGCGCGGATACATCGGGGTCTCATCGAGCGTCGACGCAGTATCCTACGGAATTCGGCGTCGCACCGGACGAGGAGCAGAACTGTTGTTATGAGCGCGAACATGGCCACTTCACGCCAGCCAGCCCGCCGTAGCCCTGGCGAAGGCGAGCACCCTGCTGACCAACACGACTTGATCCGCGTTCAGGGTGCCCGCGAGAACAACCTCAAGGACGTCAGCGTCGAGATTCCCAAGCGGCGACTCACTGTGTTCACCGGCGTCTCCGGCTCGGGCAAGTCGTCGCTGGTGTTCGGCACCATCGCCGCGGAGTCGCAGCGGCTGATCAACGAAACCTACAGCGCGTTCGTGCAGGGATTCATGCCGACGCTGTCGCGGCCCGACGTCGATGTCCTCGAAGGGCTGACGACGGCGATCATCGTCGATCAGGAGCGAATGGGCGCCAACGCCCGTTCGACGGTCGGCACGGTCACCGACGCCAACGCGATGCTGCGCGTGCTGTTCAGCCGTCTTGGCAAACCGCATGTCGGGCCGCCAACTGCCTACTCGTTCAACGTCCCGACACGAAAAGCGAGCGGGGCGATGACCGTCGACAAGGGCAAGGGGGAGCGAATCGTCGTGCGCGACGTCGTCTACCAGGGCGGCATGTGCCCGCGATGCGAGGGCATGGGGTCGGTCAGCGACATCGATCTGTCGCAGCTCTTCGACGAGAGCAAGTCGATCAACGAGGGCGCGATCACCGTCCCCGGCTACACGTCCGACGGCTGGTACGTGCGCATTTTCGGGGCCTTCCTCGACCTGGACAAGCCGATCCGCAAATACACGAAGAAGGAGCGCCACGACTTCCTCTACAAGGAACCGACCAAGGTAAAGGTCGAGAAACTGAACCTCACCTACGAGGGGCTCGTCCCGCGGATCCAGAAGGCGTTTCTGTCCAAGGACGTCGAGGCGATGCAGCCGCACATCCGCGCATTCGTGGAGCGCGCGGTCACGTTCGCCACCTGTCCCGAGTGCAAGGGTACCCGGCTCAACGAGGCAGCCAGGTCATCGAGGATCAACAGGATCAACATCGCCGACGCCTGCGCGATGCAGATCAACGATCTCGCCGAATGGGTGCGAAGCGTAGACGGGAAGTCTGTCGCGCCGCTGCTGGCCAAGCTTCGCCATACCCTCGACTCGTTCGTGGAAATCGGGTTGGGCTATCTCAGCCTCGATCGGCCGTCCGGCACGTTGTCAGGTGGCGAGGCACAGCGAACCAAGATGGTCGGCCACCTCGGCTCGTCGCTCACCGATGTGACCTATGTCTTCGATGAGCCGACGATCGGTTTGCACCCGCACGATATCCAGCGGATGAACAACCTGCTGGTGCGGTTGCGCGACAAGGGCAACACCGTCCTCGTCGTCGAACACAAGCCGGAGGTGATCGCGATCGCTGATCATGTCGTCGATCTCGGCCCGGGCGCTGGTACCGCCGGCGGCGAGTTGGTGTTCGAGGGCACAGTCGACGCGCTGCGAAAGAGCGGCACTCTCACCGGGCGGCATCTCTCCGACCGGGCGGCCCTCAAATCGTCGGTGCGCACGGCATCGGGCGTCATGAAGGTGCGCGGCGCGCGCACGCACAACCTCCAGAACGTCAACGTCGACATCCCGCTCGGCGTGCTGGTGGTGGTGACCGGCGTGGCCGGGTCTGGCAAGAGCTCGTTGATTCACGGCTCGGTGAGCGGCCGGGATGGGGTCGTGACGGTCGACCAGACCGCGATCCGCGGCTCGCGGCGAAGCAATCCGGCGACATACACCGGCTTGCTCGATCCGATTCGAAACGCATTCGCGAAGGCCAACGGAGTGAAGCCGGCGCTGTTCAGCGCCAATTCCGAGGGGGCCTGTCCCACCTGCAACGGTGCCGGTGTGATCTACACCGATCTCGGGATGATGGCTGGCGTCACGACGGTCTGCGAGGAGTGCGAGGGGCGGCGGTTCCAGGCGTCAGTCCTGAACTACCGCCTCGGCACGCTCAACATCGCCGAGGTGCTCGACCTGCCCGTCAAGGACGCAGTCGGCTTCTTCGGCGCGGACGAAACCAGCACCCCGGCCGCGCACGCGATCCTGGAACGCATGGCCGATGTCGGTCTCGGCTACCTGCGGCTCGGGCAGCCGCTCACCACGCTCTCGGGTGGCGAACGTCAGCGGCTCAAACTCGCCACGCACATGGGTGAAAAGGGCGGCGTCTACGTGCTCGACGAGCTGACTACCGGGCTCCACCTGGCCGACCTCGCGCAGTTGCTCGGGCTGCTGGATCGGCTGGTCGACTCCGGCAAGTCGGTCATCGTCATCGAACATCACCAGGCGGTGATGGCGCACGCCGACTGGATCATCGACCTCGGGCCGGGTGCGGGTCACGACGGCGGGCGGGTCGTGTTCGAAGGCACTCCGGCCAGCCTGGTGGCGGCGAGGTCGACGCTGACCGGCAAGCACCTGGCGACATTCGTCGGCAGTCAGCCTGCGCTGGCCGGGTCATGACGACGCCACTGCGGACAACACGTGGCGTCCGGCTTTAGTTAGAGCCGGATCTGCGCGGTCCGCCTGAAGGGGCCTGAAGGGAGACGCTACGACAATTGCGGACAACCAATACCGCTGTTCCAGTGTCTAATCGGACGACCGCGACGCCTGATTCGCCGGGCCCATCTTCGGGTTGAACTCGGCTGAAAGTACGGGAACGCAGGTTACCGGTGAGAGGAGCAGGAGTATGAGAGCTGGCGTAGTCGTCGTGATAGCGCTGCTCATGTCCGGCACGGCGGTCCGGGCACAGGATCGCGTTGCGGGGCAGGGGGCTTCTACGCTCGTTGCCAGCGTCAGCCCCGACGAAGTCGTGGCCAGGTTGATGTCGTTCGATCGCAACCGGGATGGCCGCGTCGCGACGGCCGAGCTGGTCGAACGGATGCACCCAATCGTGACGCGAGGCGACACAGATGGCGATGGCGCTCTCAGCCGGGCCGAGGTCAGCGTGCTCGCGACGACCAACCCGGCAGTGACGACCGGCGGACGTGGATTTCCGACGCCCACCGGGTATGCGTTTGGCGATCAGATTGGCCTGACCTCGCGTGCCCACATCGAAGGGGCGCTCGACGACCTCAGGCTCTCGAGCACCACGAAGGAGCGGGTGCTTGCAGTCGTCAATCCTTACGTCGTGACGGTTGAGGAGAGGTCGAAAGCCGATCTCCTGCAGGAGCTGAAGCCGCTGCTCAATCCGGGACAGTATCTCGACTTCAAGTCAACCCTCGGGACGCAATCCCCAGGCACTCGTCAGGGCAGCCCGAACGCGTCGGGGGGAATGCGCACCGTGGTGCCCGGGGTGCAGGGCGCGTTCGTCACCAGGTCCGCGGCAAGGCCGGCAGGAAACCTCGAACAGCGCATCGAGCTGTACCGGCTTCCTGCCGCAGAGTCCGAGCGGGCGAAGGCCGCTGTCGAACAGCACAAGCGTCGCCTCCGGCTGGGTGTTGCGGCCGAGCGGGTCGACCTGCTGGAACAGCTGAAGGACATCCTGAGCGACGAAGAGCGAGACGACTTCGCCGCTGCGCTCGATCGCCGGCCGGTAGTCTCCACGGCCGATGCCAATGGTTTCATTACGTTCCCCGATGGCAGGCGGCTGTTCGTCGGCTCTGGCACTCCCGGCACGGTGCACACTGTCACCTTCAAGTTCTGACCGGTTCTCTGGCGATTCCGGAACTCTCTAGTGGACGGACGCGTTCGGCACCTGCCCGGACGCGTCCGTGATCGTCATACCTTCCCTCTCGCTCCGCACCCAGGCGACCCCTCGCATCCGTTTGCCCTCCCTGCGGCGACATAGCTGAGAACACAGCCCCGGGCACTCGAAGGAGGTAAACGATGCGGCTCACGAAAGCGGCAGCGCTGATTTTCGGCGCTGCGCTCGCGGCGCCTGTCTTCGCGACTCCGGCGCTGGCGCAGTCTTTTCTCGGCGAATGGACCGCCACGGCGGTGACGCCGGGCGGCGACGTTTCCGAGACACTCAGTGTCGTGAAGACCGACAAGGGGTACGCCATCACGGCGAAGCTCGTCGAGCCGCCTGCGGCGGGCGCGCCGGAGGCCGGGCCGGGAACGGACATCGTCCTCGACGGAGACAAGTTCTCGTACAAACGATCGATAACCACGCCGGACGGTACGCTTGTGATCTCCTACTCCGGCGTCGTAACCGGAGACACATTCACCGGCACAGTCGACCTGGGCGGGTTTGCTCAGGCGCCCTACAAAGGCGTGCGCATCACGCGACGTGGTGGAGCACCGGGTCCGCCCGGCGCTGAGATCGCACTCGCTGGAACGAGGACGATTCGAGCATGGAAAGCGAGATTCTCAAGTTCTTCGCGCTGACCCTCATCTTCGGAACGGGCTTCGCCATCCCGGTGTCGATCGCCTGGTTCGAACACCGCACGCGCACGAGGGCACTCGACGTCCTCCGCGTCTATGCCGAGCGCGGAGAGGATCCTCCGCCCTCTGTCACTCAGCCGCTCACGGCCGTGTCGGGGTGGGGACGGAAGCGAGAGGGAATCGGCGCGCACGTTTCCGCGCGAGCCAACTATCTCGCGCACGCGGCGGCCAATACGATCTTCACCATCGGATTGACAGGCCTTGCCTGGTGGCGCTTCTCCGCGTCGGGCGAGGCCGGTGCGCTGGTGATCAGCGCCTTCCTCGGTGCCCTGTTCTTCGCGGCCGCCCTGGCCGCACAGCTGGTTTACGCGTACCATGCGCCTGCTCGATGAGCGACGACGACGGCGCCCTCGTCGCTGCGGTTCGCGACGGATCGGAACTGGCGTTCAACAGCCTCGTCGATCGACACCAGCAGGCGGTTCGGGCCTTCCTCCGGCGGCTCCTCGGAAACGAGGCCGACGCCGACGACGTGGCGCAGGAGACGTTTGTTGCCGCATGGACCCACGTGCGATCCTTTCGCGGCGGCTCGAGCGTACGATCCTGGCTGTTCGGTATCGCGTGGCGCAAGGCGAAGGACGCGCAACGGTCGTGGGTTCGACGTCGATCGCGCGATACGGAGCATTACGAGCAACGGTCAACGGAGACTGCAGGGGCCACGACCATGGAAGACCGGCTCGCGGTCAGGCGGGCGCTGCAGACGTTGCCGCTCGAGCAGCGCGCCGCGGTGACGCTGTGCCTGGTGTGCGGCTTCTCTCACGCGGAAGCGGCGGAGATCCTCGCGGCGCCGCTCGGCACGGTCAAGTCCCATGTGACGAGGGGGCGTGAGCGGCTGGTGAAAGCGATCGAAAGGGGCGCATGAGTGATCTGGAGACTCGCGTGAGTGCGGCACTGAACGCCGACGCGCCTCCCGCGCGCGATGCACTCTTCCGCCTGGAGGTGCTCGTACGGCTCGAGCGCGTACGCTTCAGGCGCCGAGTCACCCTCGCAGTGGCAGCGGCAGCCATGCTTGCAGCCGTGAGCGCTCCTGCACTCGATGCCTGGATGGCGGCCGACGTCGAACGGTTCTGGATGCTTGCGCTCGGCGCGGTCGCCGCCCTCCTCGTGCTGCCGGCAGTGATGCCCGGGACACCATCCGGCGTCGGGGCCGTGCTGAGAATTCTCGGCGGCCGGCTGTCTCCCTAGGCGAAGAGGTTCACACGAGCGGTGTCGCGGCTCCTGATATCAGGAATGCCGTCAGTGCGGGATCGCGCCTGCTGTCTCCCTTACCTTGTGGACCTGCTCACGCTCCACGCGCAATTCCACCTTGGTAATGTCCGGTCTGAAGAACAGGCCGACTGTCCAGTCGAGGACGATGCGGAGGCGCCGGTCCCAGCGCGGCATCTGGAACAGATAGTAGGTCCGCCGAAGCCACCAGGCCGGGAAACCCGTGAGACGCACGCCGAACACCCGGGCGACTGCGCGCGTGTGCCCGAGCGACGCCATGGTGCCGAGCGGGTGGAAGACGAACGGCGCCGGGGTGCGCCCCTCGACTGCTGCTCGGATGTTGCGCGCGAGATGCCTGGCCTCGCGGACGGTGTGCTGGGCGAGCGCCGGATACGGGCGGCCATCCGGACCCGGAATGGCGGCGCAGTCGCCGAGCGCCCAGACGTCCGGGTGGCTGCGGCTGCGCATCGTCCCCTCGACGGCGATGCGGCCCCGCTGATCGCGCCCGACTGCTATCGCACTCGCGACGGCGCTGGGCACGATGCCCGCCGTCAGCACGATCGTGCTGGCCGCGACGGTCTCTGTCGCCAGGTGTACACGACCGGCCTCGATCGAGCGGACGGGAGTGGCGACGCGGACGTCAGCGCCGCGCCGCTGGAGCACGCGAGCGGCAACCACTGCCAGCGCCGCGTCGATCTCCGGCAGGATGCGACCGCCGGCCTCGAACAGCAGAAAGCGAAGCTCGCTGCGGCGGATGCGAGGATAGAAGCGCAGCACGTCGTCGGCGAACGCGGTCAATTCGCCGAGCAGTTCGACGCCGACGAGTCCGCCGCCGATCACGATGACGGTCAAACAGCCGCGACGCGTCGTCGAATCGGAGGCGGCGTCGGCGCGTTCGAGCTGTTCGATGAGGTGATTCCTCAACACGAGCGCATCGGCCATGGTCTTGAACGTGAAGGCGTTCGCCGAGCCGGGAATCTGCCGCTCGTTGGTGGATGCCCCGAGCGCCACGACGAGATGGTCGTAGGGCAGCTCGTAGGCGTTGTTCTCCGCTGCGACTGCGCGAACGAGACGACGGTCCACGTCCACGCCTTCGACCAGGGCCTCGACGAAGCGGCTCCGCCGAAGCGCCGCTCGGATCGGCTGCGCGCAGTGGCGAAGCTCCAGCCTGCCGCTGCAGGCCTCGAAAAGGAAGGGTGTGAGCACGAAGAAGTTCTCGCGGCTCACGAGGGTGATTTCGATGTCGGGATGCGATCGCAACTCGCGCTCCAGGTGACGAGCCGTCGTCACACCACCGAAGCCGCCACCCAGCACGACAATCCGCATAGAGCTTCCTCGGTCGGCCCCGCCCGGTTCAGACGAGCGCCGTCTCGATACCGAGTGCCGCGTTCGTCCGCAGAATCGATTCGTTCGCGCTCGGGATAGTACCCGTCAGCGCGCGGATCGCATCAATCGTCTCCGGGATGACGATCGCCTGGTTGTCCACCATGTACGCATAGAACAGCTCGTCGCCCTGCACGCGCAGCATGTCGGCCCAGAGGGCCACCTCGTACAGGTTGGCGTGTGGTCGTCCCTGGTCGGCCATCAGCTCTTTCACCGAATTGAGGGCAACGAGACCCTCGCCGGTCCGAATGAGGGCAATTCGCGACGAGCTCGAGAACGCCTGGAGCACTTCAGCTGCGCTCGCCTTCCTCGTCATCTGCACTGACCAGTAGTGCAGATGTGCCAGCGTCTCCGGCACCTTCACTGCCATTGTGACCACGTCCAGCTCGGGATCGACGGTTTGTGCGTCCGGCCCCTGATGGCTCGGGATCTCGGGCTCCGGGACCAGAGTGTTCATGATCCCGCTGGTGTGACTCTCCCAGGGGTCGGTGGCGCGCCGCAACAGCGTGCCTCGAGCCCGCCTCAGCAGGCCGGCCCGCTTGAGCGCCGTGAGCGTCCGAACCACCGAAGTCGTGTTGCAGGACACGACACGCGTGGCGTCACGGCCGACGGCACTCGCATAATTCGACTCGGCGACGAACGAATGACCGGTGGCCGCGTGTTTCTCGCCGCCCTGGAGAATGAATTTCACACCCCGGCGGCGGTAGAGTTCGACGTTCCCGCTGGCAATCCGCTTCGGCGTGCAGTCGACAACCACCTCGGCCACACCAACCAGATCCTCCAGTGTTCCAGTGACCTGGAGGCCGGCTGTCTGCATCGTGGTGGCACTCTCGATGGTAGCCGCGAACAGCGGGTATCCCTTCCGGACGATCACCCTGGCTCGCCAGTCTGTGACCACGTCGGAGACGCCGACGAGAGACATGTCCTGCTGGCTGACTACTGCTGCGGCGACGCGTTTACCGATGACACCGTAACCGTTGACGGCAACCTTGATCTTCTGAGGTTTGGACATGGGGAGAGGGCAAGCGATGGTGATGCCAACGCGACACCAAGGCTGTGTGTTAACGGTTGCGACGAGCTCGTCTTGACAACCGGCATTCCAGTTGAGTCTTCCCGCCCACGGACCTCCTCTCCCTTCGATCGGCAGTCGGCGCCGTTGGGCTTGTGTGTTGTCGCCACTCGATTGGACCTGCCGAGAGCTGGTGCAAACCTTGCCTGCCCGGGTTGGCAGCTTCACTCGACCGTGGCGCCCCATTGAGCGGTTCAACCTCGCGCAACGGCCGTCGCCTCTGCTGCAATCAGGGAGCGGAGGGCGCCATCTGTGCGCTCGGCGCGACGCTCCCGGATCGGAGTGACATCAATGGACGAAGATCTCGCGCAACTCGATCGGGAAGCGCTCATCGCCGAAATCCGGCGGCTGCGTGCCGGCATCCGCGAGCATCGTGACAGTTCAGGACACGATCTCTGCTGGCATCACCCCAAGCTCTGGGGCCTTCTCCCCGAACAGAGCGATCCGATTCCGGCAATTCCCGCCTGGCCGCAGTTTCTGCGAGGATGCGTGCGCTATCGCGAGTCACTGGATCGGCAGCTGCCCGGTGCGCCACGCACGCAGGAAGAGTTCGATCGAAGGTCCTGAACGTTGCGGCCAGCGCCGCTCGTTCGATCGCGCACACCGGTCAGCGGGACGACGTAGCGCGCTGCTCGGTCGGCTTCTTCGTCCGTGACAGATTGTGCGCCGTCGTCACGAGCGAGACGTGCGAGAACGCCTGCGGAAAGTTGCCGACCAGCCGCCGCGCCGCCGCATCGTACTCTTCCGCCAGGAGGCCCACGTCGTTGCGCAGATCCAGGAGCCGCTCGAACAGCCGACGAGCCTCGTCGGCGCGGCCCAGCATCGAATAGGCATCCGCCAGCCAGAAGCTGCAGGCGAGGAATGCGCCTTCCCCCTGCGGCAGGCCGTCGGTGCCGGTGGCGGTGTCGTAGCGTAGAACAAATCCGTCCACCAACAGCCGCTGTTCAATCGCCTCGACCGTTGCGCGGATGCGCGGATCGTGTGCCGGAAGGAAGCCGAACGTCGGCAGCAGCAGCAGGCTGGCGTCGAGCTCGCGGGATCCGTACGACTGGACGAAGCTTCCGATCTCCCGGTTGAATCCGCGGCTGCAGACCTCTTCGTGGATGGTGTCGCGGAGCACCCGCCAGCGCTCCACTGGTCCCCGCAGATTGTGAGCTTCCATCGCCTGGATGCCGCGGTCGAAGGCGAGCCAGGCCATGACCTTGGAATGAGTGAAATGCCGCCGCTCGCCACGAACCTCCCACAGCCCCTCATCCGGCCGATCCCAGATCCTTTCCAGGTGTTCGATCAGGGCGCGCTGAAACGCCCAGTCGGCATCCCTCGGCGTGAGACCGCCGCAGCGCGCCTGATGGAGCGCATCGATGACCTCGCCGAACACGTCGAGTTGCAGCTGATGGTGGGCAGCGTTGCCGATGCGGACGGGCCGGGAGCCGGCGTATCCGGGCAGCCATGGGAGCTCCAGCTCCGTGAGACGCCGCTCGCCGGCGAGGCCGTACATGATCTGGAGCTGCGCGGGCGCACCGGCGGCCGCGCGCAACAGCCAGTCGCGCCACGCGCGTGCTTCGTCGTAGTAGCCGGCATTCATCAGCGCCAGGAGCGTGAGGGTGGCATCCCGCAGCCAGCAGAAGCGGTAATCCCAGTTCCGCGTGCCTCCGATCTGCTCGGGCACCGACGTCGTCGGCGCGGCGACCATGCCGCCGGTCGGCGCGTAGGTGAGCGCCTTGAGCGTGATCAGCGATCGGACCACGGCATCCGCCCACTCGCCGTGCGACTCGTTCTGATCGGCCCACCCGGTCCAGAACGACACGGTCGCTTCGAGAGAGGAAGCGGCATCGATTGGCGCCGGCGGCGGAAGATGCGAGAACCCGTGCGTCAGCACGAACGGGACGGTCTGACCCTCGGTCACATCGAACTCGGCGACGGTTGTGAGATCCTTGCCACGCAGCGGCACCGGCGTGTGGAGCACGACCATGTCGGGGCCGGCGATGGCGCGCAGAGTGCCGTCAGGGAGACGGTTCACCCACGGTACCGTCCGGCCGTAGTCGAAGCGGAGCACCAGCTCGGTTCGCATGCGCACCCGACCACGCTCGCCGCGCACGATGCGGACGATGTCCGAGTTCCGGCCGCGCGGCGGCATGAAGTCGATGATGGTGGCGGCGCCTTCCTGCGTCTCCATCCGTGTCTCGAGGACGAGTGTCTTGTCCACGTAGCGGCGGACGGTTCGCGGTTCCGGATCGAGCGTCGCGATCAGCCAGCGGCCGTGCTCCGGCCCACCGAGCAGCGCCGCGAAACAGGCTCCCGAATCGAACCGGGGCCAGCAGAGCCAGTCGATGGAGCCGGCGCGCGAGACGAGCGCGGCGGTCTCACAATCGCCGATGAGCGCGTAGTCTTCGAGAGGGGTGCTCATGCGCCAGGTTCGGGCCCGGGGACGCGGCCGCGCGGCGGCATACCTGAAGACGTCCTGGACGCGCGCGAAGTGATGCCTATTTCTCCTCCGCCCGCGATCCCGACAGCGTGTTGCGGATTGAATAGTTCCCTTCGTGGCAGGCGTATTCGAGCAGCTGGTAATCGGATTGCCGCCGGAGCGGGAACGAGATCCTCACCGGCGCGGTCCAGGTGGCGGGGTCGGTGATCGTCACCTCGTACTGCAGCGTGTCGGGCCCGATAGGCGTGAACCGCTCGATGAACTCGGCCCGGTCGCTCGTGAGCAGCAGCTGCCCGTTGCCGTCGAGGCCGTTGCGTCCATTGACCCCGACCGTCCTGACGACCAGCGTGTTGCCGTCCCACCGCCCGCGCGAATTGCCCATGTAGCTCTTGATCGCAGGCGAGAGATGCGCGCGGCCGTCGAGCGGGACGACGCGGGTCTCGTGAATCATCTCGTGCCGCAGCACGACGGACCCGGGTGTCTGCATGATCTCGGTGCCGGTGTTGTAGACGACCGGCATCATCGACCCCACGATGCCGCGCGAGATGCAGCGGTCGTAGGGTCCGAGGTCGTCGGGGCGCGAAAAATTGCTGCGCTGCACATACGTGGTCCGCACGTCTTTCTGGTGCGCTTCGCCTTCGGATGTCATCTTCGGCAGGCGGCCGTTCGCCGGCAGCACGATGAGCGACGACTGCCGCGACGGCTCTCCGCGCTCCAGCCAGTGTGGCGGGGGAGAGGTGCCATCGCCGAAATCGCCGAGCGCCTGGAGTTCCGGCGAGGGGTTCGTCACGTCGAAGTCCTTGACCGCCAGCGCCCGTTGCTGCGCGATCGTCTGCTGGAGCTCTTTGAACTCCGCATCCGTGAGCATCAGGCGCGTCCCGAAGCGTTCCGGACGTTCGAGCGGCACTTCCACCATATGCGTGCTCGGCCAGATACCCTGGAGGTCGGGATCACCCCACGGCGTGCGCGGTGGGGAATACGCGGCCGGTGCCGCGGGAGCACTCGTCTGCGCCAGGAGCGGTGGTGCCAGCGCGATCACCGTGAGCGCCGCTGCCAGCCAGCGATTCGGCCGTTGCCGGCAATCCAACCCGCGTCGACGAACGAGAACGTTCAGGAGCATTCGTCGATTGTCGCACACGAAAACGGGTGACGAGCCGATCTGACCGTGAGCCGCCCGTTGCCTGCTACAATCGGCCGGCCTGTCGCTCGCACCGCTCGTGCGTGCTAATGCAGCCGCGTACTCGATTCATGTCCCGATTCACGTCGTTCGTCATCGTCGCTGCCGGGCTGTTGAGCGTCACGCTCGGACGCGAGACGACGCTCGGTCAGGCGCCGTCCTCAGCCGCCGGCGCCGGCAAGGGGGCCGTCATCGGCACCGGGACGTTTACAGCTTTCGTCGAGAACATGGATCGCTCGCTGGCCTTCTATCACGACGTGTTCGGCATGGAGGTGCCGGCACTCCCCGCGTCGGGTGAGCGGCCATACAACCGAGCGAATCCGCAGTTGTTTGCGATGTTCGACATCGCCGGCGCGAGAGAACGCCATCAGTCGGCGCGCGTGGCGGGCACCCGGGTCAGCGTTGAAGTGATGGAGATTCAGGACGTCGCGCACAGGACGATCCCGTTACGAGTTCAGGATCCGGGCACGGCGACGCTCGTGTTGGTGGTACGCGACATCGAGGCGATCCTGTCGCGTCTGCGGCGCGCCAACATCCCGATTGCGACTCCCGCGGGCATGCCGGTGAACCTGGCTGACGGTGAACGCGCCATTCTGATTCGCGACATCGATAACCGGTTCGTCGAGCTCCGGCAGTGGGCGCAAGCACCAGGGGTGAGCGCTCCACCAGAGACCGATGTCATCGACATGCGCCTGTCGATTACCGTGAACGACATGGGCGAGACGGTCCGCTTCTATCGTGACCTGCTGGGATTCACGGTCGAAGGCGAGACCGGCCTCGGCCCCGACAAGGGCATCCAGGCGCTCACCGGCCTGAACGCGGCACGAGTGAAACGAAGCCGCGTGCAGGCACCCGGCTCGACGCTGTGGCTCGAGCTCATCGAGTTCACGGGCGTCGAGCGTACACCTCTGCGCATGCGCATTCAGGATCGCGGCGCCGCGCGGCTTCAGCTGCGGGCGCAGAACGTCGACGCGCTCGTAACGGCGATCAGCAAGGCCGGTTTGAAGGTCGTATCAGAGGGAGGAGTCGCCGTGCCGATCCCGCCCAACCTCAAGGGCGCGCTCGTCGCCGACCCGAACAACTTCTTCCTCACGCCGTTCGCTCCCTGCGACGGCTGCGCGCCGACGATCGCCGCACCGGCGCGCTGAAGCGGCTCGCCATCTGGCGGGTGCCTCAGGCTGAGGCCTCGCAGTTGATTGCCCAGGGGATGCCGAAGCGATCGGTCAGCATGCCGAAGCGGGCGGCCCAGAACGTCTGCTGGAGCGGCATGTGCACGGTCCCGCCTTCCGCCAAGTCCGTGAAGAGACGTTCGGCATCCTGCTCCGCCGGGTTCAGCATGATGCAGAAGCCCCTGGGAGCTTCATATGAGCCGGGCGCCGGATCCGATCCCTGCAGCCTCGTGTCGCCGACGACCAGCGTAGCATGAGCGATCTTGCCGCTCCACTCGGGCGGGGCGGCCTGGGCCATCGGCGACTCTCCGTATGTGAGCATGAACGTGATCGTGCCGTTCATGCAGCGTTCGTAGAACCGGAACGCGGCTTCGCATCGGCCGTCAAACGAAAGGTTGATGCAGGGGGTGAGGTTCATCGGCGTCATTATCGCCGCCCGCGTGAGTGGCTCGTCAACGACGCAGCCGTGAACCGGGCTGAAGCCCGGTTCTGCGAAGACTGCGGATGCCTCCGGCGTTGACGCCGCTCGCGAGACGTGTTATTTATATAGCACGTTGATGCGAGAGAAATAACAGATGCCGAAAGCGCTCCACGCCGTCCTCGCCCGCCGCGAACGGCAGATCATGGACATCCTCTTCCGCCGCGGCCGCGCCACCGCCGCCGAGGTCATGGACGATCTCCCCGGTGAACCGAGCTACTCCACGGTTCGCACGCAGCTGCGCGTCCTCGAGGAAAAGGGCCACGTGCGCCACGAGGTCGACGGATTGCGCTTCGTCTATCTCCCGGCAGTCGCACGCCACGCGGCGCGGAAATCGGCGCTGCGCCACCTCGTCGAGACATTCTTCGACGGCTCCCCCGAGAAGGCCGTGGCCGCGCTTCTCGGCGGAGAAGGGGCGAAGCTCTCCGACGAACAGCTGGCCCGTATCGCCGACATGATCGACAAGGCGCGGAAAGAGGGTGGACGATGACCGTTCTCCTGGCGAGCGTCGTCGATGTGACGATCGTCATCGCCCTCGCGCTGGCCGCCGCCGCCGCGATGCGGCGCTGCTCCGCGGCGCACCGTCACGCGGTCCTCACCGTCGCCATCCTCGCGGCGCTGATCGTGCCGTCGCTCGAGCGCTTTCTGCCGCCGTTGCCGCTTCTCGACTGGGACCCCGATGTCGCTCCCGTGTCGTCCGGCGTGACCGCGACGCCGGCCGCAGAGGCCGCGGTCGCCTATACGAGCTCTGCGCCGCAGGCTGCGCCGCCTTTCCCCTGGGCAACGCTTGCGGCGGCGATCTGGCTGCTCGGTGCGACGCTGACGCTGGCGGGACTGCTCATCGATCTGAGGCGGCTGGCCAGACTCACCGCCCGTTGTGTCCCGCTGCGGTCAGGCCCCTGGCGCGAGACGGCTGACGAGCTGTTACACGCTTCCGCGATTCGGCGGCCGGTCATCCTCCTGCAGAGCGACGATCCATCGCTGCTCGTCGTCTGCGGCGTGCTGCGGCCGGCGATCATCCTGCCTGTGGGTGTCGCGTCGTGGAGCGACGATCGGCGCCGCATCGTCCTGGCCCACGAGCTCGCGCATGTGCGCAGATGGGATGGGGCGATCCAGCTCGCAGGAGAAGTCCTGCGCATCCTTCACTGGTTCAACCCGCTCGTCTGGCTCTGCTGCCGCCGTTTGCGTCACGAGAGCGAGCACGCCTGCGACGATGCGGTGCTGGGCAAAGGGGTGGAGGCAACTGAGTACGCCTCGCACCTGCTCGGCGTGGCGAAGCACGTCACCGGCGCACGCCACGCCTGGGTCTCGGCTTCGATCGCACACCACTCAACGCTCGAAGGGAGGATATCTGCCATGCTCACCCGGCAGCGCAATCGTCAGCCGTGCACGCGCCTCGCCTGGGCGGGCGCCGTGTTGGCCGGCCTCGCCGTGATCGTCCCGCTCGCGGCGGCGGGTGTCGGCCCCCCGTCCGATTTGCCAATCGTCGGCGTGGCGCCTCGTGGCGACGTGGTGCTCGCCGTCCCTGCGGCGGCAACAGTGCAATCGTCTGACGCGGTCGTGAGCCCGGTCAAACCAACGCGACCGAAGCAACCGGTCGCGCCGATTGCTGCAGCGATGGCCGCGCAGGCAGTACCGACGTCGGTCGGTGGCACGGTGCTCGATTCGAGCGGCGCAGTGCTGCCGGGGGCGGCGTTGACGCTTATCGATCCGAAGCTCGGCCTCCAGTTCAGCACGGTCACTGACCCCAATGGCAGATTTGCATTTCCCGCCCTTCGGCCGGGCCGTTACGAGCTGGCGGCGAGCCTGCCCGGCTTTGCGACCGTCACCAGCGTCGTACCGCTTTCGGATGGCCTGGCGGAGCGGGTCATCACGCTGTCGCTCGCAACACAGGAGCAGACAGTCACTGTGAGCTGCTCCGTGATAGTCGCGGCCGCCGCGCCGTCGCGGCGTGGGAACACGGTGCCGCAGTCGACCGTCGACGCCAGGCCCGGCCTGCTCGGTCAGGTCTGGAATCGCGCGCTTCAGGCAATCTTCCCGGTGCTGTCGGCGCAGCAGGCGAGGAGCGGGCTCCCGGTGCGGGTCGGCGGCGTTGTTCGCGCTGCGGCGCGAATCACCGGCGCAACCCCGGTTTGCCCGGAGATGGCGCTGCCATCGCCCCAGGTGGCCGTCATCCTGGTCGGCCATGTTGATGTCGACGGCGCTATCAGCGGAGTGAGACGCGCCGGATCGGACGGCTCACCTCCGGCGGAGTTCACCGAATCGGCGCTCGATGCCGTCCGTCAGTGGACGTACATGCCGGCACTGCTCAACGGAGAACCAACTGCCGTCAACGTCATGATCAACGTCGTCTATCGGCGGACGTAGCGCCTCAGAAGGCGGTGCGCGAGAAGCCGGCGCCGCCGCTGTTCACCAGCGTGCCGCGCGCCGGCTCGGGTGCCGCCAGTCTGCGCATGATGGCCTCGGCGACGAGCTGATGACCCGCCTCCGTGTAATGGCCGACGAGGCGGAACGGAAAGAGCGCAAGCGGGTCGCCCGACGACCGAAAAACCGGATCGATGTCGATGACCGGCATGTCCAGCTCGCGTGCCATGGCGAGCACGACGTCGCGTTTGTTGTTGCCGCGCGCCCGGTAGCGAGCGGTGTAACGCTCCCAGTTCGGGAGATACACGAAATAGAGCTGGCCGCCCCAGGACGCAGTACGCTGCTGCGCCGTCTGCAGTATGAGGCGGAACGTTTCGAGGTTGGCCGTCTCGAAGTCGGCTGCGGCGTCGATCTCCTCGCGATTGGTCGGACGAATCAGACCCAGCCGGAGCCGCACGGCGGTGAGCTTGACGAAAGAGAATGCCGTGTACGTGGCCGTGTTCCACACGTCCGCGCGGGCTGCGTCCTCGGCGGCGGCCTCGGCTTCGGGCATCCCGGCAAGGAGCGCTCGATCGAGCGCATCCTGATTGCGAAGGGCGGCCTGGCGAAACCCTTCGACGAGATAGTTCGACAGCAGTGCGCTTCGCCGTTCGGCCTGGAGGTTCTCGAGATCGTTTCCCTCGAAATAGCTCCAGAGTACGACCTTTGGTCGAGACGCGGGAAGATATTCGGTGAGCGTGGCGAGCATCAGCAGTGGACCGTCACCGGCAACTCCCAGATTGAGTGTCTTCGGCTGGTGGCGCTGAATGACGCCTGCAAACGACTGTGATTGCGGGACGCAGTAACCGTGTGCGAAGGAGTCTCCCAGCACGGCAATCTCGAGCTCGCTCGACCGCCAGACGTCATCAGGGTTGTTGAACCCATGACGATCGGCGCGGTAGTGCACCCAGGACCCGTTCTCGTTGCAGAGGAGTGTCGTCCGGTTGGATAGCCCCGCCAGCGGCATCACTTCCAGGCCGTCGACGCGCGCAGACGAGGTGATGACACCATCCGCACCGCGCTGAAACAGGTTGTTGGCGGGCGTCAGAACCGGACTCGCGGAAGCATCCTTCATTCGCAGGTCGCGCAGGACTTCTTCTGGGGTGCGACTGTCGACGTCCACGCCGAATTGTGTTGCCAGCCGCGCCGCGACCCGAGCCCTGTCGGCCGCCTGGTAGACGGTGCTCATGGCCATCCGCGGCCGGGTGATCGGCGTCAAGACCTGCAGGATCAGTTCGAGGCTATAGACAGCGATGCCCGCAGAGGCGCAAATCATCAACAGCCGCGCGCGTTGGACAGGACGCAGCCACAGCGCGCTCAGCAGGCCCGCCGCCAGGCAGAGGGGCAGGCCGAAGTAGATGGCGGCGTTGAACGCGGTATCGAGTCTGGCGAGGCCGGAAACGCCCAGGTACACCGAACGCGCGACGATCGACATCGCGAACAGCGCGCCGGCAACCGACATCCAGCGTGTTACGAGGTCGAGCCGCCGCTGGAGAACCGTCTGCCGACCCTCTGTGGTGTTCTGGCGCTGACGACCGCTGTCCATGAGGTCCTCGGCCTTGCCCGCTGCGCTACTGCGGCGGAGCCCGCACCAGCGCCGGGCGACCGGTCGTCATCGGCTCCTGGCGACTCCTTCGACGTGTCGATGGCCCCTCGGGCAAGTGTTCACCAATTCAAGACGGTTGTAAAGCAGGGCTGAACACGCCGCAGCGCCGCGGATGGCTGCCGACGTGTCGTGCGACTAGTCGAGGCGGCGGGAGACGAGGACGACCTGCGCCGCGCGGCGCTGACGGTTGACCCAGCGGTGATTGAGGCCCGCGGCAATCTGTACGGCATCGCCGGCGGCGAGCGCGAGTGTCTCGTCGCCGAGCGTGAGCTCGAGTGCGCCGGAGAAGACGATCGCGAACTGCTCGTATCGCATGGGCGACGGATGCTTGGCGCTCTCGCCACCCGGTTCGAGCGTCACCATCAGCGCTTCGAGCGCATGCCCCTTGCCCATCGACGTGAGCGCCGCAACCTGGGCCTTCGACCAGGAACTGCGAAACGTCGGGCGGTCTGCGGCGCGGATGACAGGCGTGTCGTGCCCGCTGGACACGGCGAAGAAGTCCTTCACCGTCATGTTCAACTGGGCGGCGATCTTCTCGAGTGAAGCAATCGAAGGAGACACCTGGCCGTTTTCAAGCTGTGAGATGAAGCTCGGCGAGAACCCCGCGCGGTCTGCAAAAGCGCGCAGCGACAGTCCGGCCCGCTCCCGCATGCGCTTTACTTCCATGCCGATTCGCGTTTCGATCGTCGGGGCGGTGTCGTCGAGCGCTTTCGGCGGCGCCTTGGACATGTCTGCCAAGTCTAACGCTGGTCGGGCTGGCCGACGCGAAGCCGCGCGCCGTTATTTCCCCTGTCCAGAGTTTCCGTTCCCGGTTCCGTTGCCGTTGCCATTCCCGTTGCCCTGACCGTTGCCGCCGTTACCGTTCCCACCGTTTCCGTTGCCGCTGTTGCCATTGCCGCCGTTGCCATTGCCGCCGTTGTCCTCGCCGTTGCCGGCCGGAGGAGTGGCTGGTCCAGGGTTCGGCGGCGGTGAGGCGGGTGGTGTCGCATTCGGTGGCTGGGCCGGCGCCGGGCCAGTCTGCGGGGGTGGCGGTTGAGATGCGGGTGGCGATCCCACGGCGGGCGGCGGCGGGGAAGTCGTACCCTCAGGCGTTGCCGCCGGTGTGACAGCCGCCGCGCCACTCTGGGTCAGAGTCCACCCGGTATTGTTGACCGTTACCACGGCGACGCGTGCTGACGAGGCTGGGTTGGCGATGGCCGTCAGCGAGACGGTCGCGTCTCCCTGACCGTTGCCGGGCGCGACGCTCAGCCACGATTGATTGCTGGCCGCGCTCCACGCGCAGTCCCGTGAGGTGGAGACCTGCAGCGCGGCTTGTGTCTGCGTCGCCGCCAGCGCGTTGCTCCCGCCGAGCGTCACGGCGCATCGCGTGGCGTCGGGGCCGGCCAGCTGTGTAGCACCCGAGAACCCACAGGCCGCCACGGTGGCAACAAAGAGCAGGATTGGCCACACCGGGACCCGATGGCCAGGCACGCGACGCGTTGTTGCATACCGCTCGCCATCGTGTCACGTTCATCGGCGAAGAAATCGTCAGGGTTCCTCGGGCGCAAGGTCCCGCTGAAGCCGGACGGCTATCTCCTGGTCCGAACGACGCGTTGTTCCAGTCGCTGCCTTTCACCGAGCGCGACCTTGCGCGCACTGACCGCGAGGGAGTCGAGCAGCTCGGGCTGCTGCCACTCTCCCGACGTTGTATCGCCCTCGACGACGTCGACTGCAGCGATCCAGTACTCGCCGGGCGGCAGCGAGGCGATGGTGAAGCGCCCCGTCTGGTTGCTGAGCGTAGCCTTAACGTACGGAGAGCCCGCGAACCATAGACCGCGATCGACCGCCATGACGATGACCCACGACTCTGCCACTGCGCGTCCGCTCTCGTCCACTGCGGATCCGGTGATGGTGGCGGCGGTATCCGCGAGCACGATCTCGACGTCGCCGCGCGAATCCACAGAGGTGAACGTGACCGGCTCCTCCGCGGCGTTGATGGCGCCGACGAAGGCTGACTTGAGCCACCACCCGGGCGGTGCGGTCGCGAGACCGATACGGATCGGGCCGCTCACCCCGGTCATCTCGAAGGTCGAGCCGCGGGTGTCTGCCGCAGCCGTCGCGACGCGCTGGCCGTCGATTGCCGCCGCCGCTACCTGTAGCGAGGCGGCGATCCCGGTCGCAAAATCCTGATTCGCTGCAAACGCCCGCACGGAGAACTCCGATGTCTGCGTGCTGGCCATGGCGGGACTGCCTTCGAACACGATGCGGCCTCGAACGGTTGCGGTTGGAGCCGTCCGCAAGGTGAGAGGTCCCGCGTCGGAGCGGTCTACCGTTATCTGAAGGACCGCCGACTCCGATGGACGCATGCGGGATCGCGTTTCAGGATCGATCGTGAGATTGGGCACGTCCGACAGGCGTCCCGACTTCGCCAGCGTCTCCTTGAGCACGGCATCCATGGCGGCCTGCAGCGCCGCATCGGCTTCCGACTGCGCAGAGCCGCGAAGGACGTACGAACCTGACGGCACGTTGAGGAACTCGAACGTGCCGTCTGGTCTGACCGCCGTCGTCCGCGGCGGCGGCGTTGCGATGCCGTTCCTGGCCGAATGACGCAGAATCACCTGGCTCTTCAGGGGCCGCCCCAGAGAATCGATTGCGTTCCCGAAAATCCGCGCACCGCTCAGCCATGTGACGACCATGTCGACGCCGGTCAGCTGCTGCCTCGGCTCGACCTGTATGGGAAAGGCGTCGGCAGGTGCCGTGCGGCCAGGGTAATAGAGAGGCAGGAATTCGCTCGGTTGCGCTCCGGCTGCTCGCCAGGAGTCGTCGGTGGCCGCTACCAGATACCGCCCTGGCGGGACGTGGAAGAGCCGGTACTGGCCGCGATCGTCGGTGAGCGACACGGGTCCGGCCGGTTTCAACGCGCGCTGTCCGTTTTCGAAGTAGACCTGCCAGAGCTGCACGTTCAGCCCCTGGACCGGTTCGCCGAACTCGTCGATCATCCGGCCTGTCACCAATCCGCCCACTTCCGCATACGGCAGAATGACGGCTCCCTCCTGAAACACGAGCGTGACGTCGCTCTCCTGTCCCGAGCGCGCTGCTACGGCAACCGGGCTCGACGTGGGCAGGTCGGGCCGCTGTTGTTCCGGCGCAATGGAACTCAGAGCGGCTGGCGTCATGGAGACTTCCGGTCTGCCGTCGGTTCTCAGGACGTACTCGCCCGCGGCGAGCCTCGGAAGTCGAAATTCGCCGAGGTCGTTCGTCCGGGTGACAGCGTCGGGCGGCGACTTTGCCGTTCCGCCCTGTCGCCGCGCCCGAACCTCAACGCTGACCACCGGCCTGCCGGCGCTATCGACGACACGGCCGGACAGGACTGCGCTTCGCGACACGAACAGGTCGAGTGGTTCCGCGGACTTGAATGGGCCGCGCGAGACCGCCGGCACGAAGCCGGTCTTCACGATGAAGATCGAGGACGTCCCGGCGTCAGGTACGGTGATCTCGAAGCGTCCCTGATCATCGGTGAACACCGGCCCCCAGGAACGGCCGCCGACCAGAACTGTCACACGCGCCTGGCGAACCGGGGTGGAGCGGTCGTCTACCAACACCCGTCCGCGCAGCGGCACCACACCACTTGCCGCCGCCGGCTGAGGTTGAGCCAGCCCGACCGCAGCCGTTGCGGAAACGAGCGCCGCGAGGACGATCGCGATTGCCGCGAACCGGAGCGGCCCTCTAATCCTCACGGTCGTTGAATCCGATATGCCTTCCGAATCGCGTCCGAACAATCCCTGCTTCACATGGTCGTGCCATGCCCAGCTCCATCACCCTGTCAGCTTTGACGACCGTTTCGTTCGCGCTGTTGGCCTACGCGATCGTCCGCCGACGCCTGCGCCGGCAGCGGGACCCGTGGCTTCCGCTGCGTCAGCTTGGTCCAGTCAGTGTCCACTGGCTGGCCGACCGACGGCGGAGCGGCTAGCGGCCGGCCTGGGATTGGAGGTCTGTCGTGGAAGGCCGGAACGGCCGTCGCACCTCGTTGCGAGCTACGACGGACCGCTGAATCGGGGCCGGCCGGCGTGGCCGTCGGCCACGCGGCATCCACGTCCTCCCCTCTTGCAGTCGTCGAGCGCCGGCGGACCGATCCGGAAGCGGACCTGCTTCGCTGTGGTGGGCCGGTCGCCATGGTTCGACCGCGTTTCCACGTGAATCACGTACAACCCCGGCGCGAGGTTCTTCAGCTCGAGCTGTGAAGTGAACTCGTAGCCGCCCCCCTTCCGCCGTTCGGTGGATGCACGCTGCTGCGCCATCGACGCGATCGCGCGGCCATCCTCGCCGCGGAGCTCCGTGACGATGTCGATCGTGTGCGGAGGGGCATTCGAAACGTTCTCGTACACCTCGCCGTAGAGCACCAGCGTGTCGCTCGAGTCGAACTCGCGCGTGGCGGTCATCGGTCCGGGCAAGGTCGCGCGCGATTTGCCCGGCGCCGGCCTCACCGTGGCCACGCTCGACTGCGTGGCCGACGCGACCGAGAGTCCGCTCATCTCGAGACGGCCTTTCTGAAAATCCGGGATCTCCAGATCGTAGAGCACGCTGCCAGTGGCGCCGTCCTTGTTGCCGACGGCGGCGCGAAGCTGATAGCGGCCCGGCGCCAGCTCCATCTGCGAGAGCACGCGAACACCGCGCGTCTTGGCCGTTTCGAAGCTCTCCGGTCTGAACAGCAGCTTGATCCCGTGGCGGATCGGCGAGTGGACCTTCCCGCCCGGCTCGGTGGCCGAGTGCATCACCTCGACGTCCTCGCTGAGCCGGCCGTTCACCTCGGTGAACCCGAGCATCGAGGGATCGAACTCGATCACCAGTTCGACCGACGCTTTCTGAGACGAGCCCTTGAACGCAACGGCCGACAACCGCATCGGGATGCCCTTGACCGGCAGAGGGCTCGAGAGGGCTGCCGCCACCGCCGTGGTCGCCGAGCCTCCTGCACGAGGCGACTCGCGCGGCGCGTTGCCGCGCGGCGCCAGATACCCGCGGCGCGAACGGACCATCAACCCCGGCCGCTTGACCCGTACGTCGACGCTGCGGAATTTTCCGTCGCGACGCTCGTTCGACGGGTGATAGCCGAGGATGTAGTAGGTGCTGTTCTCGCGCACGATGCGGTCGAACATGGCGCTGAAGTCGTTCTGGTTGACAGCGGCAAAGCCGCCCGTCTCCGCCGCGAGTACTCGCAGGCTGTCCTGGGCACGGCGGAAGTTGACCTGCTCCGCCTCCGAGCGCGTGGGATCGGCGATCCGCTCCACGTCGAGCATGCCTCGCGGATCCAGGGCGTAGATGGTGACGTTGGCCCGCGTCAGCGCCGCCACCGCCTTCTCGCTGTCCTCGAGTATGCCGGCGGCGTTGCCGCCGGCAAGGCCGAGCGAGTTGTAGATGTCGTAGCCGACGCCCTCGCTCACCAGGAGGATCGTCTTGCGCCGGCCGCGGACGCCGCTCATGAAATCGGCGAGGCTCCTGATGCTCTGCATCAGCGTTCGTGCGCGCTGCGCCTCCTCCTGACGGATCGGGTCGGCGGGTGTCTGCTGTGATTCGCCGAGCACGACCGTCGCCGTCGGCCCGTCGAACGGCACCTTGCCGCTGAAGCGGTCGATCGCTCTGAGCAGCAGACGCGGATTGCTCGTGAAGTCCTGGGAGTCGGCGGAGCTTCCGCGCGCCGAGACGACGGCGCCAAGATCGTTGGTCCCGAGGTGTTGCTCGACGAACTGCCGCAGCGCGGCGCGCACCCTGGGTGCCCGCGCCGGGTGCACGTGGAGGTCGTCGAGGAGGAACAGATAGATCCGCCCTTCGCTGGTACCGTTCGTCCGCGCGTCGGGCTCGACCGGCTCGGATGCGAAGGTCGGCTTCTCGACGCGATCCATCGGCAGGTTCACCATCGCGAAGGAGGCGATGCTCTGCGGCGTGCCTTCCTCGAGCAGCTCGAAATCGTCGGCGGTGAGATTCGTCGCCGGATTGCCCTGGGCATCGGTGACGAAGGCATCCACCTCGACGTAGTTCACTTCGACGCGGAAGGTGACCCCGGGGATGTCTTCTCCAGTGGATCCCGGCGAGGAGGGCTGCTGGGCCGAAAGGGCCGCGGCACCAGCGACGCTGAGCAGAAGGGCGGCGCGGATCAGGGATGTCATACGGGTCCCGCTTTCAAACCGGCCAAGGGCTGTGCCCTGGAGAACCCACCAGAGCCCGCGGCTGGTTGCCGGCATCTCCTGGCGGCGCGCCTGCGCGCCCGGGATTGCCGGCGTGCGCCGCGGCGGCAACTGCCCCGGCCGGCGGTATCATACCGCCGCGGGGTCGGCGGAGACCGCTCGAAACCGTGGCTCGTCCGACCGGAAGAGCCCGCGTTCCGACGCGTAAAACGCCGACCAGTTGTCAAAGTCCGGAAAGGCAGCTTAGAGTACGGGCCACGTCACGTGTCGGCTCGCCTGAGCATTGGCTCGCCATTGGGGATTTGGCGACCCATTCTTTGATCAGCGCCGGATGCGGCGCCCTCGCCCGATCGCGGCAGTCGCGCGACGGCAGGGCCGCGGTGAATTGTGCGCACCAGCCGGTGTGACGGACCTTAGTGCGATCCCCGGAGGACAACTCGTATGCGGGCCTTTGCGGCTGGGGATCGTGTCGCGCACTCACAGTATGGTGACGGAACGGTCGTGAGCGTCGATGAGTTCCACACGAGGATTCAGTTCGACGGTCACGGCCTGCGCGTGTTCGTGTCATCGCGCGTGAACCTGGCGCCCTCCGATACGGTGGCTCCCGCGAAACCTGCGCCGCGCCGAAGGCGGACGAAGACGTCTTGACCGGTGGACGGCCGCGGGTTGCGGCGGTCCACCGCCACCGCGTCGGATCCGCGAAAGATCGTCAACCGGGCTGAAGCTCGGTTCTGCGTTACGTTCCCAGCGCCGCCGGCTCGATGTTCTGGTTGACGCGAAAGAGGTTCGCCGGGTCGTACTTCGCCTTGATCGACGCCAGGCGCGCGTAGTTCTCGCCGTAGGTCGCCTGGATCCGGCCGTCAGCCTCGTCGTCCATCATGAAGTTCACGTATGCGCCATCGAGGTTGAAGGGGTGCACCGCCTTCCAGTAGGCACGCCCCCAGCTTTTCAACGCCTCGGCTTTGGCGGGATCCGGCGAGATGCCGGCGATGACCATCGACCAGGTGGCATCGCGGGTGCTCCACGCGGTGGCGTTCTTGTCGACGCGCTGTGCAGCCCCGTCGATGGGATACAGGTGCATCAATGACAGCTCGCTCGGCGCGGCAGCCGCCTGGGCGATGTGCGTGTCGATCGCCTCGTCAGGAAGCGCGCGCACGAAGTCGCCCTTCCAGTACCACTGCAGTCCCTTCGGGAACAAGCCGTCGAAGGCCGACTGGATGGCCGGAAACGGCATCTCCGCCATCCAGTTGAAGATCGGCGGCGGCAGCGAGGCGAGCAGCGGTGCCATCGCCTTCTGCCCGTCGGCGGCCGGGCCGTTGTAGCTCGAGATCACGGCGCACGCCCGCTTGCCCCAGTGTTCCTTCGGGAACGGATCGGTGGGCAGCACGGTCTTGAGCCCGACGAACGCGCCGAGCTCCTCGGGCGCGCGCGGCAGGAAGTCGCGATACGCGCGCATCACCGCCCTGGCGTGCGTCGCCAGCCAGAAAATGGGGCCGGCGAACACCGTGCTCACCGGCTGCGCCTGAAAGAGGAAGCTGGTCACCACGCCGAAGTTGCCGCCGCCGCCGCGCAGCGCCCAGAACAGGTCGGCGTGCTGATCCGTGCTCGCCGTCACGAGCCGTCCGTCGGCGAGCACGATGTCGGCCTCGAGCAGATTGTCGATGGTCAACCCGTGCTTCCGCGTGAGATAGCCGGTGCCGCCGCCGAGCGTGAGTCCGGCGACGCCGGTCGTCGACACGATCCCGAAGGGAACCGCCAGCCCGAACGCTGCGGTCGCGTGATCGACATCGCCCGACGTGCAGCCGGGATCGATCCGCACCGTCCGGCGTTCCGGATCGACGCGGATGCCCTTCATCAGCGAGAGGTCGATCATCAACCCGTCGTTGCAGCTGCCGAGGCCGGGACCGCTGTGGCCGCCGCCGCGAATCGCGATCAGGAGCCGCTGCTCGCGGCCGAAGTTCACTGCGGCGATCACGTCGGCCACGTCGACGCAGCGCGCGATGAGGCGCGGCGTCTTGTCGATCATGCCGTTGAACAAGGCGCGCACGGTGTCGTACTCGCGGTCACCCTGCCGTACGAGAGGACCTCGCAGGCGCTGCTGGAATGTGGCGATGCTGTCGTCAGTCATGAACGTCTCCGAATAAGTTCGACCAAGATCATCGATTGGTCACGTTGGGTCGGGCGGGGAGCCACACGGTCTCCGTCGCTTTGTCCGCCTCGCGAACGAGCGAGATGCGATCCGTTCGCCCGTCGCGGAACATCAGGAACGTGCTGACCGTGCGGTCGGGAAGCCCGAGCCGATCGATCTGCTCCTGCACACTGTCCGGAGGCGAGTCGCCGTCCGGCCACAGCTTGATGCGGGTGCACGTCGAGCCGGACGACCATTTTGCCCGGCCGCAGAAATCCGGTGAGAGAGGCTCGGCGTTGACCACGCCCTGCACCGCCCATGCCGCGAATTCCTGACCGTCGGCCCGGTTTCTCAAGGCGAGGGTGAAGTGGTATTTGCCCCGCGTGCGCTCGTCGTCGTCCCAGCTCAACGCGAAGATGGCGGCGCGCCCGAACGCCCCCGCCGGCGGATCCTGAAGCTCCCACCGCCCCCAGTCGGCGCCGCGGGAGCAGGCAACCGCCGTCACGAGCATGGCGATCGGTACGATGACCCTGACCGCGCGCCGGGCACGTCCATCCGACATGGTGGAGGTTCCTACTTCGGGTTCCCTCGCGCCTCAGCCAGAACTGACCTGTCGATGAAGCCCTCGATTTCCGCACGCGTGCGCGGTTCGCGCTTCTGTCTGGCCGCCACCCATTTCTCCTCCTCGGTCACGATGTCGAGCAGATCGGAGGGGACGGCGAGCGGAAAGGCGTGATGTTCCCAGCTGCGCGTGATCTGCGCCTCGGGGTGCCTGGTGACACGGCTGATGAGCGGAACGAACCGCTTCGGGTCGCGCGTCAGCTCACCGGTCGAGGCGATCACCGCGCGCACGAACTCCACCAGCTCACGGCGCCGGCGGGTGTCGTTGAGGACGTCGGTCGACGAGTACACGCTGAAAAGCTCGCGGTAGATCTTGTTGTTCTGGAAGACCACGGCGTCGGCGCCGAGCGCGTCGACGGCGTTCTGCGACTCGGGCTCCCACATCGAGATCGCGTCGGCGTCGCCTTTGGCGACAGCCGCGGCCATCGCGGTCGCGGGTGCAGCGACGAGCGTCACCTCCGACTCCTGAACGCCGGCCGAGCGGAGCATCGCTACCAGATGGTAGTGCGCCGAGGTATCGCGCGGAACGACGACGCGCTTGCCGCGGAGATCGGCCAGCGTCGTGATGCCGGCGGAGCGTTTCGCCACGATCCGGTACAGACCCTCGGTCAGCGTGAACAGCAGACGCACCTTCGGGTTGTCGCGGATGACGATGAGCATCTGCGTCGTCGCGTTCGTGGCGGCGTGCGCACCGTCGTTGGCCAGGCTGCGGACGCCACCGTTGATGTATTGGAACTGTGGGCCGAACGGTCCTTCGTCGGCGATATAGACCGGTCCGGCTTCCAGCGTGGCCGTCGACACGGCGACCGTGAATGGCGCCTTCGGTCCGAGCGGTGCCGGTGCCGCGGGCGGCTGGCCGGGCGCGCCGGAACGATCCTGGCCGGCGAGCGCAGCCGGCAGCAGCACGAGGCCAAGCAGTGCGAGGCGATGGATCGGGTTCGGGCGCAACGGAATCCTCCAGTGACTGCGTAGTCTATTCCAGAGGGCTCCCACTCGAGGCTTCGGACGCGAACCTGATCGCCGGCGTGACACCTCAGCGAGGGTCGTCTGGTCGGCCTGAAGGCGGACCCTACAACGGCGCGCTAATTCGGCTGGCTGACCGTGAACGTGCGTCCGGCGATCGTCATCGATCCACTCCGCTTGCCGAGGATCAGCGGCTGTACGGTGTAGATCACGGAGCCTGGACCGGTGCCGCTTTCACCCGAGCGGATCACAATCCAGCTGAGTGGATTCACGGCCTGCCACGGACAGCCGGCGGCAGTCGTCACGTCGACCACGCCATTGCCGCCGCTGATGCCGAACGTCTGTGACGTCGGCGAGATGGTGAACGTGCAGCCCGATGATTGCGTGACGGCGATCGTGCGATCGGCCACGGTCACCGTGCCGCTGCGTTGCACGCTGACGTTTGCCGCCACCGAGAACACGGCGGTGCCGTTGCCCGTTCCCGTCGCGCCGCTGGCGACGGTCATCCACGTCACCTGGCTGCTCGCCGCCCACGCGCAGCCGGTGCCGCTCGTCACCGTCACCGACGCCGGTCCCGCCCCTGCGCCCAGAGAAAGCGACGTCGGCGAGACGGAGAACGTGCAGCCGGTCGACTGCGTGACCGAGATCTTCTGGTCGGCAACGGTGAACGTCCCGGTTCGCGCCACGCCCGTGTTCGCCGTCACCTGGAATTCGACCTGAGCGGTGCCCTGACCTGACGCCGGCGTCACCTTCGAAATCCAGCTCACGTCCGCCGCGGCGCTCCACGTGCACTCGGGTTGTGCCTTGACGGTCACGATTCCGGTGCCTCCTCCGGACGCCACCGTCGTCGACGGCGGCGAGACCGCCACCTCGCATTTCACTGGCGTCGGCTGCACCGACGTCGTCGAACTGGATCCGCAGCCGCCGAGCGCGAGCGCCACAGCCGCGGCGATGAATGCGGAGAGGTGTGTCGTCTGCAATCGGTCCTGTTCCTCAGTTCTGGTTCACTGTGAAAGTCTGACCGGCAATTGTCAATGTGGCACTGCGAGACGTGAGGAGATTCGGCTGCACGGTGAAGGTCACGGTTCCCGGACCGGTGCTGTTCGATCCCGACGTAATCGATATCCACGTCGGCGGCGGTGCGCCGTTGACCGCCGCGGTCCAGGTGCAACCCGCCGCAGTCGTGACGGTGACGGACCCGATGCCGCCAGCCACGCCGAACGACTGCGACGGCGGATTGATCGTGTACGTGCAACCGCCCTGCGTCACCGTGAACGCCTGTCCGGCGATCGTGAGCGTGGCAGTTCGCTGCGCCGGACCCGTGTTGGCAGCGACGGAGTAATTCACTGCGCCGCTTCCGTTCCCATTGCCTCCAGCCGGTGCGCTAATCGTCAGGAACGGCTGATTACTCGTCGCCGGCCAGGTGCAGCCTGTGCCCGCGGTCACAGCAGCGGTTCCTGTTCCCCCGGCCTGCGAGAACGCCAGTGGCGACGGCGCCGTGGAGACTTGCGGGTTACATCCGGTCGCCTGCGTGACCGTAAACGCCTGACCCAGAATGGTGAGTGTCGCCGTTCTTGGCGTGCCCGTATTCGCAGAAACTGAGTAGGTCACCACTCCGGTGCCACTGCCGTTGCCGCCTGCAGGCGCGGAGATAGTCAGGAACGACTGAGTGCTCGTCGCCGTCCATGTGCACGCTGGTGCGCTCGCCGTTACCGTCGCGGAGCCCGACCCGCCGGCCGACGTGAACGACAACGGCGATGGCGGCGACGTAATCGTCACGGTGCAGCCCGAGGCTTGCGTGATACTGAAGTTCTGCCCGGCGATCGTGAGGGTCGCGGTTCTCGCCAGCCCCGTGTTGGCGCTCACAGAATAGTTCACCTGGCTCGTTCCGCTGCCATTGCCTCCGGATGGTGACGTGATGGTCACAAAAGGCGGCCCGCTGGTGGAGGTTGCCGTCGCCGTCCATGGGCAACCGGCTCCAGCGGTCACCGTTGCGCTTCCAGAGCCCGCGCTGGCGGAAAACGTGAGTGGGGAGGGTTGAGAAGAAATTGTGACGGTGCAGCCGATCGATTGAATGACTGTGAACGTCTGCCCTGCCACCGTCGCCGTCCCGCTGCGCTGCGGACCATTATTCGAGGCCACGTTGAATGTCACTGTCGCGTCGCTACTCCCGCTGCCACTCGAACTCAGCGTGAGCCATGACGCCTGCGGGGAAATCGTCGTATCCCAGGCACACCCATCGCTCGTCGTGACGAGCGTGTTGACCTGGCCGCCGCCCGACCCGATCGATTGGGACGTTGGTGTGATGGTGTAGGTGCAGCCGGTGGCCTGGTCGACGGTGTAGGTTTTGTCTGCGACGGTGAGCGTCCCAGAACGCGCGGGTCCGCTGTTGCCGCCGACCGTGAAGGTCACGGGGCCGTTGCCGCTGCCGGAGCTGCCGCTGGTGATCATTATCCAGGGCGCATTACTGGTCGCCGTCCAGGCGCAGCTGGCTCCTGCCGTCACCGTGGTGGTTCCGTTGCCGCCCGCGGCGGAGAAGTTTTGCGACGTGGGCGAGATCGAGAAGGCACAACCGTTCACCTGATTCACGGTGAAGGTTTGCCCTGCCACGGTCAACGTTCCGTTGCGAGGCGGTCCGGTGTTCCTGTCCACGGTAAACGCGACAGTGCCATTGCCGCTGCCGGGCGTTCCGGAGGTGATCCGGAGCCATGTGAACTGGCTTGGAACGCTCGCCGTCCAACTGCACCCGGGGCCCGTCGTCACCGCGGTGCTGCTCGGTCCGCCGTCGGGGTCGATCGTGAGTGAGGTCGGCTGGAGCGAGAAGGTGCACCCGCCGGACTGACTCACGGTGAACGTCCGACCGGCAACGGTCACCGTGCCTTGACGCGCCGGCGTATCGTTTGCCGCGACCGTGATATTGACACTGCCGTTGCCATTGCCCGTGGTCCCGGACGTGACTGTGAGCCATGAGGCGTTGCTGACGGCCGTCCACACGCAGCCTGTGGCCACGCTCACCGTTGTCGCGGCGGTGCCGCCAGCGGCGGGCACCGAATTCAGTTGCGTCGGGTTGATCGAGTAATCGCATGCCACCGAACCGGCGGACTGGTTGACAGTCAGCGCCTGGCCTTCGACGTTCACATGGCCCGTTCGAGCCGACGTCGTCGTGTTCGTGGCGACGGTATAGGCGACGGTTCCATTGCCGTTGCCGGCCGCGCCCGCCGTGATCGACATCCAGGGCACATCCGACGTCGCGCTCCAGGCGCAGCCGGGTGAGCTCGTCACTCCAAGGGAGAACGGACCACCAGAGGCCGGTGCGGGAATCGAAGTGGGCGAGATCGAGTACGAACAGCTTCCAGCGCCGCTGGCAGACTGCGAGACGACGATCGTTTCACCTGCCACGACGACCGATCCGGTGCGCGCCGGGCCCGGGTTCGCTGCCGCCTGAACGGTCACGTTGCCGTTGCCGTTGCCGTTGCCTCCGGTGATGGTCAGCCAGGTCGCGCCGCTCGTGGACGTCCACGTGCAGCCGCCAACCGTGCTCACCGTGATGGCGCGCGAGGCGCCTGCGGCGGGCACTGTGACTGCCGACGGGCCGACGTTGAACGTGCATGGTGAGAAATCCTGACGCACCAGCACGCGCGTGTCGTTGACGATGATGTCCCCCTCGCGGCCGGACGGCACGGGGTTGGCGGCCACGGAGAAGCTGAATTTTCCGGAACCCTGTCCTGATCGGGGTGTAAGGCCGCTGATCCAGGGCGCATCCGTCGAGGCCGTCCAGGCACACTCGGGCTGGGTCGTGACGGTGATGGTTCCCGTTCCCGCGCCCGCCGCGACCTGCGGCGGACCAGCGAGCGACACCTCGCACTTGACAGGCGACGGTCCGACCGACGTTGTCGAGGTAGAGCCGCACGCGGCGGCGACCATGGCGGTCGCAATCGCCACGAGAACCGGGGCGGCGGACCATCGTCGGCCAGCTTCGGTCAATCGGCGTTTGATAAGTATCGTCAGCGGTCGCGGAGCGGCGGAGTGCCAGGAGATCATTTCTGCTAAAAGGGTCGTCCGCCCGTGATCAACCGGGACCGTCGCGGCACGTCGCGTGTTCGACCGAGTCTCGATTGTGCCACATATCGCTCAGTCGGCAGCGGTGTGGCAAAGAGGCGGTTCCTGCATGGCCGGCAGGCGCGCGAGGCGGGTGCGAGCACGGTGCGGACGAGGCTGCAAGAGGGGCGCCGTTGCCTCGACAGGCCGAGCTCGGCCAAAAGTATCCGCGTCGCCGTCAGGCGTGACTTTTGGCTTCGCGGAGAAGCGATGGCGTGAATAGACCCTCCGGAACCTGCACAGAATGGCATGACCGAGGAAGCAGGAGCTACCGCGGCTTCCTGCGCCATTACTGCGGCGGCTCGGGGAAGTACTCCTCCGGCGTGACGACGAGGAGCACGCGACAGCCCTCCTCGGTGCGCAGCTCGCCATGATCCGTGTCGGCGTCGGCGTGAACGAAGTCGCCAGGGCCGAGGCGCCGGCCGCAGGTGTAGAGGCTGCCCGAGATGACGTAACACTCCTCGGCGGTGTGGTGATGGTGGGGCGGAAACTGCGTGCCCGGCGCCACGTCGAACAGCACGGTCGCGTAGTTGGCCGCGCGGTTGATCGACAGCACCTTCATCATGATGCCGGGGAGCGGATGCGGCACCCAGCCGCCCTCGGCATCGAAGCGGAAGGAGAATCCGTCCGGCGCAGGCGGAGCGGTGATCTGCTCCATCAGGCGTGCTTTGACCTCCGGCCGCGGAGCCAGGTCAGGCCTCGACACCGACCGCGCCAGCGCGACGGCAATCAGATCGTCGAATTCCACGGCGTCGGGGTCGTTGCTCATTGCTCGATGTAACTGTGCGACAGCAGCTGCCGCAGCGCCAGCATCCCTGCCCGAATGCGGGTCTTCACGGTGCCGAGCGGAAGCCGATGGCGTTCCGCCAGCTCGGAATGCGTGAGCCCCAGAAAGTAAGCCTCTTCGATCAGGTCACGCTGATCGGGGGGCAAGCCGTTGAGCGCGCGGGCCACCGCACGCTGCTGTTCGCCGCTGAGCGCCTCGGCTTCTGGAGATCCTGCGCCGGCGAGCACCAGCGGCGGAGCCGCTTCGACAGCTCTCATACGGGCGGCGTTTGCGCGCAGGCGATCCACCGAACGATTGCGCGCGATGCCTACCAGCCAACCCACCGGCGTCCCGAGCGCGGCGTTGTAGGTGCCGGCGCGCGTCCATGCCGTCATGAAGACTTCCTGAAGCACGTCCTCTGCCTCGCCGCGCTGGCCAAGGATCCGCACGATGAGGCCGAACAGGAGCCGGTTGTGCCGATCGTAGAGGTCACCGAGCGCGCTGGCGTCGCGGCGGGCGAGCCGCTGGAGCAGCAGAACATCGGTGTCGGTCTGCGCGCCTCGGTCATCTGGGAGCACGGAGGCCGAATTGTATCGCACGAATCCCACGGTTCCTGTTCCGCTCACCTCGCACCCATCAGCTGCAGATGCCGCAACTCTCGAGCTATGAGACCCGGCTGCGCGAGCTGAATGGTCCCGGTGCAGCCGGCACTCGGGACTGACATCTTCTCTCTACGGACCACAGGCGGTTTTGGATGTGCGGAAGCAGTCGCAAGCCCAGCGCCAGGGCCAGGATGAGCAGCGCGCCGAACAACGCTGCTCGTGCCGTCTGGAGCGATGCCGCTCCGAGCGGCGATGGAATACCCAGCTCGAACGGACTGCTCGGTCGTCCGCCCTCCAGCCACTCGACTCGTCCAACTGGACCGGCCGCGCGTTTGACGATGAACCGGTAAGAAGCGAACGTGAGATCGTAGGACCAGCGAAACGTTCGAGCGCCATGCGGCACGTTGCCGGTCAACCGCAGGCAGATGCGTGGCGCGGCGAGCGAATCCTCTGCCGGCCCCGTCGGCGTAGCCGGCGCCTCGCTCACCGATTCGAGCGACGGCGTCACCTGCCTGTCGTCGAAGGTGACCGTCACATGCCGGAGGATCTCGTCTGCCCGGCGTTCGAGCAGCCGCTCGTAGTCGTCGACCGAGAGCGGACCCGGGCGCGGCCTTCCGGCCGCCGCATCGAGCTTCGCGACGAGGGACGCGGGATCGAGTGTGAGCTGCACCGTATAGTGCCTGCCATCCACCGTCGCCGTCACCGCGGTGGTGCCGACCTCGTGTGCCGCAGCCTCTGACGGCCAGGTGGATGACGCTGCCGACAGAGCCAGCAGGCATGCTGCCAAGTGAAGCCCGGCCGCGCTCACACTCGTGCTCATGAGCCTGCCGCCGGCGCGCCGGCGGCCCGAAGCTCGAAGGTCAAAGACGCCCAGAAGCTTTCCCAGTCGACGTCGTGACCGGACTCGGCAGGGATCATGTGGACCGCCTTGATCAACCACACCCCGCTGCGCGGCAGACGGAAGCTGACGCGACCGTCCCGGTCGGTCCGGGCCCGCAGGCGCCCGTCGGGATCGTCGCGGTTGATGGCGATGACCAGTGCGTCACGCAGCGGTTTGCCGCGATAGAGAAGTGTCACGGGAAAGTCCGGCTGCGTCCCGGCGAGCGCGTAGGGGTTGCGGTCGGCGACGAGCTCCAGCGGCAGACCGATGGCGCGGTCGCGCTCTGCCACTGACGTTGCACCGCTCGAGAGCAGCGACTTCGCACACCGGGAAAACTGTTCGCGGGCCACGGCAGGCTTCCTCTTCATTCGGGCAAGGATCGCCTGTACGGCGTCGAGCCCTTCCTCGCCCAGGTACTTCTCGAACTTGTCGGCTGTGAGCTCGATCGCGTGCGGGCGGCTGTGGTAGCCGACGATCAGCAGCCCGGCGCCATCGACGCGGAGTACTCCCGCCGGGTCGCCGCCCTCGCGGCCCGGCACCGGCTGCTCCTGTGCGTCCCGCGCGACGACGAAACGCTCGATGCCTGCGGTATCCCTCGGAATCGCGTCGCCGAGCATGCGCTCGCCGACCATCAGGTGCAGACCGACCAGCGCACCCGGCCGTGTCTGAAACGCGGGCGGCTCGATCCAGAAGTCGTGTGCGCTCAGGGTTGTCCCGCCAAACACGATGAGCACAGTCATCAACACGCCGCGCAGTCGAATGAGACGGGTCATGAAGCCTCCTGATCGTTCGGGTCATTCGGGGAAGGTTCCGAACGGCCCGAACGACTCGAACGATCCGAACGATGCGAACGATCCGAACGATCCGAACGATCTACGGCGCCAACCCGTGTGCTGGATTCGGTGATCCCGAGAGCGGCACCTGCAGGTACGGGAAGCTCGGACGGAACAGCTGGAGCCCGGGGTCTGCGCTGAGGGCGCCGCTCGGCGCGTATCCGACCATCGCGTTGATGAAGGCGCCGTCGGTGTACGGAAGCTGCCCCGCCGGGGCCTGGTCTGCCGGGAGCAGCACGCCCATGACCGCCCGCAGCTCGATATCCACGACGTCGTCACCCGGCCGGCGTCCGTTTGGAAAGCCGGCAGGATCGCTGCCCAGCACGCCGAGTGGGTTCTGCGACGCCGGCGCGACAGGCGCAATCGACGTGTTCAATCTCAGCATCTCCGACGGCGTGACATGCTGTGGCTGTGTCAGACCGGGCACGCCGGTCAGGAACACCTGCACCAGATCGTTGCGCGGGACCGTCGGCGCGGGCACGCTGAACAGCGCCTCGATGAGCGCCGGCAGTGTGGGGTTGGTCACGTACTTGGCGAACTGGCCATCGTGCTTCGGCTCGCTGCCGTTGAACTTGTTCTTGTCCTTGTAGCCGATCACCACCTCGTTCACCAGCGGATGCCCCAGCCGCGAGACCTGCACGAAGTCTCGGCGCGGGTCCTCCTTGCCCTTGTCACCCGATCTCTTCACGCTGGCCGTCGTCCAGCCGCCAATCACCGGATCGTGGCCGCTCGTCACACAGTCGATCGGCAGCTCGAGGGCGAGCGATGTGACGTTCTTGCTGGCGAGGTCGTTTCGCTCCTCGTTCGGTGATCCGACCGGGTTCAAGTTGATGAGGTCGAACGTCTCCGCGAGATTGACGACGAAGCCTTCCCGCCGCTGGCCGACGAAGACCCGTCCGGAGGTGTGGCAGTCAGGGATCGCGATCTCGTAGATGTGGTTGTTCGCATACTCGTTGTAGCGATCGTTCGGAGGCACCGATCCGAGCCCTCTGGTGTCGTCACGAATGGACTTGTCGCCGATACGGTCCACCGGCTTCGCGAAACTGCGCCCGCCGGTCTGGGCGTTGACGACCATGCTCCGCTTTCCCCTCTCGCGATCTCCACGCACGAGGGTCAGGGTGTAACTCTCGGTGACGTTCAACGCCGCTGTATCCGCCGGGTCGGGTCCGATGCCGCCGGCATTGATGAGCGGGATGGCCACCGCCTGTCCTCCGATGTTCAGCGAGAGATTCCTGGCGGTGTTCGTGAAGCGGAACTCGAAGGTGAGGTCCTCGATGGCGTCGCCGTCGTTGTCGAGATGGATGTCGTAGAGCGCGTCTTCGTCGAGCTGAAAGAAGTTCGGCCCGCCGTAGACGTCCTGGAGCGGGACGTAGTTGGCGATCACGGTCACGTAGTTCTGACGCCCCGGCTCGTAGCTCCGGAACATGTAGAAGTCGGTGCCGTCTACCTTCGGCGACTTGGTGATCCCCGGCGCCTCGCGGTGGCTCGATGCATGGACGCCCATGCCGGCAAGCGCCGCCACCGCGAGCGCCAACCCGATACGTTTCGAGAGAGCAGACATGTTTTCCTCCGTTGGAGAGTGGCGGTGCACCACGGCACCCGTCAGTCCTACGGAGGAGGGGAAGAGATGGATGTATGCAGCCGTGGGGTTCTTACGGCAGCTTGTCCAGTCCTTCGCTGAGCTCGATCGACGTGCCCCACGGATCGGTGATGAAGGCGATGGTGATCTCGGTGCCTGGCACCTTGCGCGGGGTCACGTCGAGCTTGATGCCCTGGGCCTCGAGGTTCTTGCAGAACGCTTCCAGGTTGTCGATCTCGAAGCCGATGTGATCGAGCGCCCGTCCCTTCGTGCCGACGACCGGCTCGGTCGACGCCGTGAAGTTCAGCGCGACGCCTGGCAGATCGGCGGAGAGGAACGTACCGCCCGCCGCCCGCGGCTTCGCGCCGAACACCTTCGCGTACCACGCCTGCATCTCTGTGTTCTGCTGGCCGAAGAAGTGCACATGGTGCAGCGCGATTGGCACCTTCTGCGTCCGCGACTCGACCAGCTCCACCTTCACGTCGTCGGGCGCCATGGCGAACGCGATCGAGACGTTGGCGTTGAGCGCAGCGATGTCGTCTTTCACCTCCTGCGTGGCCGCGACTTCATCGCGCGTCACCATGCGGTAGCCGTTGGCCTTGATCCGGTCCACGGTCTGACGGAGGTTGGGCACCGAGAAGCCGATGTGATTCACGCTCGTGCCCTTGGTGCCGCCCGAAGGCGCCTGGGCGCGCATGAGCAGGAATACGTTCGGAAACTTGATGGCATCGGTCGTGGGCGACATTTTCATGAGCGTTCCGCCCAGCGTGTCGATCCAGAACTTCTTGTGCGCCTCGACGTTCGAGACCGCCAGATGATGGTGGCCGTAGACGATGGGGCCGTCGTTGGCGACGAGGATCTGCGCGGAGGATGGGGCCGCGGTCAGAACGAGCAGGGCGGTGGCGAGCGAGCACAACGAGCGAGTCATGGATCTTGTCCTCCGGGCCAATGCGACGCGCAATAGTGCCACAGAGAGGGATTGTCCGCCTTTACGGGTAGGGAGCGGGTCAGTTTGGTGCCGACATCAGCTCGAAGGCGGTTGCACCACCGTCGTGGACGATGACCGTAACTTCCAAGCGTCGTCTTGCTTCACGATAACCAATGTAAACCTGAACTGGATCTGTCCCGCAAACGGTCCTTGTGGCACTTCGGCGCTACTCAAAATGTGCGCGAGAATCACACCTGGCGCTAGCAAGCTGGCGCTCACGATTCGATTGTCAAGACCGACCGTCTTGTGAGCTCCAACGGCCTTTTGCGCTGCGGCAAACACTGCGTCTCGACAGAGCTCACTTGTGTTGAGGATGCGAATCCCTGTGGAGATCGTAGAGAGTCAGGGAGCGGATACCGTCGAGAATCTGGTAGAAGAGATCCTTTGGATGGATCTGCTCCATCAACTTTCTGTCGATGCGATCTCGTACTCCGAGAAGCCGCTCCCGGTCGAGCTGGTGAAGGGCGGCAGACAGCGCCTCGGTGACGCGGCGGATGAGGCGCCGATCGTCTCGACTGAACGAATGAGCGCGGCGCACGAACGCGATCGCGCCCCATGCGCCACCACGCCGCCGCACCGATCCAATCAGCATGTCCCGCTGCACCGGCGGCTGTGCGTCGCGGATGTAGCGGGTCAGGACGTCGAGATCCCATTCCGTCTGCTTTGGCAGCGTGAAAAGCAGGTCGGCCTTCGGATGCCCGGGATGGAGCATCGCGACGCACCCATGGGCAGCCTGAAAGAAGTCGCGGGTATCGCGGAGCACATGACGAAGCGCCTTGTGCGGCTCGCGGACGGCTTTCAGGTGCGCAGACAGGTCATCGATGAACTTGAGCGCGGCGAGCTCCTGCTGGACCTGCAGCATGCCGCAAGAGAATGGTGCCCGAACCGCCCGGCGGTCAAGTATGGCGAGCCTGCACGACAGCAGCGCTCAGTGCGCCGCGCCTCGGCGTGCGGATTTCTCCGTGCCGACCCTGAGCGAAGTCGAAGGGTCGCGGGCCGACGCGATTTTCGCCACGGCCCGCTAGTCCCCTGGAAGCGTGATGAGTTGCATAAGTCCCGGAGCGCGGCACCCGGATCGCAAGGCGCGACGACTGAGAATATTGGGCATATTTGAAGGAGGAGCAACGCAGCGAGCCGGGATGCCCCGCCCGGGAATTATGTGACTCATCACGCTTCCAGGGGACTAGAGCGATACCGCCTGTTCCGACCAGACCTGGAACTCGCGGTGCTTCACCTGCTCGGCCTTCGCCAGCACCTCGCCACCCGCGACCTGTCGGATGTACGAGAAGAGCCGCGCGCCCACCGAGTCGATGCTCTCGGTGCCATCGAGCACGCCGCCGGCGGAGAGGTCCATGTCGCCGGACATGCGCTCGAACACCGACGTGTTCGACGTCAGCTTGATGACCGGCACGATGGCGTTTCCCATCGTGCTGCCGAGGCCGGTCGTGAACACCACGATCGTCGCACCGCCAGCCACGAGGCCGGGCACCGACTCCTGGTCGTATCCGGGCCCCTGCATGAGGTGCAGACCGCGTGTCGCGGGCGGCGCACCGTAGTCGACGACGCCTTCGACCCGGGTCGTACCCGCCTTCGCGATCGCGCCGAGCGACTTGACGGTGATGTTCAGCAGACCGGCGCGGATGTTCCCGAGGCTCGGGTTCTCGGACACGCCGCCGCCGAACTTCCGGGCGTAAGCCTTGTACCAGTCCACCATGCGATAGACGGCGCGGGCGGTGTCCGCATCCTTCGCCCGGTGGGCCAGTAGATGCTCGGCGCCACAGAACTCGGGCACTTCGGTGATGAGCACGGTACCGCCGGATCGGATGAGCTGATCGGCCGCACGGCCAAGACTCGGATTCGCCGAGATGCCCGAGAAGGCGTCCGAGGCGCCGCACTTGACGCCGAGCACCAGCTCGCGCATCGACAGCGGCTGCCTGGTCGCTTCGTTGACCCGCGGAAGCATGTCGCGCACGGCCGACAGGCCGCGCGCGATTGCCGCCTGTGTGCCGCCGGCCTCCTGCACGCCGATGCGGACGAACGGCTTGGCCAGCGTCCGCCGACATCGCTGAAGGTACTGCTCCACGACCGACAGGTTCGTCTTCTCGCACCCGAGCTCCATCAGGACCACGCCGCCGACGTTGGGATGATCGGCGTAGTTCGACAGCACGCGCAGCAGCACGTCGATATTCGATCCGTCCGGGCATCCGCATCCCTTGTTGTGCGGAATCGCCACCACCCCATCGACGTTCGGGAACCGTTCGCGGCTGTACTCGGTGAACTCGGCGATCGTCGCCACCTGCAGCGCCTCGTGGCTGGCGCACATGCTCGTTGGCACAACGAGCACGAAGTTCCGGGTGCCCGCCCGCCCGTCGGCGCGTCGGAAGCCCGTGAACGTTGACACTGCGTCCGGCGGCAGGTAATCGGGTGGCGGTGTCTGCAAATCGTCGGGCAGCGACCGCACCACCGGCACCTCGTCGGTCATGTTCGACTTGGTCACCGGATCACCGGCAGCAATCCCCAGCGACGTTCCGATAGGCTGGCCGTACTGGAGAACGAGGCCGCCGGCAGGAATGGCGCGCAGGGCGACGCGATGGCCGATGGCGATCGAGCCGCGCAGTTCGACCGGCGATCCATCCGGACACGCGAGGCTGGTGCCTTGCGGCGACGACACCTTGAGCACAGCCACGTTGTCGGCGGCATCGACGATGACGGCGACGTCGGTAAGCGGGACGGTGGGCGGCATGCGTGACGAGGGCAGTCCGGGGGTCGCGCGCTTGCGGGTTCCCGCGCGAGCGGCCATTATCCCACGCTGAAGCAATCAATGCTGGCCCCTGAGCGAGGCGGAGGTTTTCGGAGAAACGGTTCAACACGGAGCAACGAAGAAACGGAGGACGAACGGAGGTAGACGGCCCCAAAGGCAGGGGGCGAAAAGCAAGCTCTCCCAGTCGAGTCACCGGGGTGGGCCCGCGCTGCGCGCGACAGGGAACGAGGATCACACAGATCACAAGCACGCTGGGGGATCAAGAGCGTGTTTGTGATCTGCGTGATCCTCGTTCCCTGTCGCCGGCCGTAAGGCCGGCGGCCCACCTGCTGAGCGCAACCGTCTGGCCTGGCTCCGTTCGTCCTCCGTTTCTCCGTTACTCCGTGTTTGCTCGTGCCGTTCCTCCGTCAACTCCGTTCCCCGGGTCATGCGATGATTGGCGCTCCAATGTCACCGCCCGATCGTTGCAGGAGGTGCAGTCGATGCAACCGTCACGGCGCGAGATCCTGAAGGCGGCAGCTCTCGTTGCGCTCGCACCGGCAGCGGCGCTGCGGGCGCGTGCGCAGGTCGTATCGCCGGATCCGTGGTCCGCTGTGCCTGAGATCCTGGCGCGCATTGCGCCGCCTCGTTTCCCTGCCCGCGACTTCGACATCACACGCTACGGCGCCGCGCGCGGCGGCGCCGCCGACGGCAGCGCGGCGATTCTCGCCGCGATCGAGGCGTGCAGTGCTGCCGGCGGTGGCCGTGTCGTGGTGCCGGATGGCACGTTCCTGACGGGTCCGATCCGTCTGCGAAGCCGCGTCGCCCTGCATCTTTCCGAAGGTGCGACGCTGAAGTTCGCGACCGATCCCTCGCGCTACCTGCCGCCGGTCTTCACCCGCTACGAGGGCATGGAGCTGATGGGCTACTCGCCGCTCATCTCCTGTCTGGACGCCGAAGACGTCGCCATCACGGGATCGGGAACACTCGACGGCCAGGCCGATCGCGCGCACTGGTGGGACCTGCTCACAGCGCGTCAGGCCGGGCTTTCGAGCCTCGGCGACTCTCGCCGCCGCCTCATGGACATGGTGGCGCGCGCGACGCCAGTCGCCGACCGCATCTTCGCGGAGGGATCACCGCTGCGGCCGCAGTTCATCCAGCCGTACCGAAGCCGGAACGTGCTGATCGAAGGCATCACGATCGTGAACTCACCGATGTGGGAAATCCACCCGGTGCTGTGCACCAACGTTGTCGTGCGCGGAGTGACCATCCGCTCGCACGGCCCCAACAACGACGGCTGCAACCCCGAGTCGTGCCGCGACGTGCTGATCGAGCGCTGTTCCTTCGACACCGGCGACGATTGCATCGCCCTGAAATCCGGCAGGAACGACGACGGCCGCCGGATCGGCGTGCCGGTCGAGAACGTCATCGTGCGCGACTGCACGATGAAGGACGGCCATGGAGGCGTGACGATCGGCAGCGAGATCTCGGGTGGGGCGCGCAACGTGTTTGCCGAGCGCTGCCGGATGGACAGCCCCGATCTGGATCGGGCGCTGCGCATCAAGACCAACGCCATCCGCGGCGGCATCGTCGAGAAGGTGTACATGCGTGAGGTGACCATCGGCGAGGTCAAGGAGGCCATTGTCCACGTCGACTTCAACTACGAGGAGGGGGACAAGGGTTCCTATACGCCAATCGTTCGCGACATAGACGTCCGCAACGTCACCAGCCGCACGAGCGCCATGGGACTCTTCCTGCGCGGCTACGAGCGGTCGCCAATCTCGAACGTCCATTTGACGGACTGCACGTTCGAGAACGTCGCGAAGGGCGACGTGCTCGAACACGTCAGAGATCTGACCCTCACCAACGTGACCGTCAACGGCAGGACGACGAACCAGACAATCAGCCGATAAGCCGCCGGATATGTGGATATGGAGATGACGCAACGGGAACTGATGCTCGTGGGGATGGTCGCCGGGCTGATCCTCGCCGGCCCTCTCACGGAACCGGGCGGGGCGCAGCAGACACCGATCCCCATTCAGGACGGGCAGGTGATTCCGCTGTGGGCCGGCGCTGCTCCAGGTGCGCTCGGCACCGACGAGAGCGACATCCCCGCCCTCACCGTGTTTCTGCCGCGGACGATGGCAGCGAATACGCCGGCCGTGATCGTCTGTCCCGGCGGCGGATACGTGCGACTCGCAGCCAATCACGAAGGGCGGCAGGTCGCCAGCTTCCTCAACTCTCTCGGGCTGGCGGCGTTCGTCCTCCGTTCGCGCCTCGGTCCGCGCTACCACCATCCGGTGGAGCTCGGCGACGTGCAGAGAGCCATCCGGCTGGTGCGCGCCCGCGGCGCGTCATGGAGCCTCGATCCCGGTCGCATCGGCATCATGGGCTTCTCGGCTGGCGGCCACCTGGCGATGACCGCGAGCACGATGTCGGACGGCGGGAAAGCGGGCGCCGCTGATCCGATCGATCGCGTGAGCAGCCGCCCGGATTTCGCCGTGCTCGGATATCCGGTGATCTCGATGACCGAGCCGTGGACGCATCAGGGCTCGAAGACTGCCCTTCTGGGCGCCAACCCTGACGCCGCACTCGCCGGACAGCTGTCGGGCGAACGGGCCGTGACGAAAGAGACACCACCCACATTCCTCTTTCACACCAACGCCGACACGACGGTGCCTCCGGAGAACAGCGTTCAGTACTACCTGGCGCTCAGGCGTGCCTCGATACCAGCAGAGATGCACATCTTCGAGAAGGGGGCGCACGGCGTCGGCCTCGCCAACGACGACGCGGCGCTGTCGGAGTGGTCGACGCTCCTTGCCAACTGGCTGCGAGGGCGCGGAATCGTCAGGGAGAAGTGAAGAGCGCCGTTCGCCGGGTTGCGCCTCACCGCGAATCGACCACTCCAGGATCATCGACGTCGAACGACAAGTCGAGCTGACCGCGGCGCGGCCGTTGCACCCGTGCCCCGGAAGCGCGATCGTCGAACACGGAGCGACCACCGTGCTGTGCAGACGTCACCCGCTCGTGCGCGATGGCGGCAGCCACATCGGCTTCGGGACTGCGACTTCCTTCGATCATTCGCGTGAAGGCGTCGAGACGCGCCATGCCATGCAGCTTGTCCGCGCGCCCGAGCTTCGCCGCCTCCAGCGCGCGTCTGAGCACGGCGATCGACTCGTCGTAGACCGACAGCGGCACCGGGAAAGGGTGGCCGTCTTTTCCTCCGTGAGCGAACGAGAAGCGCGCCGGATCCTCGAACCGGGCGGGCGTGCCGTGCACCACTTCGGCGATGAGCGCCAGCGACTGGAGCGTGCGCGGCCCGAGCTGCTCGAGCAGGAGGAATGACGCGAAGTCGCGAAGCTCGCGCTCGTGCGCAAGGGCCAGGACGGCACCGAGACGCTTTTCGTCGACGTCGGCCGCACGAACGTCGTGCCGTGGCGGCATCACCAGACGACGAGCGTCGGCCAGCGTCCTGGCAGGGTCGGTGTGCGCGATAGCCAGCAACGCCTGCTGTGCCGGCAGCGCCCGGCTGTCCACGAGGTTGGTAATCGTCCCGGCGTGATGACCGACGATGGCGGTGTGCGGATCGGCGGTGAAATCGCGAACCGCCGCCGAATGCCAGTGGTAGCGGCGGGCGGTCCGATTCGCTTCGTTCATGCCCTGCTGCACGACCGCCCACTCCCCGCCGGAAGTCAGGACGAACGAGTGCAGGTAGATCTGAAAACCGTCGGCGATGGCGTTGTTGTCGATGCGCGCGGTCAGCCGGCTCGTGCGAACGAGCGCTTCGCCGTCGAGACCGATGCGGTTGGCGGCGTCACGCAACTCGAATGGCGTCTGCCGCGAATGCCTGCCGCGGCCGCCGCACACATAAATGCCAAGCTCGTGCGCCTTTGGATTGAGGCCCCGTTTGAGCGCCCCCATCACCGACGTCGTGATGCCCGAGGAGTGCCAGTCCATGCCCATGACCGACCCAAGAGCCTGGAACCAGAACGGATCGCTCAGTCGGGAGAGAAAGGCGCCCTGACCATAGTGGTAGAGCACGCTCTCGGTGATCGCAGTGCCAAGCGTGACCATCCGCGTCGCGAGCCACTGGGGCACGCGGCCGCCGTGCAGCGGGAGGTCAGCGACACCAGAGCGCTTCACATCTCATTCTCACACGATGTTCTGTACCTCTGTACCTCTGTGCCTCTGTGCCTCTGTGGCCAATCCTCTGTGCCTCTGGGGGCCGACCTCCTCTGTGCCTCCGCCTAGAACTTGAAGCGCGCCGCGAACTGCGTCTGGTACGGGTTGAACACGTCGCGCGGCGTGCCGAACCCGAGCTCCGGCGCCGGCAGAGTCCCCGGGTAGTCGAGGCTTCCCCACACTGTATTGATGTCCTTCACGTTGTCTCTGTTGAAGACATTGAACAAGTCGACCAGCAGCTCGACGCGCGCGCCGTTGGTGAGAGCGAACTCGCGGCTCACCCGCAGGTCGAGACTGGCATAGCTGGGGCCCTGGTAGATGTTGCGCTCGATGAGGCTGGGGCGATCGGAGTTCGGATTGCCGTCGCCGTTGGCGTCACGGCCGGCGAAGATGTTGAACGGCCGGCCGCTCTCGAGCGACAGCAGTCCGCTCACGCGGACAGCGCCGGGCACCTGGCCGAGCGCGCTCACCGTGAACCGATGGCGAACGTCCTGCCGCGACAGGGCCATCTCGCTGTCGATGTCGAGGCCCTCGGGGATGTCGGCGAGGTTGGCGAGCGAATCGACGTTCGTGCGCACTTTCGACAGCGTGTAGCTGCCGTGCAGACCGATGCGGCCGTCGAAGCGGCGCTCCACCTCCAGCGTCATGCCGTGATAGTTCGAGCGGCCGGTATTGGTCTGCACGAACATGTCGCCCACTTCGGGAAACTGCCGTCCGCCCACGAACGACGGCTTGCCCGAAGGCAGAACGCCTGTCTGAATCGCGTTCAGGTTTCCGGTGTGACCGAGCACATCGCGGGCGCCGAGAAACAGGTAACCCGCCGACACGGCGATCCCGCGGGCGACCTCCTGCGACACCTGCAGGCTTGCTTGATGGCTGTACGGCGTCCGGATGGCGCCGTCGAGCGTATCGGCCAGCCCGATGCTGCTGGTCGTCGGCACCTGGCCGGTCGTCAGGAAGGTGATGGCCGCATCCCGGGCCGGCGGACCGGCGACCGTGCGCTGCTGAAACGGCGGATCGAGCGGAGCGATTGTCGGAAACAGCAGCCGTGCATTCGGCAGCGAGCCGGCGCTCGAGTTATACGATGCGTGAAAGAGCTGCCCGATGCTGCTCGCGAGACGGTCGTTGAACAGGCCGTACCCGGCGCGGACTACACCGGAGTTGCTGTACGCCCACGCCGCGCCGACACGAGGCTGGAAGTTGTTGGTGTCGCGCTCGAGGATGTAGTCGCCCGGGTGGAACTCGACGTCGTAGCGGAGCCCGTACGTCAGCGACAGCTGCGACGCCGCCTTCCATTGATCCTGCACGTAGAAGCCGTACGAGCTGTAGTTCATCGACCATTTCGTCGCCTCGGTCCATTCCGGTGAGGGCGAGTCAGAGGTCCACGACGTGTCGATTCCGGGATACACGGACGCGGACTTGAGGTACGGCCACCAGAACACGACCGGCGTGAACGTTTGAAACGCCGCGAGCGACGGGAAGATGATGCGCGCCGGGAAGAACGCGTGCAGCTCGGAATGGTCGCGCAGGAAGTTCACGTCGGCGCCGGCCTTCAGCTGATGCGAACCACCAGTCCGGGTCAGGCTGTCCGAAAACTGGAAGCGGCGTTCACTGTAGAAATCGACGTCCGACGTGCTCTTCCCCATGATGATGAGGTTCGAAATCTCGAGCGCCGGTTCCTTCAGCACCGACGGGAAATCGAAGCTGCGATAGGCGCCCTGAAAGCGAGCCTCGTTCACCAGCGTTGGCGAGAGTACCGACACGCCGGTCACGACGCCCGCAAAGTCGTTCGTGATGTTGTCACGTGAGGTGCTGGACGTCGGCGACGCACGGCCGCCGCCGCCCAGGAAGTTGTCGGTGTCCGAGCGCAGGTAGTTGATGCGGGTGGAGAGCGTGTGGTTCGAGCGCCGGAAGTCGAGCTTCGCCATGAACGAGTTGTAGTGGTTCTCCTGAACCTGGTCGGTCGTCTCAGGCTGCAGGCCGAACTGCTGGCGCACCGTATTGAGCGTCGCAAGATTGTCGAGGACGACGCGCGAGAAGCGGTTCGACTGCTCGCGCACCTGCCCTTCGTAGTTGCCGAAGAAGAACAGCCGGTTCGCCAGAATCGGCGCGCCGAACGTCATGCCGAACTGGTTCTGACTCAGCCTGTCGGCGTCGGGCGTGTTCAGCACCGACCGCGCGTTGAGCGCGTCGTTCATGCCGAAGTAGTAGGCGGAGCCACTCGTCCGGTTGCCGCCCGACTTCGTGACGATGTTGACGAAGCCGCCGAGCGAGCGGCCGTATTCCGCGAGATAGGTGGAGTTCAGCACGCGGAACTCCTGGGCCGCCTCCTGTGAGGGCGTCGCCCTGGGCAGACCTGTGAACGTCTGCACGTTGTCGGCGCCATCCACCTGCACCATCGTGTAAAGCTCGGACTGGCCGGCAAACGACAGTCGCGGAGCAGCCGCGGACCCGACGCCGACATCCGGTTCCTTGAACGCGCCGCCGCCCACGTTCTCGCGCCCGACGGCGACGCCGCTCGACAGCTTGACGAAATCCACGAAGTTGCGGCCGCTGATCGGCAGCGACTCGATCTCGGTCGCCGTCACCACGCGGCTGAGATCCAGCCGCGACGGCTCGATGAGCGGCGTCTCGGCTCGTACCGTCACTTCCTCGGTGACGGCGCCGAGCGCCAGTGCCAGATCGGTCTCGGTGGTGCCGCCGACGGTCAGGACGACACCGGTCCGCAGCACCGCCTTGTAGCTCTTGAGCTCGGCGCGGATGTCGTACTCACCCGGCTCGAGAGCGGCAATCTGGTATCGCCCCTGCGCATCGGTGATGGCGGTACGTGTCGCACCCGTGGCGGCTCTCCTGACGGTCACCGTGACACCGGGAAGCGCACCGCCGGTCTCGTCGCGGACGCTGCCGGTGATCGTCGCCGTCGCGATCTGCGCGTCGACGATCGCACTGCCAAGGGTGAACAGGAAGGACAGGGTCAGGGCGACCCATGTCCACGGTCGTTTCGAAATGCCCATCACAGACCCCGCACACCGCAAGGGCTGAACGCACATCCCACAGCTGCGTTCCTGCCTGAGGATCGCCGACCGCCGAGAGGAGGAGGAAGCCTCGCATAGATGCGCGTCCGATTCAACATCGACGCGGCAGTCGTTCGGTTGTCCGGGAGAACGCTGAAGGATTCGGCAGCAGAAGGCTCAGCCGAGAGCGCGTGCCGCCCGCGTGAGCTTGTCGTCGGCGCTGGAGAAACGCAGCTCCTCGTCGTCGCAGCGAGCGACCAGTTCCTCGAACGACGCGAGGTGCACGGCGTCGGCGCCGCGGATGCCGTGCGCATCGGCAAGGCGCCCCGCCGAGCGCGCCAGATCGCCGTCGCAGACAATGACCATGAATCGCGGCCAGTCCGCGTCGAGCTGGCGGACAGCTGCCCTTGCCTCCGAAGTGGTCATCAGCCGCTCGCGCCGGCGCCGGGCAAACGTGGCGCGCGTCTCTGCGTACGCAATGACCGACGTGGCGACGACGTCGGCCCGATCGACAAGTGCTTGTACCTCTACGGAACCAGACTCGTCGACATACAGTTTCACCAGATCGCTCGTGTCGAGATACACCGTCACCGGCGATCCTCGATCACCATGGCGGAGGCCGGCTTTCCCCGAGCACGAACACGGGCGGCCAATCCAACGGGCTTTCCGCCGCTCCAGCGCGCCTGTCCGCGCGCCACCATGGCGTGAGCCCAATCGTGGCTCGCGCGCCGCTGCACCGGGGCCAGCAGCGCGACGGCACGCCCGCGATCCGTGACCGTCAGCAGCTCTCCCGCCTGCACGCGCCGGAGACATTCGCTCAGGTGCGCTTTGAGTTCGCGGATGCCGATGTTGTGCGTGGGCTCCATGTAGTCACGAAATTACCATAATGTGGTCTCTACGTCCAAGGGCCGGCGCTCACGGTCACAAACCGAGCTTCGCCCTGACGTCCGCGGCCCGCTCGCGCGCCACGTGGAGCTCCGTCCGGCCGTCTCTCAGCTTCACCAGCAGCTTCCCCCCGAACCAGGTGTGCAGCGCCTTCACCGCGTCGATGTTGAGCAGAGTCGATCGATGGATCCTGATCCACCGGCTCGGCGGCAGCCGCTGCTCGAGCTCCGCGATGCTCAGGTCGATCGCATGCTCACGCGCGGTGGTGACGGCGAACGTCAGCTTGTCTTTCGCACGGAAGTGCGTGATGTCTGCCACGTCGACGAGCTCCGTGCGATCGCCGACGCGGGCCGCTATCCGAAGCAGGTACTCCGGCTCGCGACGTGCGAGCAGCTCGCGCACCTCGTGAAGCACCCGCCTCAGGTCCCCCGGCGGGCCGGCGCCGCCGAGCATCCGTTCGAGCTTGGAGAGGGCCCGCTCGAGCTCGACCTGCTCGATCGGTTTCAGCAGATAGTCGATCGAGCTGACCCTGAACGCCTCCAGTGCGTACTCGGAATAGGCGGTCGTGAACACCACGAGCGGTGCCGGCGACCCTATCTGATCGAGCATCTCGAAGCCGGACGCCCCGGGCATTTCGATGTCCAGGAACAGCACGTCAGGCGAGAGGCGTCGCACATCTTCCACGGCAACACGGGGATCGGTCGTCGCGCCGACGATCTCCACCCGGCCGGTCTGCTCGAGCAGGTGCCGCAACCGCTTCACCGCCAGCGGCTCGTCGTCCACGAGGTAGGCCTTCATGCAGCCGGTACTCGAAGGCGCACGGTCATACGGCCGGGCTCGCGAACGAAATCGAGCGCCGCCCGCTCACCGTGAATCGCACGCAGACGGCTTCGTACCGTATCGAGCCCGCGACCCGCTGTCGCTGCCGGGGCGTCGAAGCCGGGGCCGTCATCCGACACATCGACGTGCACGTCGTTTCCTGACCTGACGGCTGAGATGCGCACGGTCACGCCAGCTGGACGATGTCCGGCCACGTGGGTCACCGCATTTTCCACGAGGGTCTGGACACTCAGGGGAGGCACCAGCGCAAGAGCGTCCGGCGCCATCGCTATCTCGTAGCGAAGCCGATCCTCGAGACGTGTCCGCTGAATCTCCAGGTAGTCGGTGACCAGCTTCAACTCCTGATCCAGGGCGATGACGTCACGCGCGTCGAGGGAGGCTCGGAGCAGGGAAGACAATCGTTCGACCGTCCGCTCCGCCCGAACAGGGTTGTCACGAATCAGCGCCGAGATGGCGTTGAGCGTATTGAACAGGAAATGCGGCTGCACGCGCGCGGCGAGAGACGCCAGCCGCGCCGCGGCGGCTACCTTCTCGGCGCGCTCCCGCTCGAGTTGCTGCGTGCGGAGCTCCAGCTCCGTCGCCTCGAGGCGCGCCTGCGCCGAACCGACGATCGTAATGATCACGCCCACGACGATCGTGGTCGGAATCGTGCCGCGAATGTTCTCGCGAAAGACCACCACCGCCGTCTCTGGCGGCATCCCCACAACGATCGGCACGGTCGCCGCGATCGCGGTACCGACGACCGCACACACGAGCATCGTGCCGAGCATGGCCAGCCAGCGGATCACCGCGTGCCTGTGCCAGACGCGCGCCGCGACGAACGGCATCAGGCGAAATGCCGGGAGGGCGATCGCCAGGCCGAGCACGAAGCCAAACGGCAGATCGCGAAGCAGAAAGGGCGGCGGCGGTGGCCAGCCCGCGAACCAGATCCAGAGGCCAAACATGACCGCCAATCCCGCCACGGTGAGGCAGACAGCCATCCACAGATCGCGTCCCCAGCGCCCGCGTGCCGCTGCCGTGGTCATTGGCGCCCTCCGGTGTGGCAGCCGATGCAGCTGGTCTGCGCCACGGGAAGCGGCTGCCTGGTCCGCATCCACTGGGCGGCGCGAGGCGAATACTCCGTGTCCTTCAGCATCGTGAGGATCATGCCGTAATAGCGTTCAGCCTGATCAGGCTTGTTCTGGCGGCTGTAGATGTCTCCCAGGCCCTGCAGCAGCTCGCCCAGCGGATGCTCGCCGATGTTCACGAGCACCTCACGTTGAAGATCGAAGAGGCGTTGATAGTCGCTGCGCGCCTTTTCCAGCATCCGCTCCGAGAACGGCGGCGGCATCTGGCGTGACAAGGGGGCGAGCAGCACCCCGCGCACCGCGCGGATCTCGCCGTCATCCGGCGCCAGTTCCACCGCACGATCCATGTCGCCGATGCCCTGCTGGAATGCGGCGACCCCGGCTTCGCGATCGTCCTGCAGGAGGCGCTGCGAACGGGCGATTGTGGCGGCGCCGCGCCAGACGAGCGCCTGCGGATGATCTGGCGATTCGACGAGCAGTCGCTCGCTCGCGGCAAGCGCGCGGGCGACGGCCTCCTGATCGCCGCTGAGAGCGGCGAAGAGGTCGATGCGCATGCGTGATGTGTCCAGCCGGCCTTGCGCGCTGACGGCTGCGGCGAGCACGACGATGGTGATGGCCTTGAGCACGTGAACACCCTCCGCCATCAGCATCGCGATGCGGGCGCATCCGTGCAGCAACTTTCCGACGAAACGGGACAATCGGGCGACGAGCCGGGACTGGAGGTGGAGTTGCAGCGCGACGCTTCGACCCGGCGAAGAGTCCACATGAGGAGATCTGGTACTAGCGCGACGGATTTACCCGCCGCTCGACCGTGATGGTGAGACGCGGCGCCTCCTGCTTGAGCGCCTCGAGCTTCCCTTCCGACTCGATGACGTTGCCGAGCGCCACGCGAAGCGCAGCCTCGTCGACGGGCTCGCCGGCTGCGTCGACCGGGCCGATCATCTCGGCGCGTCGAGGTGCGGTGGCGATCAGCAGATCACCCACGTCGTAATGCCGCAGGACGTCCGGGATCATCACCTCGGAGACGTTCCGATGGCCCGGCTGGTCCAGAACCATCCGGTATGACGCCAGCGCATGCCTGACGGAGAGGCTGGTAATGCGGTCGTCGAGAACCGCCGCGTGAAGGGCGACGAGGCCGTGCGGGCCATCGCCCCGGATCGCGATCTCTGCTGACACGGCAGGGTGGCCGCTCAGCCAGCTCACCGCCCGCAGCGCATCGTCGACGCGCAGGCCGACGATCGTCTTGCGAACGAGGATTGCGCGCAGCGACAGCAGATTGAAGATCCCGAGATACGGAGACTTGATGCTCTCGGTTCCCGGCGGCGTCGGGCGCGGCGCGACCGCCAGCGCCACTCGCCCGCCGCGCACCAGCTTGTCGAGCTCCCCGCCTTCGGCGATCAGCGTCTGGATCGGCTCGGCGCTCATCACGATCGTGGCGGGATGCCTTCCCGCAGCAGCTGGAACACCGAGGAAGCCGGTCACCGTCATGTCGTCGTCGCTGGCGATCGCTACCGTGTCGAGCCTGTAGCCGGGCCTTTGCTCCGTGGTCACGGTGAGCACAGTCGCCCTGACTCGGCCCGGCTCGACAGCTGCTCCCGTCAGCGCACGGATTTCCGGGCGAAGCCGCCGCTTCAGCTGTTCCAGCGCCCGGGTGTTCTCGACCGTGGAGGGCGCCATCATCAGCGTCTGTGCGCGCGCACGATTCAGCGAGTGCACCGTTTCCCCGCCGAACGACGTGGCAACCTGGCCGGTCGGCGTCACCACCAGCTCCTCGCGTCGATCGAGCCGCAGCGGCGTGAAGGTCGCGCCGGCGTTCGCGCCTTTCAGATGCCGCGTGAAGAAATCGAGGATCTGCTGCGAGACGGGGCCGAGATTTCCGTGGCCGCCGGGGCCGGTGATCCAGAGCAGCCGGTCGGCAGCGCCGAACACACCGTAGATGCGTCTGGCCTCGTCGTACGTCTGACGGGCGCCTTCGAAGGGGAACATGTCGTCCTGCGTGGAGACGATCGCGTAGGGCCGCGGCGCCGCCGCTTCGACCCAGTCCGCGAAATCGAGTCCTTCCGACAGGAAACCCGGCAGGCTCTGTTCTGCCTCCTGCACGCCGGTCGCCGATGGCAGCAACGCTGCGAACGAGGTGATGTAGCAAGCCGAGGCCGCCGCCTTCACGCGCTCGTCGAGCGCTGCGAAATACGCTGTGGCGGTGCCGCCACCCGAGCAGCCGAACGCGCCAATCCTCTCGTCATCGACGTCAGGGCGGTCGGTGAGATAGTCGACGCCGCGCATCGCATCGTTGACCATGTATCGCGCCACGGTCTCGCCGATGAGCATCGGTCCGATGTTGGCCATGCCGTGCTCGCCGGTCGGGTTGCCGACATACGATGTGTTTTTCGCGGGATCGACGTACTGCAGCCGTTCACCCTGACCGATCGGGTCGTACGCGAGCGCCACGATCCCGCCGCGAGCGAAGTTGCCACCCCAGCTCCAGTTCTCATTCTTCCCGCCGGCGCCGTGCCCCGGGGCAACGACGATCGCCGGAAAGGGCCCGGGGCCGGCCGACGGAACGTAAACGTTGGCGGTGACCCAGAAGCCCGGAAGACTCTCGTAGGCGATCTTCTCGACGCGGAAGCCGTCGGCCTCGAGCGTGCCGAACGTCTTCACGGCGGGCCTGCCAGGGCGATCGGGAAGACCACCGATGGCTTTCAGGAGCTTCTCTCGCACCATTGCCAGACGACGTTCCGCGGCGCCACGCGACGTGACGGCTGCAACCGCCCGCCGGCGCTCGCCGAGGTGCGTGACGCCCGCACGGTTCAACGAGTCGATCAGCTGCTGGCGCGGCTCCCGCAGCGGCGCAGGCTCCTGCACCGTCACCGAAATCGCCGCGGTAACCACGATGAGCGCGACGAGCGCAGTGATCCGCAAGAGAGGGGTCATGGCCGGAATGCTACCTGCACTGACTTGTCAGGTGGAAGGAAAGCGACCTGGAGGTCACGGGATCAGCCCCGCCATCAGTTGTAAGGTCCTTGACGCTCGAGCAGGACGAAGACGTAGACGAGTGAGGCCGCGAGGAGACCGGCGTCGAACATCCACCGGCGCGGCAGCGCAATCGCGAGCCGGAGCGCCCGCAGCTCCAGCGTGACTGCCAGCAGCACCGACGGCACCAGGAGCCAGATCAGACGAGGAACGTAGTAGCCCATCAGCAGGAGAAACACAGCGGTGACGGAAAACGCGAACGCGATGGCCAGGCCGATCAGGCGGAGCCGCTCGGGCGGCACCGGCGTGTTCCCGGGCCAGATGTATCCCGCGATGCGGCACCCGCACAGCAGCAGCAGCGGAACCACCATCACCGGCGCTCCCGTGTTGAAGAAGGCCCAGGCGTTGTCGATCGCCTTCGGAGGACACGCGACGACACCCAGCTTCGCGCAGTCGGCGATCCACACGAACTGGCGGTAGACCTCGATCTCGTGATTGTAGAAAGTGCCCGTCAGCGCGAATATCAGCGTGACCCAGCAGACATACGGCAGCAACGACACCGCGCCGGCGACCAGCGCCGGCCACAGCCGCCGATAGATGACGACCTGAACGAGCGCGACGCAGAGCAGCGGAATCAGGAACGATCCGTAAATGAGCAGGCCCACGCCGAACGCGAGCCCGAGCCCGACCGCCTGCCGTGAGCGCAACGGCTCACCGCGCTCGATCAGGCGGACGATGAGATAGAGCGTCAGGCACCCGATGAACAGGTTGTAGACCTGCACGTGCGGCGTCCAGAAGAAGAGCTTCGTGATGTCGTTGACGCCCAGCACCACCAGCGCGAACAGCAGCTCGGTGCCGTCGCGAACGCGTGCGCTCCAGTCGAGAAGCCGGGTGAAGATCACGAGCGTGAGTATCAACAGCGCAATGTTGATGATCAGATAGGCGACGAACTCCGGCGCCAGCGGATAGTACGGGCCGGCTTTCACCAGGCGGGGGATGAGATACAGCGGCCTGGAGATCACATAGGCGAGGACAAAGGACAGCGGCCTGCTCTGGCGAACCCGGCGCGACACCACGGATGCGGGCGCACTCGCGAGCGCCATGAACTCGCCCGAGTCGCAGTTCAGCACATGGCGGAATCCCTTGCCGATCGGCCGGTCCTCCATGCAGTAGAACTTGTCGGTCGGCATGGACGGCTGCGCGAGCATCAGCACGTTCAATCCAACCACCATGAGCCCCGAGAGCGCGGCGAATCGACCCCAGCGGCGCGGGCCGGGAGGGCCCTCGTCATCTCCCTGCGCCAGCGACACCGCCCAGGCGGCGATAGCACTGACCACGGCCAGCATGAGCAGGTGCCGTGGCGAGTGGACCGACACACGCAGCGGACCAGCGTGAAGCTCGAAGCCGGGGGTCAGCGCCAGGGCGATCGCCGCGAGCGATGAGACGGCGGCGACCTGAATCAGGCGTCGACGGAGAGTGGACCGCTGCATCCGACGAATCTTATCTCTCGAACTCTGCGTTCATCACGTGCCGCGTACGCGTCGTCGATCGCCGGACACAGACGCCACGTTGGAAGCAAAGGTAAAATGACCCGATGACGTCCGCCTTCTCGAAGCCGACAAAGCCGCTTGACTGACCTGCGCGGCTCTGTCGTGTCCGATCGCTTCTCCACGATGCTGCTCATCGTGCTCCTGGCGGTCATGACGTGCCTGCCGCTCCTCCACTCGGGCTACACCACAACCGACGACGCCTATCTGAACCTGGGCGTCCAGGCGGGCAACCGGATGTCCGGCCTCGGCGACTCGGTACTGAGCGGGCGCCTCCAGCACGCGATCACCGGGCGTCTTCAACCGCTCGCCTACGGCTGGGGCCACTACTGGGTGATGAAGTCGCTGTCGATCGGCGGGATCCTGTGCAGCGTCGCGTCGATGTTTTTCACGATCCGTCTGCTGTCGGGCAGCGCGCGCCTGGCAACGCTGGCCGTCGTGTTCTTTTTCGCGTTTGCGCAGAACACCTACGATCACAGCCTGCTCACGTCGTATCCCTTGGTGCCGACCATGGCGCTGACGGCGTTCTGGCTGTCGGTGGCCACCTGGTGGCTGGCGCTCGGCGGCCGAACGCGCCTGCGCCCCGTGAGCGTGATCCTCTTCGTCTGCAGCCTCCTGGTCTACGAGAACTTCCTCGTCTATGCCTGTCTCTTCCCGGTGCTCACCGCCGCCGCCGGCACGCAAGACTGGAGGGAGCGTGCAAGGAGGGCGGTGCTCACACCGCATATCTACGCAACGCTCGCGGTGCTGGCCGCGATCGTCGGCTTTCGTCTCTGGCTCCAGCCCGACATCGGGCGCGAGATGATGGCGGTCGAGCAGTACGTCATCAGCCTGGATCCGTGGCGGATGTCGAAGGTCATCGAACGCTTCGGCTCATCGGCGTTTCCGCTTCACTATTCCCGCGTCTACCGCCCGGTGATCACCGACTTCTACATGGGGTACGGAACGTTCAGCGCCACACTGCGCGACCTCTTCGGTGTCGTGGAGGCGGCATGGCTCGTGAAAGCCATCATCGTCGCCTATCTGACGGCGGCACTCACCATCGCCGGCGGCGATCGCGTCCAGCGGCGCGGTGTCCTCTGGCTCATCGCGTTCGTGTTCATCGTGCTGACCAACCTGCCGCTGGCGGCAACCGTCAAGTATCAGACCTGGGCGATCGAGGATTTCACCCACGGCTATCTCACGACCTACTTCGTGTTCTTCGGCGTCGTCATCCTCCTCGCTCTGCTGCTCGAGGGGCTCGTGAGCTGGGTCGCCACTCTCTCACGCCGTTCGGCGATGGTCCTCGGCGCAACGTTCGCGGCCGCCTCGTTCATCGTCTCCTACGGAACGGACGTCATCAACGCGCACGTGGCGCTCACCGAGCGGCGGATGTACGACAAGTGGAGGATCGTGGACGAGTGGATTGCCAGCCCGGTGTTTCGAGCGATTCCAGAGGGCAGCCTGATCCTGGCGCCATCGCTCTTCGAGCACTACCCCGGCACCATGCACGTCTTCGACGACTACTGGACGTCGTACGTGCGCGTTCACGGCAAGAAGCAGGTCGAGGTGCTGCATGCGCGCGACGACTGGCAAGAGCGTGCGCGGGCGACGCAGGCAGCGGGTAGGCTCTATTTCCTGGAAGTCACGCAGGAGCGGCGTGGCGACGCGTCGTACCTGGTGTTCAGTCCCGTCCAGTCGGCCGCGGAAGGCGTGCCGATGGCGAGCCACGAGCTCATGATCCTGGCGCACGCCCGCTCAGACCAGTTCCGGATCGTCGGCCGCCTGTCCGGCGCGCCGACGGCGTGCCGGGCGAGGGTGTTCGTCGACGGGGAACCGACCAACGGCACCTTTACCGATCGCTTCGGCGCTCACGTCGATCGCACCCGCAACGCGCGCGAATGGTTGTGGACCCGCCTGACGACCGAGGACGCCGCCTTCGATCCCGCGTCGATTCTCGTGACCGATTCCGAGGTGCCGGTCGACGGCTCCGTGGACGTGCTGTTCGGGAAGGGATTCCACCTCGACGAGATCGCGTATCGATGGTCGGAAGCCACGGCGGTCGTCACGCTGCGCAATCGGGAGGAGCGTGTCCTGCGCGCGGACGTGCAGTTCGAGGCACAGGCGCCTGGTCTGCCGCCCGGTGGAAGCGCCCGGCTCGAGGCCACTGCCGGATCGGCTCGGGCGCAATGGATGATTGGACCGGACTACGGGAAGTACTCGATACGCCTCGAGATTCCTCCGACCTCGACCGTGGATGTCGTGCTCAGCACCGACGCGCCGCGGACGGTGGCGCCGCTCGACATCCGCACGCTGGTGATGCGGTTTCTGCCTGATGTTCGCGCGCGTGAAGTGGGATGCGGGCAGTGAGGACGATCGAATACCTCGTCAACGTGAAGAAGCTGACGTCCGCCTGCCTGAACCGAAGTCTCTTCTCCTGTGACAACTGGCGCCGGTACGCGCTGGATTTCCTGCATCTCGCCGGCCCGGACCAGTACGAGCTCCGCTTCGACAACGATTTGCGGGTGATCGTCCGGCCGGATACCAGCGACAAGTGGGTCGTGCAGGAAGCGATGCTCCGCGATGACTACCGGCTGCTGTCCATGGATCTGACAGGCGCGACGGTCGTCGACCTGGGAGCGAACATCGGCGCGGTGAGCGTTCGCGCAGCGGCGCTCGGCGCGTCGCGGATCTTCGCGTACGAACCGGAGCCGAACAATTTCACGCTTCTCACGCAGAACATCGCGGCCAACCGTTTCCAGTCCGCGATTCGAGCGTTCGACGTCGCGTGTACCGACCATGAGAACGGAGTGACGCTTCACCTGAACAGCGACAATGTCGCCGGTCATTCGCTGTATGGCGGCGAAGGTGAGGGGATCACCGTCCGCAGCACGACGCTGGCGCGCATCTTCGAGACCAACGACATCGCCACCTGCGACCTGCTCAAGATCGACGTCGAAGGCTCAGAGTTCCCGATCCTCTATACGCTGCCTGGCCAGCTCTTCGCGCGAATCACGCGCATCCACATGGAATGCCATCCGTCCTCGGCACCGCGTCACAACCGCGCTGATCTGACGGCGTACCTTCAAAAACAGGGGTACACGGTCGAGACCGAGAGATCCGCCGACTGGCGAATCAGCCGTCTGTACTGCCAGCGGGCGTAGTTGCGCTCGTGCTCGCGGCCGCCGACGATCAGCGGCGTTGCCAGACGGCGAGGATCGATTTTCCGGCCCGATAGGCGAGCAGCGGGTCGAGAATCCTCGACACCGGCACCAGGCATTTGTCCCAGAGCCACAGCTGCTTCAGGGTCGGCATCGCCTGCCGCAGGAGCACGCGGTTCGAAAGGGAGGCACCCATCCCGGCCGCGTCGAGGTATCGGACGCGGACGAGCGTCGCGCCGGGAGGTCCGGCACTCGTCAACGACCGCCTCGTGTAGCGGCGGAAGTGGCCGATTCGGGCGTCGAAGGCGGTGAACAGCCACTGGTGGGCGGGGGCGAGCACGACGAGATGGCCCCCCGGTCGCACGTGCCGCATGGACTGCGCGAGCTCGGCCGCATCGCGCTCGATGTGCTCGAGCACGTCGACATAGATGATCGAGTCGAACTGCTCGTCAGGGCCCAGCGACATGGTGGTTCCGGCTCGAACCTGCCACTGGGCTGAGAGTCCCGCGCCTGCCAGGCGCGTCCGCGCCGACGCGGCAAGGTCCGGATCGGGTTCGAGCAGCACCCAGCGGGCCTGCGCCGGCGAACAGAGCGCCAGCGCGGTTTCGCCCAGGCCCGCCCCGACCTCGAGCACCTCCCGTCCGAGAAACGGCCGGATCTGGCCGGCCAGATAACGTTTCCAGTTCGTCGCACGGGCAAACGCCTGCAGCTCGTCGCCGATGTAGTGGAGCGCGGGCTCGCCCGTCATACGCGTGCCGCAGCCGGCGCGTCTTCAGTGACCGACTGCACGAACGTCGCGTAATCCCGCCTGGGGATGAACGTGGCCTGCTGCCGGCCCCCGAGAATGAGGAATGTCAGCGCCGCGATGAACGTCATCGCCTGGAAGACGATCACCAGCAGCAGTCCAGCCGTATAGGCCAGCCAGCCGGGCACCACCACGCCGCCCCACAGATACACGCCGAGTCCGACGCACAGCGAGGCGATGGCCACGGCGGCGACGATGCTCGCCGTGACCACGAGCCTCGTGAAGACCACGTCGCTGTAGACCGAGATCGCGCTCAGCCCGTGCACCACGAGGCCGACAAAGCTCATGCGCGACGGCCCGGCCAGGCGCTGACCGCGTGCGGCTGGAACGAATGCACTCGGCTGGCGCGCGCGGAACGTCGACGCCGCATAATGGATCCACAATTCAGAGGTCACGACGACGCTGGCCAGCCGCCCGCGCGGGATGACGCTGAAGTTGCCGACGCGAACGTCGGCCCCGGTCAGCAGCCGATGCAACGCGCGGTACAGGTGATAGCACACTCGAAAGAACACGCTCTCGATGCGGCGGCCGCGCTCGGCGAAGACGAGATGCTCGCCCTGCAGCTCACGCGAGCGCGCCAGGAGCCTCGGGACGTCTTCCGGCCGATCCTCGCCGTCGGCATCCATCACCACCACGGCTTCACAAGGGACGTGCTCGTCGATATAGGAAAGACCCACCGCGATGGCGCGCTGGTGGCCGAGATTGCGCTTCAGGCGCAGGATCCTGATCCATGCGAATCCGCCGCCGGTATCACGCGTCAGACCTTCGGGCGGCGGGTGGCGAGAGCCGTCGTCGACGATGAGCACGGCTGGATGCGCCACGTCTCGCACGCTGGCGAGCACGCGCGGGAGCAGGAGACTCACAGCCTGCCAATCCTCGAAAACCGGGAGCAGGATGATCGTCGGCAGTGACATGCAGAGGCGTCAGTGATTCTAGCTGCAAAGCGCGCGCCCACGATTGACGCGGCGGGACGTGCCGGCGCGGGAAGCGTCCACGACTCGCGCGCGCAGCGCGTGGAAGCCCGCTGGCGTCTTGCGGCGCGGCTCCTGCTGGCGGTAACGCTCGTGGTGATCGTGGTCACGTTCCGCGATTACGGCATGACGTGGGACGAAGAACATTCGGCCACGAACGGCAAGTACTGGATCGATTGGTACTCGTCCTGGTTCACGGCCCGCAGCATCCTCAGCGAGGACAATCAGCGCCTGTACGGCAGCTTCTTCAACGGCATCAGCCGCCTCATCGCCGATCGCTCGCCGCTCGGTCTGTACGAGAGCGGCCACCTCGTGACGGCGCTCACCGGCTGGCTCGCGCTCTGGGGCGCCAACTGGCTCGCCAGGCGGCTCATGGGCGCCCGCGCCGGGTTCTTCGCAGTCCTGATCCTCGTCCTGACCCCGGGGTGGTACGGGCAGACCTTCAACAATCCGAAGGACGTGCCGTTCGCAACACTGTTCCTGCTGTCGCTCGGCGCGATCCTGGCGGCCTACCGGTCGCTGCCGCGGCCGACGACGCGGCAGACGCTGCTCATCGGCGTCGTCATCGGCCTCGCGCTCGGCGTGCGCGTCGGCGCCATCGTCCTCGTCGGGTGCTATGCGTGGCTGTTTGCGTGCTGGGCGATCGCCCGTGCCAGAGAGGATCCAGCCTATCTCCGTCGGGCACTCGGCGCGGACATCGTGGCGTTTTCGCGATCCTGGGCCGGTGCCCTCCTCACGGCGTGGCTCGTCATGCTGCCGTGGTGGCCGTACGCGCAGCGGCGGCCGTTCGTCAACATGTGGAAGGCGCTGCGCGCGATCGCCCACTTCGAATATGTGGCTCCCACGCTGTACGACGGCGCCCTCGTCGGCCCGGCCGAGCTGCCGTGGCACTACCTGCCGCGCTGGTTCGCGATCACGCTGCCCGACTTCTACGCGGTGATCCTGCCGGGCGTCGCCCTCGCGCTCGTCTTCGATCGCCTGCGATCACGGAAGGACGAACCACAACGCCACCTCCAGTCGCAGCTGCTGTTCGTTCTCGTCGCGATGCTCGGGCTGCCGGTCGTCGCGATCCTGACGCACGCGGTGATGTACGACGCATACCGCCACTTCCTGTTCGTGCTGCCGCTGCTCGCGGTCGTGACCGGGTGCGGCCTCTCATGGCTGCTGGACCGGCCGTTCGTGTGGCTGAAAGTGGCGGTGGCGGCACCGGCCGTCGTGCTGGCAGCGCTGACGCTGACCGACATGGTGGCGCTGCACCCCTTCCAGTCGGTGTATTTCAACCGCCTGCACGGGGGACTGAGCGCGGCGTTCGGCCGGTACGAGACCGATTACTGGGCGGCGTCTCACCGGGAGGGCGTCGAATGGCTGGCGGCGCACTATCGCCAGGAGGCACCGGCGCACAGCATTCGGGTGACGAGCAGCGCCGGCGAACGGTTTGCCGGCTACTACATCCGCGCCGGCGGGGATCGCCTGCAGCGGTTCGTCACGGTCGAACCCGACCGCGATGCTGACGTGGTCCTCTCCATTACGCGCTGGAACCTTCATCAGAAATACCCGGGACGGATCGTCCACACCGTCGAGCGAATGGGCGTGCCGCTGCTCTACGTCATCGAGATGCACGCCCCGGCCGCCGCGGAAGGCGAGTCCGTCCGAACGGCAAACCACTGAGTTCCTGGTCGGTGTTTCGCGCAGCCTGTCGGCACGGGCGGTACGTCACATTGCCACGACCGGACGTTTGGCGAGGCCTCGCGCGAGAAACGTTCAGATCAGCAGCGCATCACGCGCTGCCAGCACGCGGTCCTGTGCTTCTTCCACGGTGCGGGCCAGGCAGGTCAGGTGGCCCATCTTCCGCCCCGGCCGCGCCTGCGACTTGCCGTAGAGATGCAGCTTCACGTCGGGGAAGCGGCAGGCAGCCGCCCAGTTCGGCTCGCCGCCGAGCCAGAGATCCCCCAGCAGGTTGGCCATCGCCGACGGCCGCAGCAGATCGGTTGCTCCGAGCGGCAACCCGCAGATGGCGCGCACCTGCTGTTCGAACTGGCTCGTCGCCGCGGCGTCGAACGTCAGGTGCCCCGAGTTGTGCGGGCGCGGCGCCAGCTCGTTCACGAGCAGCTCTCCGTCGGTGCTCAGGAAGAACTCGACGCACAGCACGCCGACGTACTGCAGCTCCTCGAGGATCGCATGGGTGATCTCGGCCGCCCGCCGCGAGACCGCCAACGGCACTGCGGCGGGCGCCGTCGTCACGTCGAGGATGTGATGACGATGCCGGTTCTCGAACGGCGCGTACTGCGCCACCTCGCCATCGAGACCGCGCGCCGCTATCACGGAGATCTCCGCCTGCAGGGCGATGCGCTTCTCGACGATGGCCTCCTGATGGCCGATCGCGCTCCAGATATGGTCGACGTCCGCCGGCGTGATCACCGTGTGCTGCCCCTTGCCGTCGTAGCCGAACGCCGCGGTCTTGACGATGGCCGGCGTGCCGATCAGCGCCACGGCGTTCCAGAGCTCGTCGAGGGAGGCGGCGCGGGCGAACGGGGCGGTCGGGATGCCGCGATCGGCGAGAAAGGTCTTCTCCCGTGCCCGCTCCTGTGCCGTGTGCAGCGCCACACCAGACGGCCGGACCGGCGTCAGCGCCTCGACGGCATCGATGGCGTCGATCGGCACGTTCTCGAACTCGAACGTGACCACGGCCACCTGACGGGCAAAGGCGCGCAGCGCGTCGAGATCTTCGTAGGAAGCCGAAACCTCGACGTCGGCCACCTGTCCGGTCGGCGTGTCTTCGTCGGGAGAAAACGTGTGGACGCGGTACCCCATCCGCCGGGCGGCGATGGTGAACATGCGTCCGAGCTGTCCGCTGCCGAGCACCCCGAGCGCCGCGCCCGGCGCAATCACCCGGGCGTGCGTGCCAAAGCCGCCATGCAGGCTCACGGCAGCCGTTCCTGGCGTACCTTCTGCGTCTGCTCGTCGCGAAAGGCGCGCAGCCGCGCGCGCAGCTCGGGGCGCGACGTGGCCAGGATGGCCACCGCCAGCAGTCCCGCGTTGGTAGCGCCCGCCTTGCCGATCGCCAGCGTCGCCACCGGAACGCCGCCGGGCATCTGCACGATCGAGAGAAGCGAGTCGAGTCCCTGCAGCGCCGCGCTCTGTACCGGCACGCCCAGCACCGGAAGCACCGTGTGCGCAGCGACCATCCCCGGCAGATGCGCGGCGCCACCGGCTCCGGCGATGATGACCTCCGTGCCGCGCGCCTCCGCGCCCGTCGCAAACTCCGCCATCCAGACCGGCGTGCGATGCGCCGACACGATGTGCCGTTCCGACTGCACGCCAAAGCGGTCGAGAACCTCCACGGCGTGCTGCATCGTCTCCCAGTCCGACGACGAGCCCATGATCACGGCGACGAGTGGAGAGGCGGAATCTGACATCTCGCGATGGACGCTCCAGATGGACTGTATCAGCTGCGGGCCCCGTCCAACAGTCCTTCCGCCGGGCGCACGTCGTGCGCTCGATGGACCACCGGATTTTGAGTGACAATTGATTTCATTTTTCCAGAACCGAGCTTTAGCTCGGTTGGACAAAGAGTTCGTAACCGAGCTGAAGCTCGGTTCTGCGCAGGGCCCGCGGCCGTTCTCACGCCTCGAGCCCTCGTGTGTTCCGGAGCCTCATGAGCACAGCCACGATCATCTATACGCACACCGACGAAGCACCGGCCCTGGCGACGTATTCGCTCCTGCCGATCGTCCGGGCCTTTACGTGCGCGGCCGGCATCTCGGTGGTCACCAAGGACATTTCCCTGGCCGGCCGCATCCTCGCGGCGTTCCCCGATCGGCTGCCTGCCGATCGACGGCAGCCGGACGATCTGGCCGAGCTCGGCGAGCTGGCGACGACCCCTCAGGCCAACATCATCAAGCTGCCGAACATCAGCGCCTCGATACCGCAACTGCAGGCCGCCATCGCGGAGCTCCAGCAGCAGGGATATCCGGTGCCGGATTACCCCGCCGAGCCCAGAACCGACGACGAGCGCGCCATTAAAGCCAGGTACAGCAGGGTGCTCGGGAGCGCCGTGAACCCGGTGCTGCGCGAGGGCAACTCCGACCGCCGTGTGGCCGCGCCGGTGAAGCAGTACGCCCGGCAGCACCCGCACTCCATGGGCCCGTGGAGCCACGCCTCGAAGACGCATGTCGCGCACATGACGGAGGGCGACTTCTACGGCAGCGAGCAATCGGCGGCGATTGCACAGGCGGGCGCGCTGAGGATCGAGTTCAGCGACGCGAGCGGCGCGACGACCATTCTCAAAGACGGCGTGAAGGTAACGGCGGGCGACCTCGTGGCGGCGTCGACGATGAGCCGGCGTGCCCTCCAGGCGTTTTTCGCGAAAGCCATCGACGAGGCGAAGAGCCAGGGAGTGCTGCTGTCGCTGCACCTGAAGGCGACGATGATGAAAGTGTCCGACCCGATCATGTTCGGACATGCTGTCGTCGCCTACTACCGCGACGTGTTCGACAAGCACGCGGCGGTCTTTGCCTCGCTCGGCGTCGATCCCGACAACGGCATCGGCGACGTCTACACGAAGATCCAGCGGCTGCCGGCCGACCAGCGCGCCGCGATCGAGGCCGACCTGCAGGCGGTCTACGCGAAGCGGCCGCCGCTGGCGATGGTGGATTCGGCCAGGGGGATCACCAACCTTCACGTGCCGAGCGACGTGATCGTCGATGCGTCGATGCCGGCCGCCATCCGGGCGTCCGGGCAGATGTGGGGCCCTGACGGAAAGCTGCACGACACCAAGGCGCTGATACCGGATCGCTGTTATGCCGGCGTCTACCAGGCGACGGTCGACGACTGCAAGGCGCACGGCGCGTTCGACGTGCGCACCATGGGCACCGTCTCGAACGTCGGGCTCATGGCGCAGAAGGCCGAGGAGTACGGGTCGCACGACAAGACGTTCGAGATGAGGTCCGACGGCAGGGTGCGGGTAGTCGACGCGTCGGGCAAGGTCCTGTTCCAGCACGCGGTCGAACAGGGCGACATCTGGCGCATGTGCCAGACGAAGGACCTGCCAATCCGTGACTGGGTGAAGCTCGCCGTGACCCGCGCCCGCGCCACCGGCCATGCGGCGATCTTCTGGCTGGATCGCCGCCGCGCCTACGACTGCCTCGTCATCGAGCGCGTCGAGCGCTATCTGCGCGACCACGACACGAACGGGCTCGACATCCGCATCATGTCGCCGATCGACGCGTGCCGCGCCACGCTCGAGCGCGTCCGCGCCGGCCTGGACACGATCTCGGTAACCGGCAACGTGCTGCGCGACTATCTGACCGATCTGTTTCCGATCCTCGAGCTCGGCACGAGCGCCAAGATGCTGTCGATCGTTCCGCTGCTCGGCGGCGGCGGCCTGTACGAGACCGGCGCCGGCGGGTCGGCGCCCAAGCACGTGCAGCAGTTCCAGCAGGAGAATTATCTCCGGTGGGATTCGCTTGGCGAGTTCCTCGCCCTCGCGGTGTCACTCGAAGATCTCGGGACCAAGACCGGCAACTCGAAGGCGCTGGTGCTGGCGCACGCGCTCGATCAGGCGAATGGCCGCATTCTCGAGAACGACAAGTCGCCGCAGCGCAAGGTGGGAGAGATCGACAATCGCGGCAGCCACTTCTACCTGGCGATGTACTGGGCACGCGCGCTCGCCGATCAAACGGCTGATCCGGAGCTTCAGAAGACGTTCGCGCCCGTAGCCGAACGGCTCGAACGCAGCGAATCGGCGATCCTGGCCGAGCTGAACGGCGTCCAGGGCAACCCGGTGGACATCGCCGGTTACTACCACCCGAGTCCCGAAGCGGCCAGTCGTGCGATGCGCCCGAGCGCAACGTTCAACGCGGTGATCGACGCGGTCTGTAAACCGAGCTGAAGCTCGGTTCTGCGAAGGAGCGGGCTGAAGCTCGGTTCTGCGAAGGTCTGTAAACCGAGCTGAAGCTCGGTTCTGCGAAGGATTCAGCGCGGCGCGCCGGCGACGACCATCGCGACGGGCCGATCGGCCGACGGGACCGAGCGGAGCCCTGATCGTGGTGTCCCGCGCATCGAGAACAGCAACCACCCGACGATGATCACCACGATGAGGATGGCGATCAGCAGCGGCCACGCCAACGTACGTCTGCGGACGACTCGTACTTCATCCATCGCGCTCACCTCGGGATGTCATCATGGACGACGCGGACGCTCGATTGGAAAGGTGTGCAGCTCGGACGCGTCCACCGGTTCGGCAGCCCTGGTCGGTACCTCTTCGGCTGCGGCGTCGCTCCCGCGCCACCATCGGTCCCAGAACTCCGTTTCCGCGTCTGCCCGTTCGAGGAGCAGCGCGGCGATACGGCTTCTGGTCAGACCCGGCACGACGATGCGTTTCCGGTCGCCGTCGCGATGAGCGTGGTTCATCGGTACCAGCACCCGCGGATCGCCGTCGAGCTCGAGTGCGCGAAGGTCGACGTCTACCACAAGATAGGACGCCAGGCGATCGGTGTCAACGAGCAGATCCTTGACCTCGCCGATCGTGCGGCCGGCGCCGTCGACGGCATCCCAACCACGAGGGTCGCTGACCTTGTCGTCGACGGTATAACCCTTCAGGCGTGAGATCGGCTGGAAGCGACGCACGGCTGTGCTGTGACGCCCCGACATGGCTACCTCGTTCTGCACGGCCACTCGGCCCGCACGTCACGAGGCTGCAAGCCGGGTGCCTGCCAGTGGCAGGGCTCGACCGCGAATGCGAGAATAGCGGGCCGGAGGGATCATGGCTCGCCTCGCCTTCGTCATCGCGCTGCTGGCGCTCATCGTCGTGCCGCTCGGGGGACAGACCCTCGCATCATTGCAGGTGCCCTATCGACAGTTTCGATTGTCGAACGGTCTCACCGTGATCCTGCATCAGGACAAGAGCGTGCCGATCGTGGCTATCAACATGTGGTACCACGTCGGCTCGGCGAACGAAAAACAGGGGCGAACCGGATTTGCGCACCTCTTCGAACACCTGATGTTCGAAGGGTCGAAGCACGTCAAGGAAGGCGAGTTCGACACACTGCTCGAATCGGCGGGCGGCGACAACAACGGCTCGACGTCGAACGATCGCACCAACTATGTGATCCAGGTGCCGTCGAACGCGCTCGAGCTGGCGCTGTTCCTCGAGTCGGACCGGATGGCGTACCTGCTCGACACGATGACGCCCGAGCGCGTGAACGGCCAGCGCGACGTCGTCAAGAACGAGCGCCGCCAGAGCTACGAAAACCAGCCCTACGGCATGGCCTCGATCGAGCTGGACAGGATGCTCTGGCCGCCGGCTCACCCGTACAGCTGGCCGACGATCGGCGAGATGGCGGATCTCACGGCGGCCAGCTACGAAGACGTGGTCGAGTTCTTCAAGAAGTACTACACGCCCGCGAACGCAAGCCTGGTCGTGGCCGGCGACATCGACCTCGATCGGACGCAGGCGCTGGTCGAGAAATGGTTCGGCGAGATCGCCGTGTCGCCGCCGGTCGAACCGGTGGCGCCGCCCGCGGCCATCCTCACGTCGGTGAAGCGAAAGACGCTGACGGACCGCGTGACGCTGCCGCGGATCTACCTCGCATGGCTGACCCCGCGGATGTATGCGCCGGGCGATGCCGCGCTCGACGTCACCGCCTCGGTGCTCGCCGGCGGGAAGAACTCGCGTCTCTACAAGCGGCTGGTCTACGACACGCAGATGGCGCAGGACGTGTCGGCCTATCAGCAATCGGGCGCGCTCGGCAGCTCGTTCAACATCATCGCCACGGCGCGGCCCGGCCGCACGATCGCCGAGCTGCAGACGGCCATCGACGAGGAGCTGGCGCGGCTGCGGCGCGAGGCGCCGACGTCGCGAGAGGTTCAGCGCGCCGTCAACCAGACTGAGGCCTCGTTCTATCGCGCGATGGAGCGCGTCGGCGGCTTCGGTGGCAAGGCGGATCAGTTGAACGCCTACTACACGGCTGGCGGCGGGCCGGATTTCTTCGCCGAGGACCTGGCACGCTACACGTCGCTCTCCGCTTCCGACGTGCAGTCTGCCGTGATCGACTGGCTGCCCGCCGACCGGCGCGTCGAGCTCGTCGTGCAGCCGGAGGCAGCGAAATGACCCCGCGCCCGGCACTCGTCAAGAGAACGCGCGTGATTCCGGTGCTCGCCGTCGTGCTGGTGGCGGCGGCGACCGCGATTGCCGCCCAACAGCCGCGCGCCGATCGCTCGAAGCCTCCCGCGCTCGGCCCGGCGCCGCGCCTGAACCTGCCGCCGATTCAGAAGCGCACGCTGTCGAACGGTCTTCCAGTGTGGCTCATCGAGGCGCACGAGGTGCCGCTCGTCCAGGTCAATCTGCTCGTGCTCGCCGGCAGTGGCGACGACCCGGCCGGCAAGTTCGGCGTGGCGAGCCTCACGGCGGCGATGCTCGACGAGGGCGCCGGCGCGCGCGATGCGCTCCAGCTGGCAGATGCCGTTGAAGTGCTCGGCGCAAGCCTGGCAACCGTCAGCTCGTTCGACGCATCGGCCGTCAGGCTGAACGTTCCCGCGGCGAGGCTCGGCGACGCCCTGCCCATCATGGCCGACGTGGCGCTGCGTCCGACGTTCTCGGAGAAGGAGCTGGACAGAGTCCGCAAGGAGCGAATCACGTCGCTGCTCCAGGCGCGCGACGATCCTGCCTCGGTGGCGCCCATGGCCTTCGCGCGCACTGTCTTTGGCGCCACTCATCGCTACGGAACGGCGGCCGTCGGCACCGAGGCCACCCTCAAAGGCTTCACGACCGGCGATCTGCGCACGTTCCACGAGGCGATGTATCAGCCGTCGAATGCGACGCTCGTCGCGGTGGGCGACATCCGCGCCGATGCCGTCGTGCCGCTCCTCGAGAAGCACTTCGGCGCATGGAAGAACCGCGGCGCTCCCGCACGCGCGCGAGTCCCGGACGCCCCGCAGCTCACCAGCCGCCAGATCACGATTGTCGACATGCCGAAGGCGGCGCAGTCGCAGATCCGCATCGGCGGGGTCGGGGTGCCGCGTTCGACCCCCGACTACTTCACGCTGCAGGTCCTGAACACGATCCTCGGCGGGTCGTTCACGTCGCGGCTCAACCAGAACCTGCGGGAAGAGCACCAATACTCTTACGGCGCGAGCTCCCGGTTCGAGATGCGGCTCTCGGCGGGAAGCTTCGTGGCCGGCGCTGGCGTGCAGACGGACAAAACCGCCGAAGCGCTGCGCGAGTTCTTCAACGAGCTCGAGGCCATTCGCAAACCTGTCGGCGCCGACGAGCTCGCCAAGGCAAAGAACTACGTCGCGCTGGGATTTCCGAGCGAGTTCGAGACGATCAGCGATCTCACCTCGCACGTTGAAGAGCTCATCGTCTACAAGCTGCCTGACGATTACTTCAGTCGTTATGTCGACAGCATTCAGGCCGTGACGTCCGCAGCCGTGGCCCAGGCTGCGGCGAAGTATGTGCTGCCACAGCAGTTCGCCGTCGTCATCGCGGGAGATCGAGCGGCGATCGAGGCGGGCATCCGCGCCTTGAACCTCGGGCCGGTCCGCGTGATGAGCGTCAGTGAGGCACTTGGATCATGAGCGTAGCGATTCAACTGGACGATCTGCTCGACTACTCCGACCACGAGCGCCGGAAGTGGCGAGACTGGTTGATGGCGGATCCCGCGCGTCTGAAGATCTCGCTGCAGCCGTCCGGCCGCTTCAGGACGGTGCAGGCACTGCTCGATCACGTATTTCTCGTCGAGCGACGGCATTTGTGCCGTCTGGAGGGATCGACCCCGCCAGAGTCGACCGGCGTGGCAGACGGCGACATGGCGGCGCTCTTCGAGTACGCCGATCTGGTACGAAAGGACTTCCGCAGCTATCTCGACCAGTTGGACGCGGCGGAAGCCGCCGCGATGATGACCGTCAGCTCACCGGCGCTGGGACACTACACGGTCCAGCGATGGAAGCTGGCGACGCACATGGTGCTCCACGAGATCAGGCACCTCGCGCAGCTGGCGCTCGCGGCGCGCATCGCCGGTCATGCGCCCCCGGGCGAGCACGATTTCTTCTTCTACCCCGGAGCCGCAGTCAGGCAGGCCTGACGGACAGGGCGACCACGTTCTGGGGCTACCCGGATTCGCCGCGTTCAGGTTCTTGCCGAACCGCAGCCGGGTGAATGCTCCGCCGCAGGAGATCCAGCATGGCTAAGTTCGTCTGGATCGGTTGCGGCTTCGTGATGCTCGGCATCCTGTCAGCCGGTGGTCGCACGGCTCTAGCACAGGGTAGTAATCCCGAAGCATCCAAGGCGCTTTACCCAG
>DASUGH010000182.1:0-58622 GCA_036274155.1 Vicinamibacterales bacterium | reverse complement strand
GTAAGAGGGTGCGGGGGTGCGGGGGTGCGGGGTGCGAGGGTGCGGGGTGCCAGGGTGCGAGGGTGCGGGGTGCCAGGGTGCGAGGGTGCGGGGTGCGAGGGTGCTGGGTGCCAGGGTGCGGGGGTGCGGGGTGCGGGGGTGCGCACGGTGCTGATCAGTCACGTTGAACACAAGCTCGCACGGTACGCGGACGGCGACCTGCCACCGGGCGAGGAGCGCGCCGTTGCGAAGCACCTGCAATCCTGCGAGCGGTGCCGGCACGCTCTCGACGAGGTCCGTTTCGCGGCGCGCCTCATGACCGAGCTCCGGGTCGTGCCCGCCCCGGCATCGGTCTGGAACTCGATTCAATCGACCAGTGGCGCACGTCCCGCGGTGTCAGCCTGGCTCACGCCGCTGCGGTGGGCCGTGGCATGCCTCGCAGCCATCGTGGCAGCAGCCGGTGTCTTTTACCTGTCACGCGGCGGCACGACGCGCGACGGCGCGATCGCGGAACGATGGGAAATCACACGACCGGAGACTCGCACCGCGGAGCGGATGTCTCCGGGGAGCCTCGTCGATACCGATCAGTCGTCGCGCGCAGTCATCAAGGTCGGGAGCATCGGTACGGTGAGCGTCGAGCCGGCCACCCGGGTGAGGCTGGGCCAGATTGGCGCCCCTGAATTCCGCCTCTCGCTGGAGGTGGGGACGATCAGCGCGAAGATCGCCGCACCGCCTCGTCTGTTTTTCGTCGACACGCCTTCGAGCACGGTCGTCGACCTGGGCTGCGCCTACACGATGCGGGTAGCGCCCGATGGCGGTGGACAGATCCAAGTCACCGAGGGATGGACCTCGCTCGAGTGGAACGGGCGGGAGTCACTCGTGCCAGCGGGTGCCATGGCCGAGACACGGAAGGACGTCGGTCCCGGCACACCATTCTTCGACGACGCGTCGCCACGGTTGAGGCAGGCGCTGTCAGTGCTCGATTTCGGCGGGGGAGCGGCAGATGCGTTGGCGGTCGTGTTATCGGAGTCGCGCGTCCGCGACACACTGACCCTGTGGCATCTGCTCTCGCGAGTCGATGCGGCCAGCCGGGAACGGGTCTACGACCGCATCGCCGCGTTGAGCCCTCCCCCGGCGTCGGTGGTGCGCGAGAAGGTGTTGCAGCTCGATGCGGCGATGTTGAAACATTGGCGCGAAGAGCTGGCGTGGACCTGGTGAGGAGGCGCAAGCCGGACCCACGGCCGGGCGACGCCTCGAGCGGAGGAGCAGATGGTATCCAGATCGCGTATCGCACTGGCGGCTGTGGTGACCCTGTGCGCCGCCGCTGTGATGGGCGAGCCGGCGTTCCGACTGGAGATCGGACCGCCCGTGGCCGCGGGTGGCGCAAAGAAAGGGTTGGTTTTTGCCGTGCGCGCTCTCGCCTGCAGCGATCCGCAGCGGGTGCGGCTGACCGGTACCGTCGAAGGAGTTGCCCAGGAGCGGCGGCAATCGTTGCAGGTGCGGGTCGTCCCGTACCCGACACCCGGTGTGTACGGCATTCCCAATGACTGGCCGGCGGGGGTGTGGGTCGTGAGCTTGACCGCCACATGCCCGAGCCCGGCAGCGACCGCGGCTGCCATCGTCCCAATCGGCGAGAAGGGCTTCCTGAGGGACTCCACGAAGACGTTCGATCGTGCGGCGCCGGCCGCAGAGATCGACAAGGCGTTGAAGACGCTCATGGCCTCTCGACGATCGTAGCCGGCAGGCCTGATCTTCACCGCGCCCGCCTTTACACTCGCCATAGTCCGCAAGTACGATTCGCCCGCCTTCGCGTGGATGAACTATGTCACGCTACGGCGAGACAGGCCCTCGACCTCCGTAAAGGCTAAGGGTGGGCAAGCGACCGGAACGATCCGAACGACCCGAACGAGAGTGAGAAAGGAACCCCGTGACGACTGATCCCCGAGAGGTCATAGCCAGGTCGCCGATGAGCCCGATGCAGGTCGTCGTCGTCGGGCTCACGATCGCGTTGAATGCGCTGGACGGGTTCGACATCCTGTCCATCAGCTTTGCGTCCCCAGGCATCTCGTCAGAGTGGAAGATCGACGGCGCCAGGCTCGGGACGGTGTTGTCGATGGAGCTGCTGGGGATGGCGATCGGGTCGGTGTTCCTCGGCGGCGTGGCCGACAAACTCGGCCGGCGAAAAACCATGCTCGGGTGTCTGGTGGTGATGGCATCCGGCATGTTCCTGGCCACCACCGCACAAGGTCTGGTGGCGCTGTCGGTGTGGCGCGTTCTGACCGGTCTCGGCATCGGCGGAATGCTGGCCGCCATCAATGCGGTGGCCGCGGAATTCTCGAGCACGCGCCGCCGCGATCTCAGCGTCGCGCTCATGTCGATCGGCTATCCGCTCGGTGCCGTGTTCGGCGGCATGGTTGCGGCCCGGCTCCTCAGGACCTACGACTGGCGCTCGGTCTTCTATCTCGGCGCCGGGGCGACGACGGTGCTCATCCCGCTCGTGTTCTTCTTCATTCCCGAATCGGTGCATTGGCTGGCGCAGAAGCAGCCTGCCGGAGCGCTGCAGCAGATCAATCGGACGCTCGCGCGGATGGGTCACGCGGCCATCTCGGCGCTGCCGGTCCTGTCGGCAGACGCGCGAAAGCGCTCGATTGGCGACATCCTCGGGCCCGGACTGGTGGGGATCACGGTACTGGTCACGATTGCGTACTTCCTGCACATCATGACCTTCTACTTCATCCTGAAGTGGGTGCCGAAGATCGTGGTCAACTTCGGCTTTCCATCGTCGTCGGCCGCCGGGGTGCTCGTATGGGTCAACGTGGGCGGCGCCACTGGTGGTGCGATTCTCGGGTTCCTCGCGCAGCGATACAGCGTGAAGGGGCTGACGGTCGGGGCGATGGTCCTGTCGTCGGTGATGGTGATGATTTTCGGGCAGACGTCGCCGGATCTCGCTCAGATGTCGATGATCTGTGCCGGCGCGGGCTTCTTCACGAATGGCGCCATCGTCGGCATGTATGCGCTGTTCGCGCGGGCGTTCCCCACCCACGTGCGCGCGTCCGGTACCGGTTTCGCCATCGGCATCGGCCGAGGCGGCTCGTGGCTGGCGCCGCCTCTGGCCGGTCTTCTCTTCGATGGCTCGGTTGGCCTTCCGATCGTCGCATTCGTCATGTCGCTCGGCTCGCTCATGGCCGCTCTCGTGCTCAGCCTGCTGAAGCTCGGGCCCGAACGGCGCGACGAGACGCCGGTCCGATCCGACGTGCGAACGGGGTTGAAGGGCGCCCCGGCGGCCTCGTGAGCATGGGTGAGCGGTTCCGGGGATCGCGAGCGCAGATCATGAGAATTGCACTGACCGTCACGCTGACACTGATGCTCACGGCCGCGGTGTCGGCGCAATGGCCGAACTTCGTGCGTCCAGAGGTTCCGCGCGCGGCGGATGGCAAGCCGGACCTGAATGCTCCCACGCCGCGACTGTCGAATGGCAAACCTGATTTCTCGGGGATCTGGGAGAGCCGCATTCCGCCGAGCGGCCGGTTTGGTGCGCCGCCGCTGCCGAACATCGGCGACGGTCCACCGGTGGCGACGTTTGCCAACGTGGGCGCCCAGGTCAAGGAAGGACTTCCGTTCACGCCATGGGCTGCGGCACTGCGCAAGGAGCGCATGTCGTCGAACTCGCAGGACAATCCCGACGCGAACTGCCTTCCGCTGGGGTTCATGCAGCTCCACACCCACACACAGCCGCGAAAGGTGATTCACACCAAGGACGAGATGGTGATCCTGTACGAAGCCAACTACGGCCTTCGTCAGGTGTTCACCGACGGCCGCACGGCGCCGGGCAACGATCCGCAGCCCTGGTGGGATGGCTACTCGGTGGGACGGTGGGACGGTGACACGCTCGTGGTGGAGACGACGGGATTCCGCGGCGACGGGTGGCTGGATGTCAACGGCGCGCCATTTACCAGCGGGCTCAAACTGACCGAGCGCTTCCGGCGGCCGAACTATGGCCGCCTGGAGATCGACCTGACCATCGACGATCCGATGGCGTACACGCGGCCCTGGACAGTGCGCGTGAACCAGCGGCTCAATCCGGGCGAGGAGCTGATCGAGTTCATCTGCAACGAGAACGAGCAGTCGTCGAAGCACTACGTGAGGCCGGCGGCAACGCAGTGACCAGCACAAGGCCCAGGGTCCAGGGCACCAGGCCGGTTCAGCGGCTGCGCCGTGCCCTCGACCGGGGAGAACCGCCACCGCCGGGCATTCGTCTGAGATAATGCACGGCAATCCAGGGTACGGCTCTCTCGAATGGACCATCTGCCTGTCGCAGTACGGTCGGCACTGCGGCGCCTCGCGCGCCGCCTGGCGGTTGGTGTTTTCCTGGACGTCTGGCCGCCATGGGCAGTGGGAAGCCTGCTGCTGGCAGGTGTGGTGGCGCTCGTGTGCCGCCTGCTGGTCCCCGCCGCTGCCCCTGTCCTGGCGTGGTTGTGGCTGGCGCCGATCCTGGCGGCGTTACCGGCGTTGGCACTGTGCGCTCTTCGCGCGTACCGGCCGGAACAAGTCCTCGCAATTGCCGACTCGCTCTCGGGCGGTCACGGCCTGTTGCTCGCGTTAGCCGAACGTCGCGACACTTCCTGGTCCGCCTCGCCGCTGCTCGAACGCATCGCCGCGCTGCCGATGCCGCGTCTGCAGCCGTTGCGGAGGCTCTCGATTCTCGTACCGGCGCTGGCGTTCCTGTGGGCTGCCCTGCTGCTGCCACAGCGGGAGGCGCCTCGCGCAGCGCAGGCCGTTCTGGCCGATCAGGTCGTCAACGAGCTGGCGGCGACGATCGTCGCGCTCAAGACCAACGATCTGATTACTCCGGAAGAAGAGAAGAAGCTCGAAGAAGAGCTCGAGCGGGTCCGGAAAAGCGCAAGCGAACGTGTCGACTCGTCGTCGTGGGAGGCTGCCGACGCGTTGAAAGAGCGGGTGGCTGCGGACGTTGCCGAGAAACGGGACGCGCTGAAATGGGCGCAGGAGAGTCTGGCTCGATATGCCGCAGCGGCACAGGCGGGTGCGAACGATCCGGCTGGGGAAGTGGCAGCCGCCGGCGAAGGTGCGGAGCTGATGAAGGCGCTGAGCAAACTGGCGGAGAGCGGGATGCTTTCGAACGCGCCGGCCAGTCTCAAAGCGCTCGCGGCCGGGCGCGTAGCGTTGCCGGCCGACGCTGAGTCGCTGCGCAGGCTGCAGTCCACGCTGGCCGAGTTCCTCGGCGAGCAGAGTGAGAAATTTGGCGATCTGGCCGCGCTCGGCAAGGAGTTTGGGCGGTTCGATCCGGCTGAATTTCCGCTCGAGTCGGGCTCGACCGGATTCGATGGCGACGCCAACCCCGGGAATGGTGGAGTCAGCCGTGGGCGAGCTGATGCGCCACTGACCTGGGGACGTGAAGCGCTTCCGTTCGATCGATTCAAGGCACAGCCGCTGCCCCCTGGGCACGTTCGAAATCCTGACGACTGGGCACCGATGGTCGTGATGCCGGGGACGCCGAGCGAACAGCCGCAGTCGAGCGCCACCGGAGCGGCCCGCACGTATGCTGCTGGCGCCGGCCAGGAGGCGTGGCGACGCACGCTGGCTCCGCGCCATCAGTCGGCGGTCAGAAAGTACTTCGAGAAGTAACGCGGCCAAGAGAGTGATCGATGCCGAACGAGAGTGAAACGCTGCAGTCACCCGGAACTGTCGCCGACGCTCAGGCGAGCATCGGCCGGCTCGTCGGCGAGCTGCGACGGGTGATCCTGGGCAAGGAGCAGACGATCGACGAGGTCGTTGCCGCGCTGCTGGCACGCGGGCACGTCCTGCTCGAAGGTTTGCCCGGCCTCGGCAAAACGGAGCTCGTGAAAGCGCTTTCCCGCGCACTGTCGCTCGGCTTCCGCCGGATACAGTTCACGCCGGACCTGCTGCCAACGGACATCACGGGCAGCCACATCCTGCAGGAACGCGACGGACGGAAGGACTTCACATTCCACCCTGGTCCCGTTTTCACCAACCTGCTCCTGGCCGACGAGATCAACCGCGCCTCGCCCAAGACTCAGGCGGCTCTCCTCGAGGCAATGCAGGAGCGGCGTGTCACGACCTTCGGCGAAACGCGTGAGCTGCCGGCACCGTTCTTCGTGATGGCGACACAAAACCCGATCGAGCTGGAGGGCACGTATCCGCTGCCGGAGGCTCAACTCGATCGCTTCATGTTCAAGGTCGAGATCAGCGGCGTGGAGCGGCCGGTGCTCGAGGAGATCCTCTTGACGCGAGTACACGGCGAGCCGCCGGCGCTCGAACCGGTGCTGGCACCTCACGATCTCGGTGCGCTCTTCGCAGCCGTCGACGCGGTGCACATGCCTCGTGCGGTCGCCAGCTACATTGCGCGACTCGTCGCCGCCTCGCACCCGTCCTCGGCCGAGTCGCCGGAGGCCGTGCGGACGTTCGTCAAGTACGGCAGCTCGCCGCGCGGCGCTATTGCGATTGGCGCGGCGTCGAGGGGGATGGCGCTGCTTCGCGGCAAGCCCAACGTCGGCTTCGACGAGGTGCGGCGGGTCGCCGCGCCAGCCCTGGCGCACCGCCTGGTGCTCGACTACGCCGCAAAGCTGGAAGGGTGGGATGGCCGGCGTGTCGTTGCCGCGCTGCTCGAATCCGTTCCCGAGGTCGAACGTGGGCTGCCGCAGACGCTCGCCGCGCGCTGAGACTCGGCGGCAGGCGGCGATCAGGCAAGCGCCACGCCTGGTCGCGGCGGTCATGCTGCTGCTCGTTCCGGCAGCTGCGCGCGCAGCGGGAATCTACCGCTCGGTCGAGGGCGAAGGTCTCCGCGTCACGATGGATGCGGAGTGGGGGAGTCAGCTCGCTCCTGGATATCTGCCCGTTCGGTTCGACATCACGAACACGAACGCGGCCCGGGTCATCGAGATTGTCGTCGACGGCAACCGGGTCACGATGGGCGGCCGACTTTACGGCTACACGGCGGCCAGGACGGCCATCGTGCAAACGGTTCGTCTCGCTCGCGGTGACCGTGTCCGCTTGACCGTCCCTGTGCCGATCCTCGGGGACAGCCAGTCGCTTCAGTTCCGCATCCGGGAAGATGGCCGCCTGCTCCACGAACTCGGTGGCACAGGGTTCCAGAGCGGGGCGCCGGCTGACGACTCGTCGGTGCTCATTGCCGCAGACACGTCGACCCCCTTCGGGCGCGTGGCGGCAGGTTGGCCGAGAGCCGTCTCGCCCTCGCGGAGCGGGCCATTCCTGCATGCCGCGCCTCCCTCGGGTGGGGCGGCATCCCTGCCGTCGTTTGATTTCGTGCTCGACCCGGCGAGGATGCCGACGAACTGGCTCGGGTTCACGTCGATGCGCGCCGTCTTCATGGGTCCCATGGAATGGCGGCGCCTGAGCGATGAGCAGCGGTCGGCGCTGCGCACCTGGACCGCGTGCGGTGGCGATCTGGTGCTGGTGGACGGCGACTTCTCCATGCTGCCCAGGGTCGGCTCGTACAGCCCGGTCGTCCACGCCAGCGGCGAGACGGTTCCCTATTTTCTCGGTCACGTGCACGTGGTGAAGGCAGAAACGATCGTCGGATCCGGCCTGGGGAGCGTCCTCTCAGGACTGCCGTCCGTGCATGTGGCCGACTGGGCGCTGCCGACAACGCGAGCCTTCGAGTGGGGCAGCGGTACCGAGCGCGGCTTCCGGCTGCCGATTCCAGGCATTGGGCAGGTTCCTGCCCGGGCGTATCTGGCGATTCTCCTGCTCTTCAGCGTGTTCATCGGTCCGGTCAACTATCTGTTCCTCGCCCGCCGCAACAGGCAGGCACTCGTCGTGCTCACGACGCCGCTCATCTCGGTGGTGTTCGTCGTGCTGCTGGCGACATACGTCGTGGCTGGAGAGGGCTTTGGCATCCACGGCCGTGCCGTCTCGCTGACAGTGCTGGATCAACGAAGCCAGGCGGCGGCGACGCGCGCCAGCATCTCCTTGTACGCCGCTGGCCGGACGCCTTCGGCGGGCCTGAGGTTCCCCCGCGACATGGCCATCCTGCCGATTGGCCGTGACGGCCGCAGTTCGACGGATGACATCAGGGTCGATCTGAGCGAGTCGCAACGGTTCGCGTCGGGCCTCGTGCGAGCGCGGGCACCGTCCAACTACGAGGCTCTGAGCTTTCGGACCGCGCGGGAGCGACTCGTGTTCGCTCGCGACGGCGACCAGCTGACGGTGGTCAACGGCCTCGGGACCCCCGTGGCGAAGCTGTGGATTCGCACCGCTGATCGCGCCTATTCTCTGACCCACCCGCTGGCGGCCGGCGGCAAAGCGACGTTGAGCGTGAGCCGCGGTGTGGCGGAGTCGCTGATCGAGGCCGGCTATCCACTTCGTTCGAAGCTCGCCGCACTCTCCAGTACACAACCGCAGCATTCCTATCTCGCGCTGCTCGACCACTCGCCGTTCTGGCAGCCCGGCATTTCCGGCGTCGACGAGCGGGCCAGTTTTCACCTGGTGCTCGGGCTCGTGGAGCCGTTGCCGTGAGCTCGGCGATGCTGCGGCTGGACGGCCTGGTGAGGCACTTCGACGGCGTTCACGCGGTCGATGACGTCTCGTTCAGCGTCGAGCGCGGCCAGGTACTGGGATTCATCGGGCCGAATGGCGCCGGCAAGACGACGACGATGCGGATCCTCGCGACCCTTGACACTCCGCAGCGAGGCGACGCGTTTATTGGCGGCTACTCCGTCGTGGCCCACCCTCGTGAGGTCCGTCGAATCACCGGCTTCATGCCGGACTACGCTGGTGTCTACGCGCTGACCACCGTGGAGGAGTATCTCGATTTCTTCGCACGGAGCTACGGACTGCGCGGATCGGCGCGGCGGACGGCCGTGGCCAACATCATCGAGTTCATGGGCATCGGCGATTTGCGGTCGCGTTATGTCGAGGGCCTGTCCAAGGGCCTGAAGCAGCGGGTCGCGCTCGGCAGGGCGATCATCCACGATCCGCAACTGCTCATCCTCGACGAGCCGGCCGCCAACCTCGATCCGCGTGCCCGCATCGAATTCCGGACACTGATCCGGGAGCTGTCGGCAGACGGGAAGACGATCCTCCTGAGCTCCCACATCCTCACCGAGCTCTCTGAGATGTGCGACACCGTTGCCGTCATCGAGAAGGGGCGGATCCTCGCGACCGGCACGGTGCAGGACATCCTGGAGGGCCTTCGCCGCCGGCGCATTCTCTCGGTCCGCGTGGCCGGAAATGTCGACGGTATCAGCAGGTTCCTGCTCGAGCAGCCGGGCGTGCTCAAGGTTCACGAAACTGGTGGAGGCGTGCAGTTCGAGTTCGGTGGCGGCGACCCGGAGCAGATCGCCCTGCTCGGCGCCCTGATGGCCGCCGGATTTCCGGTGCTCGAGTTCACGGCGCACGGGGCCGACCTCGAAGACGCGTTCATCGAGATCACGGAAGGGCGGGTGCAATAGACCGAATGTCCGAGATCTTCGCCGAGGCACCGCCACTCGAACCCGCGATCGACAAACGCGATCCGATGCCGCGTCTCGACGACGCCAGCGATCGGATCAGCCCGATCGTCGTCAAGGAAGTGCGCCAGTTCGTGCGCGGCCGCGAGTTCATCTACTCGTTCGGCGCCTGCCTCATCGTCGCGGTGGCGGTGGCGTTCTATGCCTCGGCGGATGCGCTCGGTGGCAACTCCACCAGCGGTGCCTGGAGCTTCACGACATTGACCCTCTCGCTGGCGTTTCTCGGCCTGGCGGTGGTGCCCATCGGCGCGTACAGCGCCCTCCGCAACGAGCGGATGGAGCTGACGTTCGACCTCATTTCGCTGACGACACTTTCGTCGCGCCGGATCCTGATCGGCAAGTTGCTGTCGCAGGGCGTCAAGCTGGTGACCTTGTTCGCGGTGATGGCGCCCTTCATCGCCATGAGCTTTCTGCTCGGAGGCGTCGATTTCGTCACGATTCTGACAACGCTGGCGATGGTGTTCCTCGGGTCGATGTGGATGGCGGCGGCAGCCCTGTTTCTTTCGACGCTGCACAAGTCGCGCGCGATGTCGGGTGTGATGCTCGGCGCCCTCGGCATCGTCCTGTTTCTGTTTTTCAACTTTGCCCGGACGTTCCTCTTGCGAGGAGTGCCGGGACTCGCCGGTCCCTTTTCTTCCTGGTCCTCCTGGTCCAGCGTGGTGATCTGGTCGGCGGTCTGCCTCGTGACGATGATGAACCTCATCCTCCTCGCGGAGAACCGGCTGGCGCTGCCGACAGAAGATCGGGTCACTTCGCTGCGGATCGGTTTTCTCGTGCAGTTTCTCCTGATTGTCGGACTGGCTTTGCGATCGGTCTTGTGGGGTTCGCCATTCGGCGGCGCCGTGTGGTGGCTGGGATTCGCTGGCGGCTTCAATCTGGCCGCCGTCGCCATGTTCGCGGTGACGGAAGGCCTCGCCGTTCCTCGCATGCCTCTGGCACCGAAGTGGTCACGGTGGCCGCTGCGCTGGGGCGTTCCGATTCTCGGACCGGGCGGCGGGCGCGCGGCGGCATTCGTGATCGTTCAGATGGCCGCGCTGCTGACGGCCGCCTGGCTGCTCGACGCCGACTGGAGCGGGCTGAGGTGGCTGCTGGCGATCTGCGGCTTCATCTGCCTGTTCACCGGGATGCCTGCGCTGGTGTTGGACCACCTGGAAGAGCGGGGGATGAGACCGTTTCACGCACGCGTCGCGATTCTCGTGCTCGTGCTGCTCTCGCTGATCCTTCCAGACGTCGTGTATTACGTGGTCTGGCGTCCGGAGGTGTTCAGTCTGGAGTTCGAGTACCGGCATCTGTTCAATCCCCTTCGCACGATCGCTGACTGGGACAAGGTGGAGATGTTGGGCTGGCAGGCGCTGCCGTTGATCTTCGCCAGCTCCGGCTTTGTGTTTTACCTGGCGCTGATGCTCATCGCCGCCCGTCGACGAACCTCGGCTGAACCATCCGCTGCGTCAGGCCTCGAGGCCGGGGCGCCTCAGACTCACCACCCGTGACGGCGGTCTCCATCGACTGGTCCACCGTCAGGGCCGCTGCGACGTTTCGGCTGGCCACACCCCGTACGCCAGTCGGCGGCCGTCTCGGCGAGCGGCTAGGCTCCGGCACCGGCAGTTCGCTCGAATTCCAGGACTACCGTCACTACACGCCCGGCGACGACCTTCGGCACGTCGACTGGGCGGCCTACGCGCGCTCCGACGTGCTGACCGTACGTCTTTATCGCGAGGAAGTCGCGCCGCGCGTCGACCTCGTGCTCGACGTCAGCAGGTCGATGACCGTCACTCAACACAAGGCACAGGCGTACGGAGCGTTGGTTGGTCTCCTCGCCTGCGCCTGCGCGTCGACGGACGCCGACGCGCGCGTCATCACGTCAGGCACGGCCGAGCCTCTTCATCTGCAGCGGCCCGAAGCGGTCGAGCGATTCCTCTCGTGCGACGCCTCGTCGTCGGCGCTCGAAGCCGCACAGCTGCCGTTGCGGCGCCGCTCACTGCGGCTGGTCGTCAGCGATTTCCTCTTTCCGCACGACGCCGACGCGCTCGTGGGAAGGCTGGCTCGCGATGGCGCCTGGCTGGCGCTCGTGCAGCTGACACTGCGCGAGGAAGCCGAGCCGCCGGCCGACGGCGGCCGGCGGCTCATCGACGCCGAAGGTCGCGGTGAGCTCGACCTCGAGATCGACGATGAGGCCATCCGCCAGTACCGCGGCCGATTCACGCGGCTGCGATCGGCTCTGTCGATGGCCGCCCGTCGCGCGGGGGCACACTTTGCCTACGTGTCGGCTGGCCGCCCCGTTCGGGAGGTGGCGCGCGGCCTCGCAGCGGCCGGCGTGCTGGAAGCGACGTGATCTTCACCACGCCGCTCGGGCTGCTGGCGCTGCTGTCGGTTCCGGCAATCGTGGCGATTCACCTGTTCAGGCGGCGGTTCCCCCCACGCCAGGTCGCCGGACTCTTCCTCTGGCAGTCAGCGCGTCAGGTTCCGCAGGGGGGCGGCCGGCTCGATCGCCTGCCGATCACCGCGAGCCTGCTGCTCGAGTGCCTGGCCGCGCTCGCACTGTCGCTGATTCTGGCCGGGGCGCGTCTGTCGTCGGCGACGGTCAACGACCACCTCGTCGTGCTGCTCGACGACTCGGCTTCGATGTCGGCCAGGAGCGCGAGCGGAGAACGGGCTCGCGACCGCGCGGCTCGGCGGGTACTCGAGGAGATGGCCCGGCTCGGATCCACCGGCCGTATCACGATCATTCAAAGCGGCGATCGGCCGGCGGTACTCGCCGGGCCTGCCGCGCTCAGGGCGGAAGGGCCCGCCGCGCTCGAGCGGTGGCAACCGCAATCCCAGCATCATTCACTGGCCGCCGGGCTTCGTCTGGCGCGCGAGCTCGCCGGTCAGACCGGCAGATTGATGGTGCTGACCGACGCCGCGGCGGGCGAGCGAGGACAGGGCGAGGTTGCGGGCGCGTTGTGGGTGGCGGTCGGGGAACCGCTGGCCAACGTCGGCATCATTGCCGCCGAACGGACGCTCGGACGCGACGATGGACGCGGCACCATCTCGCTCGCCCTCGGGAACTACTCGGATGCGCCGCAGGCACGCCGTCTGACCATTCTCGCGGGTGACAAGCCGATCACGACGCGTGAGCTCACCGCCCCGCCCGGCGTGTCGTCTGTGAAGCTGCCGATCGCCGGCGGTCTGCCGCCGTTGCGCGTGGTGCTCGCCGACGATGCGCTGGCACGTGACAACGAGGTCGTGCTCGTGGAACCTCAGCCACAGGTGGTGGCGGTCGAGAACAGGCTGGCCGACGGCCGCGGGCGTCAGGCATTGAGCCGGGCGCTCGCCGCGCTGACGAACGTCACCGCGGCGGAATCGGGACACCTGCAGTTCGTCGGCGCCGACGCCCTCGACTCGCCGCAGTCTCCCGGTGTCTGGCGCGCCGCATTCGGACGTCCGCCGGCGCGCCTGCTCGCCGAAGGCGAGACACAGGATTTCGTCGGTCCCTTCGTCATGGAGAAGCGGCATCCGTTGCTGCTCGGCGTGACGCTCGGCGGCGTCGTCTGGGCGGGAGCGTCGCCGCTGGCGACACCGGCGATCCGGCCGCTCGTCTCCGCGGGCGAGCGACCGCTGCTCGCCACGGTCATGACGTCGGGTCGCGGGACGTCGATCCTGTTCAACGTCGACCTCGAACGGACGAATCTGATTCGCTCGCCCGACTGGCCAATCCTGATTTCCAACCTCGCCGACATGCGGCGGCGTGAATTGCCGGGGCCCGAGCGCTGGAACTACCGGATCGGCGAATGGGTGCGCGTGCAGCTTGGCCACGATCCGAAAAATCCGTTGCGCGTCCGCAGTCGTGATGGCGAACGGACGTTGCCGTCGGGCAGGGTTGTCGAGTTCACTGCGCCGCCACAGGGAGGGCTGATCGAGCTGCTCGAAGGAGACGAGACGCTGTTCCGGCTCGGAGCGAACTTTCTGGATGAAACCGAATCGAATCTGCGCACCGGCGCCTCGGCCGAGGCCGGACAGCTGAATCGGCTGACACCCGGCCTGCGATCTGAAAGCGGACTCGCGTCCGACCCGCTCTTCTGGGTGCTGCTGACCACCGCGGCGGTGGCCATGGTCGTCAACTGGTGCCTGCCGGCCCGTCAGCGGATCGCGGGGCCCGCATGACGCTGCTGTTTCCCGGGCTGCTGCTCCTGCTCGTGCCGATGCTCTTCGCGCTGTTCTGGCGCGGACGTACAACGCTGGTCGGCGCAATCGTCCGCGTGACGATTGCAGCGCTGCTGGCGCTGCTGGCGGCGGTCCCTCTGGCGCGTATCGGCGGCAAGGGGGTCGACGTGATCGTCGTGGTCGATCTCTCGCGGTCGATGCCGGCGGACGGACGGGCCCGAGCGCTCGAGATCGTGAAACTGCTCGACGAACGACGGACGGCGGGAGACCGTGTTGGAGTCGTGACCTTCGGACGCGAGGCGCGGGTCGAGCGGTTGCCCGAGGCGCTCGGCGAGCTGAGTGCGTTCGTCCAGGAGGTCGATCGCGACGGAAGCGATCTTGGCGGAGCCATCAGCCTGGCCGCGAGCCTCATCCCGCCGCAGCGGCCCGGGCGGCTCATCGTCCTGTCGGACGGCGAAGCGAATGGATCGTCCGTCATGGCTGCCGCGCAGGAAGCAGCCGCGCGCGGTGTGCCCGTCGACTTCCGGTCCGCCAGTCGTGGTGAGTCGGCCGACATCGCGGTCGAGTCGCTCGACCTGCCCGGGATGATCGACGAGCGCGAGCCATTTCAGTTTTCGGCGTGGGTCCGCGCCGATCGCGCCGTGCAGTCCGAGGCGGTGCTTTTTCGCGACGGCGTCGAGATCGCGCGCGGATCGCGGATGTTTCCAGCCGGTGCCACGCAACTGACGTTCCGCGATCTGATCGATCGGCCCGGCGTGGCCCGCTACCGGCTCGAGATCAGCGGCGCCGGCGATCGTGTGCCGGAGAACAACGTCGGCGAGGGCGCGGTGCGTGTGGAAGCGCCCGCCGCGCTCCTTCTCGTCAATGCGACGGGGACGCCCGACAACCTCAGTCGCGCGCTGGCCAGCGGGAAGTTGCGCGTGACGACGGCGACGCCCGCACAGGTCCCGCACGACGTCGGAGGGTTGCTGGCGTTCCGCGGCGCCATCATCGAGAACGTCACGGCAACTGAGATCGGACCGCAGGGAATGAACGCGCTGACGCGTTTCGCTGCCGACCTCGGTGGCGGCCTGCTGTTGACGGGCGGCCGCGCATCGTTCGGGGTGGGAGGGTACTTCAAGTCAGAGCTCGATCCGTATCTGCCCGTGTCGATGGAGATCAAGAACGAGCACCGGAAGCTGTCGTTGGCGATGGCCGTCGCGCTCGATCGCTCCGGCAGCATGGCGGCGCCGGTCGGCGGCGGGCGAACCAAGATGGATCTGGCCAATCTGGGAACGTGTGCGGCCATCGAGACGCTCGGTCCGTTCGATGAGGTCGGCGTCATTGCCGTTGACAGCGCGCCGCACGTGATCAGCAACCTGATGTCTGCCGAAGACAAAGACGCGATCTGCAACCAGGTGCGGACGATCGGCTCTGGTGGAGGTGGCATCTTCACGTACACGGCTCTCGTCGCCGCAGCAAACATGGTTCAGCGGTCCGAGAAGGGCACCCGCCACATCGTGCTCTTCGCCGACGCCGCCGACGCCGAGGAGCCTGGCGACTATCAACGCCTGCTCGATCGCATCCGGCCGCTTGGTATCACCGTGAGCGTGATCGGACTCGGCACCGAGTCCGACAGCGACGCCGATTTCCTCAAGGACGTCGCCAAACGCGGTGCCGGTCGTGCCGTATTCACCGCCACGGTCGAAGAGCTGCCGAGGCTGTTTGCGCAGGAGGCGATCACGGTGGCGCGCTCCAGCTTCGTCACCGACCCGACCGCGGCGCGGACGCTGCCCGACATCGTGTTGCTCGGTGAGCTTCCTGCGTCGCCGTTCCCCAACCTGGACGGCTACAACCTGACGTACCTCCGGCCGGGCGCGACGATGGGCGTGGTGACGGCCGATGAATACCGCGCGCCGGTGTTTGCCTTCTGGCACCGCGGCCTCGGCCGCATCGCGTCGTTGACCGCCGAAGTGGATGGCGAGTACTCGCGGCAGTTGAACGCCTGGCGAGGCTTCGGGCCGTTCTCGGTCGGTCTCGGACGATGGCTGCTTGGCGGCGCGCCGCCAGTGGGCGTTCAGGCGACTCTGGATCGTCGCGGCGGCGAAGGCGTGATCCGCCTCGAGCTCGATCCGGATCGCGCGCGTGCCGCGGCTGACGATACGCGCACGGCAACGGCGACGATTGTGCCACCCGGCGAAGGGACTGCCGGCATGCCGCAGCGCCTCGACTTCACATGGGTCGGCGACGATGCGCTCGAGGCCAGGTTTCCGGTGAGCCGTGCGGGGACGTACTTTGGTGCGGTGCGGCTGCCGTCTGGCGATGTGCTGCCACTGGCGCCGCTCAGTCTCCCGTACTCGCCGGAGTTCGAGCCGCGAGCGGATCCAGCCGAGGGGCAGAAGACGCTCAGCGAGCTGGCGCGAGTGACCGGCGGCATCGAGCGAACTGCGTGGAACGATGTGTTCAGTGCCCGCCGCCTCAGGGATCGGCAGGTGAGCGATCTGATCCTCCCGCTCACGCTCGTGCTGATCCTGCTGCACGTGGCTGAAATCGCCGGCCGCCGTCTTCTGCTGTTCGCTGCCGCGAGCGCGTGGTTGCGCGCGGCACATCTGCCGGAGTGGCCGCGCCGGCGACGTCGCCAGCCATCGCCGGCGGCGGAGGTTTTGAGCCGTCCTGCGGCTGCCCCCTCGTCCGCGCCGGTTCAGCCATCAGCGCCGGCGGCGCCGCGTGAGTCGCCGCTGGCACGAGCCAAGGCGAAGGCTCGCGATCGGCTCGGAAACTGACGCCGAGCCCGGCCCCGACACCGCGGGCCGATGGACGTGATTGCTAGTGTACTAAAACAGTGATACACTGGCCGGCGGTCGATGATTTTTCGGCTCACTCCGTCGTCCGGCGTCCCGGTCTACCTGCAGCTGATAGGGCAAGTGAAGCACGCCGTCGAAACCGGCGCGCTCCGGCCGGGCGATCAGCTGCCGACCATTCGCAAGCTCGCGGAAGATCTGGTCGTCAACCCGAATACGGTGGTGCGCGCGTATCGTGAGCTCCAGCACGAGGGCGTCATCGAGGTGAGGCACGGATCGGGCGCCTACATCAGCGAGTCGCGCTCATCGTCCACACGAATCACGCGCAAGGACCGGATGGTGGTGGAGTCGGCCGTGGAGCGCCTGGCCGCTGCCGGGCTGAGCGAAGACGAAATCCGGCGGCTGTTCGAGCACGCGTTGATCTCGTTGCGCCATGGGGCGTCGAAAGGTGGGAACCATGTCTGAACCGTCGCTGCGCGGATCCTCGGATCCGCCCGACTGTGTCATCGAGACCACCGGGCTGCGCAAATCGTTTCGCGGGATCGAGGCGCTGCGCGGTCTGGACCTGCGCGTGCCCTCCGGAAGCATTTACGGCTTTCTGGGGCGGAATGGCGCCGGCAAGACCACGACGATCAAGGCGCTGATGGGGCTGCTCCGTCCCGACAGCGGCGAGGCGCGCATCCTGGGGCAGCCGATCGGCGGGGACGCAGCAGCCGTCGAGATCCGGCGGCGCATTGGTTTCGTCACCGAAGACAAAGAGCTCTATCCCTACATGACCGTGGAGCAGGCCGTCCGCTTCACCAGGCCGTTCTTTCCGCGCTGGCGCGACGACCTCGCGCAGCGCTATCTACGGTCTTTCGAACTGCCCGCGAAACAGAAGATTCCGAAGCTCTCGAAAGGGATGCGGTCGAAGCTGATGCTGCTGCTGGCGATTTGCCGCGGCGCGGAGCTGCTGATCCTCGACGAGCCGATGGAGGGTCTCGATCCGGCGGTTGCCGAAGACGTGTTGAGCGTGCTGACCGGTCTCGCGGCCGAAGAGGGCACGACGATCTTCTTCTCATCCCACCAGATTGCCGACGTCGAGCAGATCGCCGACCACGTCTGCATCATCGATCGAGGACGGGCGGTGGTGGCGGGGGCGCTCGATGACCTCAAGTCGCAGTATCAGCGTCTGCACGTCGTGTTCGCCGAGGTGCCGCCGCACAGCGTCCCCTGGGTGGACGGCGTGGAACGCGTTCGACACGATGGCCGGATGCTCTCGATATTCGCGAGCCGGAACGTCGACGCTGTCGTCGATCAGGTGCGATCGCTTCCCGGCGCGTCGGTGGAGCGGTTCCCGGTCACGCTCAAGGAAATCTTTCTCGAATGCGTAAGGAGTCACTGATGCTGTGGCTGAAAGGCTGGCTCGAAACGAGATCGCGGGTGGTGTTCGCGCTCCTGTGGACGTCGTCGTACGTGCTGTTGATGGCGGCGCCTGGACGCGCGGCGAAGTCGTCTGAGCAGCAGGGCATTGTGCTGAGCATGCTGGCGCTCGGCTTCGTATTCATTCCCGTCTGGCTGGCCGGATCCGGAATCAGGACGCAGCAGCCGTTCGGGTTCGGCTCGACGAAGGGGCTGCACGGCTCCACCCTCTTCACGCTCTCGCTGCCGGTCAGCCGGGCGCGTCTGCTCCTCGTGCGCGCGGCGCTCGGCCTGCTCGAAATGGTGGGATTGATCGTCGTGCTCACCTCGATCGTCTGGATCTTCCTGCCGGTCGTGAGAACTGGAACCCATCCTGGCGAGTGGCTCCTGTACGTCATGACGGTGAGCGTCTGCGCCTCTGGAATCTACGGTCTGACGATGATTGCGGCGACACTCGTGGACGATGCCTGGATCATCCCGTTCAGCACGGTGGCAATCATCCTGTTGTGGATGCTGCAGTTCTTCGGCGACGTGCCGCCGTGGGCCAACATCTATCGGCCGATGGCGCAAGGGTCGCCGCTGGTCACCCATTCCGTGCCGTGGGCTCCCATGGCGGCGGCCCTGGTCGTCGGAGCGGCCGGTCTGCTCGTTTCGCTCAGGATCGTTCAGAGGCAGGAGTATTGATCGAACCGAGCTGAAGCTCGGTTCTGCGAGAGGGAATCTAACCGAGCTGAAGCTCGGTTCTGCGAAGAAGGTCATCATGTTCACGACGTTGACGCTGACAATCGCCGTGCTGCTGCAGGCAGCTCCTGCCGCACCGCTCAACGACGCGCTCCTGGAGGCTGCCCGCACCGGCAACACCGCGCAGGTCGTTGCCCTGCTCGACAAGGGCGCGGACGTCAATGCGAAAGCGCGCTATGACATGACGCCGTTGATGTTCGCCGCCTCGAACGGACATCTCGACGTGGCGCGCACGCTCGTGGCGCGCGGCGCCAACGTCAACGCGGTCGATTCGTTCTACAAGATGCGTGCGGCCGATCTCGCCCTGGTGAACCGCCATTCATCGATCGCGATCTTTCTGTTGCAGAACGGCTCGAGCGGCGCCGACACGGTCCTGATGGCGGCCGCCGACTCGGGCGATCTCGAGCTGGCCAAGGCGGCCCTTCGTCCGGACGTGAGCCGCGAGACGCTGCAGGCGGCCATGACGGTGGCCGGCAACGCCAGGCGCACGGAGGTGGCTGCGGCAATCAAGGCGGCCCTCGACGCGCGTCCGCCGGCACCGGCGCCTCCCGTCGTTGCCGTGGACCCATCGGCCTTTCCGAGATACGCCGGCACCTATCGCGACGCGGCGAGCGGACTGACCATCACCGTGTCGGTCGACAACGGCGCCCTCATGATGCAGATCCAGGGTCAGCCGCCGCTGGCGTTGCAGGCAAGGGGCGACGGCAGCTTCGGCGTGGCGCCGGTGCCCGCCTTCAGTGCGCGATTCGGCGACGGCAATCCGGCGCCGACGATGGCGATCGTGCAGGGGCCGGTCAACGTGACCATGCCTCGGGTCGATGCGGCCGCAACGCCAGCCGCGGGCGCGGCTCCAGCGGCTGCAGCGGCGTCAGCTGCGGCGCCGGCAGCCACGATTCCACCAGCGCCCTCGCCGGCGGTGCGCACGGCGCCGAAAAACTGGCCATCGTTCCGCGGCGACGGGGCATCGGGCAACGGCGACGGGCAGGGAGCGGTCAGCGAATGGGACGTCGCGAGCGGAAAGAACATCAAGTGGAAGACGCCGATTCCCGGCATCGCCAACTCGAGCCCGGTGGTCTGGGGCAATCGCATCTTCGTGACCACCGCGATCAGCAAGGCGGGGGACAACACGTTCAAGACAGGGGCGTACGGCGACGTGACGCCGGTCGACGATCTGTCCAGCCACGAATGGCGCATCTACTGTCTGGCCAAGGCCTCCGGCAAGGTGCTGTGGCAGCGTATGGCATCGTCAGGGGCCCCGAAGACGAAGCGCCATACGAAAGGGACGCAGGCGAACTCGACGCCGGCCACGGATGGCCGCCGCGTCGTCGCCGCGTTCGGTTCAGCGGGCGTGCTCGTCGCCTGGGACATGAACGGCAAGCAGCTGTGGAGCGCAGATCTCGGCAGGATCGACAGCGGCTGGTTCCTGGATCCTACCTATCAGTGGGGGCATGCGAGTTCGCCAATCATCTACGGGTCGAGCGTGATCCTTCAGGCCGACATGCAGAAGGGCGCCTACATCGCCGCCTGGGATCTGGCGACCGGCAAGCAGCTGTGGAAGACGGCGCGGCCGGACGAGATCTCGACGTGGGGCACGCCGGCGATCGCTCGAACGGCCGACGGCCGCGACGAGCTGGTGACCAACGGCACCAGAATTCGCGGCTACGATCCGAAGACGGGCGCGCTCAAGTGGACGCTCGGACCCAACTCCGAGGTCACCGTCGCGACGCCGGTCGTCGGTCACGGGATGGTGTACGTCACTGGCGGGTATCCTCCGGTCCGCCCGATCTACGCAGTCCGTCCGGGAGGCATGGGCGACATTTCTCTCAGCGGCAGTACCACGTCGAGCGCCGCGATCGGCTGGAGCAATTCAACCGAAGGCACCTACATTCCAACACCGCTCGTCTACGGCGATCGCCTCTTCACGCTCAACAACAACGGCGTCGTCACGATCTACGACGCGCGCTCGGGTGAACGGGTGTTCAGGGGAAGAGTGGGGAAGGGCGGCACCTTCTCGGCTTCACCAGTGGCGGCCGATGGACGCCTTTATGTGACGAGCGAAGACGGTGAAGTCTTCGTCGTGGCGGCCGCTCCCGGGCTCACCGAGATCGCCAGGAACGACATGAAGGCGGTGGTCATGGCCACGCCGGCCATCTCGGACGGGATGATCGTCGTGCGCGCCATGGGGTTCGTCTTCGGAATCGGCCAGTAGACACCTCCCGTTCGACTCGATGTCAAGCGCCGTGCTCCGGCAGTCCCTCGAGGTACTTGATGAACAGGACTTCGTTGCGTGCCTCGTTGAAGATCAGCTCGTCGACGAGTGATCGCGTCATGGCGAGCCCGAATCCGCCCGGGCGCAGCCCCTGCTGCTCGCGAACGACCAGGTGCCGGATCGGATCGTCGGCGGGATTCGAGATGGCGGCATGGCGCAGACCTTCGATGTCGAAGCCCTCGCCAGGGTCCGCGATGCGATAGAGGAGCATCCGTTTGGCGCGGACGCACGAAATGCGGACCTTCCTGTTCGGGTCCAGCTTGCCGCCCCACTCGATGGCGTTGCTCAACAGCTCGCGGAACGCCTGCGCCACCGACTCGCGCACCGCCTCGGGCAGATTGGCCTCGAGGTGCATGATGAACGAGTGAAGCCGCTCGGCGATCTCGAAGGTGCACGGCGCGATGATCTCGAGCCATTCCGGCCGCGCTGAGACGACCTCGATCGACAGCGCCGCGCCGGGAGCGTCCACTTCGTTGATGACGTCGACAATCGTGCGGGGCGGAAACGGCTTGCGCAGATAGCGGTACGCCTGCCGGCGAACCGCCTCGAGCAGCGTCTCCGGGGTGTCATCGGCCGTCATCATGACGACGAGTGGAGGGACCTCGAGTGCGCGCGTGCGGGCGAGCACCTCGAGCCCGCTCATGCCGGGCAGGCCGATGTCCAGGAGCACGATATCGAACGACCCGGCCTCCAGGTTCCTGACCGCCTCAGGCCCATCGCCAGCGGTTTCGACCTGGTGCCCGGCCTCGACGAGCAGCGACGCCAGCGCATGGCGAAGCGCACGGTCGTCGTCGACGAGGAGGATGCGCCGGCTGACGCGAGGCTGGTCGGTCATATCGGGCTCAGAGGAGCCGGAACCGGATTCGCGACCCGGATGCGGATTCGAATTCGCGCTCCGTCAAATCGTAGTGTAATGCTGACTCCCGCCAGGAGATGGGGGAGAGATGGGTGAACCCGCGCCGGCTGGCGCCGATCCTCGAAATCCACATCAGCTGGTCCTCTACGAGACCGCCCGTGCGTTGACCGAATCCGAGACGCTGGAAGAGGCGTCGTCGCGCATGCTGAAAGCCGTGTGCGAGGCGCTCGGCTGGCGGTTCGGAGCGATCTGGGAGGTCGATCTCGCACGCAACGTCCTGCGCGCCATCGGGACCTGGCATGCGCCGTCGCCGCGGATCGCCACCTTCGCGGCGACCACTCGCGAGATCACCTTCGCGCAGGGGATTGGGTTGCCCGGACGGGTCTGGTCGAGCGGCGAGCCGGCCTGGATTCCGGACGTCACCCGCGACACCAACTTTCCGCGCGCGACGGTGGCGGAGCAGGCCGGACTTCACTCGGCGTTTGCCGTGCCGATCATCCAGGGTGCGCGTCTCCTCGGGGTGATGGAGTTCTTCGGCTCCGAGGTGCTCGAGCCGACCCCGGACCAGCTGGTGATGATGGCGACCATCTGCGGTCAGATCGGGCTCTACGTCGAGCGCAAATGGGCGACCGAGGATCTCGACCGGTTCTTCAAGCTGTCGCTGGATCTCTTCTGCATCGCGACGTTCGACGGCTACTTCGTGCGGCTCAATCCCGCGTGGCAGGACGTGCTCGGCTTTTCGGACGCCGAGCTGCGCGCCTCTCCATTCATAGACTTCGTCCATCCCGACGATCGCGACGCGACGCTCAGGGAGCTGTCGGCGCTGACGACTGGCGGGAGTGTGATCGATTTCGAGAACCGGTATCGAACGAGCGATGGCAGCTACAAGTGGCTGCAGTGGGCGGCGGCGCCGTTCGCGAAGCAGGGCGTCATCTACGCAGCTGCCCGGGACGTGACCGACCGCAAGGCGGCCGAGGATGCACTGCGCGGGTACGCGCTCGAGATGGCGCGCGCCAAACGCGAGCAGGAACAGAATGCCGAGCATCTCGCGCAGCTGGTCAAGGAGCTCGATCTGGCGCGGGAGCGCGCCGAGCAGGCGACGGTAGCCAAGGGCGAGTTCCTGGCCAACATGAGCCACGAAATCAGAACGCCGATGAACGCCATCATCGGGATGACCGAGCTGATCTCGCTCACGCGGCTCACTCCGCAGCAGCAGGGCTATGTGCGGGTGGCGAGGAGGTCGGCCGAGGCGCTGCTCACCATCATCAACGACATCCTCGATGTCTCGAAGATCGAAGCACGCCGGCTCACGCTCGATCGCGCGCCGTTCCTTCTGCGCGATACAGTCGAGGACAGCGTCAAGCTGCTGGCGGCGCAGGCCGATCAGAAGGGGCTGGAGCTGGCGTGCCGAATCGCGCCGGCAGTGCCGGACGCGCTGCTCGGCGACGCCGGCAGGCTCCGTCAGGTGATCCTCAACCTGGTGGGGAACGCCATCAAGTTCACCGATGCGGGTGAGGTCGCGGTGGACGTCAGCCTCGATGAGCTGAAGACGGACGACGTGGCACTGCGGTTCACGGTGACGGATACCGGCATCGGTATCCCTGAAGAGAAGCGCGGGCAGATCTTCGGCGCATTCGAGCAGGCGGATGCATCGACCACGCGGCGTTACGGCGGCACCGGCCTCGGACTCACGATTTCCGCCCAGCTGGTCGAGTTGATGGAAGGACGGCTGTGGCTCGAGAGCGAGCTGGGCAAGGGCAGCCGGTTCCATTTCGTCGCGCGGTTCGGGATCCAGCGAGACGCGCCCGAGCGGACGATCGCCCCCGCCGTCAGCCTGCGAGATATCCGCGCGCTCATCGTCGATGACAACGCAACCAACCGCATGATTCTGTCCGAGATCCTCACGAGCTGGCAGATGCGAACGTCGGCGGTGGATGGGGCAGCCGCTGCCATGAGTGCCTTGTACGAGGCGGTGGACAGTGGTCATCCCTTTCAGCTCGTGTTGACCGATGCTCAGATGCCAGACGTCGACGGTTTTGCGCTCGGGCAGCAGATCGCCGCCGAGGTCCGGCTTCGCTCTCTGAAGGTCATTCTCCTGACGTCTGCGGGATGGGCGTCACCGCGCGGCCGCGCGGCGAATGCGTTTGCCGCGCAGCTGGCCAAGCCGGTCAAGCAGTCCGACCTGCTCGACGCCGTCGTGAGCGCTTTCGCGAGCCCACGGCAAGCCGGGCGAACGGGAGAAGAGCCGGAACGGCCGCTGTGGCCCTCTGCAAAGCGCAAGTTGCGTGTCCTCGTCGCCGAGGACAACCCGACCGGTCAAATGCTGGTGGGGACATTGCTGAAACATCAGGGTCACCAGGTCACGATTGTGAGCAACGGCCGCGAGGCGGTTGAGCGATTCGCCAAAGAGCCGTTCGACCTGATCCTGATGGACGTGCAGATGCCGGAGATGGGCGGGTTCGAAGCCACCGCCACGATCCGCAGCCGGGAGCGCCCGTCAGGCGCGCACACGCCGATCGTCGCGATGACGGCTCACGCCATGGCCGGCGATCGTGAACGGTGCCTGGCCGCCGGAATGGATGCCTACATCTCGAAACCTCTTCGGCCGGAGGAGCTGTTCTCGACGATCGACGTGCTGGTGCCACCGAAGGTCCGGAAGGGCCGCCGCACGAAATCGGCCAGGCCTCGCCCGGCTGAGACAGTGGACCGGGCCGCGCTGATGGACCAGTTCGGCGGGAGGGCACACCTCGTCCGGGACGTGGTCAATGTGTTTCTGGAGGATGCACCTCCGATGATGGCGCGCATCACAGAGGCCGCCCGTGCAGGCGATGCCGCTGCCCTCTGTACAGCGGCGCATGCGCTGAAGGGCGCCGTCGGACTGTTTTCGCAGGGTGAGGCCTTCGAGAGCGCCCGGCGGCTCGAACAGCTTGGACGAACCGGCGATCTCACGTCGATCGATGGTGCCTGCGCAGAGACCGAGATGCATGTCTCACGTCTCATCGCCGATCTGCGGAGAGTGTCCGAGACGTTGTAAGAGGAGAGGCGGCGCTCGCCAAGGTCAGCGGCAGCAGTCGTCCTTCAAGGTCAGCAAAAAGCCATGCACCTGGTGTCCAACTTGCACGAAGCCTCGAGGTGCGTTCTCAGCACACGCGCAACATCCTGGAGACACCTGCCTCGTCGACCGAGGTCGTTCGCCAGCGGGCGTACAGCGTGGCCCGGCAGTTCCGGGTGCTGTTCACGATGCGGCCGCGGCAGGTCGGCTCGTTGCTTGCGCGGGCGTATGCCGACTGGGCGTCCGACAGCGCGGGCCGCCTGGGCGCGGCACTCGCCTACTTCACCCTCTTCTCGATCGCACCAATTCTGATCGTTCTGACCGGAGTGGTCGGGCTGTTCATCGGCGAGGCGGCAGCGCGGGGTCAGGTTGCGCCATGGCTCGAACAGCTGTTGAGCCCGGAAGGCGCCCGAGCGGCGGAGCTGATGTTGAAACGCGCCGCCACACCCTCGGGCGGCATCATCACGACGGCAGGCGGCCTGTTCACTCTCTTCCTCGGGACATCGGCGCTCGTGAACGAGCTGCGCAGCTCCTTGAACGTGGTCTGGCGCGTTCAGGCGCCGGCATCTGACACGGCGGGAATTCTCGCGTCGCTTCGCTCGATGATGAGCGATCGGTTGTACGGCTTCCTCGTGGTGGTCGGTGCCGGGCTGTGTCTGCTCGCGTCGCTCGTGCTGAATACCGTGGTGACGGCGACGGCCACCTACTTCGACGGATGGCTACCGTTGCCGGTGGGGTTCCTGCAGATCGTCAACTTCGTCGTGAACTTCGCATGGATGAGCGCGATGTTCACGCTCGTCTACAAGTTCGTGCCCGATGCCTACGTGTCATGGGGCGACGCGTGTGTCGGCGCGCTGATCACGGCGTTTCTCTTCACGCTCGGCGCGATGGCGCTGACGATGTTCGTGGGCGTCGCCGGCGGTCAGTCTGTCTATGGCACGGCGGCAAGCGTGCTGGCGATGCTGATGTGGGTCTACTACTCGTCGCAGGTGTTCTTCTTCGGCGCCGAGGTCACGCGTATCTTCGCCAATGAGTACGGCGCGCGGATCGTGCCGCGCCATCGCTCGCTGATCCCCACAGCCTTCTCGCGCGGTCAGGCGAGTCTGGTCGGTCGTCTCCACAGGGATTCGCATCCTCAACACATGTGAGCTCTGGGTCTACGGCGTGGTAGCCGGCACGAGGACACGAGACTTGATGCGCCACTGTCCTGGCCCGGTCTTCTCGTACACGTCGTCATAGTATCCGCCGCTCTTCAGGTACGCGCGGCCGGTAACTGCTCCGCCCGAGACGCTGATGGCGACGCCGGATGTCCGCAGCCGCCTGATGCCGTTCTGGTCGGCGACGTAGTAGTCGCCGAGGTCGGAACCGGCGAGCCGCTGAATCGCGGACATCTCGCGTGCATCCAGGCCGGCCGCTTTCTCGGCGGGTATCACCACCGTCCGCGCCGCGAAGCGCCAGCCTTTCTGTGTCTTCACGTACTCGTCCTGGTACTCGCCGGCACCACCGAGGTCGGCGACACCGCGGGCGCCGGTGGACGTGGCCTCGAGAACCACCGTCGGTCCACTGGCTCCGCCAGGGCGCGCAGCGGGGGCCGCACCGGCGGGCGCCGTGCAGTGACGCTCACTCTGGACGAGGGCGATGAGCCGTTCGCGCCCGACGACCTGGCCCCGAATGCCGCTGGCGAAGTAGCCAGTGTCGGGGGCGAAGAGGTCCGCGTACTGCTCCGCATTACAGGAGGCGAGCGCCTGTGCGTAGCCGGTCACCAGGGTTTGAATCGCTTTCGCATCGTCTGCGGCGAGAGCGGGGGCCTGAGCGGCGGCCGACGCCGAGAGCGAGAGAGCCGCAGCCAGAACACCATGCCTCCACGACATCGACATTCTCATGGCGGCTAAGCGTAACCGAGTTCACGGCCTGCGAATCCTGCAAATATTTGTAAGGTCTCCTCGGAGCGTATTTCTCGTTCATGCTCCTCTACGTGGCAGGTGTCATCCGGTTCGATCTGGCTTACCTCTGCGTCCTTGTCAGCGTGCTATGCCAGGCGGTGTTCGTGGTGTCGGCGTGGAAGACGTTCTGCGCACTCAAGAACTGGGACTTCAGCGTCTATCGATCAGACACGCCGACCGGGGGTCTGGCCAGCAGCGGCGCCGGCGACGTCCTCACCGAGATGCGGTGAGACGCAGGCCCGTCTTCTCGGTGCGTCACCGCACGATTTCAGGCGATGCCAGATCTGCGTCGTTGATGACCATCGTCGCGACACGCGCCGGCTCGCATTCCCGTAAATACAGCTGCTGGCCGTCGACATACCGGCGGTTTTCAGCGGCATTGACGTCGGGAGAGCTACCGTCCCGACTGGCACAGCGCGGAATCGTCACCTCGAAGGGCGCTTCGAGAAAGACGCTGAAATCCCAGTGCGGTCGAAGCTCCGGACGATGAAGGAAGACCCCGTCGAACAGCAGAATGGCCTTCGGCGTCGCGAGCTCGCTCGCAGCCTCGACCTTGGAGTCAGTGCGGTAGTTGAACACCGCTCGCCGGTAGCACAGCGATCCGCCGGGTCCCAGTGGAGACAGCAGGCTGGCCGTGAGTGCTTCATGGTCGAACGAGTCCCGGAAGTAGCCGACGGGGGAGCTGCGTCCGCGCTGGTATCGCACGCTCCGGGGGTTGTGGAAGCCGTCGATTGACGCACGGATCACCGACAGCCCGCGGCGTTTCAGCGGGTCGACGAGCTCGTTGGCCATCGTGGTCTTTCCGACTCCGTCGACGCCGTCGATCGCCACGCGAACCGGGTGCGCGCGGACGATGCCCGCGATCCTCTCGGCCACTGTTTCAAGCAGCGCTGTGCGGTTCATGGCCTGTGGGTGACCTGTTCCTCAGGTGGCCTCGCCGCGTCGCGGCGAGCTCGCTTCAAAGGAGGTCTTGAACAGCTGGCGCGAGGTGACGTCGTAGTCGACGAATCGATCGAACACGAATGGCACCAGCACGAACCTGCTCACGCCCCACGCGACTACCGCGTACACGGAGCCAATCACCAGGTCGATGACGTAGTGATGGTTCAGATAGACCGCCGAAAACCAGGCCAGCAGCGGATAGACGACGAACAGCCATGCCCGCCCGCGAAGGCGCCACCACAGACAGAGCGCGATGGTCGTCGGATACCCCGAATGAAGTGAGGGAATCGCGGCGAAGAGATTGGAATTGAACGTGTTGTACAAGCTGACGAAGAAGCGCCTTCCGACGATCTTGTCGAAGTTCACCAGCGCGCCGGCCGAGTCGAGCATCGTATCCGACGGCTGGCCGAAACCGTGCTGGTACACATACCAGGGTGGCGCCGCCGGATAGATCATGAACGTGATCAGCGCCATGACGTTCAAAACGGTGAACGTGTACACGCAGATGTAGAAGGTTCGCCGTTCGTTCAGCGTGTGCCAGAAGAACCAGCCCAGTATCAGCGGGGAGACGAAGTGCAGTGCGTAAAGGAGCGCCGACGTCAGATCGAACACCGTCCGGATCCACGTTCCGTCGTAAGCGATCTGAAACTGCTGAAAATAGAAAGGGGGAACGATCGCCGGCGTCAACCAGCCGAACAGCGACGCTTCGAGCTGGAACGGACCTTCGATGTTGATTTGTCCTCTGATCGAGTCGGCCACCCCTCGCATCATGTCGTAGGCGACCCAGAACAGAACGAACGGCGACCAGTCGATCAGGAACAGCTTTCCCCACCTCCGTCCGTGGACGAGACACACGAAGAGGAGCAGCGACAGGAACGCATGATCGGGACGAATGCCAATCGTCCTGGAGATCGTGTACAGGTAGACGAACACGCCGGCGAGTCCGGCGAGACTCACCCTGGTTTGAGCGGTCCGGCCGGGCTTCACGAGGTCAGTGGCCTGAAGTCGATCAGCATCCGACTCTTTTTCCGAACGAGTCACGGCGTCCAGGACTCGCGTCCCCACGGCCGTTCGCTCACCCAGTTCGCGAGTTCCGCAACGAGCGCCGCGCGGGGTGTCTGCGCATGCCGTTGGCTACGAGCGATCAACTGCCGGGCCTTGTCAGCGACAGGACCAGGACTGAGGTGAGTCGTGTCGAGCTGGAGCACGCGCCCGGGAAGACGTTCAGCCAGTGCGTGGAAATACTCTCGCAGCGGCGCCAGCAGCCTCAGATGCGACTCGAAGCGACGACGACGACGGGTCGGATCTGCAGCCCGACGCTTTGTCAATTCGGTTTCGTCTGCATCGAGCGCCAGATAGAGATCCGGCCACTCGAGCGAATCATTTTCCATCCGCTCGCGATACAGAGCGGCGGTCACCCTGGGGTCAGGCCAGCCGTCATTGCGGAACACAGCGTTGTACCAAAGACCTTTGAATGGATCGCCATCGAGAAGGACGGCGTGGGTGCCTGCGGCCAGGGCACGCGCCTCCAGCCAGCGTCTCGAGCTCTGGTCGGCGAACCATCCTGCGGATTCGCTACGGGGAGGCGCGTCGAGAGTGTCCAACTCAGGCACCACCTGACCGGACATCGACGACGCCAGCGCGGCGACGAGCGTGGTCTTGCCAACGGCGCTCGGTCCTTCCACACAAATGATCATTGGATCAGTACGTGATCGCCCGACTTTTTCCATTGCCGCGAATGCCGTAAGAATTCTACCCGCTGTCCACAACTGGCCGCGCCAGCGCCCTGGCCATCCGCGCGCGCGTGTATCGCTGCAGCAGCACTGGATAGAGATGGAGGGGGATGCCGGGCAGCGTCAGCCAGAGGGCCATGCCGCTCCAGCCGGCGAACGTGGCATACACGGCGGCCGGCGCCATCACGAGCAGGCACCCGAGATGAAACGCCTCGGCGGCTCGCGTTCTCGCTTCGTAGTCCGTCAGGGTCAGCCGATCGCGGACAACCCGATAGCCTGGCTGCGAGCGCCGGACGAGCCAGTTGATGCCATCGCCATGCGGTACGAGCATCCGGAAGTAGCGCACTCCCAGCATTTCATACAGGCGCCCCCGGCGCTCGAACGGATGACAGCGGTAGTAGCCTTCAGGAAGCCGCGCCCCGACGAGCGAGGCGAGCCAGACCGGGAGCACGAAGAAGGCGACGACGCTCGCCAGCTGCCCGTGACGGCCGTTCACCTGGTCGATGAAGACGAAGAGTGGCCCAAATCCAACCGACACGGTGAGCGCGAAGATGAGCGCCCAGTACCAGTAGTGCAGCCGCCTGCTGCCGGGCGGCAGGAGGGAGGGGGGAAACGCTGGTACTTCGTTGCCGATGGCCTTCGGATCGTCCTTGGGTTCGAACATCTTCGTCAGCGATGCGAAATTTCTGACGGGTGTTGAACATTGAATGCAGGCGTCTCCGGATCGTGCGGCGACCCATGTCGCCACCTCGCGCGCAAATGGTGCCGGGGGCGGGGATCGAACCCGCACGTCCCTTTCGGGACCCAGGATTTTAAGTCCTGTGCGTCTGCCAGTTTCGCCACCCCGGCGTGTGAGGCTTTTCTCAGGATTCTACGCGGGTCTGGTTATTGAGCCTGGCGATTGTCCCCGCGATTGTCCGCATATCTTGCGAGCCCTCAACGATCGGGCATGGGGCAGCCGAGTTCGATGTGCCACGAGCGTCGGGCCAACGGGATCTTCTTGTGCCGAATGATGCGGTTGCTCGCCGATAGCAGTCCGCTGACGAAACGCCGTCTCTGTGTCCTCTGCCCCTCGGTGGCGGATTTCTCCGTGCCTCCAACCGGCCCATGACAGCGGCGATTACAAAAGTGGTATCTACCCGACGACTACCTTCTGTCTGCTCCGTTGATGAATGGCCTTTTGCTGTCGAGAGCGGGCTAGCTCTGCTATAAACTGAGCCCGCGATTCGCAACACACCTTCCCCCAGCAACGAGAGGACAGCGCCATGAGCATCCGAGCAGCGTTCGTAGTGGTAGTCGTCGCCATCGTATTCACTGTCGCTGTTCCTGCCCGAGCCCAAGGCCCCGGCCAGCCGCCTCCCAACTATCAGCAGCTCGCCGCGCAGCTCGCCGACTTGCAGGCGCGTGTCGCCAAGCTCGAGGGAAACATCGTGGCCTCGGATCTTGCCGGCACCTATGCAGTGACGATACTCAGCACGACGATGACGGCTTTCCGTGCTGGTACTCCCCCCATCAACGCCACCATCAATACGGCGGCAGCCAGAGCAGCCCTAACACTGAACGCCGACGGGACGGGCAATTTGACCGCCTTATCATGCGAAGGCAGTACGCTGACCCAGGGTCCGTGGAATATGCATGGCTTCGATTGCAGTGAGCCGCCCGATAGTGTCACGTGGGTGTACGCCAACGGCATCATCACAATCACGTTCCTCCACGACGGCGACGAGATCCCCTTCGTCGTCGCTCTCGGGGGCAGGTTTTTCGGCGGGGCGGCTGCCCCGTTTCACCCCGGCGATCCCTCCTCCGATCAGTTGCTGATCATTGCGACTCGCCTGAGATAGCGATCGGACTTGATCTGGGGGCGTCTCGCCCCCAGATCCCGATACCGTCACTCGCTCCCTGGGCTCGACTGCCGTCTTTTCGCGCGAGAGGGTCGCGTGACCAGTGATCGAGCAGCCTCGGGTCCTGACTTCAAATATGCCCATCGGCCTGTGGTGCCGGGCGGAACAGCGGTGCTGCCAGCAGAATGGCCGACACCGCAATGTAGACCCAGATCATCCACAGGTCCGTATCGATGGCCGCCAGGGTGTCCGAGATCTTCAGCGCTGACGCGGCCGTGAGGAACAGGAGAAAGATGGCGGGCACTGCCCAGGCCACCAGCCGGTTCTGCACGCTGACCTGCCTCGACCAGTCGAGTACAAACGGAATCAGTCCGAACAGGCATGGCACGCTGTAGTCATAGGCCCAGGTGGGATAGAGCAGCAACAGCACGGCCGCGCCCAGAACGACCGGGAGCAGCTGCTCGATTTTTTGCCGTCGCATCCAGTACGCCCCAAGCGCGACGAGACCGAACGGCAGCAGCTTGACGAGCAGCCGCGGGAACACGCGGGACAGGCTCAGCCCTTCCGGTGTGAACGCGCTCTCCTGGCTCACGACGCCGCTCAGGAACTGCATCCCTTGCTCCGGGAAGAGCAGGAACAATCCTGCGATCGTCGCCACCGGCGCCGTCACGGCGCGGGCACGGCGCACGAGCGAGGCTCGGTCGGGAGACACCAGCAGCCAGATACCCAGCACGACGAACAGCATGGGAAACGACGTCCACTTGGCGTACGCGAGCAGGGCGGCGACGGCGAGAAAGACCGCGTTCGTACGGTAAACGCCGAGCAGCAGCCACAGGTACGCCGCGGCGACGTACAGGGAGAACTGCCCGCGCTCGAACCACGAGAGCCCAACAGGCGTCAGGAACAGCCCCACGTTGACGAACAGCAGGGCGAGCGGAAGGTAACGCGCCAACTGCAGCGCGTAGAAGGCATAGACGAACGAGAGCACGAACACCGCGTACTGGACGGCCATGTGCAGCAGGCTCGCCTGGCCGTACGGCAGCGTGCAGATGGTGACGGCGCATGCCCAGTGGACGAACGGTGGATATCTCGACTCGCGGCCCCACGGATCGGGCGTTTGCTCGGAGTAGGCGGTTCCGGCGGCGAACTCGCGGGCGGGAAAGTAGATTTGGGCGAAGTCCCCTCCGAGACGGTTTTCCGCGTCGTAGCGGGCCGTTGACGCGTTGCTTGGCAGCCGGAGCAAGGGATATCGGAATCCCGGCCTGAGCTGGGAGCTGGAGCCGTCGCCGGTGACCATGTCACGCGAAACCACGAGCGCGCTGCGAAGCGCCACCGCATGGCCGCCCGCAACCACGGCCGCCAGGAGGAATGTCCTTGCAAGGGTGGAGTGTCGGATGGTCATCTCTCTTCGCCGCCGTACAGGCATGTTCCGGGAGCGAACCGATCCTGAGTCGAGCGCTTCGGCTCATGCCTCGAAGGCGAAACCGCGGGAGTCACTGCGCCTCGCAGAATCCCCAGTGTACGCGGACTGCCGACGAACTGGTCGGTGGGCGATTTTGCGTGCGGCGAGTCGCTCGGCGATGATCGTCGTGTGAGTCGACGACCCGCGTGGAGTGCGATCGCGCTGGCGAGCTGGACGATATGGGCGGCTGTCGTGACTCCTGCCCAGCTCTGGAGTCAGCCAGCCACCGCCGAACGCGTCGAGCATCCGTGGAACGGCGTCACGCACATCACGCGTACCCTCACGTCGCCCCGTGCGGTGACGATGCACGTGATGTTGATCGACTTGGGGGCGTCAGGCCTCAGGTTCAAGCTCACGCCTCCGTCCGGCATGCGTGAGACCGTCCGGCAGACGACGGTGGCATTCCTCGAGGCGGAAGGCGCGCAGGTCGCGATCAACGGCCATTTCTTTCTTCCCTTTCCATCGACGGACACCGAGGCCGACCTGGTTGGCTTCGCCGCCTCCGAGGGACAGGTTTACTCTGCTTTCGAAGCGCCTGCGCAGTCCTACGCGCTTGTGAAGAATTCACCGGCCATCAACGTCGACCGGCAGAATCGCGCCATGCTCGTCCATCGAAGAGCCGGCGATGCCAGTGGAACTGCCGTCGCGGAGCCGGTAAGCCTCTGGACCGCGGTTGCAGGCTCGGCCCAGATCGTGACCGCCGGCGTGACCACCATCCCGTCATACGTCAGCGAGCTGCTTCCTCGAGCGCTCCTCATCCCGGGCGGGCCGGGCGCCACCATTTATTCGAACGCCAACTCCTGGTACGGGCTGCTGAACGCCCGCACGGCCATCGGCCTGACGGCCGACCGGCGCACGCTGGTGCTGATGACTGTCGATCGAGCCGGCTCGAGCCTGGGTATGTCGGTTGCCGAAGTCGCCGACCGGCTCGTTGTCGACTACGCCGTGCGCGACGCGCTCAATCTCGACGGGGGCGGCTCGACCACGCTGGCGATGGAAGACCCGGCAACGCACGCGCGCCAGATCGTGAACCAGTCGTCGGACAATCCGGCCGGCCGCGCAGTAGGCAGCAATCTGGCGGTGTTTGCGTCGCCGAGGCCGGCGGTGAGCAATGACCCGTGACCCTGGGGCCGGTCCCGGCTGGCCGTACCGTTTGGAGCACACAGTACAATCGAGAGACCGCGTGAAAGCCTGGCCATTCGGGAGATTGTTCGGAACCTTGGATAACCGCGTCTGGACGCTGGGCCTCGCCGCTGCGTTGGCCACGAGCGTTGCCGCGTGCGGGTATGTTCGCGACCACCTTGTGGATCCACCCTGGGAGTCGGCCAATCCGCTCGTTCCCGTGCCGGCGGCTCCGCTCGGCGCCGACATTAGCCTCGCCTCGCTCAAAGTGCCGCCAACGCCCGAGCGCGTTCGCCTCGGCCGCTGGCTGTTCTATGACAAGCGCCTGTCCGCCGACGACACCTTGTCGTGCTCGACGTGCCATCGCCCCGAGCACGCGTTTTCGGAACCCACGCCGGTTTCATCCGGTATCCGCAGTCAGAAGGGCGCGCGCAAGGCTCCGAGCTTCATCAACCAGGCGGTGACGCTCTACCCCCACTTCTTCTGGGACGGCCGCGCTGACTCGCTCGAGGCGCAGGCCCTCATGCCGATCGCCAACCCGTCGGAGATGGGCAACACTCACGAGACCATGATCGCGACGCTCGAGAAGGTGCAGGGCTACCGGCGCTATTTCGAGCAGGCTTTCGGCGATCCCGCGATCACGCCCAAGCGCGTCGCGCACGCGATTGCCGACTACGAGCGGACACGCATGAGCGGGAACTCGGCGTGGGACCGCTGGCGCCGCAATCGCGACGAGTCGGCTGTCTCGGCCGAGGTCAAGCTGGGGCACGACCTCTTTTTCGGCAAGGCGTCGTGCAACCAGTGCCATCTCGGCAACAACTTCACCGACAGCCAGTTCCACAACCTCGGCGTCGGCTGGAACAAGAAGACGAAGACGTTTGCCGACGAGGGGCGCTACGCGGTGACGAAGAAGGATGCCGATCGAGGCGCCTTCAAGACACCGACGCTTCGCGAGGTGACGAAGCACGCACCGTACATGCACGACGGCTCGATTGCGACGCTTCGTGAAGTCGTGGAGTTGTACAACCGCGGCGGAGACAAGAATCCTCACCTCGATCCGAAGATTGAGCCGCTGCACCTCACCGAGAGTGAAGTGAGCGCGCTCGTGGCGTTCATGCAGGCGCTCGAGGGCGAAGGCTATCAGGACACGCCGCCATCGGCGTTCCCGCAGTAAGGGAATGCCGGGCTAAGGCTCGGCGCTGCGAAGCCAACGGCTGAGCGCCGGCGCCTGTCGGGCTCGGATGGCGGCGCACGTCTCGATTCGCTCCAGCGCCTGTTGCAGTCCTCGTTCCGATGAGGTCACTGGATTGGCGGCAAAGAACTGACGCACCTCCGCAGCGCGCTCCTGCGAGCAGAAGTGTCCGAGCGACATGACGATCCCGGGAAGACCCTGGAATGTACCGAGGCGCTCGACCAGCGCGGGCCATTGCTTCCTGACAAATGCCCAGCCAACGTCGCGGCTCCATGGGCGCTCGATGACACCGGCGATCAATGGCGCCACGTCCTGGCTGCGAATCTGCGGCGACAGCGCAAGGTTCAGCGTCCGTTCCGCCAACGCCGGATCGCGGAACCAGGGCAGCGCTGTCAGGAACCGGTAGTACTCCTCCGGCTGGTTCGCCAGCTTCTCGAGGTGCGCCACGTATCGGCCGTGCAGCGCGGCATCGCCGGCGGCGGCGGCAACCTGCAGCCACGCCTGGGCGAGCGCCGGCGGTGGCGGCATCCCGTCGAGATACGCGGTGGCGATTCCGACTGCGCGCCGCTGGAGAGACACATCGTTGCCGGTCACTCCGACCAGGGTGAGCAGCGTGGCATGACGATGTTGCGTCGCCTCGTCGCTCGCGTCGGCCCTCCCACGATCGAGCGCATCCAGAGCAGGGTCAAACTGTGTTCTCGTCCACTGCTCGAATCGGGACCTGCCATCCGCCGCGACCAGTTCGCTGGCGGTAAAGGCGAGACGTTCCGCCAGTGCCTGAATGAGCGTTGGCACCGTGTCGCGCGCCAGCGAGGGTACCAGCGACAGATAGACGTCCACGTCGTGGCGCCCGGAGGCGACCATCCACCATTCATCGCCGGCGAGGGCGACGCGTTCCGGAGGCGTCAGACGCGCCATGTCGCCCGTCAACGCCCGGATCTGGTCTGGCGAATACTCGGTCAGGTAATATCCGCGGCCTTCGGCGTTGGCGAAGACGGCGCACGATGTCGCCGCCATCGATTGCTGTCGGCGCTCGACCATCTCACAGCGCGGCTGCCCCGACGTCGGCCTCACGCACACCGGCAGCGTCCACGTTTGCGCCGGCGGCGTGGACGACGGGGATGCCAGGAATCGGTCCTGGGTGACGGTCAGATCGCCGGCGCCGCCGTGACAACGGTTTTCGATCGAGAGCACAGGCGCACCGGGTTGCTCGACGAAGCTCTTCAGGATTGCGTCCACCGGCTTGCCGGTGACGCGCGTCATCTCGGTCCAGAAATCCTGGCCGGTAGCGTTGCCATACGCGTACTTCCGTAAGTAGGCGCGAATGCCGTTTCGGAACGGAGTAGCGCCAACATACGACTCGATCATCCGCAACACTGCCGCCGTCTTTCCGTAGGCGATGGCGTCGAACAGCGCATCGATCTCCTCAGGCGTGTCGGCTCGCGTGTGTATGGCGCGCGTCGATCGCAACGCGTCGGTGGCGAGCGTCGCCTGCGTGTCGGAGACCTCATCCAGCGCGACGCGCCAGTCGGGCCGCCACGCAGCGAGCGGCTTGCTCCCTATCCAGCTGGCAAATCCTTCGTTCAGCCATATGTCGTCCCACCACTTCATCGTCACCAGGTTGCCGAACCACTGGTGGGCGATCTCGTGCGCGATGATGCCGGCGACCTCCTTGCGGGCGGCGGGAGACGCGCCAGCGGGATCGACGAGCAACAGCCGCTCGCGAAAGAGGATTGCGCCGGCGTTCTCCATCGCTCCGGCAGCGAAGTCGGGAACGCCGACGATGTCGAGCTTGCCGAAGGGATACTTGATCCCGAAGTAGTCGTTGTAGAACTTGATCTGATGCTGCGCGGCTTCGAGCGCGAATCCCGTCTGCCCGCGTTTGTCGGGAGTGGAGCAGACGCGGATCCTCGTACCGTCGGAGCTCCCGCTGCGGCACACGAAATCACCGACCACCATCGCCACGAGATACGTCGACATCCTGGGAGTGGTGGCAAATGTCAGCGTGTGGGTCCCCGGCTCGGGACCAGGCCGATCGGAGACGAGAGCGCCATTGGAGATCGCACTGTCGCGGCGATCGATCTGCAGCGCGATGCCGAACGTGGCCTTGTACGAAGGCTCGTCGAATGATGGGAACGCCCGGCGCGCATCGGTCGCTTCCATCTGCGTGAGCGCGTACTTGCGTCCGTGCGCGCGGCTGATGTAGAAGCCGCGCAGCTTGTCGTTCAGGATGCCCGTGTAGACGATCTCGATGGTGGCCTGACCGGCAGGGATCGACTCGGGCACCGTAATCGTCGCCGTCTGGGCGGCCGGATTCACGCTGACGCGCCCGGTCTGGGTGCGGCCGGCGGCGGCGATCGATACCTGACCGAACGTGATGTCGACCGCGTTCAACGTGATGACGTCAGCCGGCGATCCGAGAACGACGCGAATGGTCGCCTTCCCGCGGAACGTCTCGGCGTTCAGATCCGGCGCGAACCACAGCGAGTAGTGCTCGGGACGGACCAGATCGGGCAGCCGCTGCGCGCCGGCAGGCACAGCCGTCAGCAGAGCGAACAGGAGAATCAGCGCCCTTCTCATCTCTTCACGCTACCAGGAATCCCGAGCCCGAGTCCCGAGCCCCGAGTCCCGAGCCCCGAGTCCCGAATCCCGAATCCCGAGCCCCGAGCCCCGAGGTCCCGAGCCCCGAGTCCCGAGTCCCGAGCCCCGAGTCCCGAGCCCCGAGCCCCGAGTCCCGAGTCCCGAGTCCCGAGCCCCGAGTCCCGAGCCCCGAGCCCCGAGCCCCGAATCCCGAATCCCGAGCCCCGAGTCCCGAGCCCCGAGTCCCGAATCCCGAATCCCGAGCCCCGAGCCCCGAGCCCCGAATCCCGAATCCCGAGTCCCGAGCCCCGAGTCCCGAGCCCCGAGCCCCGAATCCCGAATCCCGAGCCCCGAGTCCCGGCCCGAATCTGGCAGAGACACCCTCTCATCGTCTGAAATGCGGCGTTCGATGACGATTTTGTTCGAACGCCCCCGAAATCTGTCAACGGCCACGAGCGCCGGAGATGCGACTCGAATGAGGAGGGCTGTGCAATGAAGTGGGTATGTGTACTGGCGTTGGCGAGTGTGAGCGTAGGCTGCGGCGCGGGAGCTGCGTCGGATGCCACGGTGCCCGCGGCGACCGAGACTCCGGCAGAGGCCGTGGCTGCGCCCGCAGCAGCGCCGGCCCACGCGGCCGCTGCGCCCAGGCGCGCAGAGACGGCTGCGCCGAAGGCCCCGGCGACACGCGAGGTGACGTTGCCGGCCGGGACGGAGCTGTCTCTCGATCTGTCCACCGCCGTGGCGTCGGATTCGAGCCAGGTGGAGGACGCGGTTCGGGCGACGCTGCACGAGGACGTACGCGTCAATGGCAAGACCGTTCTGCCGGCTGGCAGCGAGCTGACCGGCACGATCACCGACGTCGCCCGATCGGGCCGCGTCAAGGGACGCGCGAAGGTCGCGTATGAGTTCAGCTCGCTCCGGATGTCAGGCAAGAGCTACGCGATGCAGACGATGCCGATCGCGCACGAGGCGGAATCGTCGAAGGGTGCGGATGCCACGAAGATCGGCATCGGCGCGGGCGCCGGCGCAGTCATCGGCGGTATCCTCGGCGGCGGCGACGGCGCGGCCAAGGGCGCGGCGATCGGTGGAGCGGCGGGAACTGGAACCGTGCTCGCCACGCGTGGCAAGGAAGTCCGCCTCGAGCCTGGGACGAACGTGACCACGAGCCTCAAGGCGCCGCTGACCGTGCGCGTCAAAGGGTAGTCATCGAGCCGATGGCCGGCTGTCAGTTCTGACCTTCGGCGAGTCCGTACTTCTCGATCCGCGAATACAACTGCGCGCGTGTCAAGCCGAGGAGCTTGGCCGCGCGCGTTTTGTTGTGGCGCGCCTGCGCCAGCGCCTTGATGACCAGCGAGCGCTCGATCGCCTCGAGATTGATCCCGCCGGCCGGCAGCGGGCCGGCCGCGGGCGCGTCGGGAGGCGCGGCCGGGCGCGGTGCGGTCACCGGCAGATGTTCGCTGCGAATCAGCCCGCCGTCGGCCAGAATCACGGCGCGCTCGATGGCGTTTCGCAGCTCCCGCACGTTTCCCGGCCACCGATACGCGACCAGTTGATCCCTGGCGTCGGAGGCGATACCCGAGGCGGGACGGCCGACGTTCTGCCCGATCTCTTCGAGAAAGGCATCGGCAAGCTCGAGGATGTCGTTGAGCCGCTCACGCAGCGGCGGCAACGCGATCTCGAAGACGCCGAGCCGATAGTACAGATCCTCGCGAAACTCGCCACGCTGCATCGCGCCGTGCAGGTCGCGATTGGTTGCGGCGATGACGCGGATGTCGGCGTGCATCAGCCGTGTGCTGCCGAGCCGCATGAACTCCCGTTCCTCGAGCACGCGCAGCAGCTTGGCCTGAACGCTCGGCGCCATCTCGCCGACCTCGTCGAGAAACAGCACGCCGCCATTGGCCTGCTCGATTCGTCCCGGCTTGGCCGACACAGCGCCCGTGAACGCACCGCGGTCGTAACCGAAGAGCTCCGATTCCAGCAGCTGGTCGGGCAGCGCCGCGCAGTTGATGGCGACGAACGGCCCATGGCTGCGGCGCGACCCGTGGTGAATGAACCTGGCGACCACCTCTTTGCCGGTGCCGGATTCACCGGTCAGCAGGACGGTCGTTTCCGTCTGCGCCACGCGTGCCGCCTGCGCCAGCACATCCCGCCACTGCTTCGAGTGGCCGACCACCCGTCGCTGGCCGATGCGCGCCTCCAGCTCCCGGGTGAGGGTGGCGACCTGCGCTTCGAGACGGGCTGCCGTTTCGCGCGACTCGGCATCGCGCCGTGCCGCCTCGGCGAGGTGCTGGTGCGACAGCGCCAGCGCGAGGTGATCGCCGACACGGCGGGCGAAGTCGAAATCGTCCTCGGTGAAGCGATCGGTCTCGCGTGCCAGGAAGAAGATCGATCCGAAGACGTCTTTGCCGAGCGGCATCGGCACGCGGAGCGCGGATCGAACGCCGAGCTGACGGAACAGCCGTCCGCGCAGCGTGTCGGGTGGAATCTCGACGTCGGTGTCGCGAATCACATAGGCATCCCGGCTGAGCTGCGCGCGATCGCTGCCGGTCACGGTCATCGGAGCCCAGAACGCGGGATCAACCTGCGCTCCCGCCATTGCGTAGAGGCGGAACGACGTGCCGTCGGGTCCCCACGACGTAATCGCGAGCATGTCGTGCGGCAGCCCGCCGCGCACGACGTCGGAAATCTCGGCGAACACCTGCCGGAGATCGAGCGACTCGGCCATTGTGTGGAGCAGGCCGCGCAGGCTGTCGATTCGCTCCCGTCTCAGCGTCTCGCGCTCCAGGATCGCCGCGTTCTGGAATGCGAGCACGAGCAGGTCGGCGACAGCGTCGATGAGCGTCTGGTGGGCGAGGGTGAACGCGCCCTCGATGCTCGAGGTCAGCCAGAGCACGCCGTGGATGACGGTGCCCTGGCGCACCGTGCACACGAGTCGGGATCGAGCGTTGCCGTAGCTCGGTTCGGCCGACTCTCCGGCGCCGATGCGGCGGGCGGTGACGTCGATCTGGCCCGACGCCTTGACGGAATACAGGACGAACGACTCGTGACGCGCCAGACGGAGGACGTGCAGCTCGTCGAACGGCAGATTCTCGCGAAGAATCGTTGCCAGGCGCGACACGACGTCACGCAGGCTCCGCGCCTCGGCCACGAGGCGCGCTACCGCCGTGAGAACGGCCGACGGATCGGACCCAGCCATGGGAAAGACCCACCAGTATAATGCTTCGGTCCACCCTAACCGCGCGCTCCGTGCTCAATCTCACGTCCGGTCTGGCCTACATCGACCTCGAATTTCTCGGACGCCGTCACGCCGTCGCGACGGCAGTCGTACATGGCGCCGGCGAGGTCGCGCTGATCGATCCAGGTCCGTCGACGTGCCTCGATGTGCTCGAGCGTCGCCTGCGTGAATCGGGCATCGGGCTGCAGGACGTCACGCACCTCCTGCTCACGCACATCCACCTCGATCACGCTGGCGCGGCCGGAACGCTGGTTCGGAGGTATCCACGGCTGCGCGTGCTCGTGCACGAACGCGGCGCCCCGCATCTCTCCGACCCGTCGAAGCTGCTGTCGAGCGCCACGCGGCTCTACGGTGATCGCATGGATCTCCTGTGGGGCGAAGTGTTGCCGGTGCCCCAGACACACCTGGTGACGCTGACAGGCGGTGAGACGGTCGGGGCAGGTGGACGCCGGTTCGAGATCGCCTACACGCCGGGCCACGCGTCACATCATGTGAGCTACTTCGACGCGGCAAGCGGCATCGCGTTCGTTGGCGATACGGCAGGGGTGTTGATCGACGGTGGCTACGTGCTGCCGCCGACTCCGCCGCCCGACATCGACCTGGAGTTATGGTCGGCGAGCGTGGCGCGCATCGAGCAGTGGGATCCGGCCACGATCTTCATGACCCACTTCGGTGCGGTAGCCGCCGTCCGCCCACATCTGCAGGCGCTCCTCTCGAACCTGCAGACGCTGGCCAATCTGGCGTTGAGGACGCTCCGCGAGCCCGGCGACGACGATCAGAGGCGGGCGAGGTTCCTGGATGGACTCCGTCTGGAGCTGCGGAAGCAGATGACCGAGTCTCAGTCGCTGACGTACGAAGCGGCGTCGCCGCTGCACCTGATGTGGCTCGGCCTGGCGCGCTACTGGCGGAAGCGCGGTGAAGCGTAGAGCCGAGGGCCGGACCGGAGACGAAGGAACCGGTCAGTTCGCGACGGCGAACCTCACCGCCGCCCGCGGTTCCACGAGCAGCCGCAGCGCATAGCCGTTTGGGGTGCCGGTGGACGAGCGATACGGTCCCACCCGATAGACAGCCGAGAGAACCTTGCCCTGTTGCAGTGCCGGGGGGAGGGCCAGGTCGCGTCCGTTGCGCTCCAGCTGAAAGTGCACCAGCCGGTAGAGCGGGATCGAGGCGGGTGCCTGGCACTCGACGAACACATCGAAGTCGCTGATGTCGCGGGTGACGACCGACGCAAACCGAAGCGTGCCGCCGGCGTCGCGCCAGGTCAAACGCCCCGCCAGCGACACCCGCAGGCGGTTGCCGATGCGGTCGCGATGAGACGCTGGAGCTCTGTGCGACGTTAGCGCCGGATAGGTCACGTCGAATCCCCCTCGAAGAGTGTCTGTCCGGCTTGTGTATCAATGTGCAGGCCCGCCCGTCGCGGCACCGGCCAGCCGCAGAACCAACCCGCTAAGATCTTGACTGCTAATGAGTAGGCAGAGCCGAGGCGGAATCGCCGCCGGCCAAAATTGGATACTCGGTATACAGGTGAGGTGTATACGTGGCTACCGGGTATCCGGACCGGTGTCGGCCAGTAATGCAGGATCGAGCGCTTTCGAGCGGCGGCGCCGCCTCAGATGCCAGCCGGTACTCCGTCCAGACCGAGCCGCCGCATCTTGAGATAGAGCCCTCTGCGGGTCAGGCCGAGTAGTCGCGCCGTCTCCGAGATGTTGCCGCCTGTCCGGTCCAGAGTCGCCGAGATGAGCTGGCGCTCGATGCGCTCGACCGCTTCCGCCAGATTCCCGGGTTCCGACCGGGCAGCCGCGGGGAATGGAAGCACCACTCCCATATCGGAGGGGGCAGTAAGGTCCGAGGACAGGTGCTCGGGTTCGATAATGCCGCCCGACGGGATCATGGCCACCGCGCGCTGGACCTCGTTTCGGAGCTGCCGGATGTTGCCTGGCCACCAGTAGCGTGAGAAGAGGTCGAGTGTCGCGGAGCTGAGGTGCACGTCCGACTTGCCGAGGCGCTCGGACGACTCGCGCAGGAAGAAGGTGCTCAGGTGCGGGATCTCTTCCCGCCGTTCGCGCAGCGACGGAACGTGAATGCGGATCACGCTCAGCCGGTAATACAGATCCTCGCGGAACTTCCCCTCGGCGACACGCTGCTCGAGGTCGGCGTTCGTGGCTGCCAGCACCCGCACGTCGACCGCCTGGGGGCGCGTGTCACCCACCGGCATGACTTCTCCCTGTTCCAGGAACCGGAGCAGTTTCGGTTGAACGTCGAGCGGCAGGTCGCCGATCTCGTCGAGAAACAGTGTTCCGCTCGCCGCCGACCGGATCAGCCCCTGCTGGTCGGCGACGGCGCCGGTGAAGCTGCCGCGGCGGTGCCCGAAGAGCTGACTGTCGGCGAGCTCTCTCGTGGTGGTTGTGCAGTTATAGGGCAGGAACATGGCGCCGCTGCGCGGCGATCCGAGATGAATCGCCCGGGCGACGAGGTCCTTGCCGGTGCCGCTTTCCCCGGTGATGAGCACGGTCAGGTTGTGCACCTGGAAGCGCTGGATTTGCTCCGCAACGCGGCTCATGGCGGCGCTGGCGCAGATGAAGCCGGGCAGCAGCGGTTCGAGGGGACGCTCGTTGGCGGCGTCGGTGGAGGGATGCGGCCTCTCCCGCGCGCCGCACAGCTCGAAGCCCTGGCGGGCCACCGACGCGAACATCCGGAACCGGTGGCGCTCGTCCTCGGTCAGTCGCCGCGTCGCATGGATCGCGCAGGCTCGACGCCCGTCGTGATCTTTGCCGAGCGATTCGACCACGAGGATTCCGCCGGCGAACTCACGCGTCGTTCCCGAGGCCGTCCGCGCGAGTGCCTGCGCGAACGCGGTGTCGCAACCGGCCGACGCCAGCAGGCGAGGCTCGCCGTCAGCCATTGCCACGAAAACTGCCGAAGCATCGGCCTCGGTGCTCTCGAGGAGGACGGTCGCCGTTTCGCGTGCCAACAGCTCGGGCAGGATCGACGCCTCCACCAGGCGGCGGACGAGCGAGGCATCGGCGTCGCTCGGACGGGCAGGCGTCGGCGTGGCCACGCTCGTTTCGAGGAGTGCCCCGGCTGCCGACAGCTCGGCGAGATCGCGGTCGGCGCCGAGGCGTTTGAACACCGCGCCTGCCAGGTCCAGGTATCGCTGAGCGAGCGCACGTGCGCCGGTCTCTGCTGCGACACGTCCCAGCGCGAGCTGGCTGATCGCCGCGTGATACTGCTCCCCGAGCAGGTCCAGGACGTTGGCGCTCTGCGCGTAGTCGTGGCAGGCGGCCGACGGACGGTGACGATGCTCGTGGAGCATGGCGCGGATGCGCAGGAACTCTCCCCAGTTCCCTGGCGCCTTCCGCGGATCGAGCATGCCCTCGCAGGCCTCGAGGCGGGCCTCCGCGTCGTCTATTCTGCCCATGGACAGCAGCGCTTCGCATCCGGCCAAATCTGCCTGAATCGACTCGGCCGGCGGAATTCCGGCCGCTGCCACGAGCTCGTCGGCCATCCGGAGTGCTTCGTCGAAGGCGCCGCGCCGAAGGGCGAGCTTCACCTCGAGGACCTTCAGCGACCACTCGTACCAGCGCATCGTCTGCGTGCCGTAGGCGCCGTAGGCGTCGCCCGCCATCCGGAGGTATTCGCCGGCACGCTCGTACGAGCCGCGCATCAGGTGAATCTGCGCCAGCGTGTCGTAGACAGCCCCGGTCGTCTCGTGGACCTTGGCCTGGCTGCGGACTTCGAGTGCCCTGGTCAGCATCTGCTCGGCGCGTCCGAGATCACCGAGCTGGACGAAGATCTGGCCGAGCGTGGCGAGCGCGATCGCGAGTCCCTGGCCTGAGCCGAGCGTCTGGTGAATGGCGACGCTGCGTTCCGCGAGCTCGCGCGCCTCGTCGTAGCGATGACGCATGAGCGCGACGTTCGCCTGGTTATGGACGATCGCCGCCAGTGCGTCGTCGGCCTGGATGGCCACTGCCAGCCGTTCGCCCTGGCGAAGTGCGGCGATCGCTTCCGCGGTTCGGCCCGACTGCGCCAGGAGAATGGCGGAGAGCGAATGCACCATGGCCAGGTGCCTGCGGTCGCCGGCGGCGTGGAGCGCGGCGGCCGCTTCGGTCAGGTGCTCACGGAAGATGCCCGAGTCACCGACCTGCTTGTAGTACATCGCCAGCTCGTAGTGGGCGAGGCCGATGGCGCGCGAGTCGTGGGCGAGCTCCGCGTGCTTGAGGGCTCGCTGCTGAAGGGCAATTGCACGCGACTGCTCGCCCTTGGCAAAGACGATGCGGCCGTGCAGCCACCAGAGAGTCGAGAGGCGGGCGTCGGAGATTGGTTCGCGGATGGCATCGGGCGGCCGTCCGAGCACGTTGGCCGCCTGCACGAGGTCGTCCTGGAGCAGCCAGGCGTCGGCGAGCGCCGCCCGCACAGCGAGCTCGTCGTCGCGGGTCAGCGAGCCGCGCAGCAGCGGCTGCAGGATGTGGGCGGCTTCGGCGCCGTGCCCGCGCTCCAGCGCCGCGTTCGCCCGCGTCAGGAACGACTGGAGGGATGCGGTTGCCACCGCAGCTATTCTACCGAGATACCACCCGCCGCGCCGGTATCCCACCGGCAGTTGGTACTGACGGCCTCGCGTGTCTACAGAACCATGTTGAGGAAGCTCGAACCAAAGTTCAGACAGTCGAACGCGTGCAGCCCGAGACGGCCGGCGAGCTCCACACACACCTCGATGCCGCGGCAGCTGTTTCCTCGCGGATCGAGCCGCGGCGAGTAGGTTGCGATCCCGAGCTGCCGGTTCACCACTGCCATGACGCCGCCGCTCACGCCGCTCTTCGCCGGCAGACCGACGCGGAAGGCCCATTGCCCCGAGTAGTCGTACATCCCGCACGTGAACATGATCGACAGCATGTCTCTCACGCTGCCAACCTCGAACACCTGCTCGCCGGTGAACGGCTGGCGACCCATGTTGCCAAGCGTTGCGGCGATATTGGCCATGTCCCGGCAGGTGACCAGGATCGAGCACTGCATGAAGTACAGCTCGAGCACCGCTTCGGCTTCCTCGGCGACGATGCCGAAGTTCATCAGCAGGTAGGTGATGGCCCGATTGCGGTGACCGGTCCGGTGCTCCGACTCGTAGACGGCCGAATCGATGGTGAGGCGCCGTCCGGCGGCGGCGCTGAACCGGTCGAGGACGAGGCTGATCGCCCGCTCGCGGTGGCAGGCGAACAGCAACGCCGCCACCGCGATCGCGCCGGCATTGACCATCGGATTGAATGGCCGGTTGGTGCCAGGCTCGAGCTCGATCGAGTTGAACGCGTCGCCGCTCGGCTCGACGCCCACCTGTTTGAGGACGCAGTCGCGTCCCGCGGCTTCTACCGCCATGCCGAATGTCAGCGGCTTCGACATCGACTGGATGGAGAACGGTCGATCGCAGTCGCCAGCCTCGAACTTCTCGCCATCGGCGGTGACGAGACAGATACCGAAGTCGTCAGGATTGGCCTTGGCGAGCTCCGGGATGTAGGTTGCGACCTCGCCGTGGGAGAGCGGGGCGTACTTGCGGTGAAGTTCCTCGATGAGCAGCTGCAGTTGGTGGCGTTCCATCTGTGGTGGGTTGGGCAGGATGCCCGTTGCCCGGATAGCAATCCATGTTCCAGCCCATCCGCTGGATCTTCAGGAAACTCACCGATCGCCGAGTCTCACCGGAGCGGCGAATCAACAGGAATGTATGGGACGGCGAAATCGGCTTCAGAAAGGTTTGAATTCGCAGCGGAAATTTCGTATCGCCAAAGGGCGGTCTTCGGCTACACGGCCGAAAGCAGCGTGTGCAAAGTCCTCCGAATCAATTCGAGGTCACGATTCGGAAGGTGGAGGTGCAGCACGCGGCGACCGGTGTGATCCAGTGATTGGAAGTCGCCCAACGCCTGCGCGAGCTCCAGCGTGCCGAACGAGTAGGGCTCGTCGGGGATGGCGAGATCCGACGTCGGCTCCGCGGTGAGGATGACGAACACACCGCTGTTCGGGCCACCCTTGTGAAGCTGCCCGGTGGAGTGCAGGTATCGCGGACCATACCCGAACATCGTTGCGCATTCACTCGACGCGCCCCACGCTGTTCTGAGCTCATGCAGCGCCGGCTCGAAGCTGGAGTCGGGAGGAAGGTAGGCGAGGAGGCAGCCGTAGTCGCCTTGCTTCAGCAAGCCGAGGAAGTTGAGGACGGTCTCGCCGTTGAGCGCCTGCTGCGCTGCCTCGCTCGCCGAGAGCCTGGCGCCCTCGATGGTGGCCAGTGGTTCCGGCGATGGCAGCCGGTGCTGCTGAGCGTAAACACCGAGCAGCGACCGCGTGGCGTCCTTGGCCTGCTGCACGTTCGGCTCGTCGAACGGATTGATCTCCAGCAGCAGTCCCGCCGTCGCGGTGGCCACCTCCCAGCGCAGAAACTCGGCGCCGATCGCCGTCACGTCCGGCAGCGTGATGCGCGCCGACGGCACTGCGGTGGCCGCCTCACGCACAGGACGGCTGGTCTCCTCCGGGTCAGTCGCGAGGGTCAGTGCCACGGCGACCCGATCGCCGCCGAGCCGCGTCGTCAGCGGCTCGCCGGCGATCGGTACGATACCCTTGCCGGATTTGCCGGTGCTCTCGGCGACGAGCTGCTCCACCCACAGACCGAATGATTGCAGGCGCTCCGGCAGCAGGAGCGTCAACTTGTCCTTCCGGCTCGACGCGCCAGCTGCCATCAGCGCGCCGAGTGCCAGGCCCGGGTTGCTCTCGACGCGCGTGTTCCGGCAGGCCTGCTCCATCTCACGCGCGTGCGTCAGCAGCGCGGCGACATCCACACCCATCAGCGCCGCTGGCACCATGCCGAAAAAGGAGAGCGCGGAATACCGTCCGCCGATGTCCGAGGGGTTCACGAACACCTCGCGGAACCGTTCGTCGATGGCGCGGCGGTGCGCCGGCGTGCCCTCGTCGGTGATGGCGATGAAGCGAGATCCCCACTCTTGATGGCCCGACGCGAGCAGGCGGCGCCTGGCTTCGGCCGCCATCACGTTCGGCTCGATCGTCGATCCCGACTTGCTGGCGAGGATGAAGAGCGAGGTGGCTGCGTTTTCCATCGCCGCGCGCACGGCATCGGGGTCGACGGAGTCGAGCATCCGGAAGCGGGGGTATCCAGGCGCCACTCCGAGCACGCGCCGAAGCACCTCGGGAGCCAGGCTGGACCCGCCCATGCCGAGGAGCATGACGTCGGTGAAGCCGCTGTCGCGGATCGAGGCAGCGAAGGTTTTCAGCCGGTCGAGCTGCGGAGTGATGAAGTCGACCGCGCTCAGCCAGCCAAGCCGGTTGGCGATCTTGTCCCGAACGCTCTGATCGCCTGCCCAGACATCGAGCGACCGTTGCCAGAGCGCCGTGGCAAAACTGCTTCGCTCCAGGCGATCGAGCGCATGACGGTACGAGGTTGCGAGTGCACCTGCATCGATGAGAAAAGCGTCCACACGAGTATTAGATAATAAGTTGTCCGACATGATGCATCTCAGGACGGTCGTGTATGGCACGCTGGTGATGGCGGCGCTTGGGTGCAGCCGGTCCGAATCGCGGCCCGTCGAGCGCCGTGCGGTCGAGCCCGCTGCGCCGGCGGCTGCGGCGACTGATGCGCCACAGGCGGCCGCGCGTCCGCGCATCGTGTTCCTCGGTGACAGCCTGACTGCCGGATACGGGCTCGAGCGCAGCCAATCCGTGCCCTCGTTGATTCAGGCGAGACTGGACGCCGGAGGGTACAGTTATGAAGTGGTGAACGCCGGTGTGTCGGGCGACACGTCGGCGGGCGGGCTCAGCCGGCTCGATTGGTCGCTCGAAGGCGACGTCGCCGTGCTCGTGGTCGAGCTCGGTGCCAACGACGGGCTGCGCGGTCTGCCTGTGGACGCGATGAAACGGAACCTCGACGAGATCATCCGTCGGGCAAAGGCCCGAGGCATCACCGTGCTCCTGACCGGCATGGAAGCCCCGCCAAATTACGGTGCCGCCTACACCACCGAGTTCAGGCAGGTCTTCGCCGACCTGGCGCGACAACACCAGGTGGCGTTCATCCCGTTCTATCTGGAGGGCGTAGCCGGCATGCCTGCGCTCAACATTGCCGACGGCATGCATCCGAACCCGGCGGGGGCCCGGATCGTCGAAACCACCGTATGGCGCGCGCTCGAGCCGATGCTCGAGAAGCGGCACTGAGGGCGCCGCCTCCAACCTCCACTCCACCACATGATCGAGCTGCGAGGGGTCTCCAAGACCGTTGAGAGTGGCGGACGGCCGCTCACCATCCTTCACCCGCTGGATCTGACGATCGCGTCGGGCGAGTTCCTCGCCGTCGTCGGACCGTCTGGCAGCGGCAAGTCGACGCTGCTCGGGCTGCTCGCCGGCCTCGACGCGCCGACGACCGGCGAGATCCTGGTCGACGGCACAGACATCACGCGACTGACGGAAGATGCGCTGGCGCGTCTCCGTGGCGAGAAGATCGGGTTCGTGTTTCAGTTCTTTCACCTGGTGCCGTCGTTGACGGCGGTCGAGAACATCGCGGTGCCGATGGAGATCGCGCAGCGCCGCGACGCCGCCGCGCGGGCGAAGAGCCTGCTGGCGGAGGTCGGCCTCTCCGACCGCGGTCACCACTATCCGTCGCAGCTCTCGGGCGGCGAGCAGCAGCGCGTGGCGATCGCCCGCGCCCTGGCCAACGACCCGCGCATCGTGCTCGCCGACGAGCCGACCGGGAACCTGGATTCCTCGACCGGCCGGCACATCATGGAACTGCTCCTGGAGATTCGAAGGTCGCGGGGCGCGACGCTGATCCTCGTCACGCACGATGCCGAGCTCGCCTCGCTGGCCGACTCGCGGCTGGTGCTGCGCGACGGGCGGCCGGTGCGGACGGACGTGGAGGCGGTGCGATGAGATTCGTGCTGCGCATGGCGTTGCGCGAGATTCGGGCGTCGTGGCGGCGGCTCCTGTTCTTCTTCGTCTGCATCGCGATCGGCGTGGCGTCGATCGTCGCCATCCGCGCCGTCATCCAGAACGTGCGGTCGGGGTTGACGCGCGAGACGCGGGCGCTGACCGGCGCCGACGTGGTGGTTTCGAGCAACAGGCCGTTCGCGCCGAAGGTCCGCGAGGTGGTCGAGCGCGAGCGTCGCCGCGGCCGTGTCGGCACGGTATCCGAATCGGTCGAGACGGCCACCATGGTGCGCGTCGCCGGGAGCACGAAGCCAACGGCCCGAATGGTGGAGCTGCGTGCCGTTCAGAACGAGTTCCCGATGTACGGCACGTTCACGCTCCGGGACGGCGTCTACTCGCACTCGCTTCTCGAGGGCCACGGCGTGCTGGTGCGTCCCGAGTTGATGGCGCAGCTCGGCGTCGGTGTGGGCGACGAGCTGCTCATCGGGGATCAGCCGTTCGAGATACGCGGCGTGATCGAGCAGGAGCCGGGGCGCAACGTCGGATCGTTCTCGCTCGGCTCGCGCATTCTCATCGACGAGGCCGACCTCGCCTCCACCGGACTGCTCTCGTTCGGGAGCCGCGTCCAGCGGCAGCTGCTGCTGCAGGTGCCCGGACCCTCGGATCGCGCGCCCACGGCGCTCGCCGAGACGCTCGCCGGCGAGTTCAAGAACGAGTTCGTGCGCGTGCGCAGCTTCCGACAGGTCGAGAACGACATCGGCGAGGATCTGGCGCGCGCCGAAAACTATCTCAGCCTGGTGGGGCTCGTCGTGCTGATCCTGGGCGGCATCGGCGTGTCGAGCGTCACGCGGGTGTTCGTGCAGCAGAAAGTGCGCAGCATCGCCATCCTCAAGTGTGTGGGCGCCACGTCCCGCAGCGTCCTCTCGGTCTACATGGCGCAGGTTCTGATCCTCGGGTTGGCGGGCAGCGTTCTCGGCGTGGCGATTGCTGCCGGCGTGGTCGCCGCGCTCCCGCATCTGGTGCCGGGGGTGGCGGCCTTGCTGCCGCCTGACTACGGACTGGGCATCGGACCGGTCGTCCAGGGGATCGCGATCGGCATGCTGGTATCGATCCTCTTTTCGATCGTGCCGCTGCTGGAGGTCCGTTCGGTCAAACCGTCGCTGCTGCTGCGGCAGGACGTGCCGCCGATGCCGCGCTTCGACTGGTTGAAGTGGAGCGTTGCCGCGGCCGTTGCCGCGTCGCTCGTCGGTGTGGCGGCCTGGCAGGCAGGGTCGCTGCGTGTGGGGCTGGTGCTGTCGGGCGGGTTCGTCGCCATTGCGGTGGTTCTCCACCTGGTCGGCCTGGCGCTCATCCGAGCCGTGCAGCCGCTGCGACGCGCACGCTCGTTCGCCCTGCGCCAGGCTGTGCTGCACGTCGCGCGTCCGGGGAACCAGACGCGAGTGGTCCTGCTGGCGGTCGGCCTTGGCACGTTCTTCGTTCTCGGGGTCCGTGGACTGCAGGCCAACCTGCTGCGCAACTTCTCGGTCCAGCTCGGCGAAGAGGCGCCCGACATGTTCCTGCTGGATGTTCAGCACGGCCAGCGCGACAGCGTGTCGGCGCTGATCGATCGCGAGAACGGCGGTGCCCCGGCTCCCACCGTGATTCCGGTGCTGCGCGCGCGCATCGTCGGCGTGCGCGGACGGGATGTGAACCTCGAGAGCTACGAGGACGTGCGCGGACGCGGCGGACTGGCACGTGAGTTCACCATCACCTACCGGCCCCGGTTGAATCCCAACGAGACTCTTCTGGAAGGGGAGTGGTGGGACGAGACGCCTGCGACCGGCGGCGCCGAGGTGTCGATCGAGGAGAGTCTCCGCCAGCGCTTCCAGATTCAAGTCGGCGACGAGATGCGCTTCGACGTCCTCGGACGCGCGGTCACCGCCCGCGTCGTCAGCATCCGGAAGGTCGACTTCCGCGATACGCGCGCCGGCGGGTTCATGCTCGTGTTCCGGCCTGGCACCTTCGACTCCGCACCGCACACCTACATCGCAGCCGTCAAGGGACCGATCGGGTCGACCGCGCGTTCGAGGATGCAAAGCGTGCTCGCCGACCAGTACCCGAATGTCTCGGTGATCGATCTGCGCGAGGTGCTGACGACGGTGCAGGAAGTCGTCGGCAACGTGACACTCGCCGTCACGGTCGTCGGCGGGCTGGTGCTGTTGAGCGGTGCGCTGATCCTGATTGGCGCGGTGTCGATGACCAAGTTCCGCCGGGTGTATGAAGCGGCGATCCTCAAGACGCTCGGCGCCAGCAGCCGCCTCATCGCGGCAATGCTGTTCCTCGAGTACGGCGTCCTCGGCGCGATTTCCGGAACGGTTGGCGCCCTCGGGGCTATTGCCTTGAGCTGGGCGATCGCCCGCTATGCGCTGGAGTTGACGTGGGAGCCGGCCATCGCGCTCACCCTTGCCGGCATTGCCGGCACCACGGTGTTCGTCGCGGCGGTGGGTGTGCTGGCGAGCCTCGACGTGCTGCGGCACAAGCCGCTCGCGACGCTGCGCGCCGAGTAGCGGAGGCGCGCGCCGGGCGCGCCGGAAGATACGGCCATGGTACAATCGCGAGTTGACCCTCAGGAGCCTTTGGCAATGGACGTGGCAATGTACCGGGACGCCCTGCTACGGAAGAAGGGCGAGCTGCTCGGCGGCAATGCCGCCAAGCCGCTCCAGTGGACCATGGAGAACAACTCCGGGCGCCAGGGCGACATGGCCGATCAGGCGAGCGGCAACAACGAAGTCCACATCCAGCTGAAATTGAAGCAGACCGACGCCAAGATCCTCCAGGCGATCGAAGAAGCGCTGCACCGCATCGACGTCGGCACTTACGGGGTCTGCAAGGACTGCGGCGAGCCAATCGCGGAAGCGCGCCTCAACGCCATCCCGTGGACCCGCTCCTGCATCACCTGCAAGGAAAAACAGAAGGCGTGACGACGACATACCAGGAAGAGCTCAAGTCATTCATCGCCGAAGCCGCGGCCGAGCGTCTGGCCATCCTGCAGCGCCACGAGGCGGGAGCGCGCGCCGTCGGCAACTACGACTTCAACAACACGTATCAGTACATCATCAGCCGGGAAGAAACCCATCTTCAGTGGCTGCAGAACGCGCTCGCCGAGTTCGGCGCGGCGCTTCCCGCACCGGCGGCAGCCATTCCGGTGCCGGCCGTGGTGAAGACCGGCAAGAAAACGGATGCCGGCGCGTACCGCGCCATTCTGGAAGACGACGCGCGGACGCTGTTGTCGTTCGTGCAGCGCTGGCGGCCGCGCGTCGAGGCGATGACGCATGCCCGGCACCGCAACATGATGAACGTGATCCTCGGCGAATCGATGGAGCATCGCCGGCTGTTCGAGCAGGCGGCCGCCGGTTTCGAGGACCTGCTCGGCCGCCGCACCGAGGGCGCCGCTCGCGTCGGCGAGGTGCTTCCCAGTCGCTGGCAGGAAAAAACAGGGTGAAACACGACAGGACAACTTGACACCGGTGCCCGTGGCGATCGCGCTTGGCAGTAACCTCGGCGACCGCGAGCGTCTTCTGGAGAGCGCCGTGGCAGCTGTCGAACAGCTGATCGACGGGCTGCGCGTTTCCAGCTGGTATCAAACGGCGCCGGTTGGCGTGACCGGCACTCAGGCGGACTTCCTCAACGGGGCGGCGGTCGGCACGTCCGTCCTTTCAGCGCGCGCACTGCTCGATCGTCTGCTCGCCATCGAACAGCAGTTCGGCCGTCAGCGTCCCTTTCCTGGCGCCGCCAGAACCCTTGACCTCGACCTCATTCTGTACGGCGACTCGGTGATCGAGGAGCCGGGCCTCATCGTGCCGCATCCGCGTTTCCGGGAGCGCCGCTTCGTCCTCGAGCCGCTCGCCGAGATCGCGCCTGAATGGGTCGATCCGGTGACCGGCAAGACAGTGGGGGAGTTGCTGCGGGCTGGGCTGGAGAGCTGAGCACGTCATCTTTGACATGGGGTGTCCCGGCGCCCAGGCCTTCCGCTGAAGGCCTCGAGATCGACGCGATGCTCATTTTCCAGCGGCACCGGCGCGCACGGCCGCATAGGCGCCATCGATACGAGCGAGCGCCTGGGCGTCGAACGGCCTGCCCGCCCGCACGTCGTCTCCGAGGAGCAATCCTTCCTGGCTCGATTCGGTGAATGCGGGCCATGCGGGCAGACCCGCGCCGTTGGGATCGCCAGTCTTGGCAAAGTTCGTCCAGTATGCCGACATCAGGGATGCCAGCCGGCGATCGGCCTGCGTCCAGGGCAGCGCCTGCACATCGAGATGATCGAACACGTACGGCATCTCCGCGCCGTGCGTGGCTCCCAACGCACCTGACGGCGGCACGCGTGAGAACTCGTATGCGAAGACACGGCCGCCCTTGCCTGCCGCGAGGCGCGCCCACGTCCACATGTCCCAGCCGAAGCGCAGGTCGCCGTTGAACCTCGCGACGGCGGCGTGGGCCTCCTCATCGCTGGCGGCGGCGCGCGGCGCGCCGGCGAGGTCGATGAGAAACGCCGGGAAATCGCGCTCCAGCTCCGATCGAAGATTGGCCGCCGTGATCGTGCGTCCGCGGATGAAGTACTCACCTTCGTCGCGATTCACGCCGACCAGCACCGCGACGTCGTTCTGCTGGCCGTCGCGAAACACTTCATATGGCGGGCGCGCGAGCACGTAGCCATCGACGATGACGTTTGGCTTGAACGGGACCTTCAGCAGCTCTTCCGCCGGCTTCGCGCGCAGCGCCATGATGTTCGCGGCACCCGCGCTGGCTGCCAGCTCGAGTCCGGCCTTCTCGGCGCCAGGCAGCGAGAGCTCCGGCAGGATCTGCATCGGCTCGAAGAGACCGCCGCTCTGGGCGATGGCTCGCTGGAACAGGCCCTTCGCGAGCGGGGATGCCATCAGTGCGCTGATCGAGATCGCGCCCGACGACTGCCCGAACACGGTGACACGACCGGGATCGCCGCCGAAGGCGGCGATGTTGCGCGTGACCCAGCGGAGTGCCGCAATCTGGTCCAGCAGTCCGAAGTTTCCAGACGAACGGGTCGCTGATTCCTGCGTGAGCTCGGGATGAGCCAGGAATCCGAATACCCCGAGCCGGTAGTTCGCGGTGACGACGATGACGTCGTGACGTGCGAGCCGATCGCCCGCGTACAGTGGCGTGGACGCTGAGCCATTGCGCAAAGCGCCGCCGTAGATCCACACCATCACCGGCAGCCTGTTCGCTCCGCGCGGAGCCCACACGTTCAGATAGAGGCAGTCTTCGCTGGAAGGCTCTGGCGGGGCGTCTTCCGGATAGCTGCCTCGCTGCATGCAGACAGGCGAGAACCTGTCCGCTTTCCGTACGCCGCGCCAGGAGGGCGCGGGCTGCGGCGCGCGCCAGCGAAGATCCCCGACAGGCGGCGCGGCGAACGGAACGCCTCGAAACACGGTGACACCGTTCGCTTCGATCCCTTCCAGCACACCCTGCTCGGTTCGTGCCTGCGGCTGCGCCTGAACGAGCGATCCGCCTGCGAATATCGCCAAGGCGGAAAGCACCCACCGGACGCGCCGATCAGGCATGCAGATTCCCCGAAGCTGGCATTGCTGTCCTCGAATACACCGCGACCCGCAAAAAGGTTGCAAGGGGCGCGCCGCGCGGACTGGCGCGATCTCGAAGCTGCGCCATAGAGGTGCCGCGGGGTGCCCGGAGACCGTAGACTCGAGACCGTAGACCTGTTGCTTTCCCAAACGAACCATGTCATTCTCCTGTGGGAAACCCAAACAGATATGAAGGACACCGACGTTCGACAGGGCACGCTGGCGCTGATGGTGCTCAAGACCCTCGACGTGCTCGGGCCGCTGCACGGCTACGGAATCGCCCGGCGCATCGAGCAGATCAGCGGCGATCTGCTGACCGTCAATCAGGGCACGCTCTACCCGGTGCTGCTGAAGCTCCTGCAGGAAGGGTCCATCGCCGCCGAATGGGGCGCGTCCGAGAACAACCGCAAGGCGCGGTTCTACCGGCTCACGCGGCAGGGCCGGAAGCAGCTGCAGGCGGAAACCCGGAGCTGGGAACAGACCTCGGCGATCATCGGGCGGTTCTTTGCCGTGAAAGCGCAGGACCTGGAATGAAGGCGATCAGGCGGCTCCTCCGGAGGCTGGCGTCGTGGAGCACGTGGCGGCGGGACGAAGCGATCCTCCGCGGCGAGATCGAAGAACACCTTCGTCTGCAGACCGCGGAGAACGTTCGAGCCGGAATGTCGATCACCGAAGCGCGCCGGCAGGCCGTGCTGAAGTTCGGCAGCGTGGAGGCCGTCAAGGACATCCATCGCGACCAGCGAGGGCTTCCGCTCATTGAAGCGCTCGCGCGCGACACGCGTCATGCACTGCGGCGCCTGCGACGGACCCCCGCATTCACGGCGGCCGCCATCGTGACGCTGGCAGTCGGCATCGGCGCGAACACCGCTGTCTTCGCGGTCGTGGACACCATCCTGATCCGGCCGCTGTCGTATCCGCAGGCCGACGCCCTTGTTGGCGTCTGGCACGTCGCGCCGGGACTGCCCGGGTTCGGCGGCGACATCGGCTTGTCTCCCTCGATGTACTTCACCTATCGCGAGGAGAACCGGACGTTCGAGCACTTCGGCATGTGGAGCATCAGCGGCGTCAGCGTCACCGGCACTGCCGAGCCGGAGCAGCCTCGATCGCTTTCAGTGACCCATGGCGTGCTGGATGCGCTGGGCGTGCACCCTCTCATCGGCCGCTGGTTCACGCAGGCGGACGACGCGCCGGGTTCGCCGGATACGGTGATGCTCACCTGGGGCTACTGGCAGCGCCGCTTCGGTGGCGACCCCGCTATCGTCGGCCGCACGCTGACCATCAATTCCAGGCCGCACACCGTGATCGGCGTGATGCCGAAGGAGTTCCGCTTCGAGCGTGATCCCGAGCTGATTCTTGCGGCCCGGTTCGATCGGCGCACCATGTTTCTCGGTCCCTTTCAGGGCCAGGGTCTTGCGCGGCTCAAACGTGGGGTCACCATCGAACAGGCCAACGCCGATGTGGCGCGCATGCTGGGCGCATGGCTGCATGCGTGGTCGCCGAATCCGGGGCTGGACTTCCGGATCTTCGAGAACGCCCGCCTTGCCCCCAGCGTCCGGCCGTTGAAGAACGACATCGTCGGCGACATCGGCACGGCGCTCTGGGTGGTGATGGCGACGCTGGGGCTCGTGCTGCTGATCGCGTGCGCGAACGTCGCCAACCTGCTGCTCGTACGCGCGGAGTCGCGTCAGCAGGAGCTCGCGATCCGCTCCGCGCTCGGCGCGGGCCGGCGACGCCTCGCGCGGGAGCTGCTCGTCGAGAGCATGACGCTCGGGCTCATCGGCGGCGCAGCCGGTCTTGGCCTCGCATACGCCGCGCTTCGAGTCCTCGTCGCCGCAGGTCCGGCGACCCTGCCGCGGCTGGATGAGATCGCCATCGATCCGTTGGTGCTGGCGTTCGCTGCGAGTGTGTCCCTGATATCGGGCGCGCTCTTCGGCGTCGTGCCCGTGCTGAAGTACGCGGGGCCTCGCGTTGCGGCCTCGCTGCGGAGTGCCGGGCGGACCTTCAGCCTGGATCGGGAACGGCACCGGGCGCGCAACACGCTGGTCGTGGTGCAGGTGGCGCTCGCGCTCGTGCTGCTCGTCAGCTCGGGGCTGATGATTCGAACGTTCCAGCAGCTTCGTGGCGTGCACCCGGGGTTCACCCGTCCCGAAGAGATCCAGATCCTGCATTCCACGATCCCCGACGCCGTCGCACGCGAGCCCGAGCGCGTGATGCGGTTGCAGCACGAGATCCTGGAGAAGCTCGCCGCCATTCCCGGGGTCACCTCGGTGGGGTTCGGCAATGCGGCGCCGTTCGAGTCGTACCTGGGAAGCAGCAATCCCGTGCAGGCCGAGGACACGCGGCTCGCCGAAGGACAGACGGCGCCCCTGCGCCAGATCCGCAGAATCGCACCCGGATTCTTCAGGACGATGGGAACGCGAGTCGTGGCGGGGCGGGACTTCACCTGGACCGACCTGTACGAGACGCGTCGCGTGGCCATCGTGTCGGAGAACCTCGCGCGCGAGTGGTGGGGCACTCCGGCCTCGGCGCTGGGCAAGCGGATTCGCGAGGGTGGCGAGGCCGATCCGTGGCGCGAGATCGTCGGTGTCGTCGAAAACGTCTATGACAACGGCGTGGCCGTGAAGCCTCCCGAGTTCGCGTATTGGCCGGCGCGGATGGACAAGTACATCTGGGCCGACGACGAGGGCGGATTCGCCGTCGGGAGGGGAATGTACGCCATTCGGTCCAGCCGGGCCGGAACGGAGAGCCTGCTCAAGGAGGCACAGCGCGCGATCTGGTCGGTGAACGGAAGGCAGCCGGTGTTTCTCGTCACCACGCTCGGGGCGCTCTACGACGAGTCGATGGCGCGGACGTCGTTCACGCTCGTGATGCTTGCCGTCGCGGGAGGCATGGCGCTGCTCCTCGGCGTTGTCGGCATCTACAGCGTGATCGCGTACGTGGTGTCGCAGCGGACGCGCGAGATCGGCATCCGCAGCGCGCTTGGCGCGCAGCCGTCCGGACTCTCCGGCATGTTCGTCAGCCAGGGGCTGAGGCTCGCGGCAGTCGGATCGGTGCTCGGCCTGATCACGGCCGCGAGCCTGACGCGCCTGATGTCGTCGCTGCTCTTTGGCGTGAGCGCGCTCGACCCGGTGACATACGCGGCTGTTTCAGCGTTGCTGATCGTAGCCGCCATGCTGGCCAGCTATCTCCCCGCGCGCCGCGCGATGAGGGTCGATCTGGTCCACGCGCTGCAGTCAGACTGACGCACCACGTAGCGAATCCGTGATGGGGTCGGGCTCCAGGGCCTCGCCGATGACACCGCACGTGTGGCGCGACGCCCTTGATCAGCTGCCCCAGCCCGGCGCCGGCGCTTT
>DASUGH010000181.1:0-3968 GCA_036274155.1 Vicinamibacterales bacterium | reverse complement strand
CGGCGCGACGGTAAGACTCACGCGAAACACGTGCCGCCTGACGACCCCATCCAGATGGTTTCGCAGGTCGCCGTTCTGGTAATCCACGCCATAGGATGCGGAGACGCTGTACATCCCGCTGCCGGTCCACGATGCGATGGCAGCGGCGCGATAGACCTGCGCCTCACGCAGATCGAGCGTCGTGATGTCGCTCGCGGAGAGGGCGGTCCCGAGCTCCCAGCGGTTGCGGAAGGGCCAGGTGACGAGCATCGCCGCGTTGTCGACCGCGACTGGTCCCTCGACGCCCAGGATGATTGTCTCGCCGTGCCAGTAGTCGGCCCTGACGTCGGTCCGGTTCGTATCGCGCCTCAGCGACGCGGATACCTCGGGCTTGATGCCGCTGCGATAGGACGCCACACGCGGCCCGGCATAGAGCGACAACTGCGTGCCGGGTGCCATTTCCCGAGTCCATCCGGCGAGCACTGACTGGGAGGTATCCGTCCCCCCGGGGTCGACAAAGTACCGCGCCAGGTAAGTCCCGACGATGGCCGATCGCGACGTCCATTCACGAGACAGGGCCACCCGGCCCTGGTGCAGGTTTCCGCTCGGCGTGTCGAGCTCGTGCTCACGCGTGAAGTCGTAGCCCGCGGTGAGCACCATCACCGGGTTGATGCGGCGCACCAGGTTTGGTGACACCTGCCAGCGCTCCGCCGTCTGACGGTCTCCGAGGATTCCGGTGATGCCGATTTCTCCAGGTGTCTCCGAGCGGTCATAACGGCCGAGGAGCGCGAAGGTGGTCAGCGGCGAGCTGCGGAAACTCGTCTGGAGGAAGGCATGACGGCGCGCGTCCACTGTGTTCAGCGTGGAGAAGTTGGAACGCAGCATGTCCTGCGAGTAGAGGCTCATGAACAGGAACCGCGGCGTCGCATAGCTGCCCTCGAGACTGGGACGGAACTGCAGCATCTTGCCGGCGCTGCCCTCGGTGTCCGCGAACAGGTTGTCGTCGTAGACGGCCGCCACCGAGAAGGTCGGCACCACGGTGAACCGCGTCTGCGCCACGGCTCCGGGCGCGAGCGCCGTGAGCAGGGCGAGCGTGGCGAGCACGGTCAGACGCATGGACAAGACCTCAGGCATGTGATTCGGTATGGCCGCCACGCCAGCAGATCACCGGATGCGAGACGGCCTGTTTCTGCAGCGACTCGGCGTCAACGGCGTCGGTCGGATAACAGGCGGCCCCGACCGACAGCCGCAGCGGCGACGGAAAGTCGTAGTGGTTCATCCGTTCCACGAGCCGGTCGATCACCCGTGTCGAGTTCTCGTAGTCGGCGTCGAGCAGCACGAGCGACAGCAGGCCGTGCGTGGTCACTCCGAGCACGTCGGTGTCGCGGACCTCGTTCCGGATGATCTGCGCGACCTCCCCGACGATGCCCTGATCGGCGGCGACGGTCATGCCGTCGAATTCGCGGCTCGTTTCCACCGTCACCAGCGTCAGGTAGTTCTGCGCGCGCACGGCACGGCGAAGCTCGCCGTCGAGCACGAACTCGAAGGCGTGTGGCTTCAGCAGCCGGGCGCGATCGTCGAAGATCGAATCGTTCATGTCGGCGTCAGGAGGCCTTGTCCAGGCCGTTCTCCTTGATCTTGTAGAGCAGCGCCTTGTAGCTGATGCCGAGGATCTGCGCCGCTTCCTTGCGGTTCCAGCGCGTGCGCGTGAGCATGCGGAGAATCAGGTCGCGCTCCGCCTCTCGCGCGGCCGAGCGTGCGATGTCTTTCAGCGACACGACGGTCGCGTCCGCCGCTGCGCCCGCGGAACTGACGGCCTCGACCTGCTGCGCACCTGCCGCAAAGGGCGCCGGCGCCGCGTGACCGTCGCTGGAGGTCGCCCCGGACGAAACCGCGGGGCGAGCGGCGTCAAGCGGCGCCGGGGGCTGAACCGGCGTCAGCGGCGCGATCGGGACCGGCGGCGCGGCGGCGACGGCCTGGAGCGCCGGCGGCGGAACGCGTGGAGCCGAGACGATCGGCTGCAGCAGCTCGCGCGAGACGCCGGCCTCGGTGCCGAGCACCACCATCCGCTTGATCAGGTTCTCGAGCTGACGCACGTTCCCGGGCCAGTCGTAGGAGAGGAACTGCTGCGACAGCTCGGCGCTCACCGCGCTGACCGGCTTGTTGTATTGCGCCGAGTACTTCCGGATGAAGTGCTCCGTCAGGATCGGAATCTCCTCACGGCGCTCCCGCAGCGGCGGAAGGCTGATGGTGACGACGTTCAGCCGGAAATAGAGGTCTTCGCGGAACTGTCCGGCGGCAACGGCCGTTTCCAGGTCGCGGTTGGTCGCCGCGATCAGCCGCACGTCCACCTGCACATCCTGTTTGCCGCCGAGTCGCGCGAAGCCGCCGTCCTGCAGCACCTGCAGCAGCTTTGCCTGCAGCGGGTAGCTGATGTCGCCGATCTCGTCGAGGAACATCGTGCCGTGGTTGGCGAACTCGAACTTGCCGGGCTTCTGCTGGATGGCGCCGGTGAACGCGCCCTTCTCGAACCCGAACAGCTCGGACTCCAGCAGCTCCGACGGCAGGGCGGCGCAATTCACCTTGACGAACGGGCGCTCCTTGCGCAGCGACTGCTCGTGCAGCGCGTGTGCGACCAGCTCCTTGCCGGTGCCGCTCTCGCCGCGGATCAACACGGTGACGTCCGTGTCCGAGACGCGTTCGATCAGGTCGCGCACTTCGAGCATCGCGTCGCTGTTCGCGAAGAGCGTCGCGTACTTGGACTGCTCGCTCAGCCTGGCGCGGAGCGTGGCGACCTCCTGCGTCAATTGCCGCTGCCGGATCGCCGACGCGATCAGCACTTCGAGCTCGTGAGTCTCGAACGGCTTGCAGATGAAGTCGGTGGCGCCCAGCTTCATCGCCTGGACGACGGTGTGCGTCCCGCCCTGTCCGGACATCACGATCACCGGGACGTCGCGATCGATCTTCTTCAGCGCCGCCAGCGCGGCGAGACCATCCATGCCGGGCATGATCACGTCGAGCAGCACGGCGCTCGGGCGATCGGCGTGGAAGCGCTTGACGGCTTCGTCGCTGCTCGTGACCGTCAGCGCGCCGTAGCCGCGTGACACCAGGAAGGTCTGGAGGAATCCGCACATCGCCAGGTCATCGTCGACGACCATCACCTGAGGTTTCTGACTCACAGCTGTAGCGGCGAGCAAGCGCGGTACCAGAGCCGGGACTGCGGGTGTTGTAGAAGGGAAGCGGGGCGCGCCGATGCGCACACGAGCGGCCGGAAAATGGAAAACGGCGTCCCTGACGGAACGCCGCTTCCCTTTTGTGGCGACGTGACGGCCTACGGCCGCTCGAGACCGGTCTCTTTGATCTTGTTGAGCAGGGTCTTGTAGCTCACGCCAAGCAGGACGGCCGCTTTCCGCCGGTTCCAATGGACCTGCTTGAGCGTGTCCGAGATCACCGCGCGTTCGGCGGCAAGCGCGGCCTCGCGTGCGACCTCGGCCAGGCGCCGGCCGTCCTGGCTGGGCGGCGCAGCTTCCGCCGGCTCGTCGGCGGCTTCGTCATCGTCCACAGCGGGCGGTGGCGGTTCGGCGGGCGGCGCATGGTAGGCCGGGGAATACTCGCTCGGCGGCGCCGTCACGCCGGCCGGGTTCGGTGCGAGGCGCGGCTTGGCCAGCTCCCGGATGACCATCTGTTCGTCCTGCAGGATGACGAACCGCTTGATCATGTTCTCGAGCTCGCGGATATTGCCGGGCCATTCATAGGCGAGAAACCTCTGTCTCAGCTCATCGGACAACGGACGCACCGGGCGGTTGTAGCGGTGTGAGTACTTGACGATGAAGAAGTCGGTGAGGCTCGGGATCTCGTCGCGCCGCGCGCGCAGCGGCGGAACCATCGCCTCGATCACCTTCAGCCGGTAATACAGATCCTCGCGGAAGTCGCCGCGCAGCATCATCTGCTCGAGATCGCGATTGGTGGCGGCCAGTACGCGCACGTCC
>DASUGH010000180.1:0-32422 GCA_036274155.1 Vicinamibacterales bacterium | reverse complement strand
GACCTCGACGCGCGTATTGTTGCGCTTGATGATAGAGCGACGAAGCCAGAGTAGCCGGGGTGCGCGGGTGCGAGGGTGCGGGGGTGCGAGGTGCGCGCGGGTGCGGGGGTGCGGGGGTGCGAGGGTGCGGGGTGCGAGGGTGCGGGGTGCGAGGGTGCGGGGGTGCGAGGGTGCGAGGTGCGCGCGGGTGCGAAGGTGCGGGGTGCAGGTGCGCGGGTGCGAGGTGCGAGGGTGCGCGGGCTTGCCCGCCGGAGCCGGCGAAGCCGCGAAGGCGGGCTCTAGCGGCCGTCGATCTTCGTCCAGGTCGTTCGCAACAGCTCGCGCGTGTCATCGAACGTCAGCCGGTCCAGCGCGTCCTCATAGGAGCACCACCGGAGTTGCCGGCCCTTCTCGGGCCGGCCTCGATCCTGGGTCGCGACGAGGAAGTAGTGGACGAGGAATGTCTCGGACCGCATCGTGAACGCCAGGTGACCGGCCGGGGCGAGCACCTCGCCACGGACACCGGCCTCTTCCTCGGCCTCGCGCAGCGCAGTTTCCTCGAGCGTCTCGCCTTTCTCGACGTGGCCTTTCGGAAAGAGCCAGTGATCGGCGTTGCGCTTGGCCGTGACGAGGAGCACCCGGGACGCCCCGGCGCGCGAGTTGACGATGATGGCTCCGGCTTGTTCAATCACGATTTGAGGCACAGTCTTTATCGGATCCTTTTCCAGCGAGGCTGAGCCCCGAGCCCCGAGCCCCGACCCCCGAGTCCCGAGCCCCGAGCCCCGAATCCCGAGCCCCGGGCCCCGAATCCCGAGCCCCGAGTCCCGAATCCCGAGCCCCGAGTCCCGAATCCCGAGCCCCGAGCCCCGAGTCCCGAGCCCCGAGTCCCGAGCCCCGAGCCCCGAATCCCGAGCCCCGAGTCACCTCCCAAAGATAATCCGCTCGCTGCGGAAGAGCCGCGTCATCAGTACGAGCAGCAGCGCCGTGAGAGCCAGCGAGACGGTCGTCGTGATCACGAACGCGGTTACGCTCGGCGTCGCCCCGCCGATCACGCTCTTCACCAGCATGTACTGCGACAGCATCGGCACGGCATACATCCAGGGCTGACTGCTGAGCGGGTAGAGGGAGCTGACGACGGCGATGGCCATTACCGGGATCGTCGTCAGGATACCCATGTAGCTCTGCGCTTCCTTGAACGATCGCGAGTAGATGCCCATGCACGCTTGAACCGCGGCTGCCAGCGGACAGATCGATAGAGCTGCGATGAGCATGTTCACCATCTGCGGTGGCCCGATGCTCACGCGGATTCCGATGTCGGGCGCGAGCACGCGCTTGAGAAGCAGGATGCAGAAGGTCATCGTGAACACGACCGCCACCATCGACGCAATAGCGGCCGCGAGCCATTTGCCCGCTACCAGTGCGGCGCGCGGGACGGGGTTGACCAGCAGCGGTTCGAGCGAGCTGCGTTCGCGCTCGCCGGCGGTCGAATCGGTCGCCAGCTGCATCCCGCCGAGGAGCGACGAGACGAGCATGAACAAGCCGAGAAAGTTGAGAATCGTGGCGGCACGCTCCTGGGCGGTCGAGACGTCGATCTCGTTCACCTTCAGCGTGCTGGCCACCTCCGGGCTGACGCCGCGCGCCACCAGACGGAGCGCACCGATCTCCGAGCTGTAGCGCGTCAGCAGTTCCTTGACTCTCGTGACCTTCGGCCTCGACGCTTCACGGGAGCGATCGCTCACGACGTCAACGCTCGCCGCGCGCACGCGGCGAAAGCGGTCGGCGAAATCGTCGGCGATGACCAGCACGACGTCCTCGGACCCGTCGCGCACCGCCCGGTTCGGATCCGCCGGGGCGGCGACGACTTCGACGCCGTCCTGCGCTCGCAGCCAGTCCACGAACGCCGGCGCGTGCTCGGCGCCCACGACCGGCAGGCGCACCTGTTCCGCCTGACGCTCGCGATCGATCAGCCGGTCGACCATGAAGGCAATGACCGCAGGACCGATCAGGATGCCGAAGATCATCGCGAAGATCGCGCGGCGGTCGCGCGACGAGTCCTTCAGCTCCTTGCGAACGACCACGAGCGTCTGACGAAGGAAGGGCCTCACTCGAGCTCCTCCTCGGTCGGAGCGCCGACGAGCGCGACGAACGCGTCCTCGAGGCTCTCCCTTCCGGTCTGTGCTCTCAGCTCGTCGGGCGTGCCGCTGCCGACCACGCGGCCCGCCGCGACGACCACTACGAAGTCGCACAAGGCCGACACTTCCTGCATCACGTGGCTCGAGAACAGCACGCACCGTCCGTCCTCGCGCAGGCGGCGGATGATGCGCCGCACCGTGCGGGTGCTCATCACGTCGAGGCCGTTGGTCGGCTCGTCGAGCAGGATGTTCTGCGGATCGTGCACGAGCGCGCGGGCCAGCGCGACCTTCGTGCGCTCCCCGTGGGAGAACCCGGACGTCCGACGGTCGGCAAGGCCGGTCATGTCGAGCAGTTCGATCAGCTCCTGCGTCCGTGCACGCAGCCGTGGTCCCGTGACGCCGTGCAGCTCGCCGAAGTAGCGGATGTGCTCGCGCGCCGTGAGCCGAGGGTAGAGACCGTACCCGTCGGGCAGCACGCCTATCCGCTTTTGCGCCTGCTGCGGCGCCTTCACGGCATCCACGCCATCGATGCTGATGCGCCCCGCATCCGGCGACATCACCCCGTACAGCATGCGCAGTGTCGTCGTCTTGCCGGCGCCGTTCGGTCCGAGCAGCCCGGTCACTGCGCCATCGTCTGCTCGCACGCTGAGGCCGCGGACCGCGGTAATCGCCCCGAAGCGCTTCTCCAGCTGTTCGGCGGCAATCATCGCGGCGCCGGAACCGGATCGGGGCCGGCGAGGGTGAGAAAGAACGGCGGCCGCTTCAGCGACTGCAGGCAGGTTGCGTCGAGGCCGTCGGCGCTGCCGCGATCGATGAACTCGGCGATCAGCCGTGTGCCACATGGTGTGCCGATGACACCGTGTCCGGTGCCGGGCGCGATCAGATGGCGCGAGCGAGACAGATGCTGCGCGACGATGTCACCCCAGGAGGCGGGCGTCACCGGGTCGATGTCGCCGGAAAGGATGAGCGCCGGGACATCGGACTCGATCGGCTCGTAGTAGTCCGGGTCGACGGCGCCCCTGGGCCAGCTTTCACAGGAGGTGAGCTGGTCCACCGCCAGATACCCGCCGAAGATGGTGCCGGCCGCTTCGCGTTCGACGTCTGCGGCGCTGATTCGCGGGGCATCCTCGGAGCACAACACCGAGAGCTGCATGCCGACGCTGATGCTCTCGGGGGCGTCTCCCGCGAGCGCCAGCGCAACCAGCGCCTGAAAATCGTTGCGCGACGCATCGTCGATGAGCATCGGCAGCAGCGCCGCAGTGGCCGGCGAATACAGCGCGCCGAAGATCATGCCCGCCACCGATTGCGCCGTGACGTCGACCGTCTCAGCAACGCCGGTGCGCGGGTGTACGAGCCTTGTGCGGACAGGGGATGCCGTCAGTCTGCTCAGCAGGGTCCTGATGCGGGTGGGCAACCCGGGGTACGTCTCGCGGCAACGGCGGCTGGCATCGCAATCGGCGAGCAGCTGGTTCAACGCCCGCTCGGCGTCGCGGGCGGTAAAGAGCGGCAGCCGCATGCCGGTCGGCACCACGCCGTCCAGCACGATCGAGCGGACGCGTGCGCCGTGGCGGCGAAGATAGACGAGGGCCGCACGCGTCCCATAGGAGGCGCCATACAGGCTGATCCGGTCGTAGCCCAGATACGAGCGGACCTCGTCCAGATCGTCCATGGCGATGCTGGTGGTGTAGAGCCGCACGTCGCCCTGGAGCGACTCGAGGCACGACCGCACGCGGCGAATGGACGCCTCCTCCGACGCGAACACCTCCTGCAGCGAATCGGAACCTGCCGGACAATCGAGCGGATTCGACTTTCCGGTGCCACGCTGGTCCACGAGCACCAGATCCCGCTGCCGCCGGACCTTGTCGAGCAGGCGGCCGACCAACTCGGCCATGTCGGCCGCTCCCTGTCCAGGACCACCGGCGAGAAAGAAGAGCGGATCGGACTGCGGCGTCTCGGTGGCCGCCGGCAGCACCACCAGGTTCAGATCGATGCGCCGCCCGGCCCGTGCCGTGCGATCTTCGAAGACCGAAAGCGTGCCGCAATACGCGTCGGACAGCCCGCGCTCGCTCGGACAGGGACGAAGTCGCTCGGCCACGAGCGACGACGGGCGACTCGCACAGCCGGGGGCGAGGCCCAGGACGAGCCCCACTGCCAGGCCGGCCAGGATTTGGCGGAGTCGGCAACGGATAGAGTGCCGCAACGGCTCGACATCATAGCAGCCCGCACACGGCCGCCAGTTTTGGGAAAACCGCCGGGCAGGCATACAATGTTGCTGCAGTACACGCAGGCGGCCGTGATCCCGCTTCCCGGTTGGCGTGTGCGCGCTCTCGCGCCTGGACGGTGAGACTCTCGCGTGGAGGTTTGTTCGATGCGGACCAAGTTTGCTGTTGTGATCGCCGGAATCGGTCTCTTGCTCTCTGTTCGTCCGATCGTCGGACATCATTCATTCGCCGCCGAGTTCGATGCCAACAAGCCGTTCAAGTTCACCGGTACGGTCACGAAGGTCGAGTGGCAGAATCCCCACACCTATTTCTACATCGACGTGACTGACGAGCAGACGAAGAAGGTCACGAACTGGTCGATGGAGATGGGGAGCCCGAACGTGCTGATGCGGCAGGGCTGGACACGAAACACGCTGAAGGTCGGCGATGTCGTCATCGTGGAGGGCAGCAAGGCCAAGGACGGTACCCCGACTGGCAACGCCCGCACGGTTGTGCTGCAGGCCAGCGGCAAGAAGCTCTTCGCCGGCTCGAGCCAGGGCAGCACGCCGTAGGCGGCGCAGCCCGTCGCTTCCGTTCCGGATCTCGGACAGCCGGCCGGGTGTTGCCCAGCCGGCTGTTTTCGTCTTTACGGGTAAACCCCGAGCGCGCCGTCCCGGACACACTCCACATCTGATCGGCGAGGTATCGGATGGTTATCGACTGTCACGGCCACTACACCACCGCCCCCAAACAGCTGCAGGCCTATCGCGACAGCCAGATCGCGGCGCTCAAGACGTCGTCGAGGCCGAGCGACCGCGGCACGCTGTCGATCAGCGACGACGAGCTGCGCGAGAGCGTGCAGCCGCAGCTGAAGTTCCAGCGTGATCGCGGCACCGACGTCACGATCTTCTCGCCACGGGCGTCGGCGATGGCGCACCACATTGGCGACGCTGTCACGAGCCTGCACTGGACGCAGCACTGCAACGATCTGATTTACCGGGTGGTCGAGCTGTTCCCCGAGAACTTCGTCGGTGTCTGCCAGCTGCCGCAGACGCCGGGTGTTCCGCCGGACAACTGCATCGAGGAGCTCGAGCGCTGCGTGACGCAGATGGGGTTCATCGGCTGCAACCTGAACCCCGATCCGTCGGGTGGCCACTGGACGGCCCCGCCGCTCACGGACAAGTACTGGTACCCGTTCTACGAGAAGATGGTCGAGCTCGACGTGCCGGCCATGGTGCACGTGAGCGCATCGTGCAACGCGAACTTCCACACGACCGGTGCGCACTACCTGAACGCCGACACCACGGCGTTCATGCAGTTCCTGACCGGCGATCTGTTCGAGCGCTTTCCCACCCTTCGCCTGATCATCCCGCACGGCGGCGGCGCCGTTCCGTACCACTGGGGACGCTACCGCGGCCTGGCGCAGGACATGAAGCGGCCGCCGCTCACCAAGCTGATTGGGTCGAACGTGTTCTTCGACACCTGCGTGTACCATCAGGCGGGCATCGACCTGCTGCTCAAGATCGTGCCGGTGGACAACGTGCTGTTCGGGTCGGAGATGGTGGGCGCGGTGCGCGGCATCGATCCCGAGACCGGGTTCTACTTCGACGACACCAAACGATACGTCGACGCGGTGACGACGATCAGCGATGCCGAGCGGCAGCGGGTGTACGAAGGCAACGCGCGCCGCGTGTTCCCGCGCATCAACGCCCGTCTGCCGGTCGCAGTCTCGACATAGGGTCCACCTGCGGCTGGTCCGGCTGGAGCCGGACCCTGTATCGAGATATCGTCAAGCATGGAGATGCCGTGAAGCCGACGATCGTCAGGAAGATTCGCCGCGCCGACGCCGAGCTGATTCACGCGCTCGGAGAGCTTGGCGTAGCCTCCGTTCACGAAGCCCAGGGCCGTACTGGTTTGCTGCGCCCCTACATGCGTCCGGTCTACCCGACGGCGCGTGCCGCCGGCAGCGCCGTGACAGTCCTGTGCGCGCCGGGCGACAACATGATGATCCACGCGTCGATCGAGGTCTGTCAGCCCGGCGACATCCTCGTGGTGACGACGACCTCGGATTCGACCGACGGCATGTTCGGCGACCTGCTCGCCGTGTCGGCACGCGCGCACGGCGCGTCGGGACTGGTGATCGAGGCGGGCGTGCGCGACACGGCCGACATCGCCGCCATGGACTTTCCTGTCTGGGCGCGGGCGATCTCGGCGCAGGGCACCGTGAAGGCGACACCCGGCTGGGTCAACGTGCCGATCGTGTGTGCCGGCGCGTCGATACAACCGGGCGACATCATCGTCGGCGATGCCGACGGCGTGGTCGTGGTGCCGCGCGAATCGGCGGCGGAAGTGGTTCGCCTCGGCGGGGATCGTGTCGCCAAGGAAGAGAAGACGCGCGAGCGGCTCCGGAAAGGCGAGCTCGGTCTGGATTTCTACGGTCTCAGAGCGAAGCTGACCGAGCTCGGCGTCGCCTGGGTGGACGAGGCGTAGCAGCGACGCCTGTAGAACCGAGCTGAAGCTCGGTTCTGCGAAAGCTCTGCGACGCCAGTCGAACCGAGCTGAAGCTCGGTTCTGCGAAGGCTGGATACGTGCCAGCGATTGGATTCGTCGGGTTCGGCGAAGCGGGATCCTCGATTGCCGCCGGTCTTCGTGCGGCTGGCGTCGAGCGGGTACTCGCCTACGACATCGCCACGGACTCGCCGGACCGCGGCGATCTGATCCGCAGCCGGGCGGCCAGCAGCGGCACCGTTCTCACCGGCTCCTCGTCCGATCTCGCCGACGCCTGCGACATCGTGCTGTCGACCGTGACGTCGAGCTCGTCGCTCGACGCGGCACGCCAGACCGCGCGGTTTCTCCAGGCTCGTCATCTGTACGCCGATCTGAATTCGGTGTCGCCGGCGCTCAAGCGTGAGATCGGACACGTCATCACGAGGTCGGGCGCCCGCTTCGTCGAGGCGGCGGTGATGGCGCCGGTGCCGCCTTACGGCCACCGCGTGCCGATGCTCCTTGGCGGAAACGGGGCCGGCGCCTTCATCGAGGCGATGGCGCCGCTCGGCCTGCGGATGCAGCACCTCGCCGGCGATGTCGGCACCGCAGCGGCCGTCAAGATGTGCCGCAGCATCGTCGTGAAAGGGCTCGAGGCGCTGCTCTGCGAGTGCGTGCTCGGCGCGGTGCCCTACGGAGCGCAAGAGCACGTCTTCGCGTCACTGAAGGAGAGCTATCCAGGGCTCGACTGGCAGAAGCTCGCCGACTACACGATCGGCCGCATGGTCGTGCACGGCGAGCGGCGGGCGAGGGAGATGGAGGAAGTGGCGGAGACGCTGCGCGCCATCGGCGTGGAGCCGATCATGGCGGAGGCGACGGCTCGACGGCAGGACTGGAGCGCGCGGCTGGATCTGAAGTCGCATTTCGGCCCCGAAGGACCGGCCACCTACCCGGAAGTGCTCGAAGTGTTGACGAGGATCACGAAGTAGGCGGACCTTCAGGGCCGCCTGATCCGCTCGATCGCACAATGACCCGAGCGTTCACACCACGATTCGCCATGTTGCTCGTGATGGCGGCCGCAGTTGCGCAAGCCGCACTCGTGGCGCAGGCGCCCGCCGAGCAGGTCGCCCCGCGTGCGCCTGGGTATACCGCGCCCAGAACGCCGTGGGGCGAACCGGATCTCCAAGGCATCTGGCCCAGCATCGACGTGGTCCGGGTGCCGCTGGAGCGACCGAGGCAGTACGGCACGCGCGTGCTGATGAACGCCGAGGAGCACGCGGTAGTCGAGAAGCGCGAGGAGGAACGCATCGCAACCACCGTCCGTGACGGCGCGGGCGGAGCCACGGGCGCGCCGGGCCACTGGGTGGAGTGGGGCAGGAGCCAGCGACAGACGTCGCTGCTGGTGGACCCAGCGGACGGCCGCATGCCGGCGCTGACCGCAGATGGCCGCGCGCGTCAGGCCGCCCTGCCGCGCGGCAGCGCGGTGGGGACGATGCTGCGCGGTCCAGAGGATTTCACGATGTGGGAGCGCTGCATCTCGCGCGGCACGCTCGGCTCGACGCTGCCGGTGCTCTCCAACAGCGGCATCGACATTACGCAGGGCCCAGGCATCGTTGCCATCCGCTACGAGATGGTGCACGACTTCCGGGTGATCCCGGTGGACGGCCGGCCGCACCTGCCCGCGTCCATCCGCCAGTACGTGGGCGACGCCCGCGGCCGCTGGCAGGGCGACACGCTGGTGATCGAGACGGCCAACTTCACGGACCGGATCGGATTCGGCATCAACGGCGGTGGCGCGCCGGCCAGTCCGGCGGCGAGACTCGTCGAGCGTTTGACGCGCGTCTCGCGCGACGTCATCCGCTACGAGGCCACCGTCACCGACCCGCAGACCTGGACGGCGCCATGGACCGTCGCGTTTCCGCTGTATCGCGATCCGGACTACATCATGGCGGAGTACGCCTGCCACGAGGGGAATCTCGGCCTCCGCAACTCGCTCAGCGGCTCCCGGTCCGACGAAGCCAAAGGCATGGGGAAATAGAGCGGGGTGCGAGGGTGCGGGGGTGCGGGGTGCGGGGTGCGAAGGTGCGGGTGCGAAGGTGCGGGGTGCGGGGGTGCGGGGTGCGGGGGTGCGGGGTGCGAAGGTGCGGGGTGCCGGGGGTGCGGGGGTGACGGGTTCAAGGGTCGGTTCTGCGAGACGATCCCAGGAAATCCATCACCGCGGCCGAGAACTCCGCCGCACACTCGACGTTCGACAGATGCGCCGAATCGAGCGCCACCATCGTCGATCCGGAGATCTGCGAGGTGATGAACTCGGCGGCCTCGATTGTCGTGCCCATGTCCCTGCGTCCGGCGATGACCAGCGCAGGACAGCGGATGTCCTTGATCGCCGGCCGCAGATCGCTGTCGCGCAGCACCGCGCAGCAGCCGGCGTAGCCGTCGGGCGAACACGACTCGATCATCGCCCGGTAGTCGTGAACGACATCCGGCGATCGGCGGCGGAACTCATCCGAGAACCAGATCCCCATCGCCCGCTCCGCCACGGCCGCCATGCCGCCCGACCGCACCAGTGCGAGCCGTTCGGTCCACGACTCGGCGCTGCCGATGCGCGCCGCCGTGTTGGCGAGCACGAGGCTGTCCACTCGCTGCGGTGCGTTGATGCCGAGCCACATGGCCGTGATGCCGCCGAGCGACAGGCCGCAGATGTGCGCCGACGCGATGCCTTCCGCGTCGAGAATGGCGAGCACGTCGCCCCCGAGCTGTTCGAGGCTGTATTCTCCGGCAGGGACGCTCGATTGGCCGTGGCCGCGCGTGTCGTACCGGATCACGTGATAGACCGACGAGAGCGCTTCGATCTGCCGCGCCCACAGCTCACGCGTCGTACCAATCGAGTTGGACATCAGCAGCGCTGGTCCGTCGACTGGACCGTCCTTCACATACGCGATGCGGCAGCCGTCGTGTTCGATGAGATGGTCCATGTTCGGCATTGACACATCGCGTCTTTTCTCACGCCTGGGTCACGACGCGGTTCTTCAGCGTGCCGATTCCGTCGATCTCGGTTTCCACGATGTCGCCGTCGCGCAGAAACTCCTGCGGCTCACGCCCCATGCCGACTCCCTCGGGTGTTCCGGTGGCGATGACGTCGCCCGGCTCGAGCGTGAGTCCCTTCGACAGCCACTCGACGATCGAATCGACGGGGAAGATCATGTCGGCAGTGCTCGAGTCCTGTTTCGTGATCCCGTTCACTCTGAGCCGCAGGCGCCTGGCCTGCGGATCGCCGAGCTCGTCGCCGGTCACCACCACCGGTCCCATCGGACAGAAGTGGTCGAGGCTCTTGCCTTTGAACCACTGGAGGTGCTGGGTCTGCAGATCGCGAGCGCTCAGGTCGTTGATCACCGTGTAGCCGAACACGTGATCGAGCGCGGTGCGGCGATCGATGTTGCGGCCGGGTGTGCCGATGATCACCCCGAGCTCGACCTCCCAGTCGACCTGCGACGTGGCCGACCAGTCGACAGGGATGTCGTCGAAGGGGCCGGTGACGGACGTGGGCGCCTTCGTGAAGATGACCGGCACCTTGGGAATGTGCACCTCCTTGCCGCGCATGCGCGCGCTCTCGCGGGCGTGCGCGACGTAGTTGAGGCCCAGGCAGAACACGTTCTTCAACGGCCGCGGGATCGGCGCGTGCCATCGGATCTCTTCCGGCGTGTGACTCACGCTGCCGTCGCTGCCGAGCCGGGCGACGGTCTCACTCACACGGCGTTGAACGTCGGCGCCCTGCTGGATGACCGCGAGCAGCGTACCGGGCAGTCGGCCCGAGGAGGCAGCAGCGACGTCGACGATGCGGCCGCCGCTGAAGGCGCCGAGCCGCGGCGCCGGGTTGGAGGCGGTGGAGAAAGTGAGGTAGCGCATCGGCTATCCGTATGTGATCAGATTTGCACAGTCGGAGGCCGTCAGCCGGCCTGGCTGCTGCACGAAAACGCGCGCCTGGCCTTACGAGCCTGCAACCATGCGCAGGTCGGGCCCGGCCGCGGCTGTATCATCGAAAGACATGAGTAGCTTGATCGGTCAGCTCATGGACAACGTGTGGCAGCTCTGGCAGATCATCGCGCACAAGGCCAGTACGCTCGAGCCGCTGACCTGGGTGCTCTCGGTGCTCGTCATCGGCGCCATCGTGATGTTCATCATGGTCCGCCCGCCGCGGTAGCAGCGGTCAGCGCCGAAGTTTCGCCAGCAGGTCCGACGCCTTCTGCTTGTACTCCCGGTCCTCGGGCTCCCAGTCCGCATCGTAGGGCGCCGCCAGCACTTTCTTCAGCTCTTCGATCGCGTCGGCCTCGCGATCCATGTCGATCAGCGTCTCCGCCAGAAAGAAATGCGATACGGTGCTGTTCGCGTCGTAGGCGAGCGACTTCCGCAGGTGCTCTTCCGACTTCTTGTTGCTGCCGCCGAAGAGTCCCGGCACGCGGTAATACCATCGTCCGAGCGCGCGATCCGCAGAGCCACGCATGAAGCCCGGGTCGAGGCGCAGCACCGTTTCGAGCTCGTCCTTGATCTTCCCGCGGTACTTCAGTCCCTGCCGCAACCCAAAGCTCTCGGCGAGCGTGCCCATGTTGGCAGCGATCCAGAAATGGCCTTCGGGACGGGACGGCTGCAGCGCAACTACCTTCTGACCGGCGTCGATGCCACGTTCGAGCGCGGCGCGTCTCGCGTCCTCGGTGGATTCGTGATTGCCAAGCCAGTACATCACTCGTGCGAGCTTCCATGCTGCCTCGAAGTTGCGCGCGTCGGCCTTGAGCTGCGCGTCCCAGAGCGCAGCGGCGCTGCGCGCATCAGCGAGCGTGGCGCGATTGCGATACAGCGCGTCGGGGTCGTTCTGCGCAGAGGCCATCACGGGAGCAAGAAAGAGCGCGATGTAGAATAGGCATATGGAGGATCTGATCCGGCAGCTGCTCGCACAGCTGGGCGAAGACCCGGGCCGTGAAGGGCTCGTCCGGACGCCGCAGCGGGTTGCCAGTGCGCTGAAGTTCCTCACGAGTGGATATGCAGCTGATATCGATGAAGTCCTGAACGACGCGCTCTTCACCGTCGATTATAACGAGATGGTGATTGTGAAGGACATCGACTTCTACAGCCTCTGCGAGCACCACCTGCTGCCGTTTTTCGGCAAGTGTCATGTCGCGTACATTCCGCGCCACAAGGTGATCGGTCTGAGCAAGATCCCGCGGCTGGTGGACGTGTTTGCCCGCCGCCTCCAGATCCAGGAGCGGCTCACGAACCAGATCGCCGAGACGATCCGCGAGAAGATCGATCCACTGGGGGTGGCGGTGGTGTGCGAGGCCACGCACCTGTGCATGTCGATGCGCGGCGTGGAGAAGCAGAACTCGTGCGCGGTCACGAGCGCGATGCTCGGATCGTTCCGCGACAACGCGCGCACGCGGATGGAGTTCCTCGAGCTCATTCGCGTCCGGACCGTGGCGCCGGCTCCGATGCAGGTCGGCGCCGGCCTCGCCTGCGTGGACGACTGACATGAGCGCTGCTGTCGTTCTGCTCACGATCGCACTGGCGTCCTCATCGATTGGGGTCCGCCTGAAGGCGGACACTACATCGTTTGTTACGTCGTCTGCTCTCGCGCAGCAGGGCCGCCGCACCACCACGGCGAAGCCGGCTCCGCCGCCGGCTGCCGCGGCGACGCCGCGTACCGAACCTGCGATGCTCAACTGTCCGTCGGTCCTGGGCGACGGGCTGCAGACGAATCGCACCTACTGTGACGTGAACATCGGCGTCGACCCGGCGGCCGGCATCATCATCACACTGCCTCCGCACACGGGACCGGTGACGCTGACCTTCGATCTGCACAACCGCCATACGTATTCCGAGGAGCAGGTCAAGCAGAAGAAGGCCTACAGCCGCTACACCGCCACGATTGGCGTGCTGACAATGAACAACGATCTGCTGTCGCGGGCGGTCGTTCTCAACGAATTCCGGAGCGAAGCCGATCTCGTGGACCGCATCACCGGCGGGAGCGGGCCACGCGGTCTGAAGGCCGTTGCCCCCACGGGTTCGGAGACGGTGTCGATCGTGATCCCGGAGGCGAACGAGAGCGTGAGCATTCTCGGCGAGAAGCTCAACGTGGTCCGGATCGACGCCGTCGACAACTTCACGACCGTCGGGCGGCCGATCGCGCTGATCAGCAACGTGCAGATCACGTATGTTCCGGCGCCACCGCCGAAGCCGGCAGCGCCAGCGCGCCGGAAGTAGTTACGGTTCGCTCCATTCAGCGCGAAATCATTCGCGCGATTGTCGACCCATGAAGATCGTCGTCTTTGGCGCCGGCGCCGTCGGCACGTTCTTCGGCGGTCTCCTCGTGCGCGGCGGCCAGGACGTCTGGTTCGTGTCCAGGGGCGCGCAGCTCGAGGCGCTGCGCCGAGACGGCATTCATATCGAATCGTCGCTGCTCGGATCGATTGCCGTGCCGGACGTCCGCGCAGTCGAGCGGCCGGCCGAAGTTGGTGGCGCCGATCTGGTACTGATCTGCGTCAAGTCCCATCACACGGCGGCAATCGGCGACGACGTCGCCAGGATGCTGTCGGATGACGGCGTCGCCGTGACGCTGCAGAACGGCGTGGAGTCGGACGAGATCCTCGCCGCGCGCGTGAGCCGGCCACGCGTGATCCCGGGTGTGATCTACGTCGGAGCCACCGTCGCGCGGCCCGGCGTTGTCAGTCATGTTGCCGCAGGCACTATCGCGATCGGCGCCTGCGACGGCGTCGATCCATCTTTGCTGCCGCCGATTCGTGACGCCCTTGCGGCGTCGGGTCAACCGGTTCGCATCTCCGACGACATCCAGCGCGATCGCTGGCGCAAGTTGATCTGGAATGCCAGCTTCAACACCGTGTCGGCGATTACCGGCCTCGAGCCCGCTGAGCTGCTGGCGATGCCAGCGACCCGTGGGCTTCTGCGCGCGCTCATGCTCGAAGTGGTCGCCGTGGCGAGGAGCCGCGGCATCGCCCTGGGCGCCACCGACGTGGACGACCAGATCACGTGGACCGAGCGCGCCGGCCCCATCCGCACGTCGACGGCTGTCGATCGCGAACGCGGCCGGGAGATGGAGATCGACGCCTTGATCGGGGTGGTCGTCAGGCAGGGCCGCGCGCACGGTGTGGCGACCCCTTACAGTGCGGCGGTGCACGCGCTGCTCGAGGGGATCGAGGTCAGTGACAGGCGGACCTGAAGGTCCGCCTCTACGCGGGTCGCCGCGCCATCACGCGCCGACGATCAACCACCAGCCGCCGACGGTCAGCGCGACCGCCGCGGCGCTCATCATCATCGCGCGGTGCGCCAGCGTACCTGGGCCCACGCGGAACCCGACGGATCCGACGGCCGCCGCAAAGGCGGTCATCGCCGCGACCGTGCCCACGCCGAACGCTCCGATGTAGACGAACGTCGCCTGCTGGCTGGGGAGGGCGAGCGCCGGCAGCACGCCGAAGAAGTGCGAGCTGCCGGCGACCCCGTGCAGGATGCCCATATAGAACGAGGCGTGCGCGTGGCCGAGCCGCCTCACCCAGGCGGGGCCGGCCTTGACGTGCATGTGATCGTGCGACACGACGCCGTGCGCGTGCGGCGCCCGGCCGATGCGCGCGCTGCGCGTGAGCGCCCACGCGCCAATGCCGATGAGCGCTACGCCGACAATGCGCTCGCCCCAGGCGGAGATGATGTGGACCGGCGGCAGGGCGTCGCGCAGAAGTGCGGCAACCACCGCGACCACGACGACGCCCGACGCGTGGCCGATGCCCCACGTCCACCCGGCGAACCAGCCGCGCTCCCGATCGGCAGCGGCGAGCGGTGCGACCGCGGCAAGATGGTCCGGGCCGGAGAGGACGTGAAAGAGGCCGGCGAGGGCGCCGGTAATGGCTACGAGCATGTCACTTGATCAAAATGCCGAATGCCGAATATCGAGTCGGAGGTAAGCCGACGAGCGGCCCTCCTGATTGTCTCATCGAGCTGTCCCTCGTAATCACGCCTGGCTCAGTATTCGGCATTCGGCATTGAAGACTTTCATCTACTTCGCCGCCATCCGAATCGCGCCGTCGAGGCGAATCACTTCGCCGTTCAGCATCTCGTTCTCGAAGATGTGGCGGACGAGCGCCGCGTACTCTTCCGGCCTTCCCAGGCGTGGCGGAAATGGAACCTGCTGGCCGAGCGAGACGCGTGCCGCTTCCGGCAGGGCGGCGAGGAGCGGCGTATCGAACGTGCCCGGTGCGATCGTCATCACGCGAATGCCGAAGCGCGCGAATTCCCTCGCGATCGGCAGCGTCATCGCCACGATGCCCCCCTTCGACGCCGAGTACGCCGCCTGGCCGATCTGACCGTCGAACGCTGCCACCGACGCGGTGTTGACGATGACACCGCGTTCGCCGCTGGCCTCCGGCGCGTTGCCGGCCATCGCCGCAGCCGCGAGACGAATCGCGTTGAACGTGCCGACGAGGTTGATCTGGATGAGGCGGCTGAACTGTGCCAGCGGCTGCGGCCCTTCTTTCGGAAGGACGCGCTCGGCCACCGCGATGCCCGCCGCGTTCACCAGGCCGTGAACGGCACCGAAGGCGGACCGCGCGAGATCAACTGCCCGCTGCAGATCGGCTTCGCTCGTCACGTCGGCACGGACGAAGCGTGCCCGCTCCGGGTCGAGTCTGGCCACCTCGCCGCCCGCCTCGCTGTTCAGGTCGACGATGACTGCGTGGCCGTTCTGCGAGAGAACCATCTCGACAACACTGCGTCCAAGACCGGAAGCCCCTCCTGTCACGAGCACCGTGTGTCCGTTCAGCAGCATTCCGCCATCTTAGCTCCGCAGCTCATGCAATGTAGACCATGCATGAGATGAAGTGGTCCCTTTGTTGCTCATAGCGGCGGGAACAAGGAGGTTCCGACATGAGGAAATTCTGGTCAGGCGTGCTCGCCGCAGCGTTCGCTGCGTCAGTGAGCGTTGCAGCAGCGCAGGAACAGGCGCCTCGGCCGACGAGCCCGGGCGGAGCCGGAGGCGTCGGCACGGCGGGCGATCAGACACCTTCGCCGGCGCGTGGGGCGCAGGGTGGCGCCAGCAAGTCCATCACGGTGAGCGGATGCATCCAGAACGCTCCCGGCGCCGGCGGCGCATCAGCGAAAGCTGACGCTGGCGGCGGCAGGGGGGCCGCTGGTGGCGGGGCCGCTTCGGCGTCTGCCGGCGGCGGAGGGAAGTACGTCCTCGCAATGAAGCCTGCAGGCGGAGCAGCAGGCGGCGGCGCGGTGGGCACGGCCGGCAGCGGCGCGACGCGGTATCAGCTCGATGGCGACGACAAGACGATCTCGCCGCACGTGAATCATCAGGTGGAAGTCACCGGCACGCTCGAGGCTCCTTCGGCGAGCGCGGGTGCGGCTGCTGGTGGTGCATCGGCATCGGCCGGTCCGACCCTCAAGGTCGAGTCGGTCAAGATGGTGTCTGCGACCTGTTCGTAGCGACCCTGGCACGGCGAGGCGCCGGGCGCTTCGCCGTGCAATTCTCACCCGGTTGTATCCCGCCAATACTGGACCGCACTCGAACAGTCTCGGACATCGTTGCCGCTGAGTCCTCGCGGACTTGCTGGAACCGCTGACGGATCTCCGACAATCCCCTGACTTGCCGACTGAATCGACCCCGGCTATTGTGTCCGCGAGTCAGCGGGAGGTGAATGATGCGCCCATGTTGGTGTTGTGCCGTCGGCGGTCTCCTGGCGATCGTTGCGCTGTCGGCGGGTGAGCCCGTGTCGCAGCAGACGGGTACCGCGGCGGCGCAATCGTCCGCGCGCGAGGGTCAGCCGGGCGCCGGCAAACCACTCTCGTTCGACGGGTGCATTCAGACGGCTCCTGCCGCGCAGGCATCGGCCGGTGTGAAGTACGTGCTCGCGTCGAGATCGGCAGCTCGTGGCACGGGCGCAGATGCCGCCGGCCGTGGCAGAGGCGGAAACGCTGCGGGGCGTGGCGCCGATGCGGCAGGCGCGGCACCGGCGTTGATCCGATATCCGCTCGATGGCGACGAGAAGACCATTGCTCCCCATCTGAATCATGTCGTCGAGGTCGTCGGCACGCTGCAGGGAACGCCGCCACCGCCGACGGCCCCGGCTGGTCCAGGAGCCGTCGCCATCGGCCAGACCTTGAAGGTCGAGTCAGTCAAGATGGTCGCGGCGATCTGTCCGTAGTCGGCAGGCGGACCTGACGGGCGGACCTAAAGGTCCGCCTCTACGTACGTCGAACGTCAGACGTACAGAGAAAAGGCTGGCAGTCTTTAGACCACCAGCCCCAGCACGATCCGAACGACCCGAACGACCCGAACGACCCGAACGACCCGAACGATCTAAACCTGTGGCTTGTGCGCCACATCCTGCAGCGCCTGCTTCCTCTTTCCGCCGCTCAGTCCCTGGATCTGGATCGTCGGCTGCTCCTTCAGCACCTGCTGGCGGTACAGCCGCTCCATCTCCATGTGCTGGCGGATCTCCTCGGGGCTCATCTGCGCCTTCTTGCGCGCCGCAAGCTTTTCCTCGCGCGCGTTCTTGGCGACGCCGATCTCCTCGAGGTCGGTCTGTGCGCCGGCAGCGACCGCTTCGGCATTGAGCACCAGCGAGTGATCCTTGCTGCCGAGCGGCACGTGCTTGTTGCCGGCAAAGATCTCGTGACGCCCGTGGTCTTCGTACCACTTCGTCAGCGTGGCGGTCATGTGCATCTTCTCGAGGATGTTGCGCCACCCGATGCCGGTGTTGTACGCGCAGAAGGAAATCTCGCCCTGCTGCGTGCCGTAGGGGATGATGCACATCTCGGTGCGGCGGAAGTCGTAGTTGAACAGATCCTGGAACCACATGCCGGCGATGAACAGGAAGTTCCAGCGATCCGAACGCCGCTGCTCGATGTCCTTCATGGTCCGGTCGCCGCTTACCTTGCCGTAGCTCTTGCCGGTGGCGCCGAAGGTCTTGTCGAACTTCTTGAGCAGGTCGACGATGCGGAAGTGGGTGGGCGCCTTGAACGGGTTGTAATTGCGCATCAGCGCCAGCGCCATGCCGACCACCGACAGGAACCTGCCGCGTGCTGCGTCGTTGACCTTCGCAACGTCCTTGGCCAGCTGCTCGGCGTCGAGGAACGCGGTGACCGGCACCGCTTCCTTCGTTTCCTTGTCGATCATCACCGCCATGCCGATGCCGCAATTCGGGTGGCAGCCACACGTGAGCTGACCCCAGTCGCGATCGGGTCCGTGCACCACATCGGCCCAGTCGGTGAACGTCGACATGAACGAGATCGGGAACCAGTCGCGAATCGGCTCGCCGATGCCGGTCTGGTTCTTCACGTCGTGCGCGAGATGCGACAGCGTGTAGCGCTGCGCCGCGCGGCGCTCGGGCGTGACCTCCTCGTCGCGGCCGGTGAACGAGACCGGCTGGAACGAGAGGAAGTTGATCCGCTTCGGGTTGTCGAGCGCGAACTCCACGACGCGGCCGACCTGCTCGTTGTTCACGCCGTTGACGATCGTGATCACCGGCACGATGTCGACGCCCGCCTGATAGAGGTTCTCGATCGCGCGCAGCTTCACGTCGAACAGGTTGCCGACGCGGCGGTGCGAGTTGGCGGCGTTGCCGATGCCGTCGAACTGCAGGTAGGCGTAGCGGAGGCCGGCCTCGGCAGCCGCCTTGGCAAACTCCGGGCTCTTGGCGAACTCGATACCGTTGGTCGCGGCCTGGACGCTGTTGTAGCCGACCTTGCGCGAGTAGCGGATCGCGTCCAGGAAGTACGGCGACATCGTCGGCTCACCGCCCGAGAACTGCACCGACATCTGCCGCCGCGGCTTGATGGTGATGGCGTTGTCGAGGATCTGCTTGATGTCTTCCCAGGAGAGCTCGTGGACGAACCCCACCTGGTTCGCGTCCATGAAGCACGGGTCACACATCATGTTGCAGCGGTTGGTGAGGTCGACCGTCAGCACCGACCCGCGACCGTGCAGGACGGTGGACGAGCCGTGGTTGTGCAGCTTCTCGTCGTTGTGGGCGCGGATGTCGCGCCCGGGGAAGACTTGTTCGAGGTGCTTGAAGAAGGCCGGGTCGACCGACATCACGTCCTCGAAGTGCCCGTGCACCGGGCAGTCCTTGACCATGACGATCTTGCCGTCCTTCTCGACGATGGTCGCCTTGATCTCGCCGACCTTCTCGTTGAGCAGCACCGAGACGTCCTTCTTGCCGTCGAGGATGGCCTGGCGCGCCTCGCGGACGCAGTTCGGGCACAGTGAATCGGTTTCGCGTGGCCAGCCGAGTGGCGGCTTGGACTTCTCGTAGGACTTCAGCAACGGCTTGTCGGACCACCGAGGCGTGAACGAAGGATTCGGCTGGATCGAGTTGGCGGCAGAGAACAGGTGCCAGGCCCCATTGGCGGCGATCGAGAGTCCCTTCTCCACGAACTTCATCGGTGCATGCATGCAGTCACTCCTCACGCGAAAGGCCTCAGGGCTCCGGGCTGTGCAACGACGCGCACTTCACGCGACGCCGAGGTAGCCACCGCATCCGCCAGCGCAAGTCCGGGCGGCGCACCTCGACGTTGATCGTCGAGTCCGAAGGCCTGGGGCCTTTGTCCAGCGCACATTATGCGGGTCGGATCTTCGTTTTTGCGCCTGTTTTCAGTGGAGTGGCAGATTCGGGGCCTGGGCTGGCAGGTGGAACGGGCCGCGCGTCATCGCCGACAGTTCTGGTCGCCTATCGGTCGCAGAATGGGCAGAACCTTGCCGACGTGCTGCATCAGGCTTGTGGAAGAAGGCGTTGCCGTCGAGTTATCTCGAGATCAGATGGGAACTCTCAGATCATTGTATTTCCCTTATGATGTCCGACCCTTCACAATATGGCGACCATGTTCAAGACGTCAGCCGGAGATGGTCCGTCGTGCCAGGGCCTGTACGATCCGCGCACTGAGCACGATGCCTGCGGCGTGGGATTCGTCGTCCACATCAAGGGACAGCGGTCGAACGCGATCGTCCGGAACGCGCTGAAGGTGCTCATCAATCTCGAGCACCGCGGTGCCTGCGGGTGCGAAGCCAATACGGGTGACGGCGCCGGCATCCTGATTCAGATTCCCGACGCATTTCTGCGCAAGTCTGTTCGTTTCCAGCTGCCGGCGGCGGGCGCCTATGGTGCCGGTCTCGTCTTCCTGCCCCACGACGCGCGCGACCGCGAGACGATCAAGTCGCTCGTGGCGCGCATCACTGCGGAGGAAGGGCAGACGCTGCTCGGATGGCGCGAGGTGCCGACCGACAACTCGCTCGTTGGCGCCAGCGCCCGCAAGACGCAGCCGGTCTTCGAGCAGGTCTTCATCGGCGCCACGCTGGACGTGAGCGACGCCGCCGGACGTGCGCGCTTCGAGCGCAAGCTGTACGTGATCCGGAAGCGGATCGAGCACGCCGTCGATGCGCTCAAGATGAGCGCGCTCTCGCGCCGCTACGTCTACATCGTCAGCCTCTCGGCCAATACGCTGATCTACAAGGGTATGCTGACGGCGCAGCAGCTGCAGCCGATGTTCCCGGATCTGTCCGATCCGGAGCTGGAAACGGCGCTCGCCCTGGTGCACCAGCGCTTCAGCACGAACACCTTTCCGTCATGGCCGCTGGCGCACCCCTACCGCTACATCGCGCACAACGGCGAGATCAACACGCTGCGCGGCAACATCAACTGGATGCGTGCGCGCGAGGGGCTGCTGCGCAGCGAGCTGTTCGGCGACGACCTGGCGAAACTGCTGCCGGTGATCCGCGAGGGCGGCAGCGACACGGCCACCTTCGACAACGTGCTCGAAATGCTGGTGATGGCGGGCCGATCGCTGCCGCACGCCATCCTGATGATGATTCCGGAGCCGTGGAGCAACCACGAGTCGATGAGCCCGGAGCGGAAGGCGTTCTACGAGTACCACGCGGCGCTGATGGAGCCATGGGATGGTCCGGCGTCGATTGCGTTCACCGATGGCACCGTCATCGGCGCCGTGCTCGATCGCAACGGGCTTCGTCCGTCGCGTTATTACGTGACCAAGGGCGACCTCGTGATCATGGCGTCCGAGGTCGGCGTGCTCGACGTGGCGCCCGAGGACGTGCTGGTAAAAGAGCGCCTGCACCCGGGCAGGATCTTCCTCGTCGACACGGCGCAGGGGCGCATCGTCTCCGACGAGGAAATCAAGCAGACCCTGGCGGCCCAGCATCCGTATCGCCAGTGGCTCGACGCGCACCTCGTGAGCATCGACGACCTGCCGGTCGGACCAGTCGAGCAGCCCGAGCACGAGACCGTGTTCCGCCGGCAGCAGGCGTTCGGATACACGCAGGAAGATCTCCGCTGGCTGATCGCGCCGATGGCGACCGCCGGCGAGGAGCCGGTCGGGTCGATGGGGACCGACACGGCGCTGGCCGTGCTCTCGGACAAGCCGCGCCTGCTCTACGAGTACTTCAAGCAGCTGTTCGCGCAGGTGACGAACCCGCCGCTCGACGCCATCCGCGAAGAGCTGGTGACCGACATGGGCTCCACCATCGGTCCGGAGCGGAACCTCCTGCTGCCCGAGTCGCAGTCGTGCCGTCAGATCAAGATCAAGTACCCGATCATCCACAACGAGCACGTGGCGAAGCTCCGTCATCTGCCTCCTGATTCGCCCTTCCGCTCGACGACGCTGTCGATGCTGTTCGATCCGGATGGCGGCGGGGCTGGACTCGAGAAGGCGATGGACGATCTGTGCCGCCGCGCCAGCGAGGCGGTGCGGGCCGGCTTCGACATCCTGATCCTGTCGGACCGTGGCGTCGGACCGCGCTCGGCGCCGATTCCGAGCCTGCTGGCGACAGCCGGCGTCCATCACCATCTCGTGCGGCAGGGGACGCGCACCCGCTGTGCGCTCGTCGTCGAGTCGGGCGACGCCCGTGAAGTGCATCACGCGGCGCTGCTCCTCGGCTACGGGGCAGGAGTGGTCAACCCTTACGTGGCGTTCGAGACGATCGACGACATGATCCGCCACGGGATGATCAGCGGCATCGATCGCGATCGCGCGATTCAGTACTACATCAAGGCGCTCAACAAGGGCATCCTCAAGGTGATGTCCAAGATGGGGATCTCCACGCTGCAGAGTTACTGCGGCGCGCAGATCTTCGAGGCCATCGGCCTGCGGTCCGACTTCATCGACAAGTACTTCACGCACACCATGTCGCGCGTCGGCGGCGTGGGGATCGACGTGATTGCCGAGGAGGTACGGATCCGGCACGAGCGCGCGTTCGGACGGCAGCCGGTACGCCCGCAGGAGCTCGAGCCGGGCGGCGAGTACCAGTGGCGGCGCGACGGCGAGTATCACCTCTTCAACCCGGAGACGGTGTTCAAGCTGCAGCACGCCACGCGCAGCGGACAGTTCTCGATCTTCAAGGAATACACGCGCGCCGTGGACCAGCAGAACGAGCGGCGGGCGACGCTGCGCGGCCTGTTCCGGCTGAAGCCGATCGGCCCTGCGGTTCCGCTCGACGAGGTCGAGCCGATCGAGACGATTGTGAAGCGCTTCGCTACCGGCGCCATGTCGTACGGCTCGATCAGCCAGGAGGCGCACGAGACGCTCGCCATCGCGATGAATCGCCTCGGTGGGAAATCGAATACCGGCGAAGGGGGCGAGGATGCCGAGCGGTATCTGCCGATGGCCAACGGCGACTCGAAGCGGAGCGCCATCAAGCAGGTGGCGTCCGGCCGCTTCGGCGTCACCAGCGAGTATCTGGTCAACGCCGACGAGCTGCAGATCAAGATGGCGCAGGGTGCCAAGCCCGGCGAGGGCGGTCAGCTGCCCGGGCACAAGGTCTACCCGTGGATTGCGCGGACTCGCTACTCGACGCCAGGCGTCGGACTGATTTCGCCGCCGCCGCACCACGACATCTACTCGATCGAGGACCTGGCGCAGCTGATCTTCGATCTGAAGAACTCGAACCCCGAAGCGCGCGTCTCGGTGAAGCTCGTCGCCGAGGGCGGCGTCGGAACCGTGGCCGCCGGTGTCGCCAAGGCGCATTCCGACGTGGTGCTGATCTCGGGCCACGACGGCGGTACGGGCGCGTCGCCGCTGACGAGTCTGAAGCATGCCGGCCTGCCGTGGGAGCTCGGCCTCGCCGAGACGCAGCAGGTGCTGATGCTCAACAAGCTGCGCGATCGCATCATCGTGCAGACCGACGGGCAGATGAAGACCGGCCGCGACGTCGTGGTGGCGGCGCTGCTCGGCGCGGAGGAGTACGGATTCGCGACGGCGCCGCTCGTGGTGATGGGGTGCATCATGATGCGCGTGTGCCACCTGAACACGTGTCCGGTGGGCATTGCGACGCAGGACCCCGAGCTGCGGAAGAAGTTCGCAGGCGCGCCGGAGTTCGTGGAGAACTTCTTCCGGTTCGTGGCGACGGAAGTGCGCGAGCTGATGGCGGAGCTCGGCTTCCGCAAGATGGACGACATGATCGGCCGTGCCGATTGCCTCGACGTCGACAAGGCGGTCTCGCACTGGAAGGCGAAGGGGATCGACCTCGCGCCGCTGCTGCATCAGCCGGAGCTGCCGAAGTCGGTGGCGCGGCGCCGCGTCCGCCAGCAGGATCACGGCCTCGCGGGCACGCTCGACATCGATCTGATCAGAGCGGCATCACCGGCGCTCGAGCATCGGACGCCTGTGGAGCTGACGGCGTTCATCCGCAACGCCGACCGGACGGTCGGGACGAGGCTCGGCTACGAGGTGACGAAGCGGTACGGCGGACCGGGTCTGCCCGATGACACCATCCGTGTGGCGTTCACCGGGACGGCCGGCCAGAGCTTCGGCGCGTTCATCCCGCGCGGCATGACGTTCACCCTCGTCGGCGACGCCAACGATGGGTTCGGCAAAGGGCTGTCGGGCGGACGGCTCATCGTCTATCCGCCGAAGCTGTCGACGTTCAAGTCCGAGGAGAACATCATCATCGGCAACGTGGCGTTCTACGGCGCCACGAGCGGCGAGGGCTACGTGCGCGGCGTGGCGGGTGAGCGGTTCTGTGTCAGGAACAGCGGCGCCACGGTGGTGGTGGAGGGCGTCGGCGACCACGGATGCGAGTACATGACCGGCGGTAGGGTGGTGGTGCTCGGGCGAACCGGGCGCAACTTCGCCGCCGGCATGAGCGGCGGTGTCGCCTACGTGCTCGACGTCGCCGGCGACTTCGCGCGCCGTTGCAACCGCGAGATGGTCGATCTCGAGTCATTGACCGACTCCGACGAGATCGACTTCGTCCAGGTCGCGATCATGAAGCACGCGACGCTGACCGGCAGCCGCTACGCGGAACAGCTGCTCGGCGACTGGGCGACCGTGCAGCGGCGGATGGTCAAGGTGATGCCGCGCGAATACAAGCGCGCGCTCACAGAGCAGGCGAAGCAGCGGTCGCTCGGGCAGGACCGGGGAGCGGCGACCGTGACCGTGACGGCGGCCGTGGCCGCCATGGGCGAGGCGGTCAGCGTCAGGGCTGGACACTAATAGACATCTGAATTGACCGATTGACGAATTGACGGATTTGAACTGACGCATTATCGAGCGTCGCGCGGGCACACGCATCGCTCGCCCGGGGCTGCGTGGCTCCGTCATTCGTCAATCCGTAAATTCGAAAATCCGTCACTTTAAATCCGTTAATCCGTCAATTCACGATCGCCTTCATGGGCAAGCCAACTGGTTTCATCGAAATCCACCGGAAGAAACACCCCACACGTCCCGTCGAGGAGCGGATCCACGACTGGCAGGAGGTCTACCTGCCGTTTCCGACCGGCGAGCTCGAGATGCAGGGCGCGCGCTGCATGGACTGCGGCATTCCGTTCTGCCATCAGGGGTGTCCGCTCGGCAACCTCATTCCCGACTGGAACGATCTGGTCTACCGCGACCGCTGGCAGGCGGCGATCGAGCGGCTGCACGCCACCAACAACTTCCCGGAGTTCACCGGCAAGCTCTGTCCCGCGCCGTGCGAGGGCGCCTGCGTGCTCGGGATCAACGACTATCCGGTCACCATCAAGTCAATCGAGGCGTCGATCATCGACCGCGCCTGGGATGAAGGGTGGGTCACGCCGAAGCCGCCGTCCACGCGCACGTGGAAGAAGGTGGCGATCATCGGCTCCGGGCCGGCCGGCCTGGCTGCCGCCGATCAGCTGAACAAGGCAGGACACTCGGTCACCGTCTTCGAAAAATCGGACCGGATCGGCGGGCTGCTGCGCTACGGCATTCCCGAGTTCAAGATGGAGAAGCGCTTCCTCGAGCGGCGTCTGGCGGTGATGGAAGCGGAGGGGGTGATCTTCCGCCCCGGCATGGAGATCGGCGTCACGGTGCCGGTGAACCGCATCCGCGGCGACTTCGACGCGATCCTGCTGGCGGCCGGCGCCGGTGCGCCGCGCGATCTGCCGGTGCCGGGGCGCGAGCTGGCCGGCATTCATTTCGCCATGGAGTATCTGACGCTGCAGAATCGCCGCAACGAAGGGGACGTGATTCCCGACGCCGACTTCATCACCGCGGCCGACAAGCACGTCATCATCATCGGCGGCGGCGACACCGGCGCCGACTGCCTCGGCACCGCCCATCGTCAGGGTGCGCTGTCGGTGCATCAGCTCGAGCTGCTCCCGATGCCGCCGGAAACGCGGGGGGCAGACAACCCGTGGCCGCAATGGCCGCAGATCTTTCGCGTGTCGACGGCGCACGAAGAAGGCGGCGAGCGGCTCTACGCCGTCTCGACGCAGCGGTTCACGGGCGAAGACGGGCGTGTGAAGGCGCTTCAGGCGATCAAGGTCGACGCGACGGTCAGGGACGGACGCCTCCAGATCACGCCGGTGCCCGAGAGCGAGTTCGAGCTGCCGGCCGATCTCGTGCTGCTCGCGATGGGCTTCGTCGGTCCCGAGAAGGGACGGCTGCTCGAAGATTTCGGCGTGGCGCTGACAGGTCGCGGCAACGTCGCCCGCGACGCCCGCTGGATGACCAACGTCCGCGGGGTCTTCACCGCCGGCGACATGCAGCGCGGCCAGTCGCTCATCGTCTGGGCGATCGCGGAAGGGCGGAGCGCGGCGCGGGCGATCGACGAGTATCTGATGGGTGAGTCGAAGCTGCCGGCGCCGCTGGCGTGAGTGCGCGAAGGATTCAACGTCACCGAGCTGAAGCTCGGTTCTGCGAGGGATCCCTGCCGGCTGTTACTTCGAGTGCTGGTCAGCGTGTCCAGGCGCAAAGCACTTGTGCACGCCGTAGTCGCCCCAGCTCATTTCCTTTCCATCGGGCATGACGATCAACTCGCCGTTGAGCAGCTTTCCCGCCAGGCTGGGCGCCGTTGTGTTTCCCGGCTCGGCGATCTGCCAGACGATGGGTTCCTTGGGCAGGTACCCGCATGCTTCGATGACGTCGCCGTACTTCAGAAAGTCGCTGGCAACACCTCGCCGGTTCAGCTGAAGAAGAGTGGGGCCTTCGACGGCCCATCGCTGCACCTTCCCGGTCGCATCCGTCTGCTCCAGGTAGATGAAGCTGTGCGGATTGATCTGATGAACCTTGATCACCGTTCCTTTGACGCGAACGGCCTTCGTGGTGTCGAAATTATTCAGCGAATGATGGGCCAGCAACGAACCGGCACAAGCGATCGTCATGAGAACGGCAAGCCATACCGTGGTCATCTTCCTCACCTGGATCCTCCAGTAGGAACGGTCAGTTCCCGCATGGCTCGATCCTAGGGACCGTGAGAAGCAGTTCCAATGACCTAAAAGATACTCTTCCGCACCCTCGCACCTCGCACCTGGCACCCTCGCACCTCGCACCTGGCACCTTCGCACCTCGCACCTTCGCACCCTCGCACCTCGCACCTCGCACCTTCGCACCCTCGCACCCCGCACCTCCGCACCCTTGTCGCACCTTCACTCCCTCCTGTGTCACGATTCGGCCCCGGCTGGCGTTGATAGGCTGTGCACATGAGCAGCGACACGGCCGGCGCAGCCGGGGCGGTGGCTACTCCCCAGGCGGCGTTCGACTTCGACAGCGCCTTCCACGCCAACTACGAGCGCATCTCGCGTGTCATCGTCCGCGTGCTCGGCGATCCGGCCCGCGCGGAAGACCTGGCCGTCGAAGCCTTCTGGCGTTTGTGGCGAAGCCCGAACGCACACAATGACGCCCATGGCGGCTGGGTGTACCGCACCGCGGTCCGGCTCGCGCTCGACGAGCTGCGGCGCCGCGCCAGGCGTGAGCGGTACGAGCGCTTCATGACCGTCTTCCGGCCGCGCACGCCGGACGAAACCTATGCAGCGACGGAGGAGCAGCGCCGCGTTCGCGAGGTGCTCGCCGCCATCTCCCGTCAGCACGCCGTCATGCTCCTGCTGCACAGCGATGGCGCCTCGTACGGGGAAATCGCGGGTGCCGCTTCGGTGAATCCGTCTTCGGTGGGCACGCTGCTGGCGCGGGCGCGGCAGGCGTTCCGGAAGGAATACGTGAAACGTCATGGCGAACGATCCTGAAGCCGTTGAACGCTGGGTCGACGAGCGTCTGCACGCGCTCGATCCGGGCAACGACGTCCGGCCCGACGTCGCGCGGGCGCGCTGGCGGCTGCGACAGCTCGAGGGCGATGCGCCAGCCGGCAGCCGCCGGGCGTGGCTCGTCGCTCTAGCGACGGTCGTGCTCATCGCCATCGTCCTGCCGTGGCCGCGGGCGGCGGCACAGCGGTTGTGGGACCGGCTGATGCTGGGCCGGGTGGAAATCGTGCGTGTCGATCGACCCGAGCTGCCCGACAGCGTGACCAGTGTTTTCGAGCTGCGCGAACGCGAGCCGTTTCAGGTCGAAGAGGTTCACGACATCGCCGCAGCCGAGCGAATCGCCGGGTTCCACCCCTTGCTGCCGGCGACGGACATTCTTGGCGGGCCGCCGGCCATGGCCGTGATCCGGAAGGTCACTCTGAGTACCGACCCGCTCGACGTCAAGGAACTGAACCGGGCGCTCGCTGCCGTCGATGCTTCGGACATCGCCGTGCGGGACGAATGGGACGGCACGACGCTGACTGTAGAGGGCGGGCCGGTCGTGGTCGCCCGGTACATGGAGGCGGGGGTCGAGCTGATGCAGGCCGCGCCGCTCCAGATGAACGTGCCACCCGGGTTTCGCTTCGATCAGTTCATGGAGCTGGCGTTCCGCGTCTTCGGCCGCAATGCAACCGAGGCGCGGGATCTTGCGGCAAGGCTGACGGCCAACCCGGCCCTCCTCATGGTGCTCCGTCCCGGGCATCACACGGCCGTGCGCGAGTTTCCGCTGCGGAACGGTTCCGGCGCCGTCATCGGTGATCCCGATGGCGGGATGTGCGTATTCTGGAGCACGGCCGGCCGGCTCTTCATCGTGTCGTCGCCGAAGTTGGACGAGCAGCTGGCCGCGGCCGTCGCCAACTCCATCGACGCGCACGCGGGGCCATGATCAAGCCGGACGACATCGAGTCCGAGGAGGTGTGGGCCACGCTCGCCGCTGCAGCCAGCGGCGACGTGGCCACGCTGCGCACTCTGATTCGAGCGAACCCCGAGCTCGCGCGCGAAGGGTACTTCTACACGCCGGCCATTCACTTCGCCGTGCGCGAGGGACACCTGGAGGCGGCGCGGCTGCTCCTCGATGCCGGCGCCGACCCCGAACAGAACGGCTACTACGACGGCAGCCTCGTCGAGATGGCGCGCGATCGCGGTCACGCCGCCATCGTGTCGCTGCTCGAGGAGAGGCGCACCCGCGCCGGGCTGATCGTTCCACTCGACCCGCGCGCCGACCATCCCATTCACCTGGCGGCAGAGGCCGGCGACCTGGGGCGCGTACGCGCGCTGCTCGACGCCGAGCCGGCGCTCGTGAATCGCGGCGATCGCACCGGCGGGCCGCCGCTCCACCGGGCCGTGCTCGGGCGGGCGCGTGCGGTCGTTCGAGTGCTGCTCGACCGGGGTGCCGACGTCAACGCCACGCACGGCGCCGGCGTTCCCACGACGGCCAATCACGCACAGGCCATCGATCTGGCCATCTGGGGTGGTCCGAGGACGGTGCGCCCGCCGCGATGGCGGCAGGTCATCCGTTGTGCGCGGCGCGTGTTGAGGCGGCGTCGCGCCTCAGAGCCGCCACGCCCGTGCGACCTCGAGACTGTGCGGCTGCTGCTGGCCCGGGGTGCGACGTACGATATGACCATCGCCGCGGCGCTCGGCGATATCGATGTCGTGAGGAAGTCGCTTGATGCCGATCCCTCCCGCATCCACGAGATCCGGCCAAACGGGCGGCGGCCGCTGTCGGCGGCGGTCGAATTCGGCCACGACGCGATCGTCCGACTGCTGCTCGATCGCGGCGCCGATCCGGGCTGGCCCGAGCAGGGCTCACCGAGAGGAGCGTCTCTCCATTACGCGTCGCGTGCTGGCAACCTTCCTCTCGTCGAGCTGCTGCTCGCGCACGGCGCCGATCCGAACAGCGACATCGACTCGGCAGGCAACTCCACGTTCGTCGCAAAGACGCCGGAGATACGCGCCCTCCTGATGGCTCGGGGCGGCACGATCGATCCTTACGATCTCGTCTGGCTCGACGAAGACGATGAGGTGATGCGGCAGGTCACCGCGAACCCGCAATCGGCGCAGCGCGGCTGCGGCGGTGTCTTCACCGCCGTCGTGACCCGCGGCAAGCGCGATCTGCTGGCGCGCCTTCTGAAGGCCGGCATCCGCGTGCCGCCCGTGGTCACGGGATGTCAGTCCTATCTGATGGAGCAGACGGACATGCTGCAGACGCTGCTGGCGCATGGCATGAGCCCCGACCTGATGAACTGGCAGCATCAGACGCTGCTTCACATGGTCTGCCGCGGACCGGACAAGACCGGCGGAAGCGTGCAGCGCGCGGCGATCCTGCTCGATGCCGGCGCGATGATCTCGGCGCGAGAGGATCAGTACAGATCGACGCCGCTCGGCTGGGCGGCGCGAACGAACGCGCTGGAGATGGTCAAGTTCCTTCTTTCCCGCGGAGCGGCGACGAACCTTCCCGACGATGAGCCCTGGGCCACGCCGCTCGCGTGGGCGGCGCGCAGAGGGCACGACGACGTTCACGCCATACTCGTCGCCGCCGGCGCAAAGGGCTGAGCGCGCCGCCGAACGCCCGACCATTCTTCAAGCGTGAGAGCGTTCGAGAATGTCAGACAATCTTTATGCCGGTCCTCGCTCGAACGATCCGAACGATCGCGAGGTGCGAGGGTGCCAGGGTGCGAAGGTGCGACGGTGCCGGGGTGCGAAGGTGCGAGGGGGTGCGAGGTCGAACGACCCGAACGATCCGAACGACCCGAACGACCCGAACGATCCGAACGATCCGAACGACCCGACCCGAACGATGATTGAGGCATGACTGATCGCCGTCTCTCGACCATCGCCCTGACGGCGATGGCGATGGTCGCGTTCGCGGCGAATTCCGTTCTCTGCCGCATGGCGTTGCGCGAGGCCGCCATCGACCCGGCAACCTTTTCGGTCGTTCGATTCCTCTCGGGCGCCGTGATGCTGGTCATCGTGGCCGCCCGGTGGCAGCGGCTGCCGGCGATCACGGCGGGGTCGTGGAAGGCGGCCTTCGTGCTGGCCTTCTACGCCCTCCCGTTTGCATTCTCGTACACGCAGCTGAGTGCCGGCACCGGCGCGCTCATCTTGTTCGGCTGCGTCCAGGTGGTCATGATCGTGGCGGCGCTCGGTTCGGGCGAGCGTCCGCACGTGCTGCAGTGGGCCGGGCTGGGACTGGCGCTTGCGGGGCTGGTCACGCTGGTGTTCCCCGGCCTGACGGCGCCGTCGCCGGTCGCTGCGGCGCTCATGACGACTGCTGGTGTCAGCTGGGGGCTCTACACGCTGCTCGGGCGGGCGGCGTCGAATCCGCTGATGGAGACGACCGGGAACTTCGTGCGGGCGGTTCCACTCATCGCTCTCACGGCCCTGGCTGTACCGCAACGTATCGACGTCGAGCCGAGGGGTCTGGCGCTGGCGGTGACGTCTGGTGTCGTCGCCACTGGTCTCGGCTATGTCGTGTGGTACGCCGCGCTCCGTGGTCTATCGGCCATGCGCGCCTCGGTCGTGCAGCTTGCCGTCCCGCTGCTGGCGGCAATCGGCGGGGTGCTGCTGCTCACGGAAACGATCACCGCGCGCCTGGTGGTGTCGACGGTCCTGGTGCTCGGCGGCATCGCGATGGCGATCGCCGGCGGCAGCGGTGCGGCTGAAGCCGGACGCTACGACGGGTAGTCGAGTAATAGGTTCGCAGTAGTGTCACGCGCCGGCGAAGTGGATAGGATGCGTTCGAACGCGTCCCAGCTTCGGAGGCCGCATGCCGATTCCCACCGAGCCGATTGGCAGCATTCCCCGCCCTGCAGAGCTCGTCGCTGCCTGGGCCGAGCGTCGCGCCGGCCGGCTGTCGGCTGCCGAGCTCGAGCGAATTGCCGAAGAGGCAATCCGCGACACCATCCGTCGTTTCGAGGAAACCGAATCGCCCGTCGTCACCGACGGTGAGCAGTCCAAACCAAGCTTTGCGACGTATCCGCTGGAAGGTGCGTCTGCGCTGGCACCCGACGGCGTCGTCATTCCGTTTGCCGACGGTCACACGCGCCAGCTTCCACAGCTCACGGCAGGTCCCTTCCGCTACGCCACCTCTGCATCGCGGTACCTCGCCACCGCGAAAGGCATCACGTCACTGCCGGTGAAGCAGGCGGTGATTTCGGCCTCGGCGCTCAGTCTTCTCTATCCGCAGGCCGGTATTCCGGGTTACTCGCGCGACGCCTTCGTTGCCGATGTCGTGGACGGTGCAGCGGCCGAGATCCGCCAGTGCCTGGATCTCGGAGCCGACAGCGTACAGATCGACTTCACGGAAGGGCGGTTGTCGCTGCTCCTCGACCCGGGCGGCGGTCTCCTCGACCAGTTCATCACGCTCAACAACCAGGTGCTCGATCGCTTCTCTGCGCAGGACCGCCGTCGCATCGGCGTCCACAGCTGTCCCGGCGGCGATCGCGACTCCACGCACAGCGCCGGGGTGGATTACGCCGGCCTTCTGCCGGCGCTCTTCCGCCTTCGAGCCGGCCGGTTCTATCTCCAGCTCGCAAGCGAGCCAGAGCCCGAACGCGTTCTGCAGCTCATTGGCGCTCATCGCCAGCCGGATCAGATGATCTTCATCGGCGTGACCGATCCGATCGACCCGGCCATCGAGAGTCCGGAACAGATCCGCGACCGGATCCTGCTCGCCTCCCGCTACATCCCTGTGACGTCGCTCGGGACGACCGACGACTGCGGCTTCTCGCCGTTTGCCGACGACGCCTCGACGTCGCGCGACATCGCGTTCGCGAAGATTCGCGCGCGAGTCGAAGGAACGGCGCTGGCCGCGAGCCAGCTGGCGCTCAGCTGAGAGCGGAGTCACCGGCCATGTAGTGTCCGCCTTCAGGCGGACTTGGTCCCGCTAAAGCCGGACACTCCACCTGCTGCAAGGCTAGCAGGCCGTGGTGAAATCGTATCGGCCTGTGAGGCACCGAGAATTTCGCCACCGAGGCACAGAGACACAGAGAAACCCCATGGATCTCTGTGCTCTCGGTGCTCTCTGTGGTTTGTCTCGGTGCCCTCACAGCCCGGTAAGTGGTTTTCACCACGGGCTGCTAGC
>DASUGH010000179.1:0-2532 GCA_036274155.1 Vicinamibacterales bacterium | reverse complement strand
TCCACCCCGAAGCTCTTCGCCAGGTAGTTCAACACAATCGGAAAATCTTCGTCGCTGAGCGGCGCGCCCTCGTTCAGCATCGTGGAGAGCACGTCTTCCCATTCTTCTGCCGTGTGGCGGCTGCGCTTGATGCGGGTCAGGTCGTGACACATGGTGCAGATGTTCAGCACCACGTCCTTTCCGCGTCCGTCGGGAATGGGACCGTAGATGCGCGCGAGATACGGGACCAGGATGGCCTTCTCCTCGTCGGAGATCGTGGCGCCGCGATCGACCATGGTGGCGATCGTCTCCGACCATTCCGCCTCGCTCTTGGCCGACACCTGAATCGGGCGGCTGTCGTGGCACCCGGTGCTGCACGACGCATTGAGAATCTGTTCCCCGCTGCGCGGCTGCTGGGCACCGCTGACGGCAGCGGCGGCGATCACCATCGCGGCGCCGGCGGTCACCGACACGAGCCATGCCTTGTGTGGAGCCATCCTCTCCTCTGGGCGGGTCTGCCCGCCTCTGCGTCCAGGTCTGGAGTCGGGCTCGAACGCCCGCCTCTACATACCGCTTTGACGATCCGCCGCGCCGCTGGTGCCGAGCTCGGCGTCGCCGACTTCGGATCGATGTTAGCAGACGCCGCCCGAACCCCGGAGATGCGCGATAATCGAGCAGAACCGGGAGACCTCATCGATGCCGCTCTACGACTACACCTGCCGGAAGTGCGAACACGAATTCGAGGCGCTGGTCCGGCCCGGCACGACTCCCTCGTGCCCGGCGTGTCAAAGCACCGAGCTGGAGCGCCTTCTGTCGGGCTTCGCGGTGAGCTCCGAACACACGCGCGCCTTGAACCTCAAGGCCGGCAGAAAGCACCTGGAGAAGGACCGCAAGGACAAGGCGATGGCGCAGTACGAGTACGAGAAGCACCATCGCGAAGAGCACTGACGCGCAAGTGACCGAGTGGTTCGAGGCTCCGGCCGCCGGAGCCTCGCTGCGGTCAGTTCGTATCGGAATCGTCTGCTCGCCGACGCCCCATCTGTTTCCTTCCGACGTCCGGTCGGCCCATCAGTTCGCCGCGAAGCAATAGAAGTAGCCGTTGCCGCCCGTGCCGATCAGGTTCTGCTGCGAGCAGCCCTTCGACATGTGCGCCGCGTTCCAGGAGGTCGGCGCAGCGCCGCCGCCCATCCGGTTGACGTGCCCCACCATCGCCCCGCCGGTATCCGCACTGGTCCAGTTGGCGCAGGGAGCGTCACCCATCTGAAGCGAGCCATCCGCCTGCGAGCCGGTCAGGAGGTCGTGTTGATTTCCGGGAACCGGAGCGCCCTTCTCAGAGAGTGCGGTCTCGCCGTTGAGATTGTTGGCGTCGGAGTGGAGGTCGGCGACGGTCTTCGCGACGACCACGCCCTTGACGTTCGACCACGGTCCCTTGCCGATCCGATCCTTGGCGTTGACGGCCGGCTGGCCGGCCGCGGCCGCAGCGCTCAAGTATGCGCGCCACGTGCGATTGCCGCCGCCGGCTGCGGCGGCGAGCGTCTGACAGTGCTTATCCGCGCCGGCGAGTCCTCCCAGGTTTGCGCCATTGCCAGGCCCGGCGCTCGTCACGAAGAAACTCATTTGATTCTGCTGTGCGGAGACACCCAGGGAAGCGACGGCTGCGAATACCGCTACTCCAAGCAGCCCCGAGATCCATCTGGTCATTTGGCTCTCCTTTCGCGCCTGCGCTGGCTGTGGCCGAGTTTCCAGTCAGGCGCGCACCAACCGTTTACGCCGACGCATCCCTGGACGTTTCACACTCAGCGGCAGCTGCAGACGACACGGACGAGAGTTCGAGAATCAGGTTGACTGCGGCGCCACGTCCAGCAGCACCTTGAGCACCGGCTGCGTTCGCGCATGCTCGAGGGCCCGCACACCGTCCGACAGGTCGAAACGAGTCGAGATCAGCGAGCTCACGTCGACGCGTCCCGACTGCAACGCCTCGAGTGCCTGGTCGAAGGGGCCGCAGCGTGAGCCGACGAGCGTCACCTCGTCGATCACCAAGGGCGCCCAGGCCAGCGTCTGCGCGCCGGCAACCGTGGTCTTGAGCACGATCGTCCCGCGTGGGCGCACCATCGCCAGGGCCGTGGGAAGGCCGCTTTCGGAGCCGGTTGCGTCGACGACGATATCGGCCATCCGCTCGGAGGCGACATCGGGGAGAAATGCCGTGGCGATACCGAGCGGCGCCAGCAGCGATAGCTTCTCCTGGTGCTTGCCGACCACGAGGACGTGGTCGGACAGACCGGCCAGTACCTGCGCGCACAGGTTCCCCAGACGCCCATCGCCGAGCACGACGATGCGGTCGGACTTTCGGACGGTGACCTGCACGGGAATCTGAAACGCCGCCGCGACCGGCTCGGTGAACACCGCCACGTCGTTGGACATCGAGTCGGGGACGAGGTGCAGATTGCGCTGCGGCACCGCGATCCAGTCGGCGAAGGCGCCGTCGTGATTCAGGATGCCGAGCACGGTGCGGTTCGAACAGTGAGTCGGCAGACCCCTCCGGCACATGTCGCA
>DASUGH010000178.1:0-9439 GCA_036274155.1 Vicinamibacterales bacterium | reverse complement strand
GCCGATCGCAAACGCGAGGCTCGCTGTCGTGTCGGCGAGCGTTCCGCCCAGATGGTATGCCCCCAGTGACTGGAACGGCGGGCCCAGCGGGGCGTTGGTCGCGCAGTCGCGAAGCGTCACCTGCACGGTCCAGACCCCGACCAGGTCCCTGGCTTTCTGGTCCGCTCGCGTCACCGTTCCGCCCGCCACTACCAGAAGCGTCGCAACCACAGCCGACATGACCGCGTATCCTGCAGCCGGTTTCACTGGTGTCTGTCTTTCCATAGCGCCTCCTCCCTGGCCGCCGGCCAGTCGAATGTCGCTGGTGTTTCCGCGTAAACGGGCGCTATCCTGAGCCGCCGGCCGTGGCGGCGCCATGGAGAGACCCTGAAGAATTCCTGTTGATTGTCCGGACCCGCAAACCATAGACGCGAGCGGCTTTGCCGCCCCGTGTCGTGACGACGCTGATGTCGGAGCCCAGGGAACGGTTTCGTTTCGGAGACTTCGAGCTCGATGTCGCGGCGTACGACCTGCGCCGCAACGGCCGGGCAGTGCGGCTCGAGCGCCAGCCGATGGACCTGCTCATCATGCTCGTCGAGCGGCGGGGCGCCCTGGTGTCGCGCAGCGAAATCATCGGGCGGCTGTGGGGCCAGGATGTGTTCGTCGACGTCGAGACCGGCGTCCACACGGCCATCCGCAAGGTCCGCCAGGCGCTGCGCGATTCCGCCGATCGCCCCACCTTTGTCGAGACGATCCCTGGACGCGGCTACCGGTTCGTGGCGCCGGTTGAGGTCGTCACCGCCACGGCTGACTCCGTCGAATCCCCGCCGGCAGGTCTGAAGGTGGAGCCGGAGGCCGTTCGCAGTATCCCGAATCTGCCGAACGTAGAGGCCGACGGGCAGGAGCCACGCGCCTCGAACGGTGTGACAGCTGATTCCGCATCGCCACCCGAGGTTCGAGTCGGCTCGAGGCATATCCCTTGGCTGGCGGTGCTCGTCGCGGCGACCATCCTCGCCAGCCTGGCCGTCTGGCTGCCGCACGGTCGCGGCACGAGTGAACCGGCCAAGCCGATCAGGCTGGCGGTGCTGCCGTTCGAAAACCTCACGACCGATCCGGACCGTGAGTACCTGGCGGACGGCTTGACCGAAGACACCATCGCGACAGTGGGGCGTCTCGACCCCGAGCGGCTCGGCGTCATCGGCCGGACCTCGACGATGGCGTACAAGCGCACGACGAAGTCGCTTGCCGCGATTGGCCGTGAGCTGGGAGTGGACTATCTCGTGGAGAGCTCGCTTCGGGCCGAGGGCAGCCGGCTGCTCGTCACATCGAAGCTCATTCGCGCCCCCGACCAGGTGCAGGTCTGGTCGGCATCCTATTCGCGCCACTCGGCGGCGATGCTCGACGTGCAGCAGGAGCTGAGCGCTGCCATCGCCGAACAGGTTCGCCTTCGGTTGTCAGTCGGACCCACGCGCGTGCCGGAGCGCCGGCAGACGCGGAACGCCGCCGCGTACGACGAGTACCTCCGCGGACGCTACTTCGAGAACCAGCGCAACCCGAGGACGATCACTCGTGCCATCGACCACTACAAGCAGGCAATTGCGATCGATCCGGGCTATGCGCTGGCCTGGTCGGAACTCGCGTTCACCTATGGCGGCGGCGCCTTGAATAGCGACACCAACCCGCAGGAGGTTATCCCTCGCATCCGCGAGGCGGTGGCGAACGCCGTGCGAGAGCAGCCGAACCTCTCTGAAGCCCAGTTCATCGTCGGCTATCTGAACTGGCTGTTCGAATGGGACTGGCAGGCGGCAGAAGCCGGATTCCGAAAGGCCGCCGAGCTCGATCCCGCCAATGCGGCCGCACATCGCACGCTGGGCCATGCGCTGTCGCAGCTCGGACGGCACCGCGAGGCCGGACCGGAGATGCGCCGCGCGCGTGAAATCGATCCGTTCGACCCGATCAACGATTCGCTGTCGTCCCAGGTCGCCTTCCAGTCCCGCGACTTTGCCGCCGCCGTCGAGCACGCGCGACAGGCGATTAGAGTCGACTCGGCGTTCTGGATCGCGCACATGAACCTGGGCCAGGCCTACGAGCAGCTCGGGCAGACCGAGCTGGCGCTCGAAGCGCTGGCCGAAGCTGCACGCCTGTCTGACGGAAACAGCAAGCCGGTGGCGCTGAGGGGTTACATCCTGGCGAAGTCGGGCCGGGCCTCCCAGGCGAGAGAAGTACTGAGGCACCTGGACGCCCGCTCGCGAGAGCGGTACGTGCCGCCGTATGCGTCGGCGCTCGTGTACGCCGGTCTCGGCGAACGCGCCGCCGTGTTCGACTGGCTGAACAAGGCCTACGCCGCACGTGACGTGCATCTGATCTTTCTTCCCGTCGATCCCAAGTGGGATCCGTACCGGAACGATCCCAGATTTCGCGAGATTCTCAGCCGGTGCGGCTTCGACCGGGCCGTCGTCGCGGGCAGGGTCACCACTGACGACCACGTGCGGGCGAGCGACGTCGCGCCAGTTCACTAGTTCCGCTCCACTTGACATCCAAGTGTGAGCGCGTCATAGTGGCGGCCGTTCACTGGGATGTCTAGTAAACACTCCGACCGCATCGAGCTCCTGCAGGGCACCCTCGACCTCATCGTCCTCCGGGCGCTCGCGACCATGGGACCGCAGCACGCCTATGGTCTGGCCGCCCGCCTCGAGCAGGTCGCCGACCATCCCTTCACACTGAACCAGGGCACGCTCTATCCCGCGCTCGTGCGCCTCGAGCAGAAGGCGTGGATCAGCGCCACCTGGCAGAAGACCGAACGCCACCGCGAGGCGAAGTACTACCGGATCACGCGGGCAGGCACCCGGGCGCTCGACGCCGAGACCGCCCGCTGGCGCCGGCTCGTGCATCTCGTCGAGAAGCTGCTGCTGAACGAAGGGTAATCCCGCATGGCAGTGTTCCGACGGTTCCTCCTGCAGCTCCACAACTTCCTGCGGCCCGGCCGCGCCGAACAGGAGCTGGCGCGGGAGATGGCGTCGCACCTGTCCATCCTCGAAGACGAGTTCCAGCGGCGCGGCATGACCCCCGACGAGGCACGCGCTGCGGCACGGCGCGCGATGGGCGGCGTCGAACAGGCCAAGGAACGCCACCGCGAAGCGCGCTCGCTGCCGCTGCTCGAGGACCTGCGGCGCGACCTGGGCATCGCGGCCCGGACGCTGTGGAAGGCGCGCGGCTTCACGGTCGTCGTCATCCTGACGCTCGGCGCAGGCATCGGCGGCAACACCGCCATCTTCACCGTCGTCAACGCGCTCCTGATCCAGCCGCTGCCGTACCCGCAACCGCAGCAGCTCGTGCGGATCGTCGAGCACATCCCCGCACAGGAAGGCCCGGATGGCCGCCCGGAGCGGCGCACGGGGCTGACGAAGGCGGAAGCCGACGCGCTCAGGAAATCGACGACGATCGCCGACGTCGGGCTCTACTTCGGTGTCGGATCCAGCGGGACCTGGACGGAGGAAGACCAGGTGCGCGTCGTCGGCACGTCGGAACTCCAGCCATCAGTCTTCCGGACGCTCCGTCTGTCACCGGTGCTGGGCCGCGCCTTCACCGAAGACGACGCCGATGCTGTCACGGGCGACAACACGCTGCCCCAGGGCGATCCGGTGGCGGTTCTCAGTTGGGCGGCCTGGCATCGGTACTTCGGCGGCGATCCGTCGATCCTCGGGCGGACGATGAACCTGAACGGCAGGGAGCGCGCGATTGTCGGCGTCATGCCCGAGGCATTCGCGTTTCCCGACGCGACCACCGAAGTCTGGACGCCGCTCGTGGCGGCATCGCCCGCCCCCCTCCCGTACGGCGCGATTGCACGGGTCCGGGACGGCGTGTCGATCGAGGCGGCCGCGTCGGAGGTCCGCGCGATCTATGCGGGTCTCGGACGACGCGAAGGACCCGGCGACGGGCCGCGGGTCGAGGTGGTGTCCGTCAGGGAGGAGCAGGCCGCCCCGTTCCGTCCTGCGCTGCGCGTCCTCCTGGTCGCCGTCGTTGTGGTGCTGCTGATCGCGTGTGCGAACGTCGCTCACCTGCTGCTCGCGCGCACCACGGTGCGCGTCCGGGAGTTCGGCGTGCGTGCGGCATTGGGCGCCGGACGGAAGCGGCTCGTGCGCCAGCTGCTCACCGAGAGCCTGCTGCTCGCATCGCTCGGCGGCGCCGTAGGTCTGGCGTTGGCGTACGGCGGCACGTCGCTCCTGACCGCCGCGTGGCCGGGCAACGTCGCCCCGCAGTCGGGGCTGCCCCGCATGGATCGTATCGATGTCGATACCACGGTGGTTGCCTTCACGGCCATCGTCACGGCCGTGACCGGGCTCCTCTTCGGCCTCGTTCCGGCGCTGCACATCTCGCGAACCGATCTGATGGCCGCGATTCGCGACACGCCGCAGACGCCGGGCGCGCATGGCCGCCTGTTTTCGACCCGCGGCGTCCTGGTCGTGGCGGAAACGGCGCTGGCGGTCGTCCTGGTGGCGGCGGCAGGTCTGCTGATACACAGCTTCGTGAAGCTGGCCACGAACGACGCCGGATTCACGGCGGCGCGCGTACTGACCTTCCAGATCGCGACGTCGCGCGAGACCGCCGCGCGGCGGCTCGAGATGAACGACCAGCTCGTCGACCGGATACGCGCCCTGCCCGGAGTGGCCGCCGCCGGGTATTCGCTCAGTATCCCGCTGCAAACGCGCAACCTGGTGACAGCGCTCGACATGCCACGCTGGCCACGAGACGGCGAACCCGCGAGGCCCCCCTATATCGTGCCGGTAAACGCCAGCTACCTGGAGGTCATCGGCGCGCCGCTCGTCGCCGGCCGGTTCTTCCGCCCGGACGACGATCGTGGCGCCCCGGTCATGATTCTCAACGAATCGCTCGCGAAGAAGGCCTTCACGGGCAATGCGGTCGGACAGCTCGTGCGCACGAAGTTCAGCGACGCGGCATGGGAAGTCATCGGCGTGGTGGCCGACGCCTCCGGCCAGCAGTCGCTGGCCGACGAGCCCACTCCGGCGTTCTACGTCCCGGCGGGGCAGATGGTCCGTCTTACCTACATGCAGGGCCCGATGCGCAGCTCGCTGTGGGGCGGGGTGACCTTTGCTGTTCGCGCCGAGCGCGATCCCGAGGCGCTCGTGCCGGCGATCAACGCCGTCCGCCGTGATCTGGAGCCGCGCTCGGCGATCACGAGCCTCGCGCCGTTGACCCGCATCGTGTCGAACTCGATGGCAGCGCCGCGGTTCTATGCGGCGCTCGTCGGCACGTTCGCCGGCCTCGCCCTGGCGCTGGCTGCGATCGGCATCTACGGCCTCCTGGCCTACTCGGTCGCGCAACGGACGCGGGAGATCGGCGTGCGCATGGCCCTCGGCGCCGAGCGCCGCGGCATTCTCGCACTGGTGCTCGGGCAGGGGGCCGTGCTGGCCGGCATCGGCATGGTTGCGGGGCTGGCCGGAGCGTTTGCGGTGACGCGATATCTGTCGAGCCTGCTGTTCGGCATCACGCCGCTCGACCCGGCGACCTTCGTCGCCGTGTCGCTCGTGTTCGCGGGCGTCGCGCTCTTCGCGTCGTACATGCCAGCGCGCCGGGCCACGGTCGTCGATCCGCTCGTGGCGCTCCGGTCGGAGTAAGAAAAGAGCAAGTAGCCGCGATGGGAATCAACCGGCTGACGCGACCACCGGAACCGGAGCGGGCCGAAGCGATCGGCCAATCGTCAGGAAGGACAGACCGGCCAGCACGCACAGAACGCCAGCCGCCCAGAACGCCATCTGATAGTCGCCGAGCATCGTTCGAATCGCACCGGCTCCAAACGCCGCCGCGGATGCGCCGAGCTGATGGCTGGCGCCAATCCATCCGTAGATCACGCCGGTGTTCTCTCGACCGAATGCCTCGCTCGTCAGGCGGACGGTCGGCGGCACCGTCGCGATCCAGTCGAGTCCGTAGAACACCCCGAACACCACCAGGCTGCTCGCTCCCTGGCTGAGCGTCAGCGGAAGAAACAGCAGCGAGATCCCGCGCAACGTGTAGTAGCCGAACAGCAGATGCCGGCTCGAGCAGCGATCCGTCAGCCATCCCGACGCCGTGGTGCCGACGATGTCGAAGATGCCCATCATCGCCAGCAGCCGCGCCGACTGCACCTCGTGAATGCCGTAGTCGTGGCAGGCGGCGATCAGATGCGTTCCAATCAGGCCGTTGGTGCTCGCGCCGCAGACGAAGAAGGTGCCCGCCAGCAACCAGAAGGCGCGTGTGCGGGACGCCATCGCAAGCGCCGGCAGCGGTTTGAGCGCACGGTGCTGCGGGACGACCGTGCCGGGCGGCCGCCCGTATGGCACGAGGCCCAGATCCTCCGGGCGGTCGCGCATGAACATCAGCACGACGACGAACACAAGGGCGGCTGCGCCGGAGACGAGGAGCGCCGCCGAGCGCCATCCGTTCGTCTGCACGAGGCTCGCCAGCGAGGGAAGGAAGATCAGCTGACCGGTGGCGTTGGCAGCCGACAGAACGCCCAGCACCAGCCCTCGCCTCTGGTCGAACCATCGATTGGCGATGATTGCGGCCAGCACCAGGGAGGTCACGCCGGTGCCCGAGCCGACGAGCACGCCCCAGAGCAGCGTCAACTGCCATGGCGACTGCATCCTCGTCGTCAAGGCCACCGACAGCGACAGCAGCGCCAGGGCTGCCAGGGCGGCGCATGAACCCTTCCGGCCAGCAATACGAACCGGGCCACTGCGGGGCGTTGCTGCCGGCAGCGTGATACATCTGCTGCACGAATCGCTGCTGATACTCCGGCGTCAGCAGCGAGAGATAGGTCGGGATCTGCAGGATGGCGCCGTGAAACCAGGTCGCCGTCTTCCCGCGCTGGCGCAGGTAGCGTCCGCTCCAGGCCGGCATCGTCGCCTGGGTGTGACGCGTCGGCCCGCCGCGCCCGCGCGCCTCCTCCAGCAGCGCTGCGTAATGGGCTTGGCGGTCGTGAACGCGTAAGGGCTGACGATCTCCTCACGCGGATAATCGCGATCGCAGAACCCCCAGGCCGCCGTGCGTGGCGGGTCGTCGCCGATGAGCGGCACCTCGTAGGCGCCCCAGATCTGCTCGAGGCCGACCGGCGAGTTGCACCGGTAGTAGCGCGGGTCCGACCAGAACGCCCGATCCTTGTAGAAGTCGCTGGTCGAGAAGATGTCGACCGGCAACGGCTCCACGCCCGGCGGCGTGGCCCCATCCCTGGCAGCGAAGATCGGCATGTTGTCCGGGGGCACGCCGGCGCCGGTGAACATGCCTTTGCCTTCGGAGCCGACGATGACGTCGACCCGGAGCGGTTCGCGGGCGCCGCGGCCGGCGCTGACGATCGTCTCGTCGGGCGCGCGGCACGACGCCGCGAGCCAGGCACACGCCAGCACGATCACCCACTGCCCGCCCACGCCACGGCGGGCGCCAGCGTCACGCGTTCCGGTCCTGGCCATCCGCTCGATCATCGACGTCTCCTCAATCGCTCTCACTTGAACGCCTGAATCGTCCAGGCTCCGGACTGCCCGCCGGTCTGATACGTTCCGCGTAATTGTTTTCGCGACATGCGGTCTCTTGGCGGCGTATTGAACTCCACTGCGCCGGCGTTCACAAGCCGTTGTGCTTTGCCTTGACGATCCCGACGACGCGCTCGGGGTCGCCTGCGGCCCCACGTCCGGCGTCAACTCGTCCGGCCGAATGGTTTTGGCGCGTGGCGATCGCAGACCGCGGCGGGATCGCCGTCGGAGCTCCGTCGCAAGCCATCTGCAAGCCCCTGACGGCGAGCTGATTTGCGCGCTTGACCTGAAACAGGGAGGCGGGCATGCTGACGCCACGCCGGAGAGAACGGCAACAATCAGCGGCACGGACCGGCGCCGCGGGGGAGAAGCGATGCGATTGATGGTGGTGGTGGTCGCACTGATGCTGTGGGTCGCAGCTCCCACGGCCCAGACGACGTGCAACCGGGCATGCCTGACCGGCTTCATTGATACGTACTTCAAGGCGCTCGTCGCGAACGACCCGTCCCCCGTGCCGCTGGCGGCGAACGCGAAGATCACGAGCAATGCCAGGACCGTCCGGCTCGCCGACGCCTTCTGGCCTGCCGCCGAACGCATCGTCTATCGCTGGGACATCGTGAACGAGCGGCTGGGTGATACCGGTACCGAAGCCGTCGTGCAGAACGCCGACGGCAGCAAGACGATGTACATGCTGCGGTTGAAGGTGCAGAGCGGGCGCATCACCGAGGTCGAGGCGATCAAGGCCAATCAGGGCGATGCGGACGGACTCTGGGGCCCTGACACCCTCGAGGACGTGTCGCCCTACCTGCAGCTGACCATTCGTGAAGCCGAACAGAATTCCTATTACGGCCTGATTGCCGCCGCCGAGGCTTACTGGCGCGCCTTCCAGACGAATGGCTCGCCGGCGTATCATCCCGCGCCGCTCATGCCCGACATGCTCCGGTTCGAGAACGGACTGCAGACCACGGGGATGGTGCGCAACGGCGCGTATGTCTCGGCTGCGGAAGGTTTCGATACCGGCCGCTTCTCCCACCGCAACATCTGGGATCGGCGCTATCCGGTGGTCGACACCGAGCGTGGCATCGTGCTGTCGATCGTGCGCTTCGGCCTGAAGGAGGGAATGAAGAGCCCGAACACGACGACCGCCAACGATCGCCTGGTGGGCGAGTTCTTCGCCGTAAAGAACGGCCGCATCCAGGAGGTGCATGCGGTGCTGTTCAATCTGCCGGACTCCGAGCCGACGGGGTGGCCTCCGGATTACGGTCCCGGCCGCGGCGGCCGGTAGTCCCCCACCGCGCGTGCCGCCCGGAACGCGAGGTCGCGCCCATCGCGCTGGTGTACGCGTCGGCCAATCGCGACGAAAAGATCAACTCGTGGATCATCGGCCCTCTGCGTCAGGCCAGCGGCTCCTACCAGCTCCCAGTCCTGCTGCTCGTGGCGATCCTCGGTGCAGCGGCACTGCTTGTGGCCGCCATCGCCGTGATGTCGTCGCGGCGCGAGGCGGTGATGCAGGTCACGTGAGCAAGGCGCAGCTCTTGTAACCCCTACTTGACGTTCACGGCCTTGACGTCCCAGGCGGGGTCCTTGCGGTAGGGGCAGTCTGGTCCAATCAGCAGGCCCTTGCCGGTTGCTGATTCGTCGCCCTTCAGCCACCAATTGAGCCAGGCGAGATTGATCCTGGTGTGCCCTTTGCGGCGGGCGAGCTGGCACAAACAAAAGCCCCCGGCTTGCGCCGGGGGCTTCGTTCAGTTCGCGAGAAAAATACTTATCGGCTGGCCCTTACGGAAGCCTGCTGTTGCAACGGCATAGCCGGCACGGCAGGCGGAGTGGCAACCACCACCTTGACCCACAGCGAGTCCTTGTCCTTGAAATACGAGGTCTCGCTCGCCTTGCGCAACGCGTCCAGGCTGTCCTGCTGCTTCGCGGAGTCGGCCTTG
>DASUGH010000177.1:0-20822 GCA_036274155.1 Vicinamibacterales bacterium | reverse complement strand
CAAGGTCGATGGGCACCATCAGCTGCCTGCCTTCCTCGCCAAGGAATGGCAGAAAGTCGCGTAAGAGCGTAGAGTGAGTCAACCGTTCAGCAAGCGGTTACGCCGTCAAAGCAATTTCCACAAGACTCGGGCCGCATCCCGGTGTTCTCCCGCACGACGGTGTTGAACCCGGGCAGAACGAAGGTGAGTTTGTACGTGCCCGCGCGCAGATCGACGATGCGGTACTGACCGGCGCCGTCGGTCACGGCGGTCTTGATCTTTTCAATGAGCGCAGGACTGGACGCTTCGACCGTGACACCCGGCAACACGCTGCCGGAGGAGTCACGCACAGTCCCTGTCAGAGTCGCTTGGGCGAAGGCGAATGCAGGCACCAGCAGTGCCGCGACGAAAAAGGTGAGATGCTTCACAGGTCCACGCATGGGTAGGCTCTCCTCATTTGTCCGAGCCCAAACGGGTCGAAAGAGGTCGAGAGAGACTGTCGAGAGAGGCCGGATCCGACGGTGCAAAGGGGTGCGAGCGGCAGCACACGCGAAATTTTTATCTTCTGATTTACCTGCTGTTAACACCCAGTTAACACATTTTTAATGTCCGGGATAATGCGCTTGGCGACCAAACGCTGTCAAGTCGGCCGTTGCAACGGTTCGCCCGAAGCACGTCCGTCGCGTCAGCTCAGCAGCGACGCCGGGCCACGGCGGCGACGCCATCCTTCTCGACGACCATTACCAGGCAGACATCTGCGCGACGCGTTCCACGAGGGAGACCCGACGCGGAGCCGAGTCCACAGACGACGGCGAGGTATGGCAGTGGTGTCCGAATTCGCCAGCCCGAGCCCGGAGTAGACTCACCAACGCCATGCGCGCACGCCTCGCGGCTCTGACCATCTGGCTGGCAGGAACCTCGCTCCTGGCCCAGAACCAGACGACGTCCCCCCCTCAGTCGACGTTCCGCGGCGGGGTCCACTTCGTTCGCGTCGACATGTACGCCTCACGTAACGGGTCGCCCGTCACCGATCTCGAGGCGGCGGAGGTGGAGATCAGGGAAGACGGCGTGCTTCAGAAAGTCGAGGCGTTCGAGCACGTGTCGGTCCCCGCCGGCGGACCAGAGGCAACACGCGTCGAGCCGAACAGTATTCGCGCCGGTCGGGAGATGGCGTCGGATCCGCGGGCGCGCGTGTTCGTGCTCTTCCTCGACAGCTATCACATGGACGCGCAGACGGCGGTGCAGGCGCAAACGCCGATTCGCCGGTTCCTGGAAGAGGCGCTCGGACCCGACGACCTCGTCGCTGTCGTCACGCCCGAGATGTCGATCAACGATCTCACCTTCACCAGGCGCACCACCATCATCTCCGGCCTGCTCGGCAAGATCGACGAGTTCCTGCTCCGCGACCGCACTGCCGCCACCCGCATCGTCCCGCTCGACGCGACCGAGCGCATGTACGAAAAGTGCAACCCGCTGATATCGGACGAAATGATCCTGCGGCGCCGCGAGAAGCTCACGCTCGATTCGTTGAACGATCTCGCCGTGCATCTGGGTTCGATTCGCGAAGAGCGGAAGACTGTTCTCGTGGTGACGCTGGGATGGACGTTGTACGGGCCAAATCTCAAGCTCGCCGACCGGAGCACTGGGGGAACGCCGCCGATCGCGCCGATCGATCGGCTGACCGGCGGGCGAGGCAGAGGCGGGACCGAGTCGTCGGCGACGCAGAGCGAGCAGATGGCCTGCGAGGCCGATCGAGTGGCGCTGGCGAATCTCGACGACCGCGAACGCATCCGCGACATCACCGGCGACGCCAACCGGGCCAACGTGTCGTTCTATCCGATCACGCCGCTGCGCAACCCGACGTTCAGCCCCGCGGGCAGTCTGTCGCAGCTGAGCGCGCTCCGCGAAATGGCGGTAAATACCGACGGGGTGCCAATCGTCAACACCAACAACCTTGCCGAGCCGATACAGCGGCTCGTCGCCGACATGTCGTCTTACTACCTCGTCGGATATCAGTCCACGAACGCCAGGCTCGATGGACGCTTCCGCAACATCAAGGTGACGGTGAAACGACCGGGTGTGGAGGTGCGGGCGCGCAGCGGCTATCGTGCAGTCTCGGAGGCTGACTTGAGATCGGCGGCGCCTGCAGCGGCCCCGAGCGCACCTCGCCCCCCCGACACGATCACGAAAGCCCTGAGCAGCGTGGCCAGTGCCGCCACGACGGTGCCGCTGCGACTGCGCTCGTCGGCGTGGACACGCGCGGCGGGCGCGGGCAGCGAAGGGATGCTGTGGATCAGCGGCGAGCTGGACGCGAGCACCCGCCGCGAGCCAGGGTGGGCGGCCGGCGCGACCGCCGAGATCACCGTCGGCAGCGCCGACGGCAGGGCGTTGCGGCGCACGGTGACGCTGGCTCCCGGGACGTTCGCGTTTGCCGTCCGCGTCCCCGACGGCGAGAGCGCCGCACCGGGCAGCTACGACGTTCGCGTCAGCGTGCGTCCTGCCGGCAACGGGAGTCCGGTGAGCGACCACGCCGCGGTCACCATTCCAGCAACCGCATCGGCAATCGGCGAAGGAGTGCTGCTGCGCCGGAGTCCGGCGACCGGCACCCGATATGTGGAAACAGCCGACCTGCGTTTCGCTCGCAACGAGCGCTTGCGGCTCGAGCTGCCGTCGTCATCGTCGGCCACCGCCGAAGCGCACGTGGTCGATCGCGCCGGACAGACAACGCAGGTCCCCGCTCAGGTGAGCACTCGCCCCGATCCAGGCGGCAAGTTCCAGTGGGTCGTGGTGGACGTCACGCTGGCGCCGTTCGCGGCTGGCGACTACGCCGTCACGGTCACACAGGAAGGAGCGACGCAGGTCGTCGGCTTCCGCGTCACGCAGTGATTCTTCGCAGACCGAGCTTCGGCTCGGTTAGACACGCAACACCGCAGAACCGAGCTTCAGCTCGGTTTGACGCCAGCCACCATATCGCGGACGCCAGAGAGCGGGACGCCAATGGCGAGCGCCAGCAACACCAGCGCCGGAAAGCCGTGATACGCGCGGCCGAATCCGGTCGGCGCCGCGCTCCAGCGCCACATCTCCGGGAGCAGGAAGGCGAGGAACGCGCCGTACACGATCCCCATCACGGCGTGCATGGCTCGCTCGCCCGCCGGCAGCCGGCGAATCCGGTCCTCCTCGATGAAGTCCCAGAGCGTGATGACGATCTCGGCGAGCAGGATCCCGAACAGCACCCAGGCGAGCGCACCATTCCAGGTCAGGAAGCCGAGGCTGCTGATGATGACCGCATAGGCGAAGTCTCGCGCCGCGTGTAGACGCAACTCCGTGCGTGTGCCCTGTCCATGCGGCAGCCGGAGCTTGAGCTCGTGGTAATAGAGCGTGTCGAAGGCGCCGAGCAGCGCCTGGACGAAGAGGAGCCAGATCGCAGCGTTCACGTCGTCTTTAGAGGCTGCATTCTGCCCCAGTATCGACAAATCAGATGACGGCGCCAATGCACCGCGACATCGACGTGCCAGCCGGCGGGATCTGGTGACACGCTGGCATGAATTCGCGGCGAAAGAAACGACGGCACAGGCACACCCATGAATTCCGTCGCCGCCCGCTCGTAGACGAGCGATCCGTCGGCCGGGTGGAGGACGAAGACGACGCTGCCGGCTCCGCTCTGCTCGACGAGAAAGTCGTCCTGCGCGAACTGGTGAGTCTCGAGGATCGATCGCCCGATGCGTCTGCTCCACCGCATGCCGAGCGAGCGTGCACCTGGAGCGGCTGCTTCATCGACGACCTGCAGGTGTACCGGAACGCTCCTGCCCGAAGCAGGAAGCTTCATGATCCAGATCAGAACGGGGACGACAAGGTGGGAACCGTGCACCACATCGAAGACGCCCTCAGCCACAAGCGGCGCCTCGTGTGCGGCGCGGACGTTCGGGTGCAGGGTGTCGTAGTCGTCGCCCAGCAACGCGCGGTACGGCGAGACGGAGGGCGGTGCGTCGGGACGCACGGACAGAGTGTACGCCGAACGATCCGAACGATCAGTCCGGGGCCACCGTTAACAGCACCTGCCGCGTCGCCTTCTCACGGCCCGTGCTCGCATCCAGCGTCAGCACGTAGTCGCCGGGTCTGAGATCCGCCAGTTGGATACTCGTGAGGTACCTGGCGCGGCCGGGTTCCTCCGACACTGCTGAGACCGCTGGCGCTCGTGCCTTCCGGCCGTTGGACGCGGCAAGGCTCGCCGTGACGCGAGCCGGTTCCGGCCGTCGCGGATCGGTGTAGACCTCGACGAACGCGCGGATCACGTCCCGGCGGACGAAGCGGCGCACGGGTGTCGGATCCGCGGAGAGGATCGATCTCAGGCTCCCGTCGCTCAGCAGTGTGCGCTGCGCTGCGGTCTCCTCCGAGGCGATCACCACGCCGCTCATCACGAGCGGCGCCGAATAGTCGGGAATCTCGACGTCGGCTACGACGGTTCCGGTCTTGCCGTTCGGTTGATGCACGGCAAACCGCACCTGGTGCCGGCCCTTCGGCAGCTCGATCCGATCGATGACGCGAATGCCGGTCCGCTCGATCTCGGCGCGCGACTCCGGCGTGAAGTCGAGCGTCATCACGTGGAATGCCCCATTCGTGACCTTCCCTTCCGTCGTCGTCGCCTGGAACGCGACTTCGAGGGGCTCATGCGGCCCGAGCAGGAGATCGGTGCCTCGCAGCCGCGCGCCCAGGAGGACTGAACCGTTTCCTCCCGGGCCTTTGAACGGAGCCGCAAACAGCTCGATGCCGAGCTCGCCGACCGACGATGGCATGCGAATCGCCCTGCCGGTCGCTTCTGAGAGTCCTTCCACAACTGATCCAACCGAGCTAAAGCTCGGTTCTGCGTACGCTGGATCGGGTTTGGCCTTCGCGTCCGGCTGGGGCGCGTAGTATCCCCGCCGCGCGCGGACTGTGAGACCTGGCTTCTTCACTCGGACGGTCAGGTTGTGGAACTTGCCATCGCGGTGCTCGATCGCCGGCTCGTAGGACAGGAGGTAGTACGTGCTGTTGTCACGGACGAAGCGCTGGAAGTTGTCGGAGAAGTTGTTGGTGTCGACGATGGTGTCGCCGCCGGTGTCGTCCGACAGTACGCGCAGCCCCGCCTTGTAGGGCAACGGTCCTGCTAGCGCGCCTGAAGCACCTGCGGGTGCGCCTGGAGCACCTGCGGGACTCAACTCGGTGGTGAGGCCGCGCGTCGAGACCGGGTAGATGGCAACGTTGTTCCGCGTCGCCGCGCGAAGCGCGTCGCGCTGTGCGAACATTCTGGCCGAACCTCTCGGAGAGGTGTCGATGAACACGGATGGAGGGTCGAACCAGAGCACGATCTTGCGGCGGCCGGTAACGAGTCCGAGCTTCTCGGACACCTCTTCGAGCACGTTGAAGCTGCAGATCGCGGGGTCGTCTCCGCAGCCGCCGCTGGGGACCTCCTCGTGCTCGATTCGATCGATTGCTGCCAGCATCAGACGCCGGCTTCTCGTAAATCCTTGAGCGGCACTGCTGTTGCCGAGCACCTGAATGACGGCCAGTTGATCATTTGGACCGAGTGCTTCTTCCACGAACCGGCGCGCCACCAGGCGGCCTTTGTGGCCACCCGGACCCATCAGCATCACGTACATCCGGCCGTCGCCGGTATTCGTCGTGATGTCGGATTCGACCTGCTTTGCGGCGGCCACGCGAGACGCGATCGGCTCGATCGGCAGGTCGATGAAGGAGAAGCTCGCGATCCGCTGCGGCGTGTTGTCTTCGATGAGCGTGAAGTCGTCCTTCGTCAGGCCGCGAACGGCCTTGCCGTCCTTGCCCGTGACGAGCACGTCGACTTCGATCGACTGGACGCCGGCGCGGAACGTTGGACGGTCCTGAGCACCCTGGCCGCGAACCACCGCGGCCACCAACAGCAGACAGACACCCGCGAAGGGCAGCCGCATCGGCGTGCTCCGGAAACGTATGGCAGGCGGAGGGAGTATAGAACGGCTCAAGGCGCATGAGTTTGATCGGAGTCCGGGGCTCGGGACTCGAGATCCGAGGCTCGGAATGCGCTTGCGGGTTGGCGCGAACGTCGCCGCGCCTGTACTATCCGGGTTCGGCCCGAAGCCCCAGGCCCCGAGACCCGAACCCCGAGCCCCGAGCCCCGAGCCCCGAGGTGACATGACCACACCGCTGGTAAGTACGAGCCCTGCAGCCGCCGACGCTGCCATCGCCGGCCCCTGGTACCGACAGGTCACCCGCGAGCAGTGGCGCGCCTTCTGGGCGGTGTTCCTGGGATGGGTGGTCGATTCGTTCGACTTCAACATCCTGACCTTCATCATCATCGACATCCGGCGGGAGTTCTCCATCGACGCGGCCGCTGCCGGCGCGCTCGGCACGGTGACGCTCATCATGCGGCTCGTCGGTGGCTCCATCGCCGGCACGGCCGCCGACAAGTGGGGACGCAAGCTGCCGCTCACGCTGTCCATCCTCTGGTTTTCACTGTTCGCGTTCCTGAGCGGGTTCGCACCGTCCTACGCGATCCTCTTCGGCCTCCGCGCGCTCTTCGGTCTCGGCATGGGCGGCGAATGGGCGGCCGGGATGCCGCTCGTCTTCGAGCACTGGCCGACACGCCTCCGTGGCCTCGTCTCGGGTCTGATGCTCGGCGGCTGGTACTGGGGACTGCTGCTGGCGGCTGCGACGTTCCAGTTCGTCTACCCGTTGCTCGACGCGGAGTCGGGACTCGCCTGGCGCGCGATGTTCTGGGTGGCGATAGCGCCCGCGATCTTCACGCTCTGGATCAGACGGCGCGTCGCGGAGAGCCCGGTGTGGCTCGAGCGGCAGCGCCTCAAGGCGTCCGGTCGCGGCCTCGACGAGCCGACGATCTCGTTCGTGCGCCTCTTCCAGCGCGATCTCATCGGCACGACGCTCCAGACCACGATCGTGATCGGCGCGTTCATGTGCATCTATTACTCGGTGATCTTCTGGTATCCGACGTTCCTGCGCGAGGCACAGCGGCCGACACTGCCCTACCTGGCTGCACTCGCCGCCGGCGCCATCGGAGGAACTGCGACCTTCGGACGGCTGTCGGAGACGGTGCTCGGGCGCCGTGGAGCGGTGACGATCACGGTGATCCTCGGCATCGCCTCGATTCCGTTCTTCATGTTTGCGCAACAGACGGAAACGCTCCTCCTCGGCGCGTTCATGATGGGCTTCTTCGGCATGGGGATCTGGGGAATGGCGCCTGCCTACACGGTGGAACGGTTCCCCGCCAGCGTCAGAGGCGCCGGCCCCGGCTTCTGCTATCACGCGGGTGCTGCCATCGGCGCGCTGATGCCATGGCTGCTCGGCAAGGTGCAGGATCAGGGCGTCAACCTGGTTGCGGCAATGTCGGTGAGCATGATCGTCTCAGGAGCGCTCGCCATGATCGCGATCTGGTCCGGACCCGAGACGCGCGGCCGCGCGCTGGCGGCAGAGTAATCGCATCGAACTCACCGCGCCCTCGTCTGGTTCAGCGCCCGAGCGGCACGAACCGCCGTATTTTGCCGGTCGCCTGCCGCTTCAGCTGATCGACAGGCTGGAACGTCACCACAGGACTCCTGACGCCCAGCCGCGTCAGCTCCTGCGCGATCGCCTGCGCAATGCCCTCCCAGTCGACTGCGCTGCCGACACCGAGCACCTCGACGCCGCATGGCGTCTGCCGGACCTGGTACTCGACAATCGACCTGTCGCGACACAGCACCGATCGGAACACGTGCGGGTGAACGAGCACTCCCCTCTCGTACTCGAACAGATCGTCGACCCGTCCTTCGACGTCTGCAATCAGACGATGCGCCGAACCACAGGGGCAGACGGAGTCGATGAGCTGCACCTGATCGGTCATCTCGAATCGGATCAAGGGCAGCGTCGGATTCGAGATGGCGGTGACGTAGACCTTGTCTGATTGCACGCCTACGTCGACCCGCTGGCCCCGCGCGTCCACTGGTTCGACGATGACGAGGTCGTCGCACAGGTGCATGCCGTTTCCGCGCCAGCAGCCAGTGGCGACGGGCCCGGCTTCCGAGGTGCCGTAGATGTTGGCAACGGCAGTGCCGAACGCCTCCTCGATCGCCTGACGCGCCTCGGGGAGCAGCGGCTCGCTCGTCGAGATGACGCGCCGCGGCGAGATCCGCAGGCGACCTGCGCGCGCCTCGCCAACAAGCATGGTCAGCGCCGATGCATACGCGAGCAGGCTGCCGGGCTGGAAGGCGTTCAGCTCGCGGACGATCTCGCCGACCGGTCTGCTGATCGGCAACCGCGCCATCTTCAGCGCCGGGTTTGAAAAGGTCTCGGCAATCGAGCTCGTCATGTGCGACGGGTGGTGGGCGGCGATGACGGCGATGGTGTCGGGGGTGGCACCGGCACCCGGCGTGACCGCGCGATCCCAGACCATCGGGCGCAGAAAGCCGGCGTAGGCGACGGCCCACGGCTCCCACCCGAACACGTAGACACCGCGCGTACCGGTCGAGCCGCCCGACGCGACGGCGTGGAATTCGTCGGCGAGATAGCTGTCCGAGGTGAGTCCGGCGAGATGCCGCTCGACCGCATCGAGCGTCAGACGGCGGTCGGTCACGATGTCGTCCCAGTGCGCCATGAGATCGGCCTTCGTCATGGGCGGCAGGTGGACCAGATCCCGCTCTTCGAACCGGTCGGGATCGACGCCGGCGAGGCGGGCGCGGTGCCACGACGAGCCGGAGACGGCGACGCGGAGCAGCGCACGCAGCTTCTGCTGCCGTTCGCCGGCGAGCTGTTCCGCCGTCCATCGGAGGCGCTGCACGTGCCCGGGCAGGATGCTGGCGAGCAGGGCGACGTGCTGCTGACGCCGGACTTCGTAATCACGCATCGCGGGCTCCTCGTTGCCGGCCCCCGGCGCGGCGCCAAATAGTCCGAATAGGACGGTCCGAACAGTATGGTACGCTCAGGACGAATGTCAAGCGCCCGCCTGACCCCGGTGTCGTATGTCGTCCTCGGCCTGATTGCCAGGGACGGGCCTTCAACGCCCTACGAGCTGAAGGCCGCCGTCGGGCTCGGCATCGCCCACTTCTGGCCGTTTCCACACAGTCAGATCTATTCCGAAACCGAGTATCTGAAGGAGGCCGGGCTGCTGGCCGAGGAACGGGAGAACCGCGGGCGCCGACGACGGCGGTTCCGGCTGACCGACGCCGGGCGCCAGGCGCTCCAGGCGTGGTTGAGCGAGCCGACCTCCGACACACTGCATCTGCGGAGCTACGCCTTCCTGAAGCTCTACTTCGGGCACTTCGCGCGTCCCGATGACATCGCTGGCCTCGCCAGGGCACAGGTGGCCGCCCTGCAGGACCAGCTCGCCTCCGTCACTCAGATGCTCGAACGTCTGAAGGTCCGGCCGGATCGGAAGTGGCAGATGGCCGTGGCGGAGATGTACTTCCAGATTGCCAGTGCGCTGCTCACCCAGTGGAAGCAGACGGCGGCATCCGGTCGGGGACCGGCGCGCAGAATAGCGAGGCCAGTGGCCCGGAGGAAGTCGAAAGCCAGGGCCTGAAGCCGGATCCCGAGTCCCGGATCCCGAGTCCCGAGTCCCGAGCCCCGGATACCGAGCCCGAGCCCGAGTCCCGAGCCCCGAGCCCCGAGCCCCGAGCCCGAGCATTCTCGTTCAGATCTTCAGCAGCCGCGTCGCGTTGCCGCTGGCGATCTTGCGCCGATCGTTTTCGCTGATCGGCGCGCGCTCGATCCAGCGCGCGGCCTCCTGCATCATCTCGTAGGGGTAGTCGGCGGCGAAAAGAATGCGGTCGGCGCCGACGGTGAGCAGGGCGCTGATGAGCGCCTGATCGCTGAAGATGCCGCTCGTCGTGACGTAGAAGTTCTCGCAGAGATAGTCCTGCAGGCGTCTCTGCACGCGCTTGTCGGCCGGGTTGTACTCGAAGCAGTGCTGGATGCGCCACGCGAAGTAGGGGATCGTCTCGCCGAGGTGGCCGAGGATGATGGTGAGCCGCGGCAGCCGATCGAAAAGTCCGCTGTAGACCAGCCGCAGCGCGTGCGTTGCCGTTTCCGGCGCGAACCCCCACGTGGCGCCGAGCAGCTCTGCGTGCCCCTCGTATGATTTCTGTTCGAGCGGCGGCCGCGGGTGAATGTAGATGGGAGCCTCGAGCGCGGCAGCCGCTTCCCAGAACGGCAGCAGTCGCGGGGCGTCGAGATATTCGACGGACGTTTCGCCGGCGAGCTGGCTGTAGCCGTTGATCATCGCCCCCTTGAGCCCGAGCTGCGTCACCGCGCGTTCGAGCTCACGCGCCGCGGCAGCCGGATCGTGCAGCGCGATGCTGGCGAAGGCCGCGTATCGGGAAGGATGCCGCGCCACGATCCCGCCGACGAAGTCGTTGATGTCGCGCGCCGCGGCGGCGGCATCCGCGGCATCGGCGATGCCCTGCACCCCGGGCACCGTCTGCGAGAGCACCGCGACGTCGATGCCGCTCGCATCCATCTCGGCCAGCCGCTCCGTATCGAACTCGACCAGCCGCTCCGTCACGATCCCGAACCACCCATCGTCATAGCGCATCGAGTGGACGAGATCGTCGATGCCGGTGCCGCGCCGCCGGCCGTAGCCGGCGACGACGCCAAGCTGATCGAAGTGCTCCTCGACTGCGACCTTGCGCACCATCGGCGGTGCAGGCGGGCGGCCGATGGCGGGAAGAGTGTAGGAAGACATCAGTGTCGGGACTCGGGATTCGGGGCTCGGGGCTCGAGGTCCGGCTAAAAAGCCGGACCCTACGAAGGACCCACAGGCCCAGCCTCAATCGACTCCGAACGCGAGCAGCACGTTCCCTGGACGGCCGATCAGGCTGACGTAGCCGGACGACACATACACCATCCCGTCCTCGACGACGACGCCGGCCTGGTCGATCGCGCCGCCCTTGGCCTTCACACCGTTCACCGTCTCGAACTCCTTGTTCGTGTCGAACGTCCACACGATCGTCCCATCGTCACTCGCCTGCGCGCGGACTCCGCCGTCCATCGACACCGAGAAGACGACGCCGGGAATGGCGGTGACGGCAGCGCCCTGGGCGGCGCTGCACCCGCGGGTTCCGGCACAGAGCGTCTCGGCCGGCGGCTTCGACCACACCTCTTCGCCGGTGTCGATCTTCACCGCGCGCAGTCCGCCGGGCATCTTCGACGTCGTGCCGTTAACGCCGAAGTAGGCGTTTCTGTCGTCGACGGCAGCGCCCCACTGGCCGCCGAGCGCGCCGCCGCCGCTGGTGCGGTACTGCCAGACCAGCGCACCCTGCTTGTCGGGATCGATGCCGTAGGCCATCCCCGATTTCTGCTGGATGATGATGATGTCCTGGCCGTTCGATCGCTTGGTGAGCACCGGCGAGATCGAGAAGTCGTGATCGGGTCCGAGCTTGCTCGGACAGTTCGGGTTGTCGGCGGTGTTCTGCTGGCCGCAGCCGCCGGCCCACACGTCGTTCGTGAGCGGCTGGAAGGACCACCGGATCTTGCCGCTCTCCATGTCGAGCGCGAGCACCGCATCGGTCGTCGGCTGCTGCGGCTCCGCATACCCGTTGCCGGTGGTGATGTAGATGGCGCGCCGCGCCGCATCAATGGTCGGCGCCGACCACACGCCTCCACCAGCCGGACCCCATGTCTGCAGGCCCTGCTTGTTCTTCGCTCGCGGCTTCGGCGCCTCTGGAATCGTGTACGACTTCCAGATCAACTTTCCCGTGCTGGCGTCGAGGGCCGTGACGCTGCCACGGAACGTGCAGCATTCATAGCCGACCCGTCCGCCCTGCCCCTCTTCGCCGACGCCGGACGTGGTCACGTACAAGCGGCCGTTGTAGACGGTGACCGAGCCAGTTGACGTCGCGTACGGATGATCGTCGACCTTGTACTTCCAGATCTCGCGGCCGGTCATGGAGTCGACGGCATACGCGATCGCCCCGCCATCGGCGAAGTAGATCGCCGTTCCCGAGCTGTTGCCGTTCTGGTACGGACCGGCGGAGATCGCCGCCCGGATCGAGTGCTGCGCCTGATACATCCAGTGCGTGCAGCCGGTCTTCGCGTCGAGCGCGAAGACGCCGCCGTTCTCGCTGCCGACGAACAACCGGCCGCCGATGACGGCCGGCTGCGCACGGGCCGAGTTGACGCCCGCGAAACCAAAGGCCCATTTCAGCTTCAGACGCTGGACGGCTGGCGCGGTCAGACCGCCCTTCTCGGCGCTCACGAACCGCGTATTGGTCACCGTGCCGCCCCACCCGTTCCAGCCGGCGTCGATCGCGGCAGTCGTGACGGCTGCCGGCTTCGACGTGCAGCGTCCGGTTGTCGGCAGCGGCGGCGCCGTCCCGAGCGGACGGCCGGCGATGAAGCCGGCGACCGCGCGCCGCTCGGCGTCGGTCAACTCGGATCCCTGCCGGAACATGTTGCCGGTCGTCAGCGCCGTGAGGATTCCCTCAGGCGCGCTCTGCGCCAGCACCTCGCGCGCCGGCGCTCGCGAGCCGGGGGCCGGCTGCGCGTGGCAGCTGGCACAGGCCTTCTGGAACACCGCCGCACCATCGGGCGGCGTTTGCGCCCGCGCCAACCCGGGCAGCGCAGCAAACACGGCGATCGCAATCAGCAATGAACGGTGCATCGTGGTCCTCACGCGGGGATGATAGTGCAGGCTCTGGGCTCCGGGCTTTGGGCTGTCCGGACTTGGGGCTTTTGGGCTTTGGGCCTCTGGGCCTTTGGGCCGACGGAGCCCGATCTCCGGATCCCGGACCCCGAATCCCGGGTCCCGAAACGCGGTCAAACCACCATGATCGCCGTCACCGTCGTGCGATACGCCACTTCTTCGTACGCCGGAATCATGTCCTGCAGGCCGACGACGCGCGTGACGAGCGTACGAGCGTCGTAGCGTCCCGCGTGCAGGAGATCGGCGAAGCGCGGGATGTCGCGCATCGGATTGGCGCCGCCGGCCTGACCGCCGTGATGCGAGATGCCGCCGATCGCGAAGAGAAACGCCGGCAGGGCGATCGTGCCGCGTACGAGCCCGGTGGTGATGACGTGCCCGCCGGCGCAGCACATCTCATACGCCTGCTGCATCGGCTGGATGCCGGTCGGGTCCGGGCCGGATTCGAGCTTCGGCTTCACGAGCTCCGCGCCGGCGGCTTCGACGACGAGGTCGGCCCCTGCGCCACTGCGCCGCCCTCCCGAGTCGCGTCCGCCGCTCCACGCGCGCGTCGTGGGACCGCCGGTGAGCGCGCGCACGCGCTCGATGATCCGCGCCCCCTCGACGTTGGGATCGAAGACGTGCGTCGCTCCCACCTTCATGGCTGCTTCGCGGCGCACGCGAATCGGATCGATCGCGATGATCGTGGACGCACCCGCGATGCGTGCACCCTGGACGGCGCTCAGACCGAGCGGACCGCACCCGACGATGGCCGCTGTCGATCCCGGCTCGACCGTGGCCAGCGTTCCCGACACCGTGGCACCAAGTCCGGCGACGCTGACGCAGCCGAGGACCATCCCGAGGTCTGCGGCCGCGGCTTTGCTGACGATCGGCACCACCCACTCTTCGAAGGTCACCATCAGCTCGGCGAGGCCGCCGATATGTGAGTTGGCGTAGACCGGTGTGCCGTCACGCTGATCGGCGATCGGGACGAGATCCGACGGCAGGTTGCGGCCAAGCAGCTGACAGACGTCGGCCCGGCCGCGCAGGCAGTGATAGCAGACGCCGCACTGCGGCGTTCCCGAAACGCAGACGCGGTCGCCGACCTGGACACGCCTGACCTCGGGGCCCACCGCTTCGACGACGCCGACGCCGCCGTGCCCCTGGATGAGCGCCATGCCGGCCGTGCCGGCCGCGAGCGATCCGGCGGTGTTGCCGGTCGCCGGCGGCGGATCCTGGAGTCCGAGGACGAGGCCGGCGTTCGAGTAGCAGAGATTCGTGGCCTCGGTACGAACCACGACCTGACGGCCGGTGACCGGCCGGAGGCGCAGCTCCTGCAGCGTGGTGCGGTTGCGGCCCGTTCCGCGCGACACCCAGGCGCGAAAGGTGCGCGCCGTCACGACCGCCGGCGCTTGTCCGAAGGCGGTTGCCGGATCGAGTGCAGCACCCGCCGCAGCCGCTATGGTGGCACCTGACTTCAGCAGAGCGCGACGCGTGACACGCTGCTTCGTCGTCATAGGCACTCCGTGTTCGGGATCCGGGGCTCGGGGCTCGACGTTAACGGTGCGGAGCCAGAACACCGAACCCTGAACGAAGGGACCGGGACTTGAACCAAGCGGATCCCGAGTCCCGAACCCCGAGTCCCGACTTCTATCCTTTCTGATCGATCTGAGCGAATACCTCGCGAGCGGCGCGGAACGAATCGACGCCGGCCGGCACGCCAGCATAGATCGCCACCTGCATGAACACCTCGCGGATCTCCTCGCGCGTGACGCCGTTGCGCAGAGCGCCGCCGATGTGCAGCCGCAGCTCGTGAGGCCGGTTCAACGTCGCAATCATCGCCAGGTTGAGCAGGCTGCGCGTCCGTTTATCGAGGCCTTCCCGTCCCCACACGTATCCCCAGCAGTACTCGGTGGCCAGATCCTGCATCGGCCGGTTGAAATCGTCGGCCGTCTTGAACGAGTTCTCCACGAACTCGGCGCCGAGCACTTCCTTGCGAATCTTCAATCCCTTGTCGTACGTCTCTTTGCTCATCCTCGTCTCCACGGTTCTTGTTCACCCGTGCACAATGCTCACTGCTCAATCATCCGACGCTGAAGCCTCCGATAGTCGAGCCTCGAGCCTTTGGCATTCGGCAGTGATCCACCCTACCCCCGAATCTCAACCCCCGCCCATTCCTCCAGCACCTTGGCGATCGACGTGAAGTCCGAATCCGGACCGAACCTGGCGTTGGTGATGGCCAGCATCTGTCGCACGGCTGCGCCGGCCACCATCGGCACGCCGAGCGCTTCCGCCTCGTCCACGCAGAGCCGGACGTCCTTGTACGACAGCCCCGTGGCGAAACCGAAGTCGAACGTCCCGGGCAGGATGGAACGCGGGAACTTGTCCTGCGTCGCGGAGTTGCGCCCGCTGCCGGCATTGATGATGTCGATCAGCACCTTCGCGTCGAGTCCGGCCTTCACCCCCATCGCCATCGCTTCTGAAGAGACGACGATCGCCGACGCGGCGAGCAGGTTGTTCGCCAGCTTCGCGATCTGAGCCAGACCCGGTTTGTCGCCCACGTAGAAGGTCTTGCCAAAGTTCTTGAGGAGCGGCTCGACAGGCGGGAACGCCGTCTGGGGGCACGACACCATGACCGCCAGCGTCCCTTTCACGGCACCGGCCACGCCGCCGCTGACCGGCGAGTCGACCCAGGCGACGCCCCGCTCGCCAGCGGCGCGCCCTACGACCTTGGCGACGCTCGGGCCGGTCGTCGAGAGGTCGATCAGCGTCTTGACGCGCGACCCGCGGAGAATGCCGCGCTCCCCCGTCGAGACCGCCTGTACGACTGGCGGCGTCGGCAGGCTCATCATCACGACCTCCGCCCGCGACGCCACTTCCTCGGCAGAAGCCGCCACCGCCGCGCCACGCGCCGCGAGCGGCTTTATCGCTTCGGCGCTGGTGTCGAACACGCACAAGGTATGGCCGGCATCGAGCAGCCGCGACGCCATCGGCCCGCCCATGCGGCCGACGCCTACGAATCCGATCAACTGGCTCTCCATCGTCCTCCTCGATCACCGTCCCGCCGGGCTGAAGCCGGCGCTGCGCAGGCACGCCCTCTACGAACCCAGCACCCTGAACCCGAACCTTGAACCAAGCACCCTGAACCCTGAACCCGAACCTTGAACCCAGCACCCTGAACCCTGAACCGAACCCTGAACCCTGAACCCTGAACCCTGAACTCCGAACTCCGAACTCCGAACTCCGAACTCCGAACTCCGAACTCCGAACGCGGAACGTGGAACTCCGAACCTCGAACGTTCGAACCTGAACTCGTCTGAACCTGGAACCCGGAACCTGGAACCCGGAACCCGCGGCTATCTCTGTATAAACGGATTCGGCACGTCGGTCGCCGTCGAGATCCACACGCTCTTCACCTGCAGGTACTCGCGGATCATGTCCTGCCCGCTCTCGCGCCCGAGTCCCGATCGCTTGTAGCCGCCAAACGGGGAGAGATAGCTGACAGCGCGATAGGTGTTCACCCAGACCGTGCCGGCCTGCAGCCTCTCGGACATCAACAGCGCCCGCCGGATGTTCTGTGTCCATACGCCTGCCGCCAGGCCGTACACGACATCGTTGCCGATGGCGATCGCCTCTTCCTCGTCCTTGAACGGAATCACCGCGAGCACCGGCCCGAACACTTCTTCCTGCGCGATGCGCATGCGGTTGTGAACGCCCTTGAAAATGGTCGGTTCAACGAACCACCCATCTCCGCATTCCGGACGCGTGGCGCGAGCGCCCCCGAGCACCGGGCGAGCGCCCTCGCCGGTGGCGATGTCGATGTACTTCAGGATCTTCTCGAGCTGCGGCTTGTTGGTGACCGGGCCGATCTGCGTGTCGGCGCTCATCGGGTTACCCATCTTCGCCGTTCGCGCGAACGCTACGAGCCGCTCGAGGAACTGGTCGTGAATGCTTTCCTGCACGAGCAGCCGGGAACCGGCGATGCACGTCTGCCCTGTCGCGGCGAAGATGCCCGAGATCACGCCCTTCATGGCGTTCTCGAGATCTGCATCCTCGAAGACGATGTTCGGCGACTTGCCGCCGAGCTCCATGCTGACCCGCTTCAGGCCGCGCGCCGCCGCCTCGTAGACACGCTGCCCCGTGGCATCCGAGCCGGTGAACGCGATCTTGGCCACCAGCGGATGCTCGACGAGCGGCACGCCGACGTCGGCGCCGAAACCGGTCACCACGTTGACAACGCCAGGCGGGAAGCCGGCCTCCTCGACGAGCTTCATGAGCTCGAGGACCGACGCCGACGTGTATTCGGACGGCTTGATCACCACTGTGTTGCCAGCCGCCAGTGCCGGCGCGAGCTTCCAGGCGGTGAGCAGCAGCGGCGAGTTCCACGGCACGATCGCCGCGACGACGCCGATCGGCTCGTAGCGCGTGAAGTTGAAGACGTCGGGCTTGTCGGTCGGCAGCACCGAGCCTTCGATCTTGTCGGACAGGCCGCCGTAGTAGTGATACCACTGCGCCATGTACGCCGTCTGCGCGCTCATCTCGGCGATGAGCTTGCCGTTGTCGAGCACCTCGAGCGCAGCGAGCTCTTTGGACCGCGCGGAGACCAGGTCTCCCAGCCTGCGCAACAGCGCGCCTCGACGGGATGCCGTGAGGCGCGGCCATTCGCCCGATCTGAACGCCTTGTGGGCAGCGCTCACGGCGCGATCGACATCATCGGCCGTGCCGCGGGGGATCAGCCCCCACGGGCGCCCCTTATAAGGATCGTCGGTCTCGAAGTACTCGCCGGAGGACGAATCGACGAAGCGGCCGCCGATGTACATCTGATGCTTGACGAGCGTCGCACTGAGGGTCATGGCGCGGTCTTCGACGGGAATCTTCAGAAGCGAACAGTCGAGTGTACTTCAGGCTCCGGGCTCCTGGCTCCGGACTTCGGGCCGGGCTTTGGGCTTTGGGTTTGGGCTTTGGGCTTTGGGCTTTAGGCCTTAGGCTCGGGCCTTGGCCTTCAAGAAGGCCGGCTTGCTCGGACGGACACCGCCAGCCCCCGTGTCATTGTCGACATGAACTGCCGCAACAGGCTAATCGCGTACGCGCTAGGCGCTCGACGGCAAGCCGGCTCGCGCTGCAAGGTAGACCACGAGTCAGGAGGGGATCAGTTTTAGTGTCGTTTCGGGATCAGTTTCTCCTGTCGCTTGACAGGTGCAACGCTGTCAGAGGGTCCCGTGGAAGCCGGTGCGCCGGGATCGTGACCGCCAATGGGCTCACTGCAACGGCCGAGCGAACAATCAGCCGCCGGCAGAAAAGCCGGAAAGGATCAGCCGGTATTCCTGCTTTTGCGCGTCGTACTCGGCGTGGAACCTCGATGGCTGCGCGCTTGTCAGGCCGGGAACGGCTGGCGTCGGGAGATCGAAAGACTTCTTCTGCATCAGCAGCGCCTTTGAAATCATGGGTTCGAAAAAGATCGGCTTACCAATGTTGTATCCCACGATCAGAGACGCCTCAAATGGTTCCTTGCGATCGACATCCGCAGCCGGAACTGCGTGCATTCCCATTTTTGGTACGCACAGCCCGACCATGGTCGTGACGCCCATCATCTCGGTCATATCGGGTGGCAAGGGAAAGTCCGGCAGCGCGTACCCGGCTGGGAGTGAGGCCGGCTTGGTCAGGTCTTTGCAGTCAATGGCGACTAGTTCGGCGGACGAAGTCTGGTTGAAATGAAAATCAAAATGCGGCGTGAGGAAAGTGGGAGTCGGATGCCCATGGGGCTCCCAGAACACGGTTAGATTGGTCAGGCCACTCTTTTGGCGCGCGACCTCGGGAATGTCGAGGGTGGCGATCGGGACCGGCGGCCAGACCATTGGCGTATCGGCCGGCGCATTCTCGATGCTTCCGACTGGAACTGTGGCACCGACCTCCAGCACGGTTTCTCCCTGCGTCTTCGCCCAGGTACAAACCTGAGACTTGTGGATGTCCGCGCACGCGCCCTTGGTCTCGCTGATGGGAACGGCCTTGGAAACGTCTTTCGGAACGTCCTGCGTACAGCCGAAAATTCCCCCCATAACCAGCGGAATAATGAGCGCCCTCAAACCAATCGACATAGATCTCCTCACGCAATTGTTGAACCCGTACGGATCTGGATCACCGACGGAGGTGAGAACGGCGTAAACGGGTAAAAGAGTTGATGCGGGTACCTCACCGATCGGACCATGGAGTTGCTGAAACCTCATGGACCTGATGCCGACGAGGCCCCCACATGCGCAGCATTGTGCCGCAGGCGATCGCGCCTGACAACGAGGAAACGCATCGGCGGACCGTCGTCGCGGCGCGTGTGGCCCTGCCCGAGACCGTCGCCCTGCCCGTACACGAAGTTTCAACGCGGAACCGGAGGCCGCGCCATGTCGCTTCGAGCCGCCGGAAGCTCTCCGCGTGCAGGATGTCGTTCATCTGCGCCGACAGCCGTCGATCCAGGTCCGCAACCCGTGTCTGTGCGGCCGCAATGCGATCCTCGTTCTCCGCTGCTTGTTCCTCCATGCTCGCCTGAGCGCGTTCCGCGAGCAGCCGTGCCAGAGGCGGTACCCGCGCGGCGATCGCCTCCGGCTCGAAGTCCTCCATTTCGGGAGAAGGTCAGGTCGACCGCGAGCTGGCCGCCCTCGCCGCTGATTCGATCGGGCACCATGCATGCCACTCGGGGAGCGACAGAAGCCACGACCTCGTCGAAGTTCTCGCTGCGCAGCGCCGTGGCGAACGCCTCGCCATCCTGCCGGGCGTAGGAGATGAAGACTCGCGGGAGATTGGGTGGCACGCGCCGATCGCCTGGATTCGTGGTCCGAATTATCCCGCGAAGGGCGACGGAATGGCGCGACGGCTTCGACGAACGTGCCGCGGCGCCTCGATTCGTCGCGCAAGGGCCGAAGACGATCGGCTGGCCATCGACGGCGATCGAGATGGTCGATGAGAAACGCGCGCCGCGGTCGACGAGGGGTAACCCGCGAAACTCCTTGTCGATGAACGGCGGCAACCCCTCGTCGTCCCGCCAACCCGCCGCCTGGGCGGCGAACGTTTCATAGTGATCAACCAGCTGGTGGAAGAACCGACGGCGCCTATCACGCTCAACTTGAACGGGAAGCCGTAGGCACTCACAGTTCGCGTACGCTGTGTCCACCCGGCCGCTGCAAGGCCGCACATAGCAAAGGTGTGATCCACCGTGATCCGTCCGCGGCCATCCGTTGCGGCACATCGACGTGTTGTGCGAACCGAAGCTCGTGATCAAGTATGGGCGCCGCTACCAATGACGCACACCATGAGCCGCGTCGGCGCGGGTTACTCGCGCCGCGACTTCGTGAAGGCGGCTGTCGCCGCCGGCGCCGGGGCGGTGCTTGCAGGGGGCAGCGCCTCGGGACAGAGCCGGCGGCAGGGCCGCATCGACGTGCATCACCACTGCAGAACGGCGATCCAGGGCGGTGCCGGCCGCGGCCCCGGTGCGGACTGGTCTCCGCAGAAATCCATCGAGCAGATGGACAAATTCGGGATTGCGACGTCGATCATTTCCGCGACCGTGCCGGCTGAGCCGTTCTATGACGGCACGGAGAAATCGCGGACGATCGCCCGCGGCGTGAACGACTTCATCGCGAAGATGATGGCGGACCATCCAGGGCGCTTCGGACTGTTCGCGGCCATCCCCATGCCGGACATCGACGGCACGCTGCGCGAAATCGAGTACGCCTTCGATACGCTGCACGCGGACGGCATCGGCATCTTCAGCAGCGTTCGCGACAGATATCCCGGCGATCCGGTGTTCGCGCCGATCTGGCGCGAACTGAACCGGCGCAAAGCCATCGTCTTCATTCATCCGACGTTCCCGGCCTGCTGCGGCAGCGTCGTGCCCGGCGTCGGCGCGCAGATGGTGGAGTACGACTTCGACACGACGCGCGCCGTCGTGAGCCTGCTGGTCAACGGCGTGCTGTCGTCTTTCCCGGATCTGAGAATCATCGTCAACCATTCCGGCGCGACGATTCCGACGCTGGCGGGGCGCATCAAGGATCGGATGCCCGCCGGAACCGAGGCACGAGTCCCGAAAGGCCCGATGTTCGAGCTGCAGAAGCTCTATTACGAGGTCGCGCACGCGACGTATCCGTACCCGATGGCCGCGCTGCGAAGCTTCGCGCCCTCGTCGCAGATTCTTTTCGGCACCGACTATCCGCTCGAGCCG
>DASUGH010000176.1:0-7451 GCA_036274155.1 Vicinamibacterales bacterium | reverse complement strand
TCTTCGACTGAAGTTCGTCTTCGATGCCACGCTCCACAGCTATCTCTTCGAAGGCCTCGGCACCATCATTCCCGGCGCGAGCCGTGGTTTGCAGCGGACGCAGGTCTCCTGGAACGGACGCTCCTACTCCTACTATCAGGACGACCGGTCGCGGAACGTCTTCTACTACCTGCCCGACACATTCAAGATTGCCCGCCGCCCCGAGCCGCCGCACCGGCCGCTGCTGAGCGTGGCATTCGAATCTCAGGATGGCTCGCGCGACGCGCTTCGCGTGGCGGTGACGTATTGCGCCGTTCCGATCGTCAACCGCGATCGGCTGACTGCCGCGCTGCCATCGATCAAGAGTCTCGTTCCCCCTGAGATTCTGGCGACCGCTCCACTCCAGCTCGAGCCGCTTCTCCCCGATCCGGCGCAGATGCGGCTGAAGCTGGCCGTTCCGGGCAGCGACACGGCGGGTCCGTTTACCGAACGGAAGGGAGCCGGCGTCGACCTCCGGGCAGGGATCGTCGACGCGGTGACCGAGCTCACGCTCGACGAGTTCCGCGGCCTCTTCGAGGCCATGTTTGCCGAAGGACAACTCCTCTTCACCGGCAGCGTGTCCTTTCAGCTCGGCAACATCGGTGAGGAGATCCCGTTCCAGCTCCGCCTCTACGACACGGCGGAGCCGTTCGCCAGCTGGACCCAGGCCACGAGCGGCGACACGACGACCGTCACCATCACCAATCCGATCGAGAGCCCGCTGCGGATTCGCCGCGTCAATGCCATCGTCGTCGAGGGCACCGCCTCCTCATCGCGGCCCATCGACCCGATCGAGGGCGCGCTCCCGATCGACATCGCGCCTTCCGCGAGCGCCCGTTTCAAGCTTTCAGCCGCCGCCGGTGCGACCGTCGCCGGTCTCGATCTCTCGGGCTCGCAGACGGTGCCGGACCGTGACGCCATCTTCAATCTCGTGCTCGATCCGACGACACGCGCCGAATACCTGCGGCCGATCAAAGTCAAAACGTTTCCGCAGACGTTCGCCGCGCGTGCCGATGCTCCTCAACAGCAAGTGCTGTCGGTTGTCGTCGACTTCGAGGACGGGACGGCGGTGGAGCTCACTCCGAATCAGCTCGAAGTGCCAACGACTGTTCCCGTGCCGGTCGTCGGCTTCGTGCTCGGAACCGAGCTCCGTCAGATGTATCGATACAAGGTCACCGTGGTGAGACTCGCCGGTCCCACGTCTGACTCCGACTGGCGGACCGGCGAGTCTGGAATTCTGTTTCCCGCAATCGCGTAGCGGCTCGGTGGTCGGACATGTTGGCGGCGGCGCTCGATTTTCAAAGATCTGTTCCCTCAGGCAAGGGGCTCGTGTATCCGAGCTTCGCGCGCGCGGGAAGCTGGATCGCTCTACCCCACACACTCGACGTCGCACGCCAGGCCGACGGAATCCCTGATTTTCACCTCGAGCTCGTACGTCTCAGGCGGTCGGCTGGCGAGCTGACCGGCTACGGAACGCTCGACGTGCGCGTGGCACCGGTGCTCGATCTCGCCGTGGCTCGAGACGCGGTCGGCGGCGCCGACGTTTCAGCAGGGGCCTTCGCCGGAGGGTGGCTCCGGTTGCTCGCGAAGGACGCCGGCAGCACGGCCGCGACCACGATGCTGCCGCCGATACGGATCTCCTCCAATGGGCTCGGGGTCGTTCGGCTCGCTGCGCGACTGACCACGGAAGGCGCGGCACTGCTGAAGCGGGCCCTCCTCGAAGGTGCGCTGCTGGCGGAAGCCTGGGCCGAAATGGAAGTCGCCGGTGTCGCACCGCGGCATCCACTCGTGGTCAAGCTGCAGGCATCCCGTCTGGCCGCTGCAATCGCAGCCGACCTTCGCGACGGTCTCGTCTCTCGAGCTTCGGTGGTGACGGCCCTGGCGCGACAGGACGTCATCGGCGCGCTTCCCGGGCAGCTCGCTGCCAGCGACGTCGCCGAAGCCGTTGCCGATCGTCTCCGGAGCCTGTGCGCGGTGCACGTCCCCAGTCCCGGAACCGACTTCGAGGAGTGGTGGCGGCTCGACCTCGGAACCGGCGACACGTCGTTCCAGTGGGATCTCGCAACGCCCATCGAAGCGGTCCGCATCAACCTGCTGCGATTCGAGCCAATCGGGCTGGTTCGCGCGGCAATGTCGGCTGGCGGCCTGGGGCGGCTGATCACCGAACGCGAGCTGCCGGAGTTCGACACCGGCATCGACACGATCCTCGTCACCGCGAATCTGCCGGAGTCGCGGTCGCCCGTCCTGAGTTGTGGAGTCGATCTCGTTGCAGAGCCCGCGCCACCACGCCGGATGCACACCATCCGCGAGACGGTCGAGTTCGTGGCGCCTGACGACAAGGGCGAGGTGACGTTGCGCCTCGCTCCGGGTGAGCCTCGCGGCTGCTCGTTCGAGACCTTTGTCGTCACCGAGACGAGCAGCGGCGTCAGTGAATGGCGGGCACCGCGGAAACCGCATCCCGGCGGCGACCTGCGACTCGCCATCGGCGATTTCGCCGCCCGCTGGATTCCGGTTGGCGCGACCGATCAGCTGCTCGCCATCGGCGACCTGTCGGTCACGGTGCGGTGGGGCGGAAACGCTCAGACCGTGTCGCTCGCGCGCGGGCGTCGCCTCGACACGCTGGCCATCCCGTCGTCAGCGGCGCCGCTGGAGTTCCGCATGTCGCTGCGAAACGGCCCTCGCGCACTCGAGGTGCAGGTGGCCGAAGCCGATCTGCGCTTCCTCGATCTCCCGCTGTTCGTCGAATACGGCGCGCATACGGTGGAGATTACCGTCGATCTCACGGGCGGGCCCGACGTCATCGCCCTCGACTTCCTGGCGGAAGGCGATCCGGACACGGCGGCGATGACGCTGCCGTTTACGCGCAGCCGTCCGTCGCGGTCGTGGACGTGGTTCGCCCGATCGCCGCTGGCGCCCGGATACCGCTACCGGCTGTTTCAATCCGTTGGCCCGCCGCGGTCATGGTCCGAACCGCAGTCCGCGTCCGCACCGCTCCGGCTGAGCGCTCGCGATCTGCTGCAGGTCGTCCCGTCATGAGCAACGAACCGCTCGTCATCGACGGCATGACCCTCGAGGCGGCAAGCCCCGACGGTCGCGCGTGGAAGTACGTTCCCGACCGCCCCGTCATCGAGCGGAGCGCCTCGGGTGAGCCGATGTTCTCGATCATCGAGGCCGGCCCGGTCGCCTTCCTGCAGTGCACCGCACGTCTCGCGCTGAACGACGAGGGGCGAGCGCGGCTGCTCGAACGGCTCAAGGCCGTGCGGCCGGAGGCGGAGACGCTCGAGGCCGCGAGCATCACCGTCGGACGGATCGCGCTCGAAGTCAGCAACGCCGGTGTATGGGAAGCGGTGGCCGAGAGCTCTGGCTCCGGCATGCCGCCCTGGACGGCGGCACTCGCCGCGACGCTCGCCCCGGCGGCGCTTTCCGCAATCAAGGCGGCTGCCGGCGGCGAGACCGGCCACGCACGCCTGCGGGCGTCGATCACGCGAGCCGCGTCGCCCTCCACGTACCGCCGCGCCGAGGCGGCAGGCGCCACGCGGCTCGAGTCGCCAGCCGGCGTCTTCACCACCAGTTACGCGACCACGACCGAGGATTCACCGATGACGAGCGCCGTGGATGCACGCGAGATCTCCACGGATCTCTCCAGCGAACTGGCACCAGGGGCGGTCTGAACCGCAGAAAAGGGCGCCGCGGACGGCCGCCCACAAGGAGACTGACGATGTTGTTGCTGTATCCCGAGCTGTCATTCCCGGAAGCCATCGTCTACCGAGACGATGGCAGCGACGTGCGCTTCTATGTGCTGCCGAACACGCCGGTCGTCAGGCGCTATGACGACGGCAAGGCGGCGATGAAGTACGTGAAGTACAGGACGCTCAAGCCGATGGCCAACGGCGACGTCGGCGCGGCGCTCGTGTTCATGGACATCGAGCTCGCGCTCACGCCGGCTCAGGATCAGTCGCTGCGCGCGCGGCTGGTCGAAAAGGTGAAAGCCGAGCGCGGGAAGAACGACACCCGTCCGCTCGGGCCGGCTCAGATCGAGCTGGCGAAGCTGCCGCTCACCAAGGGCACCGTCGCCGTCGAGCTGCTCGCCGCGAGCGGCAACCTCGTTCAGAAGGTGAATCACGCCGGCAAACCGTCGCTCTACGGCAACAACGTCGTGGCGGTGTCGGCGGAGCTCAACCAGCTCGGCGCGCCGATCTTCGAAGCCGTCATGAAGAGCCAGGGCGCCGGCGGCGTGCGCGTGGTCTACGACGTGTTCTTCAACGCCAAGCTGCCGCCGATCACCGGCCACGGCACGTGGCACGCCTCGAAGTTCTACAGCTTCCTGCAGACCGTCGACTACGAGGAGAATTTCTGGTCCGAGGACGACATGACCGAGAACATCAGCGAGATGTTCCGGAACTCGGAGTCGCGGGTGGTCGTCATCGACCCGGGCGCGCTGCCGAACTCGGACCCGGCGACCGCGAAGGTGCTCGACACCGTGCGCAGCTCGGTCGAGCGATCGCTCGACGAAGCCGTGAAGCGAAACCTGCTCGACGCCATTCCTCCCGAGAGCCGCGACGTCTCGAAGATTCGCGATCAGGACATCGAGAACATCAAGCGTCAGGTCACCGTCAACAAGCAGTCGGACGTGACGATCTACGTTCGCGAGAACCAGGTCGCCGAGGTCGAGAAGCTCCCGCAGGCGAACATGCCGTCGCTCGTCAGCCAGGGCTTCAAGTGGGCCGACTATGCGATGGAGGCGGACACCGACGATCCGTTCTTCCGGCAGCTGAACCTGACGATCCAGGTGAACGCCGATTTCGCCAACCTGCCGATCTTCAGCGTCGACGTCAGCGTCGACTATCCCCCGTATACCGCCAAGCACGGCGTGCAGACGTTCACCTTCAAGAAAGCGGACGACATCGGCAAGTTCACCGCCTTCATCGAAGGCGGGTCGACGAAGCTCAAGTACCGCTACGTCGTGAACTACAAGGGCGAGAGCCGCGTGTTCACGTCGAAGGAGTTCGAGTTCGAGGGCAACGACCTGAAGATCAACGTGGACGAGCTCGGTCTCTGGCTCGTCGACGTCGAAGTCGGCGACATGAACTTCGAGCAGGTCGCGCGTGCGGTACTCACGCTCGAGCATCCGCAGTTCGAACCGGGCGTGCCGCCGGTCAGCCGCTTCCAGATCGACAAGGACAATCGGAAGTTCGCGGTCAAGGAGCTGCTGCTGCGGCCGGCGCTGCCCTATACGGCATCGGTCAAGTACTTCATGAAGGACGGGCGCGAGTACGTGCGGGAGCTGACCGACCAGAAGGGTCAGCGGTTCTACGTCGACGATCCGTTCTCGGCGACGCGCAGCGTGCAGCTGCGCACCCGCGGCGACTTCGAGCGGCGCATCGACACGATCTTCGTCGACCTCACCTACGACGACGAGGTGAACAAGTACCGGCAGACGTCGTCGATTGCGCTGTCGAAGGACAAGCGGTTCACCGATTGGACGTTCCCCGTCGTCGACGAGCGGGCCGGCAAGGTGACCTATCACGCGATCACCACGTTCAAGGACGGCACGTCGAGCGACGGCGGCGACCAGACGCTGACCGGCTCCACGCTCCTGCTCGGCGAGGATACGGCCACGCTGACGGTGACGGTGATTCCCGACCTGCTGGACTGGAACGTGGTGAAGCTCGCCACCATCGAGCTCCACTACACCGACACCGCACACGGCGTCGACGAGCGTGAGAGCTTCACCTTCCGCAAGGGAGCGCCGGAGGGCAAGTGGGAGCTCGGACTGCGCGATCGGAACCGCAAGTCCTACTCGTGGACGGCGAAGTTCTTCATGCAGGACGGCTCGAAGCGCGACAGCAAGTCGCCGGGCGAGGTGCCCGACGAGAGTCTCATCCTGGAACTGCCGCCCGAGACGGTTGGAGTGTAGACCATGTTGTACGAAGCGCCACCCTTCTACATGATCAACGGCATCTCGGTCATGCGTGACCATGCCGATCCGCTGCAGTTCTATTACATGCCGCTGGCACCGAGCTTCGTCACGCGGAAGGACGGCGCGATCGACGTGCCGCAGATGCTCGTCATCAAGTACCGCTCGTCGACACGCGTCGGCGGCTTCGCGGACTTCGACGTGCATCTCGGCATGTCGGACAGCGACATGGCCAACCTGCGGCAGCAGCTGCAGCGCCTGGCGAACCTCGACCGACTGCCGAATGTCTCGCCGGTGCCGGTCGTGGACGGCAGCGTGAAGCTGATGCTGTTCGGCCAGATGAGCGGCGACGCTCCGGCGGCGGACGGCCCCGGGTTCATCCGCACCATCAGGCACTCGGCAAAGCCGGCGCTCTACGGCGACAACCGGGCGGCATTCTCGGTGGAGCTCGACGAGCGCGGCGTCACCATCCTCGATCAGGCGATGCGCGGCGAGCTCGCGCCGATTGGCGTCGTCTACGGCCTCGACTATCTCGCCCTGCGGCCGGCCTATCACGTGTCGCTGCACATCGAGTGGGACCGGCTGCAGGACATCATGGACAAGACCTACGGGCACGAGGGGCTCTTCACCTCGGTGCAGATCCAGGACACGGTCGAGAAGCTCGAGGAAGAGCGCGTCATCGTGCTCGAGGCGGACACGTTCGTCCCCGAAGGCGACGGCGGAACCGTGCTCGAGCGCCGTGACGCGGCAATCGCCCGCGTGCGCGACATGATCACCGACGCGTTCTTCGAGAGCTCGCTCGATCCGCTGCGCCAGGCACCGGACGGCTGGGACAAGGCCGCAGGGATCATCAAGTCGTTCTCGCCGCAGCGCTTCCAGCCGGCGGGCGTGTTCTCGTACAAGAAGACGCACTACTCGCGGATGGACAAGAAGCGGCTCGACGTCGACTTCTCCGAGCGCATCACGATCAAGCGCTCGATGTTCCCGCAGGGACACCTCTCGGGGATGTTCCGGGTGTTCGGCCAGGGGCTCGACCCGAATCGCCTCATCATCAAGGTCGACGCCGACGATCCGTGGTTCAAGCGGCGCAAGGTCCGGGTCATCTCGCGCGCCGATTTCGTCAACGATCCCGTGCGGTCGATCACGGCGACGCTCACCTACGGTTCGGTCACGAAGACGGCGCTGCTCGACAAGTCGACGGCCGAGCAGACGCTCGAGTGGCCGTCGTCGGTGCGAAACGGGGCGATGATCGAGCCGGTCGATCTGCGGTTCGACGTCGACCTCAAGCCGGCCGACGCCGGCGAGCGGCCCAACCGGCTGTCTTCGGAGGTGGCGAAGATCCTCGGCGAGTCAGCGGAAATCGAGCCGCGAACCTTGTTCTCGCTGGAAGCGATTCCGGTGCTCACCCTGCCCAACTTCCCGTTCGACCGCTTCCCGCAGGTCGACGTGCAGCTGCGCTATGACGATCCGGCGCACAAGATCCGGCAGGACGACGTGCTGCGCGTGACCAAGGACC
>DASUGH010000175.1:0-26049 GCA_036274155.1 Vicinamibacterales bacterium | reverse complement strand
CAAGGTCGATGGGCACCATCAGCTGCCTGCCTTCCTCGCCAAGGAATGGCAGAAAGTCGCGTAAGAGCGTAGAGTGAGTCAACCGTTCAGCAAGCGGTTACGCCGTCAAAGCAATTTCCACAAGACTCGGGCCGCATCCCGTGTTCGGCGCCGCGAATTCTTTCTGCGATTACCGCCTGTCGGTGGATGGGTCTTCCCTTGGTCATCGCCGGCTGAGCGTCAACGGTGCCCCGAACGTTGTCGATGACTGGGGCACCTTCACTTTCTTCGCAGCGAATCTCAGTCCGGGCGTCCATTCAGTCGAGCTGATAGTTCTCCCAGCGCAGGGTGCGACTTGTTTTGCGGGGTCCGGTAACCTCGGCCTCTCGTCCATCCTCATCGAGCAGTACTGATGATGCAGTCTCAGGAGTGAATCGATTACTGCGCAGAGCACACCGACGCAGACAGACAGAATCGTTCGATCTTTGGGCGGCGCAGGGTGTAACGGCAGACTCGCCAGCGCAGCGACCAGGACATCCAGGTCGCCGGCGGCGGTCCGCCGCGGACACAACACCGGCTCTCCCACTCCATCATCGGCGAACACTCCGTCGAGCAGAAGCGCATGCGTGTACAGGTTGAGATTTGCTCCGCCCCAAAAATGCTGCACGATCGCGACGGCCCGCCGCGGCCCTTGGAATCCCTGCTCGAAGCGCTCACGACGCCGAAGCCAACAAGGACGCCCCGCATGAAGACGGCCCACCACAGCCCGGGTCAGCCCGTGGCTCCACGCGAGCAGGTACTGCAGCCGATGCGGCACGTCAAGGCCCGCTGTCGAACGGCAATCTCCGGGTATCGCTTTGAAGACGTCATCAGGGTCTTCTCGGTGCCTCGGTGCCTCGGTGTGTTGATTCCTCCGTCCCTCCGTGTGCTCCTCGGTGTCTCACTTCGACACGTATCCCTTCCTCGCCCTGACGATCAGCTGCTTCTGCTTCGGTATCTCCACCTTGATGTCGTGCCACTTGCGCGAGGGCCCGGCCGGCGGCGGGTACGACAGCACGTACTGCTGGCCGAGCTCGTCGGCCAGCCGTTTGACCGTCTCGTCCAGCGCCTCGAAGCCGTTGACGACTTCGGTGCGTCCTCCGGTGTCGTCGGTGAGGCCGCGCAGCGTGCCTTCCTTGACCTTCTTCGATCCCTTGGCCGTTTCCTGCACGCCGAGGGCATACACCATCACGTCGTAACCGCGCAGCTCCCCACGCACCGCACGCGCCGACGAGATGCTGAACGTGTCGTCGCCGTCCGTAATCAGCAGCAGCGCCTTCCTCGTGTGCATGCCGGTCACCGCCGTGCGCAACGCCTCTTTCACGCAGTCGTACAACGCCGTGAAAGAACCGCCACGCACACGCAGCATCGCCTGCTGCAGGAGCGCGCGGTCCGACGTCCAGCCCTGCAGCAGCCGCATGCCTTCGGAGAACTCGGCAAAGAAGAGCTCGTCTTCGCGGCCGAGCAGGTTGAAGAACGTGGTCAATGCCGAGCGGGCCGACGCCATCTTCGCCGGCGTCATGCTGCGGCTCGAATCGAACATCACACCAAGGCTGACCGGGGCCCGCTCGCTGCTGAACGTCGCGATCTCCTGCGGACGCCCATCGTCGGACAGGACGAAGTCCTCTTTGCGCAGCCCCGGTACGAAGCGGCGCTCGCGATCGGTGACGGTAACGGAGACCTTGATGAGATCGACGCCGCCGGTGAATACCGGCGGCTTCTGGGTCTGCGCGGCGAGAGCTGCCGCGGCGACGGGCGCTGCGAGCGCAACGACCAGCGCGCCGACGAGCAGCCGCGGCCGGCGGCGAGCGCCGATCAGAATCTGATGCGCCATGCCACCCGGCGTCCACCAAAGCCTGCCGATGGCAGCGAGTCCTGCCTGGTCGTTCCAATCAGCAGCACCGCGCCGCCGGCCCCGGCGACAACGCCGCCGGCGGTGAACCAGGCGGTCTGCAGATCGTCGCAGAACTCGCGGCTGTGATTGCCATCCTCGACGCAGGCGTTGTCGACGAGCACCCCAGTTGCCAGCATCACGCCGCCGCCCATCAGCAGTCCGAGGCCGGTCCATTTGTACGCCGGCGACATGCGCGTCCGTGTGGGCGTGGACGTCGGCGGCTGCTTCGCCGCTTCGGCTTGTGCCGCACGCACGAGCGAGAACGCCGGCTGCTGCGCATAGAGCGGCCCGGCGGCGAGCACGATTCCGAGCAGGACGACGAGCACGGTTCTCATGGCAAGGCCCTCATTGTGCGTCTGGCGGGCTGTGGACGCGCGACGCATCGAGGTGATGCGGCCCATGCCAGGTTCATCGATCCACCGCCACGATCGTGACCCGCCGAGGTGACCGACGCAAGAGCCTTGTCGAGTCCCGAGTCCCGAGTCCCGAGTCCCGAGTCCCGAGCCCCGAGTCCCGAGTCCCGAGTCCCGAGCCCCGAATCCCGAGCCCCGAATCCCGAGCCCCGAGTCCCGTTTCCCGAATCCCGAGCCCCGAGCCTACGGTCTCCGCCCCTCGGGCAGCACCAGCTCGCTGGCCTTTTCGGGAACCGAGTCTGCGGGCAGCCCCGCGTCCCATTTCGGTATCGGCGGCTTCCCGTCCGCATAGAGCGACTCGAGCGGCGCCCAGACCTTGTCCACGCGATCGTGGAAGAGATCGCCGATCAGCAGGTCGGTCAGCGTGCCGCGCATCTCCGGATATGCCCGGATCATGCTGCCGAAGCTGAAGCCCTCGTAGTACTCGCACACGAGGCGCCGCATCCGGTCTACGCCCTCGTTGAACGACGCGCCCCACTTCCCCAGCTGTGCGGCCGACGTGTCCCCGCTCTTCAGCCCCTCCGCAATTGCGTCAGCGGCCATCTCGCCCGATCGGAGCGCTAGCAGCACGCCGGATGAATACAGCGGATCGAGGAAGCCGAACGCATCGCCAACGAGCACCCAGCCGTTGCCGGCCACCTGCTTCGATCGGTACGAGTAGTCCTTCGTCGCGAAGTGCCCGGTGACGCGCTTCGCCGAGGCGACGCGTTCCTTGACGCCGGGACATCGCTCGACCTCTTCCTCATAGGTGTCCGCGTAACTGGTGCGTCCTTTGAAGAGGTAATCGAACGGCGCCACCACACCGACGCTCACGATGTCGCTGTGCAGCGGGATGTACCAGAACCAGCCCTTCTTGTTCCAGTTCTGGATGACCAGCGTCGCGCCCTCGTCGCGTCCGCTGTCGCGGTAGGCGCCCTCCCAGTACGTCCAGATGGCACCCTTGTTGAGGAGCGGATCCCAGACGCGCAGGCGAAGGCGGTTCATCAGCAGGCCGTTCTGACCGCTCGCATCGACGACGACCTTCGCCGGCACGTCGCGAAACGCGCCGTCCTCGCCCTTGATGCGCACGCCGGTCGCTCGATCGCCGTCGAAGAGCACCTCGTGTACGCGCACACCTTCGTGCACGTCCACGCCGTGCTCGCGGGCGTTCTCGAGCATCATCTGATCGAACTCGCTGCGCACCACCTGCCACGTCTGCGAGCACTCGTGCGGCTTGTTGTCCCAGAAGTAGAACGGCGCTGATTCCCGGCCTGCCGAGTTGACGAACTGCACGCTGTACTTCTTGACGAAGCGGCTCTGCTGCATCTTTGGCAGCATCTCGAGCCGTTTGAGCACCCAGTACGTTTCCGGAATCAGCGACTCGCCGATATGAAAGCGGGGAAAGCGCTCGCGTTCGAAGAGCTGCACGCGGCACCCGTGCTTCGCCAGCAGCGTCGAGACCGTCGAGCCCGCCGGCCCGCCTCCGATGACCACCACGTCCACCATTCACGCCTCCACGACGAACCGGCTCGACTTCATCTCGAACCGCGGCAGCGTCCCTGCCTCGACGACCCGTACGGGCACCGTCAGGCCGAGCGCGTTCTTGAGCTCTGCCGCGACACGATGCGCCACCGCCGACCTGTCATGCACGCCCGGCGCGACTTCGATCTCGAGCGTCAGCGACCGCAGCTCGCCGGGGCGGGACACGGTCGAGCGGAATTCCACGACATCCGCAAAGTGCCGCACGACAGACTCGATGCCTGACGGATACACGTTGACCCCGCGGATGTTGATCATGTCATCGGCGCGGGTGAGGATGCCTCCCTCGAGCCGAGCCCACGTGCGGCCGCAGCCGCACGGTGACGACCTCCGCACCACGATGTCGCCGGTCCGATAACGAATGATAGGGCTGCCGATGCGGCCGAGGTTCGTCACCACGAGCTCGCCCGGTCCGCCGTCGGCCACCTCGCGGCCGGTCACCGGATCGCGCACCTCACAGATGAATTCGCTCTCGTTGAGGTGCAGAAAACCGGGCGACTCCCAGCACTCGAAGCTGACCGGGCCCACTTCCGTCAGCCCGTGATGATCGATCACGCGCGCGCCCCAGCTGCGCTCGATGCGCTCCCGTGTGGCTGGAATGCTGCCGCCCGGCTCTCCGGCGACGATGAGCAGGCGCACCGGGCCATCGGCAAGACGGCGTTCGGGCCAGTCCTGCGCCGCGATCTCGGCGAGCCGGAGCGCATACGTCGGCGTGCAGCACACCACCGTGGCTCCCACCGCGTCGATCATCGACAGGCGGACGTGCGACGACATCCCGCCGCCTGGAATGCAGTGCAGCCCCACCTGGCATCCCGCCTCGAAGCCGGCCCAGAAACCGAGAAACGGTCCGAACGAAAACGGGAAGAACACCCGATCGCCCGGCTGCACGCGAGCGCCGCGGTACACCGTCTTCCAGCAGTCGAGCAGCCACTGCCAGGTGTCCGGCGTATCGAGCCAGCGCATCGGCCGGCCGGTCGTGGACGAGGTCTGACAGTAGCGCGTGTACTGAACGAGCGGGTGTGTGAGCGCCGTGCCCCATGGCGGCGCCGCGGCCTGGTCGGCAATGAGCTCCGCCTTCGTCGTGAACGGCAGCCGCTCGAGATCGGCCGGCAATCGCAGCGACGCGACATCGATGCCGGCGGCATCGAGCTTCCGCGTGTAGAACCCGTTGCGCCCGTAGATCGCGGCAAGCAGCCGCGCAAGCCGCTCGCCCTGTTGAGCGTTCAAGGCCTCGCGATCCAGGCGCTCCGAAGGGAGCAGCGCGAGGGCGGGCCGATTCTGAGACTCGGGACTCGTGGCGCGGGGCTCGGGGCTCGGGACTCGGGACTCGTGCGTTGGCATCGTCAGGCGACAGGCTCCGCCGCGACGGCAAACCGCGCGGCGATCTCGGGAGGGATCGACACGGCCTTCATCGTGCCGCCGGGCTCCTTGCGCACGCAGACGGTGACCACCGTGCCGGTGCCAATCCTCGTTTCTCCCCGGGTGAGGACGCATTGATAGCGGAACGACTTGTCGGTCATGCCGACGATGCGGATCCGGACCTCGAACTCGTCCTCGAAGTGCAGCGGCCGGTGGTAATCGAAGCCGACCGAGACACGCGGGAAACCCACGTCCGCGCCCCTGGCGGCAACGCTCAGGCCCGCCTCGCGCCAGAGCGCATGTTCCGCCTCCTCCATGTAACGGAGGTAGTTGCTGAAGTGGACGATACCCGCGGAGTCGAGCTCGTAGAACTGCACGCGGCGCCGCAGCGTGTATTCGGATCGGGGGCCGATGGCCTCGCTCGTCCGGGGCTGACCGGGGACCGGCATCGGCAATCAGGTGTAGCGGATGCCTGCGTGCTCAGGCAGGAAGAAGCGCTTGAGGAGCGCGTCTACGCGCAGAAGTCCTTCACGTGTCAACGCCACCAGGTCGGCACCAGGCGCCTGCAGGTAGCCGGCGGAGGCGAGCGACGCGAGCTGATCACTGAACCGGGTCAGGATGTCGACGCGGTACTTGTCCCGAAAGTACTGCGGGCGCACGGAGCCGCTCTTCAACTGCAGAACCAGCTCGCGGATCATCCGTTCCTCGTCGTTCGGCCGGTAAGCGCGGCTCAGCGGGATCTCGCCGCGGCCGATGGCATCGGCATACGTTTCCCACGTGTCGAGGTTCTGCACGTGGACGCCGCTGACATGACCGAACGAGGCGACGCCAAGGCCCATCATGTCTGCGCCCTGCCACAGGCGATCGGTATAGACGAAGCGCGTGCTGGCCGGATTGCGGACCGCTGTGTACGCGCTGCGCACGTGGTATCCGGCGGCTTCGAGCGCCTCGAAGCCCTCACGTACCCAGCGCCGCTTCGTGGACCAGTTGGCGACCGCTTCGAACCGGCCGGTGTTCTTGAGGAGGTTGCCGCTGATCGTCGTGTTGAACGGCAGCTCCATCTGGTAGATCGTGACGCTGTCCGGCTGGAGCTCGAGGGTTTTCTCGATACAGCGGTGCCAGTTCTCGTCGGTCTCCCCCACCATTCCGGCAATCAGATCGATGTTGATCTGCGGAAAGCCGAGGGAGCTGGCGTACTCGTAGGCGCGATAGACCTCTGCGGAACGATGGGCGCGGCCATTCACCTCGAGGATGCGGTCGTCGAAGTTCTCGATGCCGAGGCTGAGACGCGTGACGCCGATGCTCTTGATCGCAGCCAGCTTGCTCTCGGTGAGCGTACCCGGCTCACACTCGAAGGTGACCTCTTCCGCATCGGTCCACGGCATGCACGCCGTCAATCGCGACACCAGCGCGCCAAGCTGCGTCGTCGAGAGGAACGACGGCGTGCCGCCGCCGAAGTACACGAAGTTCAGCTTCCGGCCGGCAATTGCGGGCAGCGCCGAGTACAGCTCGCACTCGCGCGCCACGACATCCAGATAGCTGTTCACTTCCTGCGCGTTCTTGTCCGTGTAGACGCGGAAGTAGCAGAAGTGGCAACGCTTCCGGCAGAAGGGAATGTGCAGGTACATCCCGAGCGGCACGCCGGCGACCGGCGGCTTGTGCAGCGCCGGAATCGCCTCCGTCGCTACAGCCGACGTCGTCCAGACGGAGAACGGCGGATAGGTGGCGACGAAGTAGCTTCCGACTTCGGTTTGATCGTCGACGGCCAGCGACGCCTGCTCGCTCACAGTTTGATCACTATACCTTGGCCGGGGCACCGGATCCCTCGGTTGGGGACCCGGTCTCCGGGGCTCGGGATCTGGGGCTCGGGATCCGGGACTCGATGTTCCAGGTTCCATTCTCGAGGTTTCGCCCATCGAACTTCTAACGTGAACTCAGCACGCAGACGCATGAAGCTTCGGAGTCCCGGATCCCGAGCCCCGAGTCCCGAGCCCCGAGTCCCGAGCCCGGATCCCGAGCCCCGAGTCCCGAGTCAATTGACACACCAGCCTCACTTGTAACACTCTCGCACAGACTGTCGTCGTGACACGGTCACCTGCAACGACGAGCCTGATCCTTATTACCGATGACTGCGATTAGCGGACCAGCGAGGCCAAAGAGCATGGTGTGGTTGATCTTCGTGGTGGGGGCCGTGCTGTCCTGGGGCGCGTACGGCGCGCTGCTGCACCTCGGGCAGACGCAGCTTGGAAACCCGTTGAAAGCGCTGCTCTGCGTAGGTGTCGCCTACTTCCTGATCGGCGTCCTCGTCCCGGTGCTCGGCCTGAGCGCCCAGGGCGGCCTCTCGAACTTCAACAGCACCGGCCTCGTGACCGCCACGATCGCCGGCGCGCTCGGCGCCATCGGCGCCGCCTGCATCATCTGGTCGTTCAGGACCGGCGGCCTGCCCGTCTACGTGATGCCGCTGGTGTTCGGCGGCGCCCCGATCGTCAACGTGCTGGTGACGATGGTGATTCATCCGCCGAAATCGTCGATCAACCCGCTCTTGTACCTCGGCTTCCTGCTCGCCGCCACCGGCGCCTACATCGTGCTGCGCTTCAGGCCACCCACCTGAAGCGCTCGCGGCTCCATCATCCATGCGGCAGCTACGCACCAATCGCGAATAGATTTCCTGCCGTCCGGATGTACCAGCGCCCATCGACCAGCGCCGGCGACGCCAGGGTCGGCTCGCCGATGTTGTTCACGTGCAGCAGGTCGAACGTCGGACCGGCCCGGAGCACGAACGTCTCTCCGTCGTCGTTGGTGAAGAAGATCTTGCCGTCCACAGCGACCGGCGAGGCGGAGAAGCCTTCGCGCCGGGCGACACCGAGACGTCCCTGCCACGCCGTCTTCCCGGTGCGCGCTTCGAAGCAGGTGGCGACGGCCTGCATGTCGTTCACCATGTACAAGTAGTCGCCGTAGACGATCGGCGACGGCACGAACGGTGACCCGCGCGGCGACTGCCACGCGACGTGAGTGCTGGTGACGTCGCCGGTGCCTCCTGGCCTGATGGCGAGCGTGGGCCCCTGCCTGCCCGACGAGCAGAACACGAGCCCGTGCGCGACAACCGGCGTCGGAATCACCTCGAACGTCGTCCCTTCGCAGCGCCACAGTTCCTTGCCCGAGTCGGGGTCGTAGCCGTACACACGCGACTGGCTGTTCACGATGATCTCGTCGTGTCCGGCGACGCGCACGGCGACCGGCGTGCCCCAGCCAACGCTCTCGTTGCGCCGCGTGCGCCACAGCTGCTTGCCGGTGCGGGCGTCGAAGGCGGCGATGAAAGCGTTGGAGCGCTGATCCTGGTACAGGATCAGCCGGTCCTTGTAGAGAAGCGCCGAACCGGCGGGCCCGTGGTAGTTGTCGATCTGACCCAGTTCCTGGTGCCAGACGACCTTTCCATCCAGATCCACCGCCAGCAGGCCGCGCGCGCCGAGCGAGACGTACACACGCTGCCCGTCGGTCGAGGCGGTCGCCGACGCGAACCCGTTCTTGTCATGCGTCCAGCCCTGACGACCGTCGGGAGCGAACGTCTCCCAGAGCCTCGTTCCGTCCGAGCGCCGGTAGGCCAGGATGGAGACACGCTGCCCGTTATTGTGCGCAGTGGTCAGGAAGATCCGATCGCCCCACACGATCGGCGAGGAGTTGCCGGAGCCTGGCACCGGCGACTTCCACTTGACGTTCTCTTTCGCTGACCAGCGGTCGGGATAGTTGGTGCCGGCAACCAGTCCCTGTCCTGAAGGCCCGCGCCAGCGCGGCCAGTACCTCGCGGCCTCGTCGGTCTCGCCAATCAGCTCCACCGACGCCGCGCCCTGTGCGCCGAGGCGAGCCGACGGCAGGAGCGCCACAGCGCCGAGCATCTGCAGCCAGGTGCGACGAGAAAGGGTGGGGCTGTCGATCATAAGTTCCTCGTTCCAGGTTCCGGGTTCCAGGTTCCGTTCGAGGTTCGGGGTTCGAGGTTCAATGTTCAATGTTCAATGTTCAATGTTCGCGTTCAGGTTCCCCGAACCTGAACCTGAACGTGATCGAACCCGGAACCTGGAACCCTGAACCCTGAACATGATCGAACCCGGAACCTGGAACCCGGAACCCTGAACGTGATCGAACCCGGAACCTGGAACCCGGAACCTGGAACTCGAGCATCATTTCCGTATCGTCACATCAAATCCCGCCATCTCGGCGAGGTTGCGAACCAGAAGGAACCCTCCGCCAATCGCCGGTGGATTCCAGGTCTTTCCGCTCAGCGCCGGGAAACGCGCCACCTCTTCGAGCCGCGCCGGCGTCGCGCGCACGAGCACGAGGTCGCCTTCCTCGGTCAGCACGATGAGATGTCCACTGGCCAGGATCAGCTGGCCATATCCGTAACGCCCGCCCTTCCACCTGGGCTCGCCGGTCGCCGCGTCGAGACATGTGAGGATCGACTCGTCGAGGCCGTAGATGAAGCCATCGTGCAGCACCGAGCTGGCGAAACGGTTCTTCATCCGCGTGTTCCGCCAGATCTCGCGCACGGAAAAGCCGGATGGGCCCTTCGACACTTCTACGACGGCGGCACCGATTCCATAACCCGAGGAGATGAATACCCGGTTATCGCCGATCACGAGCGGCTGGGCGGCATTGATGCGGTTTGGCCCCGGCCATGGCACCGACCACAGCGGTTCGCCGCCGTTCGGGCCGATGGCGACCAGCCGGTCGGCGGTGAAGACGAGAATCTGACGGACGCCGGCCAGCGTCACCAGAGCTGGCGAGGCGTACGACTGCTGATCGTCGAGCGTCTGCCAGACGCGACGCCCGGAGGCACGGTCGTAAGCCACGACAGAATGGCCGTTCGGCCCCCCCGGCAGGGTGACGACGACCTCGTCGACCACAAGCGGGGATGCCGCCATCCCCCAGCTCAGGTTCGCGACGCCCGCGTCCTGCAGAATGTTCGTCCTCCAGGCCGTTCGCCCGGTCGCCTCGTCGAGCGCCCGGAGCTCGCCTTCGGCACCAAGCGCGAACACACGTCCGCCGGCCCAGGTTGGCGTCGCACGTGGACCATCGCCGCCCATCGACTCCTTGAACTCGCCGCGCCAGCTGGTCTTCCAGAGCTCGCGGCCGGTGGCCACCTCGTAGGCAGCAACCACCTCCTCGGCGCCGCGCTGTTCGATGGTGAACGCGCGGCCGTTCGCGATGGTGAAGGAGGCATAGCCTCCTCCAGATGGCTGTTTCCAGAGCGGCTTCAGCCCGCCCGGCGGCCACGCCGTGAGAATCGGCTGTTCGCGATATTCGCCGTCGCGGCGAGGACCGCGGAAGTCGGTCCAGTAGGGAGGCGCCAGCGAGGCATTCCGTGTGCTGATCGTTGCAGGTGAGGTGGAGGAAGCGGCCGGCGCGGAGACGCCTGCGACAGGTTCAACGCTGGCCGCAGCAGGAGGCGTCACGGCGACGGAGTCGCTGTGACTCTCCTTCGCGTACTCAGCGCGCTGCTCCTCACGGTGACGTTCGATTCTGGCGGCCTGACGATCCGACGGCTCGACGAGACGAAGATGCGGCGTCCCGCCGCCGTCGAGCACGACGCGCAGTCCGAAGAATTGATACAGGATCCCGGCGGCGAGGGCGACGACCGCCGCCAGGATCGCGAAGGTGCGAAGCATCACGGGTTCCGGGTTCCGGGTTCCAGGTTCCAGGTTCGTGGGAGTTCAGGTTCAAGTTCGAGGTTCAACGTTCAAGGTTCAGGGTTCAGGGTTCGAGGTTCAGGGTTCGAGGTTCGGCACGTTCACTTCTTCCTTCTCGCTCCAATCGCATAGAGTGCCGAATCGGTCCGGATGAAGATCTGCCCGTCGGATACCGCCGGCGAGCTGAGCGTGTATTCGCCGAAGTCGTTCTCGGCGAGGAGCGCGAACTTGGGTCCTGCCTGTACGACGCTGGTGACGCCGTCCTCGTCGGTCACGTAGATCTTCCCGTCGGCGAGCACGGGTGAACCGCTGTAGGTCGACGGGCGCAGGCGCTGCGGCCCGTAGACGGTGTTGCCGGTCTTGAGATCGAGGCAGTACATGATGCCGCGATCGTTGATCGAATAGAGATACGTGCCATCCGTTACCGGCGTCGGAACATCCGGACCGTTGTTGAAACGCCAGAGCACGTGCGTCTTGGTGACGTCGCCGCGGCCGCCGGCCCTGAGCACGAGCAGCGGCCGCTCCCGCGACGGCGCGATGATCGACTCGCCCAGTATCACCGGCGAGGCGACGATGCGGTAGCTGCCGTCGTTGGCGGGATTCAACCCGTCGGCGCGCCACAGCTCCTTGCCGGTTGCCGGGTCGTGGCCGGTGACCACGTCGCCGCCGGTGATCACAATCTCGGTGCTGCTCCCGTAGCGCAGCAGCGCCGGCGTCGTGTATGCGTCGGGCGACTCGAACCTCGCGTTCGTCGGACGCTCGACCCGCCACAGGGTCTTGCCCGTGGCCTTGTCGATGCGCAGGAGGTACGAGGGGTCGTCGGTGTGCATCCCGTGCAGCACCTGCACGTAGAGCGAGTCCTCGAAGAGCAGCGGCGACGAGGCGTATCCCCACTGGATGCCGAAGCGGCCGTAGTCCTTCTGGATGTCGCGCATCCAGAGCTCGTTGCCGGCGAAGTCGAAGCCGCGCAGCAGCCCCGTGCCGGTCATCACCCACACGTTGCGGCCGTCGGTGACCGGCGACGGCGAGGACATCTGCTGCTTGCGCATGCGCACGTTGCCGCCGCCGAGCGCCTTCTTCCAGCGCACGGCGCCGGTGTTCCGGTCCACGGACCAGAACGCCAGATTGCTTCCTTCGCCGACGTTCAGAAACAGGTGATCGCCCCAGACGATGGGCGTGGCGCCCGATCGTTCGGGCATCGCCAGCTTCCAGGTGATGTTCTCGACCTTCGACCACTTGACCGGAAGGCCGGTCTCGCTGCTCGTACCGTTGAGCGCTGGTCCCCGCCACTGCGGCCAGTTGGCCGCCAGCGGCGCGACCGTGAGGAAGAACGCAGCCAGGACGATGAAGACGCGCTTGGACATGAATTTACTCCGAACGGAGCGAAGACAGGAGCGGCGCACGCGTCGCCGCCCTGAGAGCCACGACCGAGGATAGCAAACCTGTTACGAGAACCGCGAACAGCAGAAGTGCGCCGCCACTCGACAATGGCACCCGTCCACCGCGCTCGGCGACGGCCGGCGCAATCGCCAGCCCGGCGCACAAGGCGCCGGTCACAAGGCCTCCGGCGAGCAGCAGCGCGTTTTCCGCGAGGATCATCACCAGGAAGTGCTCGCGCCGGTAGCCCACGGCACCGAGCAGCGCCAGCTCCCGCCGGCGCTCGAGCACGTTGCGCAACAGAACAGTGGCAAGCCCGACGGTGCCGAGCAGCAGGCCGAGGCCACCGAGCGTCTGAAACGTCGACAGGTAGGTGTTCTCGACGCGATGGAACTGAGCGAGACGATCCGCCGTGAGCGTCGCATCGGCGCCGAAATCGCCGAGCGCGTTCTCGATCTGCCCGACCACCGCCTCTGCACGTCCGGGCATCGTTTGCACGAGCAGGAACTGATATCCCGGCTGTTCGGGAAACAGGCGCAGGAAATTGGCCTGCGACATCAGCAGCTCGCCCTGGAAGATGCTGTCGCGCAGCGCCGCCACGATTCGCAGCCGCAGCGGCTGGCCGCCGCGGGCGAGCACGATCTCGTCGCCGAGCGAGCGGTGCAGGACGTAGGTCATGGAGTTGGCGTCGGCAATGACCGGCACGGCGCCATCCTCGAACGTTCGCTGCAGGAGCAGCCACGGGTTGCCGCGCTCGGCGTCGGACGTGGCCAGCGATGCGGAGAACTGAAACCTCCCCTGCTCGAGAAAGGCATCGCCGGGCGCGAGGATCCGCGGGTTGCGTGGCTCGTACAGATTGAGGCAGCTGGCATCGTCGCCCGGCAGCACCCGGAACGGCTCGATGGTGGCGGAGTCGTCCAGGTCGAAGAGGTTGAGCGCTTCACGGCCGTCGGCGGTGTTCGGGTCGCGCGCAATCGGCAGCAGCGTGTCCACCATCACCGAATAGCCGCCCAGCCCGGAGTGCGGGTCGGTATCGCCAGACGAAGCACCGCGGCGGAACGCGTCTACCGAGATGAGAATGAAGGTGGCCGCGGCGATGACCGCCATCGACAGCACGCTTCGCCCCGGACGATACGTCGCGTTGCGGAAACCGAGTCGAGACAGGGCGTGCGCCGCGCCGCCAGTCAGCGCCCCGCGCGCGCTGCGGCGGAAGGCGATGAAGAAGGCGCCAAGCGTCGCACCGAGGAGCGCGAAGCCGGCGCCGAAGAACGCCCCCGCTGGATCCAGCACACGGGCAGCACCCAGGATCAGGAGCAGCACACCTACAATCGCCAGCGCCGCGCTCGTCACCGGCAGCGCACGGCGCCGGCCCGGCGTCGAGAGCGGGGCGGCGATGTCGCCGGCGAGCAACGTGCGTTCCGAGATTCCGCCCAGCGACCGAAGGGTCCACCAGATGCAGACGACCGCGGCGAGAATTCCGCCAAGGGCGCCGGCCGCAAGCGACTGCGTGGTCAGGTGCAGCGTCAGCGCCGTCGTTCCGACCGCGTCGACCCACCACGTGCGCAGGCCGTGCATCAGCAGCGCGGCGTATCCGATGGCCCCGATCACGCCGATTGCACTGCCGGCGATGGCCAGCAGCAGCCCCTCGCCCAGAAACAGGCGCCGCACGTCACGCGGACCGAATCCCACCGCCCTGAGCAGGCCGACCTCGCGCACGCGCTGCTCGACGCCGAGCTTGAAGAACAGTGACGCGAGCAGCAGGGCCGACACGACGAGGAAGAAGCTGAAGTAGACGAAGTACTCGCCAAAGTCGGTGGCGCCGCGGGAGGCCGACAGGCTCTCGGCGCGCACGTCGCGGACGGCGACACCGGCGGTGAGCGGATCGATCGCGGCGCGAAGACGATCGGCATAGGCGCGCGAAGCCTCTGCGAGCGACTCGCGGGGAGGCGGCGTCAGACGTACCGACGTCAAGGCGCCATAACGCGAGCGCCACAGACGCTGACCGACCTCGAGCGGGATGTAGGCTTTCGGAGTCGTGCGGTACTGCTTCCAGTACTGCTCGTCAGCCGGCCGCACGCGGCGGAGATCCACTGGAAACGGCGGGTCCCAGCCGGTCAGCGTCGGCGAATCGCTGATGCCCGGGAAGGCTGGCGCCATGTCGCGATCGCCGACACCGAGCGGCACCACTCCCGCCACGCGGAACTCGGCGCTTCGGGTGACGAGGTGACCGGGTTCTTCCCATGCGTAGTACTCGAGCGTCAGACGATCGCCGGCGCGCGCATGGAGATCCGAGGCGGCCCAGTCGGTCAGGACAATCGGATCGTTCGGATCGTTCGGATCGTTCGCTTCGGTTCGGACGATTGCGTACAGATCGAGCGCCGTGACCAGCGAGTACGGCGTCTCGCGGTCGCCGACGCGCAGGGTGTTGGCCAGATACGTCATGAGCGGCTGCGCGCGCATGCCGGTGCCGCGCGCCGCCTCGGCAGCAGCGGCCTGTCGATCGTCGAGCAGTCCTCCCGCCGAGCCGAGCGTGATCCGGTTTCGTTTCTCGTCCCTCTTGATCGTGAGACCGAAGTCGTCGAGCGTCGTGTGGGCTCGAACGAGGTCCTCCAGCGTTCGATCGCCGGCGTCCGCCCGCCCGGCACTCGAGACGAGCAGCGTGTTGACGCGGCCGGCGGTCTCGATCTCCTGCTGCAGTCTCGACAGCGGTACGAAGACGGCGACGACGTCGGCCTGTTGCGGCTCGAGCGAGAACTCGCCGAGGGAACTTGCGGGCAGGATACCGGCAATCGTCAGCCGCAGCGTGCGCCCGACATCGTCCTTCCGTCCGTGAAGCGATTCGAGCGGCACGTCAGTGGGCCGCTGCACCCGAACGAGAATCGACGCGTGCAACGGCGACCCGAGCTGCCCCGCCAGCGCAGGGCTGATGAACGCCTCGCGATCGGCGGGCCCCGACACGCTCACGCCATGGAAGCGCCAGAAGCGATCGTCCACACCGTAGACGGCGACCTGGCCGGCGCGGCGGCCGCTCTCCTGATCGGTCACGATTCCGCGTGCGGCGATGAGCGGCACCACGCCGGAGAAGCGGGACGCGAAACGCACGTCGCGGCGAATCTCCTCGGCCAGCGCCTCGCGGAAGAATCCGGCGGAGGCGACGACTTGATCGGTCTTCCCGAGGCGCCCGAGGACCAGATCGCGAAGGCTGCCGCGCACCGAATCGCCGACGAGCAGGGCGCCGGCAAGGACGGCGACCGCGGTGGCCACGCCGAAGACCACAGCGAGGTTCGTCCGCCAGTAGTGCGTCAGTCCCCGAACGACGAGCTGTGTGACTCGCATCACTCGCCCGTCTCGAGTGGCAACCCGGCGCGCGCCCACCCCGTCATCTGACCGGCGAGGTACTCCACGCGACCAAATCCATGACGGCGCAGCATCGCGCCCGCCAGCCAGGCGCGCGGGCCATGACCGCAGTACACGACGAGGCGCTCGTCAGGGGTTGAGGGGATCGCCGCCACGTTGCGGCCAACGGACTGAAACGGGATGTGAATCGCGCCGGGCACGTGACCGCGCACGAACTCCTCGCGCGTGCGCACGTCGAGAATCGTGATTCGCGAGCCCGACGCGATTTCGGCGGCGAGGACCTCCGGCTGAACAGCCATCCAACGGCTCCATCCTGCCGCTCAGCCGTTCTTGATGAAGGTGCCGTTCTGGAGCTCGAAGACCGCCTGCCGGAGCTCCTGCTGCGTGTTCATCACAATGGGACCATACCAGGCGACCGGCTCTTCGAGCGGCTTTCCCGAGACGAGCAGGAACCGAAGCCCCTGTTCCCCGGCCTGCACCACCACCTCGTCGCCGCGATCGAACAGCACGAGCGACCGGTTGCCGACCATGTCGTAGACCGTGTGCTCGTCCCGGCCGCCGTGATCGGTCTTCACCGGCCGCGGAGCGGATGCGTCGCGAAACTGGCCCGCGCCCTCGAAGACGTACGCGAACGCGTGCCGGGTCGTTTCCACCGGCAACGCCCGCCGCTTGCCGGGCGGCACCCAGATATCGAGATAGCGCGGATCGGCGGCGACGCCTTCGACCGGCCCTTTCTTCCCCCAGAATTCGCCGCAGACGACCCTCACTCTCGTGCCATCGTCTTCGACGACCTCCGGGATGTCGCGTCCCGAGACGTCCTGATACCGCGGCGCCGTCATCTTCAACGACGCCGGGAGGTTGGCCCAGAGCTGGAACCCATGCATGCGGCCCTGCTCGTCGCCCTTCGGCATCTCCTGGTGCATGATGCCGCTCCCCGCGGTCATCCACTGCACGTCGCCGGACCCGAGCGTCCCCTTGTTCTCGAGACTGTCTCGATGATCCACCTGACCGCTCAACACGTACGTGATCGTCTCGATGCCGCGGTGCGGGTGCCAGGGAAAGCCGGCGAGATACTCCTCCGGGTTGTCGTTGCGGAAATCGTCGAAGAGCAAAAACGGATCGAAGTCGGTGGTATTCCCGAACCCGAAGGCTCGACGCAGGTGCACCCCGGCCCCTTCGATCGTCGGCTTCGACTGGCTGACACGCTTGACGGCTCTGATGGACATCCTCTCGCTCCTGCCGGGTAAGACGCTTGCCGATGGTACTCCGTCCCCCCAAGATCCCGCATTCCGCTGGTCAATCTCAGCTGCTTGGGAAACGGAGGGGACGGAGGGAACGGAGGACGTCAACACGGAGAAACGGAGAAACGGAGGCGAACGGAGTCTGGCCCCAGGGCACGCTCAGAAGGTGGCCCGCCGGGCTTCGCCCGGCGACAGGGATCGAGCGCGGAGCGCGGGCTACCTCGCTGACCTATTTGCGCGTCACTGCTCCACACTCCCAACGAGCAGGAACTCCGTTCGTCTCCGTTCCTCCGTTGCTCCGTGTGAGCTTGTCCCGTTCCTCCGTAGTCTCCGTTACCTCGTCCCGGAGATGCGAAACAGATGGCTGCGGCTTCGCAGGAACATGTCGCCGTCGACAACGACCGGTGACGCGATGAACGACTGATCGGCCAGCGTGTTCGTCGCCACCACGTCGAGCGTCGAACCGACCCTGGCAACCACCACGTCGTCATCCTCGGTGGCGAAGTACAGATGACCATCGGCGAGCACCGGAGACGCTTTGATGTTGTACGGCTTGGGCAGCCGCGCCTGCTGATACACGGGCTGGCCAGTCATGACGTCCAGGCATGACACCATACCGGTGTCGGTGATGAAGTACAGCTTCCCTTCGTGCAGCACCGGTGAAGCGCTGTACGACAGGCCGCGGTTGGTCGTCCAGACCACGGCGTCGGTGCCGGCGAGGTCTCCTTCCCGTCCAAGTCGAATCGCCAGCAGGGCCGGGCTGATGAAGCCGCTCATGGACAGCACGAGGTCCTGGTGCTGCACCGGCAGCGGGATCGTGTTCCGTCCCAGGCCGGCGACTTCCCAGATCTGACGGCCGGTCTCGTAGTCGTAGCCTCTCACCTTGCGGGAGCTGTTGACGACGACCTGCTTGCGGCCGCCGTGATTCACGACGATCGGCGCTGCCCAGTTGGTGCCGTCGGTGCGCGGCGTGCGCCAGATCTCCCGGCCGGTGGCGCCGTCGAGCATCGTCAGGAAGCCTGCGTCTTCGTGATCGAAGAGCAGGATCAGACGCCCGTCGTCGACGAGCGGACCGACGCCTTCCCCGAACCCGTTGAACATCCGCATCTGCAGGCCGAAGTCCTTCTGCCAGACCGCTCGGCCGTCCAGGTCGTACACGTAGAGTCCGCGAGAGCCGAAGAAGGCATACAGCCGCTGACCGTCGGTTGTCGGCGAGTTCGAAGCAAAGCTGCCGTACATCTGGTGGTAGCCCTCGTGCGGCGTCGCCGTGGCCGCCACCTGACGCCACGCCACCTTCCCGTCAGCCCGGTTGATGGCGATGACCTCGAAGCGATGCTCCTCGCCCGCGCCGGAGCCGCCGTCGCCGCCCCGCCGGCCGCCGCGGCCGAACCCGCCACCCTCAGCTGGTGCCGGCGCTTCGGCTTTGCGCCCCGTCGGCACCGCCGTCGTCAGAAAGAGTCGATCGCCCCAAACCACTGGCGTCGAGTGTCCGCGCCCCGGAATCTCGACCTTCCAGGCCACGTTCTTCGTATCGCTCCACTCGACCGGTGCCGACCCCGCCGCAACGCCGGTGCGAGCCGGGCCGCGCCAATGCGGCCATGCCGCGGGCGTTGTCGAGGGACCTCGCTGCGCGTCGGGAGTCAGCCCTAGCGAGACGATGGCAACGAGAGTCAGCACACCGGTTCGTGAACGCATGTTCTCCTCTTCTTCCCGAGAGGCGGACGATCCAACGCCACTATCGACTGGAGCCAGCCGGCGAGCGTGCGCTTCGCGAATCGGTGCTCACCGCGAAGCGCATCTGCGACACGTCAAGCACATCCAGGGAACCCGCGTGGAGCCCGACCACACGATGGAAGCCCCAACAGTACGTGGTGGATGCAGTACCACCCACGAATGGTCCTAGCCAGATACGCCGGGCGGCCCGGCTCTCTTTACTGACCCCGCACCCTCGCACCCCGCACCCTCGCACCCTCGCACCCCGCACCCTCGCACTTTCGCAGCCTGCACCTTCGCACCCTCGCACCCCTGCACCTTCGCACCCTCGCACCCCTGCACCTTCGCACCCCGGCACCTTCGCACCCCGCACCCTCGCACCCCTGCACCTTCGCACCCCGCACCCTCGCACCACCGCGATAAGATTCCGTCTTCACCTTTCACCGACTGGGCCCGCCATGGTTGTTGCCGACACCCCCACACGACTCGTCGAGCGCGCGGCAGCGCTCGTACCGATGCTGCGCGAACGCGCCGCCGAGGCCGAGCAGGCGCGGCGCCTGGCTCCTGAGACCTTCGACGCGCTGAGCGAGGCCGACGTCTTCCGCATGACTGCGCCGAAACGGTTCGGCGGACACGAGGCCGATTTCCAGACGCAGTGCGACGTGCTCGCGCAGCTCGCGCGTGGATGTCCGTCCACCTCGTGGGTCGCCACCATTCTCAGCGCCATGTCATGGCTCGCCGCCGTGTACCCCGACGAAGCGCAGGAGGAGGTATTCGCGACGCGCGACCCGAGGATCAGCGGCGTCTTCTCGCCGACCGGCACGGCGGTCAGCCAGAAAGGCGGGTACGTTGTGAACGGCCGGTGGGGGTACAACACCGGCGGCCACGGATCGGACTGGACTTTCGTCAACGCAGTGCTGATGGACAGCTCGGGGAATGGGCTGCCGATGTGCATGCTGGCGCCAAGCCGCTCGTTCACCCGGCTCGACGACTGGAACGCCAGCGGGATGGCGGCGACCGGCAGCAGCACCATCGTGGCGGAGAACCTGTTCGTGCCGACACATCGCGCGATCCCGCTTCCCGACATGCTCGAAGCGAAGTACCCGCAACGCCACAACACCGGCAACCCGTACTTCAACTATCCGCTGGCACCGGTGCTCGCCGTCAACGCTGGCGGCACGCCGCTCGGCACGGCACGCGGCGCGCTGGAGCTCTTCGAAGAGCGCCTGCCGGGACGTGGCATCCCTTACACGAACTACACGAAGAAGATCGAAGCCGCGGTCACGCATCTCCAGATTGCCGAGGCCTCGCTCACGATCGACTCGGCCGCTGCGCACGTCCGGCTCGCGTGCGCGCTGATGGACGACCAGCCCGGCAAGGTGATGTCGATTCGCGAACGGATTGCATCACGAGCGCACATTGCCTGGTCGACCGGCCTCGCCCGCGATGCGGTGGACGTCCTCTTCTACGCGAGCGGCGCTTCCTCCATTCAGTCGAACGTTCCGATTCAACGCTTCCAGCGCGACATTCAGGCGCTGTCGAACCACGCGATCATGCATCCGCAGACGGCGGCGGAGCTGTACGGACGCGTGCTCTGCGGGTTGGAACCAAATACAGCGATCTATTGACGGCACCTTTGCCGCGGCCTCGCGAAGTTCCTGCCGCGGCCCGAGACAGTGGACGTAACGGAGATCACGGAGGAACGGCGTAAACACGGAGAAACGGAGTAACGGAGGCAACGGAGACTGGCCAAAGGGCACGCTCAGCAAGTGGGCCGCCGGCCTTACGGCCGGCGTAGCGCGGGCCCACCTCGGTGACCCGATTGGCGCGTCACGGCTGCGGGCTCCCACCGAGCAAGAACTCCGTTCGCCTCCGTTCCACCGTTGCTCCGTGTGAAACCGTTCCTCCGTAGCCTCCGCATACCATCACAGCATCTTCAAGACCAGAGCAACGTGTTCTGCACGCGACTGCTCTTCGCGACCGCACATTCGACATTCGTCGTATAGGCGGCGTTTTCTCCACCCGAAAACCTGCAAGATCGGCTCTCGTTGTCGCCGATTGGTTCGTGTGGAGGAGTCGATGAAGCGATGTGAAATTGTCGCCGCCCTGATGCTCGCTCTCGCCGCCAGTGTCGTTCACGCGCAGGGGCCGAGCGAGTCGACCCAGGAAGAATCGGCGAAGGAAGCCTTCGAAGCCAGGCTGGGGTACCAGACCGGCACGGTGACCTTGAAGGGCGGAATGGCCACGATTCGTCTGCCCGAATCGTTCCGATTCATCGGCCCCGAGGGCAGCCGGCGGCTCCTGACGGAAGCGTGGGGAAACCCGCCCGGTTCGGCCGACGATGTGCTGGGCATGCTGATTCCGAGCGAAGTGAGCCCGCTGTCGGACGAAGGATGGGGCGTCGTCATCACCTACGACGAAGACGGGTACGTGGACGACAAAGACGCTGCCGGACTCGACTACACCAAGCTCCTGAAGGAGATGCAGGAAGCGACCGTCGAGTCGAACGAGGAGCGGAAGAAGCAGGGCTTCGAGACGGTGACCCTCGTTGGATGGGCGGAGCCTCCATCCTACGATCCAGGCGCCCACAAGATGTACTGGGCAAAAGATCTCGTGTTCGGTGACGAAGGCGAGCACACGCTGAACTACAACATTCGAATTCTGGGCCGGCGCGGCGTCCTCGTCCTCAACGCCGTCTCCGACATGGATCGGCTGGCATCGATTCGCAGCGAATCACAGAACCTGCTCGCAGCCGTCGAGTTCAACGAGGGGCATCGCTATACGGACTTCCTCCCCGGCAAGGACAAGGCGGCCGCCTATGGCATCGCCGGTCTGGTCGTCGGTGCAACCGCCGCGAAGGCGGGGTTCTTCAAGGTGCTGTGGCTGGGACTCCTCGCGTTCAAGAAGGCGATTCTCGTCGCACTCGTGGCCGCGGCGGCCGCAGCCAAACGCTTCTTTGGAGGCGCCGAGAAGCAGGCGTCCTGAGGCGTGTCCCCGAGGCACAGAGAGGCCACGAGGCACAGAGAATCAACACACAGAGGCACAGAGGCACAGAGGCACAGAGGCGACAAAATTCAAGTAGTGGATCACATCGACTGCGACGGGCCGGCAGCCATCGCTCGTGATCGCGCGATACGTCATGGGCGGAAGAGCCGCAGCCGGCCGTTCACCGGCTATACGCGGCATATCGTGAAGCGCGTGGCGCCCGATCTGATCGTCAAGGCGATTGCGCGGCCGGCCAATGAGGCCGAGCACGCCACGCTCGCGACGCTCACCACCGAAGTCGCGCGCCATGGGGCACTTGCGCGCCTCAAACAGGCCGCGTGAATTTACGTGCTCAGCGCCCTCTGGAAAACCTCTGTGCCTCTGTGCCTCTGTAGTGTCGATTCTCGGCGCCCTCGCCGGATCCTCTGAGCCTCACTTCACGCGCTCGAGGCGTCCGCCTCTGATCTCGAACCGGATATTGAACTGCTCGGCCAGCCGATCGCTGTGCGTCACGACGATGAGCACGTTGTCGTGATGACGCTGCAGGTCGAGGAGCAGCGACGCGACTGACGCTGCGGTCGCCGGATCGAGATTGCCGGTGGGCTCGTCGCACAGGACGAGCCGCGGCTGACGGATCAGCGCCCTGGCGATGGCGACCCTCTGTTTCTCCCCGCCCGAGAGCTCTGCCGGCCTGTGGTCGAGCCGATCGGCGAGCCCCACGCGTTCGACGAGCGCTCTCGCACGCTGTGCCGGATCGTCCCCCGTGCCATTCGGTGTGGCGACCAGTGTCGGAACCAGCACATTCTCGAGCACGCTGCACTGCGGCAGCAGGCAGTGATCCTGGAAGACGAATCCAATCTCGCGGTTCCGGAAGTCGGCCAGCGCCTTCGGCGAGAGTGAGAACGGGTTGCGGCCGTCCAGCACGACCGTGCCGTCGGAAGGAGGCTCGAGCGCCCCGAGCACGTAGAGGAGCGAGCTCTTGCCGCTGCCGGACGGCCCTGTGATCGCCGCTGCCTCGCCGGCCTGCATCGAGAACGACACGTCTGTCAGCACGGTCAGGAGACCGCGAGGTGTGGGATAGCGTTTCGCGACGTCGGTAACGGTCAGCACGCTCGACTCACGAAGGACACGAAGACAGAAAACCACGAAGGCACGAAGAACACGAAGCGATCAATCTTGATCACGGAACCGACGCTCCTCGATTAGAACGTGACCCCTAATCCCACATGCACATGCGGACTTCCCGACTCGGGCCACGCGACGTCCACGTCGAGCATCAACGCGGCGATGCCGGCATAGAAGCCGCCGCCGATTCCATGATCGAACGGCTGGTCGGCGAGCCGCGCCGACGACGACCATACGGTGCCGGCGTCGACGAACCCTTTTACGCCAAGCCGCGCGAAGCTGAACGGCGAGCTCAGCGGAACGCGCAGCTCCGCCGATGCGGCCGCCAGACGGTCGTTGGCGCGATAGCCGGTGCGGTAGCCACGCAGCGTGTCGCTGCCGCCGAGCAGCAGTTGTTCAGAGGGCGGCAGCGCCGCGCTCGCCCGCGCGAACTGCGCGCGCAGCGCCAGCACGCGCGATCCGCCGACACCCACGTAGCCGCGCAGGTCGCCCTTCCACATGCCGGCGCTTCCCGCCTCGAATCCCATGTGCTCCCAGCCGAGCCGCATGTGCACCGCGTTGCGTGGAAACGACGGATCGATTCGCGTGTCGAACGTCACGTCGACGCCTTCGGCATCGTGCGTGTCCACGTCGCCGCCGAAGTCGACACGGGCGATTCGCGCCGCGGCGCCGGCCCGCAGCCACGGCGTGAATCGGCGTTCGACGCGCGCCCGCCCCTCCACCCGCAGGTCGGCGATCTCGAAATGAGGATTCACGCGCCGGTAGGTGTCGATCGCGCCGCTCACGCTGCTCCATGCCTTGCCCTGGAACGTGCGTTCCACCTCGAGCGCCGCGCGCCGCTCGCCGCCCCATGTGAGCGGAATCGACATGCGCGTCTGCGGCCCGATCGGATCGGCGAACGAGATCCGGGCGCCGTACGTGAACCCGTATCCGTCGATGAAGTTGAGGATTGGCATCCACAGACTCGCCAGCCCGAGCCGGCGCAGCGGACCGGGCAGCGGGGTGTTGGCGCTGACGCCCTCACGCTCGTCGACGACGAGCACCACGAGAATGGCGTTGGCGTCCTCGATCGACGCGAACCGCCGGCGCACCTCGACGCCTTCGAATCGACGGCTCGCCTGCAGCTTGTCCTCTGCCACTTTCAACGCGTCCGGAGTCGCCGGGTCGCCGACGGAGAGGCCGCTGAGCGCCACTACCTGATCGTCGGGTGTCGTGTGATTGCCGTGAACGCGGATCTCGACGATCCGCTCGGCTGTCTGAGCGGCGGCCGGCGCCACGCACGCGACCAGGAGCGCCAGCACGGCTCCGAGGCTGGCGCTTGCTGAGCACCTCGTCACGCGGACCTCAACGCTGCGGCGACGGGATGATGACCCGTGAGTCGGTTGCAGCTTCGCGGAAATCCCGGTACTTGGTTTCGAAGACGCCCGATACCCGCCCGACGGCCAGCGTCATCGCCGCGCGGATCTGCATCGAGGCTGGCAGCCACACTCCCTGAAACGGATTCCCCATGCGCATCGACGCGTGCAGCTCGTCGAGCCGCATGAGCCAGCGGCCGGGCAGGAAGTCGGCGTCGATGTTCCGGACCTCGTACTGCAGAATCTGCCGCTCCGATGGTTCCACCCATAACGTGACGAACGACACCTTGTCCATCTGTCGCTCGATCTGATCGCCGCGGTCGCTCCGCTCGCGTTTCTTCTTCTCTGCTTCCGGATCCTGCGCCTGATTGCTGCCGCCGCGGCCCTCGCGCTTGTCGTTCTGGAACAGCTTCTCCGGGTAGTACTCGATGCGAAGCACGTCGCGATCGAGCAGCCGCTCGCGGCCGACGAACGCATAGTGCCCGGCCTCGAACTTGAACTCGAGGAAGTAGGCCATGGAGACGAACCCAGGCTCGAGGGACTGCCGGATGGCATCCGGGATGTCGGCCGGCTCGCCGGCGTCCGCCTGACCCTGCGGGGAACCGCCACCTCGGGCGGCACGTTGAGCCTCCCGTTGTTGTTCAATTCTCAGAAAGCCGTCTTCGGCCTTCCGGCGCTCCACGTCACTGACCTTCACGCCGTCGGCGCTGAGCGGACTGCGCACGAAGAAGCCTTGCCGCGGAAGCCAGAGATACTCGCGCCTGCTGCCGAAGATCGGCGTCTCCATCGGTCCGACCAGACGGAACGACTGGTCCTCGATCAGCGTGTACTGCTGCAGCTTCTTCCAGTTGTCATCGCGGCGCGTCAGCACCGCCGACATCAGAGCGTCGAGATCCGATTGCGCGCGGAGACCGGCCGGCGGCAGCACCGTGACGGCGGCCATGAGGAGGGCGGCAAGTGTTCGCAACGGTTGAGCTCCGCAGGCGTGGCGCATAAGCGTAACCCATCCGCGACCTGTTGAATCGGGTCTCCTGCGTCGTTGATCCCTTCGATTCCCCTTGCTGGGCCATTACCCCTGCGTTAGGGTGGCGCCCGCAACCCTGTCGGGTTGCAGCTGGAGATCGGAGGACGTATGAGACGTTCGTTGGGTCTGGTACTCGCGCTCGCCGGTGCGCTGGCCACGTGGCCGCTGCAGGTGCCGGCGACCGCCGATCAGGGTCGCGGTTCGCAGAACTACCGGGACGACGATCGGCACGACGGGCATCACGATGACGGCAAAGACGACGCACCGCTCGTCGCCGTCGTGTCATTTGGCACCGGGCTGAACACCGCCGCGCTCGGTGAGCCGAACCACCATCTCGTGCCCGATGAAATCCGCATCAGGAAGGGCGGTGTGGTCAACTTCATGGTCGCCGGCTTCCACCAGATCTTCGTGTACTTGCCGGGCACGCGGCCGAGGGACGTGCTCGACAACGCTCCTGATTTCCCGGGTGCCGGTGTCACTCCCGACAACCTGTTCATCAACTACGGCTTCCCCATCGACCCCATGAACCCGATCCTCTACTACGCCGGGATCAACCCCGGTTTCCCGGCCGGTCCTCCCGGCACGCCGGCGCTCCCGCCGCAGAATCCGCTGCAGCCGCCGAATCCACCGGTGTTCTCCAACACGTTCAACCGCGTGGAGTCGGTGTCGTTTTCAGAACCCGGACGGTACCTCGTGATCTGCAACATCAACCCGCACTTCCGTGACGGGATGTACGCCTGGATTCGCGTGACGAGGTAACTGCGCATTGGGCGCAGCCGCGCCACTTGCAAGCCACGAAGGTCGCCAGAGGGCCTTCGTGGTCGTCAGCACTTCCCAGCGACGTGGCGGCATCGACTAGACCCAGAGCTCACTTGTGTTGAGGATGCGAATCCCTGTGGAGACGACCGACCAGACTCGCCTGACCGTGCGAGAAGGCTGTGGGGATCAGCGAGCTCACGGAGCTCGCGTCCAGCGGCCCTCGACGCCCT
>DASUGH010000174.1:0-42567 GCA_036274155.1 Vicinamibacterales bacterium | reverse complement strand
GCCCTCGACGCCCTCGCAGCGCGGTCCGGTCGCCGGCCCGCCTCCGCTCTTTGAGCTTCGGCGAGGTCCCGCCGTAGCGCTCCGCGCGGAGGGCGGAAACCGGGATTCGCATCCTCAACACAAGTGAGCTCTGGGTTTAGGCCTTCTCTGCCGTTCGAGATGGAGAACGGCAGGGCTCGCCGGCTGATCGGTTACCTGTGGAGACGAGAAAGTCGGGACTAGACTGGCCGCCGCCTGGCCAGCGATACCGGCGTTTTCGTCGAGCGTAACGGCGGGGGAGCCTGAACCGTCCGCGATGGACGCCTCAGGAAGTCGCCGGAATTGTCGTCTTTCGCTCTCCGCCAGACATCCATGTCTCGAGCTGGCTATAGATCTGCGGCTGAGTTGATCGATAGACTATCGGCCATTCATTTCATTGACCGTTGCGTCGCAGGTTGGCATCGAACCACTTTTCATCTTTCCGCCGGTCGCCACAGCGGCCATGAGCCACGACACGTCCGATGAATCGCCAGGTACGCCGCAGCGTGGGCACGACGACGAGCCGACGCGCGACACATTCACTTTCGCCACGAACGCACACTCAACGTGCAACACCAAGGAGCACCCCCAACATGGCCGCCAACCCCAAAGTTCCGACCCTCGACCCCCAGGCGATTGCTGCCGCCGCTCACGTCGCGCTGGCCGGTGCGCCGAGCGCCGACACGCCTGGAGTCGACAAGATCCGCGAGCTGCTCTTCGGCAATCAGATGCAGGACTACGATCGCCGCTTTACCGGACTCGAGGAGCGTTTCCTGCAGAAGCTCCGCGACGTCGAGGCGGAGTCGTCGCGCAGCCTGGCGAACGCGGAGTCCTCGTTGAAGAAGCTGGTCGAGTCGGTTGCCAACCAGGTGCGTCAGGAACAGGAGCTTCGCGCCGAAGCCGACAAGGAGCTCGGTCAGGGGCTGCGCGAGCTCGTCCAGGCGTGCGAGAAGCGCCTGGCGCAACTCTCGGACAAGGTGGCCGGTCTCGAGCGCGAGTTCACGGAGCGGATCGGAAAAGAGTCTCAGGTGCTTCGCGACGACGTGCGTCGCCGGAACGATGACACGCGTGCGTCGCTGGAGCGCATGTTCTCGGAGCTCAGCAACGTCAAGACCGATCGGAATCTGCTGGCCGGACTCTTCGTCGAGATCGCCCGCTGCCTGAATCAGGACATCACGCCGAAGGGTGCGAAGACGGTCGACCTCGAGTTCTCCTGAGGATCGTCAGCAATCTGGCGAGAGAGCGGTCACCAGGAAGACAGAGTGATGCACAGACTGTCACTCGCCCGTGGCGCCGCGTCGGGCGTCGCGGAACTGTCGCCCGACGATGTGCGGACGGCGAGCCGGCTCGCCGACCTTCTGCTGGAGGTCGCGCGCAGCGTCGATCGGGACATGGCGGCGGCGTTCCCCAGCCGTCTCGGGGGAGATCCGCAGCTCGATGCGCTGCGCAGCGTGCTCCTCGAGCAGGATCGGGCGGCGTTCGACGCGCTGCGGCAGAAGATTGACGACCCGCAGCAGTTCGCCGAGGCCATCAGTGCCGTGCTGGCGAACGCGCTCGCGCTGGCCGAAGCGCGCGACGATCGCCTCGCGGCGGTGCTCGCGCCCGCGATGGAGCGCGCCGCGCACGGCGCGATTCGCAAGGACGTGGGTCCGCTCGTCGGCGTGCTCTACCCCCTCGTCGGACCGGTCATCCGCAAGTCGATCGCCGAGTCGCTGGACGGCACACTGCGCCGGCTCAATCAGGCCTTCAAGGACAGCTTCTCCTGGCGCGGTCTGAAATGGCGCCTGGAAGCCTTCCGCAGCGGGAGCACCTACGCCGACGTCGTGCTCAAGCACACGGTCGTCTACCGCGTCGAGCATCTCTTCCTGATTCACCGCGAATCGGGGCTGCTCCTCGAGCACGTCGCGGCGGCGGAGGCCGAGTCGCAGGATCCGCACATGGTCTCGGGCATGTTGACGGCCATCCAGGACTTCGTGCGCGACTCCTTCGGCAAGTCGGCGAGCGATGGGAGCGGTATCGACAGCCTGCGGCTCGGTGATCTCCTGCTCTGGTGCGAGGAGGGTCCGCTCGCCCTGCTGGCGGCGGTCATCCGTGGCAATCCGCCCGAATCGCTGCACGGCGCGCTGCGCGAAACGCTTGCCGGCATTCACCAGGACCTTCTGGTGCCGCTCCAATCGTTCAGCGGCGACAGCGCCACGCTGGGCGATCTGGGTAACCGCCTCGGGCCCTGTCTTCAGCAACAGGAGCAGCCGCGCGACACCAGGCTGTCGCCATGGTTGTGGGCGATTCCGCTGGTGGTGCTGGTACTCGGCGGCGCCTGGCTCGCGTACCGGACGCTGATCGGCTACCGCGTCGACACCTATGTGGAAGCGTTGCGCGCCGAGCCTGGCATCGTCGTGACGACTGCGGAACGCCGCAACGGGACGTGGTATGTGGCCGGCCTGCGCGATCCGCTGGCCACCGATCCGGCCACGCTTCGAACGCAGTCGAAGCTGACGACCGACCAGGTCGTCGAGAGCTGGGAGACCTATCAGGCCCTGAACCCCGCCATCGTCATGAAGCGCATGGCAGCGACCCTCAACCCGCCCCGAAGCGTCACGCTGACGCTCGTGGGCGACGCGATCCGCGCCGAGGGCAGCGCTCCCGAGCACTGGGTCGAAAAGGCGCGTGCGCTCATCGCCGCGATGCCGGCGGGCGCTCCGGCGATCGATCTCGGCAGCCTCAAGGACGTCCAGGATCCCGATTTCATCCGGCTGCGCGACGCCATCCAGGCGCATGTCATCACGTTCGCCTCGAACGCTCCGCGGCCGCCGGTGGGGCAGGACGCCGTGCTCGACGCCCTTGCCAGCGAGCTCGGCGAGCTGATCCGCGTGGCGAAGGGGCTTGGGTTTTCAGTGCGCGTGATGATCGTCGGGCACGCCGATGCGACGGGCCAGGAGACGTCGAATCTCGCCCTCAGCGCCGCGCGCGCCGAGGTCGTCAGGTCGATGTTGAAGTCGCGCGGCATCGCGCCGCACCTGCTCCTGGTGCGCAGCGCCGGTGCCCTCGAGCCCGAACAGGCCGGTGCCGCTTTTCAGGCGCTGGCTGCCAACCGCCGCGTGACGTTCGTCGTCAGCACCAGCGACTAGTCCCAGAGCTCACTGGTGTTGAGGATGCGAATCCCTGTGGAGACGACCGACCAGACTCGCCTGACCGCGCGAGAAGGCTGTGGGGATCAGCGAGCTCACGGAGCTCGCGTCCAGCGGTCCTCGACGCCCTCGCAGCGCGGTCCGGTCGCCGGCCCGCCTCTGCTCATTGAGCTTCGGCGAGGTCCCGCCGTAGCGCTCCGCGCGGAGGCGGAAACCGGGATTCGCATCCTCAACACAAGTGAGCTCTGGGTTTAGGAAACCAGAGTCGGCGGCGTGGTCAGCCGCGCATGAGCACGAGATCGTGCTGTTCGTCCCAGGCAAGCCCGCGCGCATTCAGCTCCGAGTTGATGTCGAGTCGCGACGCGTGAGACCGGAGCGCCAGATGCACCGCCTCCAGAACCATGTCGAGCGACGCCGTGCCCAGGCAGAATGCCGCAGCCGTCATGTGCAGATGTTCGATTGCCGAGGTGCGTGTGAGGTAGGGGGATTCAGCCATGCTCGTAACCCGGAGTAGCACGACATCTTAATTCCCCGCGCCCGCGTGCAACATCAGGAAGATTCCCTAGTACCTCGACGATACACGGGCGCCATCGGGTTCAGGCGACTTTCCACTGAATGCCCCTGCCTGCCCGCCATGGCGTTCAGATGCCCTCGCCCCCGCCGGACGCTCCTGGCTCCGCAGCGATTTACACCTCGTGAGATAGTTTCCGCCGAGACGAAGCAGCGATAGTCTTGAACAACTTCATCTCGAGCATCCTTTGCCCGGCGGCGGCCTCACAGGCTGCCGCCGGTTTTTGTTTTCTGGCGTGCGGAGATGTGTCTACTTCGCGGCGACGAGCGTCGGACTGCCCTTCCGCTGCGCCTTCGCGACGACAGCGACCGTCGGCTCCCCATCGCGTACCTTGCGCTGAGGCTGGTCGAGGCGCGAGCAGCAGTAGGGGCATGCCTTCCAGTGTTCCATCACCTTGCGGTCGCATGACGGACAGGCAGGCGCCAGGCGACAGGCACAGACGGGGCAGGCGAGGAAATCGGGCTCGGTGACCGTACCGCAGGAGGGACAGGTGTCGGCGCTGCCCTGATCGACCTCGTCGATCTCGATCACCCTGAACAGCTCCGAGAGCGTCGTCTTGCCGGCGCGCACCTTGTTCAGCGCCGCCGTCAGCAGCGTTTGCATGCCCTCGGCAAGCGCCTCACGCCGGATCTGGAGCTCAGGCGCGTCGGCGGCCACGAGCTCGCGGATCACCGGCGAGAAGGTCAGAATCTCGAAGACGCCGGTCCGCCCCTTGTAACCGGTGCCGTTGCACATGACACAGCCGGCGCCGACGAAGCACTCGAGCGTCGCCATGTTCGTCAGGCTGCCGAGCCGGGCGATGTCGGCTTCAGTCGGCTGCGACGGCTTCTTGCAGTGCTGACACACCGCCCGCACGAGCCGCTGCGCGAGGATGCCGTTCACCGCGGAGGCGATCACGTAGGCGGGCACGCCGATGTTGCGCAGCCGCGTCACGGTGGCGACGGCGTTGCTCGTGTGCATCGTCGACAGCACCAGGTGTCCCGTGATCGATGCCTGCAGCGCGATGTTCGTCGTCTCGGCGTCCCGCATCTCGCCGAGCATGATCACGTCCGGGTCCTGCCGCAGCAGCGCGCGCAACATCGAGCCGAAGGTCAGGCCGATCTTGTCCTGCACCGCAGTCTGGTTGATCCCGGCCAGCTCGTACTCGATTGGGTCTTCGATCGTGGCGATGTTCCGCTCGACCGAATGCAGGCTGTTCAGCATCCCGTAGAGCGTGCTGGTCTTGCCGGCGCCGGTGGGGCCGGTCACGAGGACGATGCCCTGCGGGCGCTCGATGAGCGCCTGAATCCGCTCGAGCTCGACACCATCGAGCCCCATCGATTCGATTGGTTCCTTGACCTTGGTGGAGTCGAGGACGCGGATGACCACCTTTTCGCCGAACGGGCCGGGCACTGTGGACACGCGCAGGTCGAGCGACTTCTGTCCGACCTTGATGGCGACACGGCCGTCCTGCGGGAGACGCTTTTCGGCGATGTCCATATGGGCCATCACCTTGATGCGGGAGATGACCGGACCCTGCACCCACTTGGGTGCCTCGAGCGCCTGCCGCAGCAGGCCGTCGACGCGGTTGCGGACGAGCAGGGCCGACTTGCGGGGCTCGATGTGGATGTCCGACGCGCCGGTCTCCACCGCCTGTGACACGATCAGGTTGACCATCCGGACGATCGGCGCCGATTCGCTGCGGCGGCGGTCGTCCGCTTCCTTCGTCTCGCCCTGCTCCTGAAGGACCTCGATCGGCAGATCGCCGGCCATGTCCTTGACGAGGTCGTCGATCGTGTCGCCCTTTTCCTTGTGGTAGTGATGCTGAATGCCTTTCTTGATGTCAGTCAGGGTGGCGAGCAGCGGCACCACCGCGCAGCTCGACGTGAAGCGGACGTCCTGCAGCGCCTCGAACTTCAACGGGTCCGCCATGGCGAGGTGCAGCTCCTTCTGGAGCACCGCCACCGGCAGGATGTTGTGTTTCTTCGCCAGCCGCTCGGGCACCTCCTGCAACGCCTGCGGCGAGATCGACATCGCCGTCAGATCGATGAACGGAATGCCCATCTGGTCCGACAGAGCCCGGGCGATCTCCACCTCCGACGCCAGGCCGAGGCGCACCACCGTTTCGCCGAACCGCTCGCCGCGCTTGTTCTTCTGCTCCTGCAGAACGCGAGGGAGGTCCTCTTCCTTCAGAAGACCTGCCTCAACGAGCAGTTCGCCGAATCGCTTCTTGGATGTGCTCATGCGCCCACGCCACGCGCCGCGGCAGCTACCAGGCCATGCCGACGGCGGCGGTGACCTGCGAGAACTCGACGGTGACAGGGTTCAACGCCCGCCGGTACCGATACGAGATGTCGACGAATGCCTTGCCCGAAGCGCCATTGACGCCGACGATGATCTCGCCGAGCGGTTTGTTGATCGAGGTCTCGCCAGCGTTGATCACGCCGTCGTTCAAGCCGGTCAGCGTATAGAAGAACTCGGTGACGTCGCCGAACTCCGCCTCCTGGATGCGGCGCTTCAAGTTGATGATGCCCAGCCCGCCGCCGACGTAGGGCCGGAATCGCAGGTCCGACGGCAGGAGGTACTTGCCGCCCATCGTAAAGGTCAGCGCGCGATCACGGCCGGTGAAGGTGTCGCCGAACATCTGCCCGGCAGTGACCAGGTGTCCGCGCATCGTCTCGGACATCACGTTGTTGACGAAGGAGAAGTTCGCGTACGCCTGAACGTCGTGGTGAATGCGCTCGCCGTACTCCAAGGCGATGGTCGGGGTCGGGTGCTCGAAGTCCAGATTGAACGCGGAGCCCCCGACGGCGACCAGGTAGCCCTTCGGAACCGGGGGCGGCGGCGTGTCCTGCCCCAGGGCCGACGTGGTCATGGCGAGGATCACCGCGGGAACGAACGGCAGCGTCTTGACGAAGTTCATTGAAAGCAAGCTCCTGTGGCGCGATGTCGCTGAGAGAGAACGCAATCCTTCCGGGGAGGCGCATCCGGCGCGCTCAACCGACGGACCGGTCGTTCGTGCTACCCCGTATTCCTCGTGTCGGTCGTGCCGCGCCCCCGCTTTACCCTTTTGCCGGGCGGCGCCCGCCCTGTCGCCGCCAATCTGCGCCAGGATAACGACTTCCGGCCACGCGAGCGGTGCAGCGCCGACCCGGCCGCCGCCGGCTCGGCCGGTACACGAGACATCTTCCCCTGGACCGCGGACAGGACAACAATGGGCCGTTGGGAGGTAGAACATGCTCGGAATTCTCGGCTGGGCCCTTTTCGGATTGATCGTCGGCGCGCTGGCGAAGCTCGTGATGCCTGGCCGCGACCCCGGCGGCATCATCGTGACCATGCTCCTCGGCATAGCGGGCGCCGTGCTCGGCGGCTTCGTCGGGCGGGCGATGAATCTCTATGGACCCAACGAACCGGCCGGCTTCGTGATGTCGTTCATTGGCGCTGTCTTCCTGCTCTGGATCTATCGCATGATGGTCGGCAGGAAAACGGTCGCCCGCCCGTAGACCTGCCATCTGCAATCAAGGCACAATGCGAGCTGCACGGTGTCCCCGCCCGCCCGCGGCATCGCGGGCGGCCCGGACATCGCGCACCGGCCTGCTGCTTTGGCTACCTCACGCATCCCCCTCGGTCGCGCATCGCTTCTCGCCTCTTCCGCCATTCGTGAAGCTGCGCGCCTGGGCATTCCGGCACAGTCGGTGACGCCGGTTGGAGGGGTCCGCCGGTTTGCGCCGGATGTCGCCGACACCGCGCTCCTTGCCGCGTTCGCTCCGACGCACCAGGCAGACGTCCTCGAGCGATTCACCGGGCTGCCGATGGTCACATCGGTCCTGGAGCGGAAATCCTCGGCCGTCCGGCTCGGCACCCTCAGAGGCGCCCTGACCGTGCACGTCGCCAACCCCGACACGGTCGGCGCCGCCATGGTCTGGCACACGGGCTCACGGCGGCATACCGTGGCGCTCGCCGAACGTGCGGCCACACGGGACCTGGTATTCGCCGCCGGCGAGCTCCGGCAGCGCAGCGGCAGCGTCGTCACCGTCACCAGCGAGGAGGAACTATACCGCCTCCTCGATCTGCCGCTCATTCCGCCCGAGCTGCGCGAGGGAGACGGCGAAATTGCCGCCGCCGAGCGCGGCGATCTCCCATGCCTCGTGTCGACCGGACACATGCGCGGCGACCTCCACATGCACACCGCGTGGAGCGATGGACGCGACACCGTCGACAGCATGGCGCGTACTGCGCACGGGCTCGGGTACGAGTACGTGGCGATCACCGACCATTCGGAGCGCGCCTGGTCCTCCCGGCGGCTCACGGCAGCCGACATTCCCCGCCAGCGCGAGGAGATTGAAGCCGTTCGCCAGTCTTTCTCTGGTTTTTCCATCCTGCACGGCGTCGAGGTCGACATCATGCCCGACGGCTCCCTCGACTTCGACGATGAGATCCTCGCCGGGTTCGACATCGTCCTCGCTTCGCTCCACGACCAGGCAGGCCAGACGCGACGTGAGCTGACGGAGCGTTACCTGTCGGCTATCCGCCATCCGCTCGTCAACGTCATCACCCATCCCGCCAACCGCTCGCCCGCACTGTCGGACGGCTACGACCTGGATTTCGATCGCGTGATCGCCGCAGCGTTTGAAACCGGGACGGCGCTGGAGATCGACGGCGCCCCCGGGCATCTCGACATGGACGGCGCACTGGCGCGGCGTGCCGCGCAGGCGGGCGTGACCGTGACCATCGACAGCGACTGCCATCGCTCGGACGCGCTCGCGCGTCAGATGCGATACGGCATCGGCACCGCCCGCCGCGGCTGGATCGAGCCACACCAGGTGCTCAACACCCGCAGCGTCGACGACGTCCGGCGCTTCATCGCCGACAAACGTGCCGGGCGGTAGGGTCGCGGCGGCGGTCCTGGTGGCGACGATCGCCTTCGTCGCCTACACTCGAACCCTCCTGCCGGGGGTCGATCTCGGTGACACCGGCGGATTCCAGGCGGCGGTCACCTGGCCGGAGACGACCGCTCGTCAGGCATATCCGCTCTACTACGGCCTGGCGACTCCCTTCGTGAAGACCGTGAGCCCGGGCAATCCCGCCAGGGGGTTGAATCTCTTTTCCGCGGTCTTCGGCGCTGCCGCCGTGGGGCTGCTCACCTGGGTGATCGCTGGCGTCTCGCGGTCTGTGGCCGGCGGCGCCGCCGGCGCGCTCTTCCTGGCGTTCTCCTATACCTTCTGGTCGCAGGCCGTCATCGCGGAGGTCTACACGCTTCACCTCGCCCTGGCGGGGGCATGCCTGGCGGCACTGCAGGCATTTGCGGCCCGTCCCACGCGATCGCGCCTCGCCATCGTCTGCGCGATTTACGCACTGGCCTTCGGCAACCACCTGTCGACGATCCTGCTGCTCGTCCCGTTCCTGGTCTTCGTGGTGATGGCGCATCCGCAGCCACGCGAGCTCTTCCGCCCGCAGGTGGTGGCGATGGCTCTCGTGATTGCCGCCGCCGGCGCATTGCAGTACACGCCGAACCTTCTCGCCACGTGGTCGTCGATCGAAGCGCCGGCCCTCGCGCATGACCGTGTAGCCGCCTTCTGGTTCGACGTCACCAAATCGGACTGGCGCGCGACGATGGTGCTCGGTGCCCAGCCGGCGGCTGACCGGATCGGCATGTGGGCATGGGACGCGCGTCAGCAGTTCGGGGCGGCCGGCCTGCTCCTGGCGGCCGCCGGCGCTGTCCGCCTCTGGTGGCTGTCGAGAGCGTGGGCGGCCCTCGTCTGGCTCGCCTACGCGATCAACACCGCGTTTGCGATTACCTACAACGTGGGCGATACGCACGTCTTCTTCCTGCCGGGCCACTTCTTCACGGCGTTCGCGATCGGCGCCGCCATCTCCGTTCCGACCGGAGCGCCGTCTGGCGCGGAGGGAGGAAATCGACCAGCCCTCCGCTGGCTCCAGGCGACGGCCGTGGCGGTCGCGTTGTGTTACGCCTCCTTTCGCGGATGGGAAACATGGCCAGCCGCGGATCGTCACCGCGACGCGCGGGGCGAACAGCTCGCGGCACGAATGTTCAGCGGTCTGTCGGACCAGACCGATCTGCTCGTGGCGCGCATGAACTGGGATCAGGAGAACGCGTTGAGGTATGCCGGCCGGTTCGAGCGGCGGGATGTTGCGTGGGTGCGTCTGCTGCAGGTACTTCCGCACTTCCCCCGCCTGGTCTCCGACAATCGATCTCTCGGCCGCGACATCGTCCTCACTGCAGACGCAATGGCCACGGTGATGGCGGCATACGACGGGTACTTTCCGCTCGTCCGTGACGAAGTTCCGCCTGCGCCGACGCTTTCCGAGTCGATCGATCGGCTGCCGCGCGGCACTCCATACGTGCTGAGCGTTCTCACCCCGGTCAGCGTCCACCGCTACAACCCCTCAGACGTCGAGCAGGCCATGCGGCAGCTCGCTGGTGGCCGCGACATCACGCCCCCGACAATGGCGTACGAGGTGGTTGCCGGCCTGAGCGGCGAGGCACCATCCTTCCGTCGCTCTTCCGACCGCCCGTTCCATGCGCAGACGACGCTGCTCGGCGATCGTCTCACGATCAGGATGGACGCATGGCTGCCTACCGATACGTTCCGCCGCGGTGGATTCGGACACGTGCTGCGCGGCCGCGATCGAGTGCTGTTCATCGAAAGAGGCGCGAGCCTGGTCTGGTTCTCGGCCAATGGCACGCCGGTCGCCGCCTACGCCGGCGGGCTGTATGCGCCGCAGCCCCGCTTCCGCATCCCCGTCAACAACACGCACTTCGCGTCGCGTTGAGGATTGCTGCGAGCCGCTCCTGGAAACACGGAGGGCACGGAGGAACGGTTTCACACGGAGCAACGGAGAAACGGAGGCGAACGGAGTCTGGCCAGCCCCAACGCGACAGGTCTGAAGATCGCAATCACGTCACCGAGGTGGACCCGCGCTACGCGCGGGCAGGGATCGAGTAGAACCCAGATCACAAGCACGCTGGGAAATTGTTCGCGTGTTTGTGATCTGGGTTCTACTCGATCCCTGGCGCCGGCCGCAGGCCGGCGGCCCACCTGCTGAATCTGCCCTGAGGTCAGCTCCGTTCGTCCTCCGTTACTCCGTTGCTCCGTGTTTACGTCCTCCGGACCTCCGAATCCTCCGCTTCCCACCACAGAACTTGTGAACGAGCGCCCGAATCGGGGCCTCCTGGGCGAAGTGTTATCGTAAAGACGTGCGTGCTGTGAGCCAGTTCCTGATGTGCGCCGTCTCCGCCCTTGCTGCGGTTGGCTTCGCTCTTTCCACGGTGGAGGCGCAGTCCGGCCAAACCGCCGAGGCGATGGCAACGCGGCTGCAGCAGCACTACCGCGAGATCAACGACTTCGAAGCAGACTTCGTGCAGACCCTTCGTACCAGCACCCTGCGCGGCACGGGATCGCGCGGGCAAGGGCACGTGTTCGTGAAGAAACCTGGCCGGATGAAATGGGTCTACGAGAAGCCTGAGCGCCAGGAGATGCTCTGGGACGGGCAGAGGTTGATCCTGTTCTACCCTGACAGCAACGAAGCGACGATCACCGACGTGTCCGCAGAGGACCAGTCATCGGCCTCGCTGCTCTTCCTGGCGGGTAAAGGCGATCTTCTCCGCGACTTCATCCCGATGACCGCAGAGAGCACGGTTGCCGGCGCACTCGCCGTGCGACTGACTCCGCGGAAGCCGGAACCGGACTTCGACTATTTCATCGTCACATTCGACGAAAAGACGGTGAAGTTGCGAAAGCTCGTCACGCGCAACAATCTGGGCGACGAGACGGTCACCGACTTCAGCAATCTGAAAGAGAACGCGAAGATTCCAGACCGAACCTTCATCTGGAACCCGCCCAGGGGGGTCCGGATCAACGGCGGTCGAGGACAATAGGACTCGCCGTACCGGCGTTGGCCGCAGCTCCTCTCGCCTGCCGGAGCTGGGCAAGCCGCTTCTCTGAAAGTTCTTTGAGCAGCCCGCCGCTGTCGGTGAGCAGGACGCTCGGTGACTGCGCCGACAGCGCCCAGGCGCGCTCCGCCGCTGCGGCATCGCCGGATGCTTCGGCGCATGCGCCGAGGAGATAGTGGGCCGTGCCGCTGATCGATTCCCTGACCGGAGCCGGCAGCGTCCCTTTTGCCGCCAGCGCGATCACCGCGTCGAGCTCGCGCGACGCCTCGCTCCAGCTCGCCAGCCGCATCAGCGCACCCGCGAGATTGAGTCGAACGGCTGACTCCTCGAGCGGGCCCGACGCCGTTCGCACCCGGGCCGCCAGCTGCACCGCGAGCACGTTCGAGAGGACGGTCTGATCGGCCAGTTCGACGAGCCGCGGCACCCGCTGCGCCGTCAGCTGCACTTTCTTTGCGACACCGGCACGGTCGCGTACCTCCAGCACGAGCGGCTGGCCCGCGGGCTGCGCGTTGACGATTTGCAGCAGCTGCGCTGCGCCGGTGACGCCGGTCGATCCCGCGCCCGTCACGATGTCTCCGGGCTGGATGCCCGCCGCTGCCGCGCTGCCGCCCGGCTCGACCGACACGACGACGGGGCCGGGAACGTCGAGCACGTCTATGGCCAGCAAGCCGATCGACGCGCGCGTCATCTGCGGCACGTCATCGAGCAGCGAAATCGCCTGCCTGACACTCGCCGGGTTATCGACCTTCCACCGGATCACGTCCGGCTTGCCGCTGCCGGGCGCCAGCAGGATCATGAGCATGTCGGAGGGATCACGGCCGGGTTCGCGCGCCACCGCCGCAACCCCCTGCACGTCGAACGCCTTCACGAAGCGCAAGCCGACTTGACGGCGCGCCGACTCGCCGACCTTGCTGGCGCCGCCAATCGGCCGCCGCAGCGCGTCGAAAGCGAGCCAGTCGGGCGGCAGCTTCTCGGCAGTCGAGATCTCTGCGGTCCGCTTGTCCGGCGACGCAAACAGCTTGAGAGTCCGGCTGTCCTGAAATGTCGTTTCTGCCGCGAGCCGCAAATCCGGACCGCCACGAATTCCCTGGTTGGCGCCGCCGTCGGACACGATCGCAAACGCGGGGCGGACGCGGGCGGCAAACGTCTCCTTCTGACCCGGCCTGAGATCGAAATGTCTGACGTCGCGGCCGTTCGCGGTGCGGACCTCGAAGGTGTGCGCCCCCTGACAGATGTCACTGAGCACTTCCGGTGGCGAGCCGCGAGGCGCGTCGTCGACGAAGATCGTCGAACCCGCGGTATCGCTGCTGATCGATACCGTAGCGACGGCCGGCGCAAGTCGGACCAGATCGAGCTTCAGGTCGTCCGGGCGCGTCACGTCGAGCGACTGCTCGGCGGTGACGAAGCAGTCGCGGCGGAATTCGAGGCGGTGCCGTCCGGTTGCGAGGTCCTCGAGGAACATCGGCTTCGAGACCGACAGCGCGTTCACCCCGGCACGCGGCACCGAGTTGAGATCCGGTTCCGTGGCGCCGCGTGACACGCCGTCGATCACGACCTCGACGTTCGGAGGCGCCGTGGTGAGCGTGAGCGTCGAGAGCTCGCGTTCGAGGACGAGGGAGATCACCTGTGGCGCCGCCCCGGGCAGCACGGTAAAGCTCTGCCCGCCGGCGCGGTGTCCCGGCCGGGTTGCGGCGATGGTGTGCGACCCGACGACGAGCGTCAGCGTCGACGGGCGCTCAGCGAGCCGGACGCCGTCGAGCGTCACCGTGGCATCGGCCGGCGTGACGCTTATCTCCACCTGCCCCACCGTGGCGACGCGAACCTCGTCGAACAGCGCCTGCGCGCGTGGCCCGGCCTGCGCCGGCAGCATCAGCGACGGGTCGAGCAGCAGCATGCTCCGGAAATCGGCGCGGGCGCCGTCGACGTCGCGCAGATTGAGCCTCGAGCGGCCGCGCAGCTCGAAGGCCGCCGCCAGCTCCTGACGCTGCGCGGCGTCGGCCGGGGCGCCGATTCGCGCGATCAGCCCGTTCAGCATTTCGGCCGCGGCCTCGTAGTTGGTGGCCTCATACGCCTGGCGCGCGTCCTCGAGCCGCGGAGTCGACAGCGCGGGCTGTTGTGCGCTGGCCACCAGGGCCAGCACGACGATGATGGATAGCGCTGAAAGGGCGGTGCGACAGAAGCGCAGGCCGACAGAAACACACGACGTCATTGGTAAACCTGCACGGTATCGGTGCGCGCGTCGAACACATACATCCGCGCAGCTGAATCGAGTGCCAGCATTTCGGGAGTGCCAAACGCCCCTGGTGTCCTCTCGGGCACGCTGAACGTCGTGAGCAGGCGCGAGCCCTGCTGCCCGAAGACGAACACCGCGCTGCGATCGAGGACGTAGAGATGGCCCAGCCGATCGAACTTGACGTCCACTGGCTGCCGGAACTGGTAGCCCGTCCCGCGGTCGGGAATCTTTGTGACGATCTTGCCGTCCCGGCTCAACAGGGTTATGGTGCGCGAGTCGGTGTCGAGCGCAGCCACCTCGTCCAGCTCGCCGATCGCGAGCCGGCGGGCGGCCACCTGCCGCGCGAACTCGCCCTTCGGCTTGCCGTCGGCCGTGAACCGGAGCACGACTTTCAGATCGCGATCGGCCACCAGCACGTCGCCCTGTGACGTGGTCACGCCGGCAGCGAGCTTGAGCGGTTTCAGCTTGCCGTCCGATGTCGTGGTGCCCAGCACCACCCCGGGCTTTCCTTCCTCCTGCAGCCCGCCCTCGTCGTGAATCGTCAGCGTGCGGCCGGCCACGTCGAATAACACGGCGCGCGGCTCCTGCACCGCGATCGACCGAACCACGGCGCCCTTGGCGTCGAGAACCGTCACGCCGGTCTTGGCCGCGACGAGCAGGTGATTCTGGCGATCGACGGCGATGTCGCCAACGTCACGGAAGCGGCCGGCCGGTCCGCCGATTCCGGCGCTGAATCCATAGGCTGGCTGCGCAGGGGTGCGCACGTAGAGCCTGTAGAGAATCGTGTTCCACTCGAGCGCGGTGGCCGCCTCGCGCGACGACGGGAACTGGAGACGCACGCGCTGGAGCTGATCGAGGGCGCGGAGCGGCTGCGCGGCGGCGACAAGTGCCGAGGCTGATCCGAGGAGCGCCCTGGGCGTCCACGCCGACCGGGGATACTGGGTCGTGAGCCGGTTGAACCGATCGATCGCATCATCCCGCCGGCCGGTCAACCGCGCGAGCTCTCCCGAGTAGTACAGCGCCGCCGGCACGGCCGCTGTTCCTTCGTACAGGCGAGGCACGCGGTCGAAGCTGGCCATGGCCGCGTTCACCTGCTCCTGTCCGAGCCCCGCCGCCATCGCGATGCGCCCTTTCAACACGAGCGCCATGGGCGCGGAGTCGGAGTCGGCATACTGCTTCAGCAGCGCATCAGCGTTGACGTCCGCGTTGCGGACATCCTTCGCCACGTCCAGGTAGTATGTGGCGATCTCGAGCAGTGCGTCGTCGGCGACCGAGCTGGTGGGATACGTTTGAAGGACGACCTGGAAGTCTTTCAGCGCTTCGCCGTAGTTCTGCGACTGGAGAAACGCGCGCCCACTCTCGAGACGGCGTCTTGCCGAGTCCTCCTGGCCCTGAGCCTGCAGGGTCACGACCGCTGCAAGCGCCGCAATGGCCGCGGTCCAGCGCGTCGTGCGCACGATGTCAGCGAAGGAAGTCATCAATCCTCCGCACGGTCTGCCTGGCATCGATGTCGAACGTCGTCGTCTGCAGCGTCTGGCCGTCGGGGCACTGCAAGGTCGCGCTGTACTTGCCCGCCGCAATCCGGACGTCGGCCGGGGGTGAGCCCACGTCGCGGCCACCGACCAGCAACTGGCAGTTCTCATGGCGAGAACGCAGCTGCACGCTGACCAGCGGTGGCACCGTCAGATTGATCTGTTCACCGGGACCGGCCTTCACGTTTTGCATCATGTCGAGAAAATATTCGGGTGCACGCAGCCGCAGCGTGCACGGTGCCATCACCTGCAGGGTGTGCTTTGCGGCCGCCCGTGAAGTGACGCCGCAGCCGCTCACCGAAAAGCGATAGCCTCCCGCCAGGTTCACGGTCACGAGCGGCGAGGCCGGCGCTGCGGCTGCATCGGCCGTCTCCGTGACATTTGCAATAACCGGCGCCAGGATCACCGTCAGCTCACCGCTTTCGAGAAGAGCCGGCGTCACCCGCTGACGCATGGACTCGTGTCCCGCGAGCTGAAGCTCGATTTCCCTGGGCGGCGGGTTGCTCATCGGCACGGCGGCCGGGGTTACGAATCCTGACTCCCGCCCGTCGAGCACGATTCGAGCACCCGCTGGTTCCGAGTGTACCTGCACCAGGCGCCGGAGTCTGTACTCAACGGTGCGCCCCGACGTCAGTGAACCAGGCAGCGTGGCGTTGACCGGTTCGTAGCCAGCGAGCGTCAGTTCCACACGGTTGGGTCGCGAAGCCAGCCCGACAACTGCGGGAGTGCGCCGTCCTGTCGCCATTCCGTCGATGGCAATTGCCGCGCCGGCCGGAATCGAACGCACATCGAGCTGAAACTGCGGATACAGAAAAAAACGCCACACAACTGTCCCGACAGCGGCGATCGCCAGGAGCACAAGCACCACCGCTGTCCACACGAGCGGCTTCGAACGACGTGGCTGAGGCGGCGGCCTGAACGCCGCTGCGGCGCTCAGCTCCGATGGCTGTCGGAACACGACATCGCGCTCGACGTCGTGTCGCGCGCGACCCGGTGTGCCGGTCGAGATCATTCGCTCGTCGAGCGGCAGATCCGCTTCGCGCGGAACCGAAGGCCGCGGCGATCGAGCCGGAATCTCCACGGCCGGTTCGGGCTCCGCCCTCAGCGCTCGAGCAAGCCTCAAGACCAGTCCAAAGTCGGCCACGCGCGAGTATCGCTGCGTGGGATCCTTGCGCAGCGCCATCTCGACGGCTCGAACCACTTCGTTCGGGAGACCGGGAACCAGCGCACGAATGTCCGGTGGCGGCTCATGCAGGATCTTCATCCTCATGGCGGTCGCGCTGGCAGCCCGAAACGGGTTCTGTCGGGTCAGGATCTCGAACAGCACCACTCCCGCTGAAAAGATGTCGGTTCGCGCGTCGACCGTACCCCCGGCAAGCTGTTCGGGCGCTGCATACGCGTTGTTGCCGACCACGTTCCCGTACTGCGTCAGCCGGACGTTCGTCTGGCTGCCGACCACGAAATCGAGCAGCTTGACACCACCATCTTCGAGAAGCCAGATGTTGCCGGGCTTGATGCCGCCGTGGACGATGCCCTCGTCGTGCAGGCACTGGAGGCCATCACATACTTGCGACATGATGTCGAGGGCGGTGTCGACCGGCACCGACGCGCTGCCGGCGAGCCGGTCAGCCAGGCTGCTGCCGCGCAGATACTCCATCGCCATGAAGGGCACGCCCTCGTTCTCGCCTGACTCGAGCACCTTGACGAGGTTGCGATGCTCGACCCGGGCAAGCAGACTCGCTTCGTCGGCGAAGCGGGCGCTCGCACCGGGGTCGCCAACCATGTCGCGCGACATCACCTTGAGCGCCACCTCGTGGCCGCGAACTGTGTCCCGTGCGAGATAGACCACGCCCATGGCGCCGCGCCTGAGGAGACGCCGAACCTCATAGTGCGCGATTCGTCGTGGGACTTCTTCCGGCATACTGCTGATATCGGCCGCTGTCGTCCTGGCGCCTCCGGGTTCTTACAGGTCTGTTCAGGGTGTCTGAATCGGGCGGCGCCGCGCCCGCCGCTGAGCGGCGTTCAGCGGCCTGGCTGGCGCTTGCGAAGCCACCATTGGTTCACATGCGCGAGGACTCCACCATCCCCTGCATCCCGGCTTCCCGGAGCTGCCGGCCGGGGCGGCTGGCCCGCTCCCGACACCGCCGCCGCCGCCGCCGCGAACGGCTGCGTCACGAATGGCTCCTCGGCGAGTTCGAACACGCGTTCGTCGGACGCAGCGGCAATACTGCGCAACTCTTCGATCAACTGCACGATGTCCGCCCTGTGAGGCGCGATGCGCGCAGCGCACAGGGCGGTGGCCAGCGCCGTCGAGACGTAGCCGCGCGCCTGGGCCTCCCGCGCGGCCGCCAGCATCGGCTCGGCATCACCATCGCGCTGTTCGCGGGAACGCTGCCGCGCGGCCTCGAGGCTCGCCTCCAGGTCGCGCTCGAGCAGCTCGTCGAGCAGCGCGCAGGCGTCGAGATCCGACGGGTCACAGCGTACGGCAGCGCGAACGTCTGCCAGTGCCGCCAGGTGATCGCCGCCACGGATATGCCTCTCAGCCGACTGCAGCGACTCGAGCACCAGCTGCCGGCGCATCTGCTGGCCGAGCAGTATCCGGCCGCGTAACGCGTCGAGACGAGCGGCTTCAGCCGCCGCCTCGGTGACGCCTTGCACTTCGGTCAGCTGCCGCAGGTAGGCGATCGCATCCTCGTAACGCCCTCGCCGAAACATCGACCTCGCGTTGAGAATCGCATCGTCGGCGCGAGACCGCGCCGGCCCGGAGCCGGTGGCGGGACCGCGTGCGTCCGCCAGCTCGATCCGCAGCTGGCGAACGGCGTCGACCGTCGGATCCAGCGTTTCCGCCTGGCGAATAGCGATCTCTGCCTCGTCGAACCGCCCCTCGTCGATTGCGAGGGCTGCCCGATCGATCGACTGCTGCAGCAGCAAGCGGCGTCGGCGCTCTTCCCGTGCCAGCCGCTGTTGCACTTCGAGGGAGGCCGAGGACGAATGCGGCGGATCGACCTGAGAGGTGCGGCGGACTCTGGTGAGGGCGGCAAGCAGCTCCTGCACACGTGCCGGCCGATCCGAGGGGCTCTTGGACATTGCCTGCGTGATCAACCGCTTCAACTCCGGCGGCGTGGACGCGTCGTCGAGCGGAGCCGGCTCGTCGAATTGAAGCTGCCGCAACACCGCAGGCAGATCGGGACCGGGAAACGGCTTGCGTCCCGTCAGGATGAAGTAGAAGACCGCCCCGGCGGAAAAGATGTCGGACCTCTCGTCGACCTGAGCGCCTCGCGCCTGTTCCGGGGACATGTAGTCGGGTGTCCCGATGACGGCGCCGGTCGCGGTCATACTGGAACCGGCAAGGTGCGCGATGCCGAAATCCAGAATCTTCAGCAGGCCGTCCGATTGGACGAACAGATTGCCGGGCTTGAGGTCGCGATGGACAATGCCGCGCGCATGCGCCGCCGCCAGTCCTTCGCAGACTTGCGACATGAGATCGAGCTTGCGATCCAGAGAAGCCGCCTCAGGCTGCTTGAGATACGTCGCGAGCGGCCACCCCTGCAGCAGCTGCATGGCGATGTACGAGCGCCCCTCTTCCTCACCGGCATCGAAGATGGTGATGATGTTCTGGTGGCGCAGCCCCGCCGCGGCCTGCGCCTCGCGATAAAAGCGGGCGCGGGTCTCGGGATCGCTCTCGAGGTCACCCATCAGGACCTTGACCGCCACCGGACGTCCCATCATGTCGTCATGGGCCGCGTAAACGACACCCATCGCCCCGCGGCCCACACGCTCGAGGAGCCTGTAGCGGCCGAACCTCGCGGCGGCGCCCGCGCGACCCGGCTCTTCAGTCTCTGTCATGCGGCGGATCCAGGTATCGCACGACGACGGCGGTCACGTTGTCGCGGCTGCCGCGCTCGATGGCGGTGGCGACAACGGAGCGGGCCACCGCTTCGAGCGATCCTTCTTGACCGAGCAACGAGCTCAGCACGTGCTCGTCGAGCACGTTGTGCACGCCGTCGCTGCAAAGGAGCAACATCTCGCCGTCTCGCAACGCATGCTCCGACACATGGATCTCGGTCTGCTCGCGCACGCCCAGTACGTTGGTCAGGACGTTGCGCATCGGGTGATCGGCGATCCGCTCGGGATCGATGTCCGAATTGGCGAGTACTGTGGCCGCCCACGTGTCGTCCATCGTCTGCACCGAGAGAATACCGTCGGAGAAGAGATAGAGCCGACTGTCACCGACATGGCCGATCGTCATGCTCCCGCCGTTCAGGAGCGCGCACACGACGGTCGTGCCCATGCCCGTGTAGTCGTCGTGTCCTTCGGCCTCATCGAACACGCGACGATTCGCGAGATGGATGGCGGTTCGCAGGCGATTGGCTGAGAAGGAGAGCGCGGGGTCGAGCCCGCACGGCCAGGACAGGTCTTCCGACTGCCGCGACTCGCGGATGAAGTGCGCGATCGCCTCGACGGCGAGGCGTGAGGCCACTTCGCCGGCGGCATGGCCACCCATCCCGTCGGCAACGACGAACAGTGAGAGCTCGTCGTCCGACAGGAAGCAGTCCTCGTTGTTCGTTCGAATCGGACCGGCCTCCGAATATCCGAACGAGTCGACCATCCGCGAACCTCGACCAGCCCAGGTTCTGCCCTTGATATTCCAGAAGAGCCTTGACCGGCAGCCAGTGTCTCTTTGGCGCGTTGTGCGTTCAGGATCGCTATGCGGCACCGCCTGCCGCCACTAGCCTGTACAGGACTCCCGGCCGCATCGCGGCCCAAGAGGGCCAGCTTAAACGTTGCGTTCATCGGCCGCAAGTCCTGTTGCACACGCGCCAGCACCGCGGCGGGCTCCGCGCCGGATGTTCAAGAAGCCGCTGAAAGACGCGGCGTGTCAATGGCGGATGCTGAATACGAGATACCGCACGCCAGAATCCGCCAGGACTCCGCATGCGGCATTCTGCGCTCGCATTCGGCATTCGGCAGGAGGCGTCAGGCCCTGCGAGACGCGGTGCCGGGCTACCGCGCGGCGGTTGCCGTCTCGAAGAAGAACGCAATGAACTTCGGCGCGAATGCCGCCGGGTTCGGCTGGAATGCCGGGTCGAGCCGCCGCGAGGCATCGACGTTCACGCGCGCCGCGGCGCGTAGCGATTCGTCGCGGCGGTTCGAATACTCGTAACGGGCGAAGAGCGAGGCGGCGCGCAGCGTGTGCGCATGCACCCGGAGCGGCGTCGTCATCGACTGCAGCGCGTCGTCGGTCAGCACTCGCGCGACCTCGTCGTATCGCCCGTCGAAGAATGCCTGCGCCGCCGCCCGCAGGACATCCGGGATGGCCGGAGTCACGACCGTCGCTCCGAGCAGCCCGCTGATCGCATCCAGTTGGCGGTTGACGTCGCTGACCGCGTCGCGGGCCGAACGTGCGCCAGCGACGTCTCCGGCCGCGAAGGCCTGATCGAAGTCCTTCCGGGCCTTGCCGAGGCTCGACTGCGCTTTCTTGAGCTGGTTGGTCGCCCGCTGCGAGACCTGCGGCGCCGGCGGACGCGAGGCGATCACACCCTGCACCTGAGTCAGGTGCGCATCCGCAGCGGCGAAGGCTGACTGCGCGCTGGCGCGGAGCGTCTTCATCTCGCTCTCGACGGCTGCCCCGCGCAAACGATCGATGTCTGCCTGTATCTTCGCAAACTGGGCCTGCGCGTCTGACGCGAGGCGCCGCACATCGGCGAGATCGGCCTCTCCTCCAGACTTCTTCACTGCGGCAAGTCTGGAGCGCGCATCGTCGAGCGAGGCCTGCGCCCGCTGCCGCGTTCCAGCGACGTCTGCAGGAACCGTGAGCGGCACAGGTGACGACGACAACGCGGCTGCAACGGCCTGGGCGGCCCGGTTCGCGCTTTCGACGAGCGCTTCGGCGTCGGCCGCGTTCGCAGGCGGACGATCGCCGCCCGCCACGCGGGGCGCCGCCGGCGGTGCCTTCTCGATCGCGCGCGTAACCGCCGCGCGCGCGCCTTCGAGAGATCGCCTGGCATTCTCGACCCCGGCGATGGCGTCGGTCATCTCCTGTGGCTTCCTGGCCTGTTCGGCATCGCCCAGCTTCGCCCGCCCGGAGCTCAGGTCGGCTCTGGCGCGGTCGTAGGCCGCTTTCACGTCGCCGACGACGACATCCGGATGCGCGCCGGCCAATGAAGCGATGCTCTCGTCGGTGTCGGTCGCCGTTTTCAGGATTCCCTGCGCCCGCTGCAGCTCGGCACGGTACTCGGCGAGCGTGAGGAACCCCTTCTCCTTACACTCTTCCTGTCCCTCCTCGAGGATCTCGACGCCGTCTTCGGACTTCTTCACGGCGCCTTGCCGCTCGGACTCTTCCCATTCGGCCAGCGCTTTCGCACAGTCACCGAGGCCGAGGTAGGCCTGCCCGATCCGCACGTGGGGCAGGTAGTCATTGCCGAACAGTCCAAAGATGTTGCGGCCGATCTTGCGCGTCGACTCCTTAGGATCGAGGCGGAGCGCCTCCTGGAAGTACTTGATCGCGTTCGCCCATTCCTCTTCGTCGAGCGCCTCTATCCCCTTCTTGAAAACGTCATCCACGCGTTTCAGGTCCTGCGCCGCTGCAGTACCAGCGACGAGCACGGCGATGACGAACGCGACGCCGCTCTTTCGACGATGCGCTCTCATTTCTTCAGCCCTGCCGACGCCGCACGGCTCCCGCCAGACGGAACCGCAGCGGCGAAGTACTGATCAACCGTCATGGGCGCAAACGGCTCGAACAGCCGCGGTGCCGACTCGGCGCCGACTTTCAGCGGCACCTCGCGCCGCTCGGACGCCGGCGGCGGACCCACGAGAACGACCTTGTACGAACCAGGAGCGAGCATCAGCGCCAGCGGAGTAGAAGCGCCGGCTGGCAGGGTCTGCGATTCGCCGCCCTCGGCTCGCACCGCCTCGACGTTGGCCCACGGACTCGCATCGATGACGACGAGCACTCCCGAGCCGGCGGCCGGCGGCCGCAAGGCCCAGAAGACGACTGCGGCCGTAATCACTGCGGCCGATGCGGCCGCCGCAACCATCTTCCACAGCCCCGCAGGTGTGCCCGGCGCCCGTGTCGACGCCCGCTGCAGATTCGTCTGAGCGCCCGGCGGGATCAACGAAGACGGCGAGACCGGAGCTTGGACGCGGGCCACGAAGTGCCGCGTTGCGCTGATGCCCGCCACCCTTGGGCTCGACGCCGACGCTGGCACCCACCCGGCCGCAACGGGCTGTGGATCTGCCTCGACCGCGGGCCTCGAGGCGTCAGGCGGGCGGTCACCTGTGGTCGTGGTGATGCGCTCCAGAGATCCGAGGAGCGCGAGCACTTCAGCGTGCGCAGGCTCGAGCTTGAGCGCCTGGGCGCACGCGTCGCGCGCTTCAGCTTTCTCGCCGGCAGCCGCATGTTCGCGAGCCAGCTGGATCCATCCCTGGATCTGCTCTTCACGCTGCCGAGCGAGCGCCTCGCGCGTCGCCCGACGAGGGGTGCGGGCCGCGCCCTCTGACGGTCTTCCGGCCGCCGGCGTCGAGCCTGGCACGTGGGCGGCTCCACTCCACGAGGGCGTCGGGCCTGGCGCAGGATTGGTGGGCTTCGCAGCGGCGGCCGCGTGATCCCGCGGCGGCGGCACGTACGACATCGTCGTCTCGGGCTCCGCCGACTCGAGACGACGGCGGATATTGGCGAGGGCATCCCGCATGGCTTCGGCGCCTGGGAACCGCTGATCCGGATCACGCCGAAGCGCCCGTGCCACCACGGCCGCCAGCTCGGGATCGAGCGACGGCTGCACCATCTCGACAGGAGTTGGATCCTCGTGGAGGATCCGGTGACTCATCGCGTGCGTCGACTCGGCGGCAAATGGTTCGGCAAATGCGAACAGCTCGTAGCTGACGACGCCGATGGAAAACAGGTCCGAGCGGCGGTCGACGGCGGCGCCGCGAATCTGCTCGGGAGCGGTGTAGCCGGGCGTGCCGACCAGGCCCGTGGCGGCCGTGACCAGCGTGCCGCGCATCTGGGCGATGCCGAAATCGAGCACCTTGATGCGTCCATAGCCGTCGATCATCAGATTCGCCGGCTTGATGTCGCGATGAATGATCCCGCGATCGTGCGCGTAGCCGACGGCCGCGCACAGCTCTTCCATCCAGCGCACCTTGACGACGGTGTGGACGAACGGACGGCGGCGAATGAGCTCGGCCAGCGTCTCGCCCTGGATGTACTCCATGACGAGGAACGGCTGCGACTGGTATTCGCCGTAGTCGTAGATGGTGACGATATTCGGGTTGTTGAGCGCGGCGACGGCGCGCGCCTCGCGGACGAATCGATCGCGCGCATCCGGCCGCTCGAGGTCGGCGTGGAACAGCTTGAGCGCGACCGTCCGATCCAGCACCGGGTCGTGCGCCAGGTACAGAGTGCCCATCCCGCCGTAGGCCAGGCGGTGCCGGATCTCGTACCTGCCGATCTGCCTGTCTGTTCCGAGCATCGGTTCGACCGACGCCGCAAACTAGCCGAGGCGCCTGCCCTTGATTATCCCGGCAGAACCCTCGGCGAGTTTGCAGTATCTCTGGCCGCGCTTCGCGCGGCTTAGACCGTCATGCGGAGTTGCAACGGATTCAAAGTTTACGTTCGTGGCCGCATAACGGTCTATACCGCGTCACTCCACCTTGCCTACCTTCGCGCCGAGCGACAGCAGGCGATCGACCAGATGGCTGTACCCCCGCTCCACCGTCTCGAGGGGCGCGACGCGTGTCTGACCATCGGCAGCCAGCCCGGCCGCAATGAGTGACATGCCCGAGCGCAGGTCGCGGCTGTCGAGCACCCTGCCGCCGCGCAACCGGGTCGGCCCGTTGACGATGATGCGATGCGCGTCGGCCAGGAACAGATCCGCGCCCATCCCGCTCATCTGCTCGAGCGCGAAGAGCCGCAGTTCGTACATCCAGTCATGTACGAGGGTCCGCCCTTCGGCCTGGGTGGCGAGAACGGTCACGAGGCTCACGAGGTCGCTCGGAAAGGCAGGCCACAAGCCGGTCGTGATGCGACGCGCCGCCACCGGCCGCGAGGGCTTGACCACGAACGTCCCGTTCTGCATTCCGCACTCGATGCGCATCCGCTTCAACACCGCTGCGACGACCTCGATGTCCTCCTCGCGTGCTCCGTCGATAGCCACTTCCCCGCTGGTAATTGCGGCAACGACTGCCCAGCTTCCAGCTTCGATGTAGTCGCCCCCGAGGCGATGTTCGGCGCCGTGAAGCCTTGGCACGCCCTCGATGCGGATTCTGGAGCTGCCAATTCCCGATACCCCGGCTCCCATCTTCGCGAGGAAGTGGCAGAGCTCCCCAACGTGCGGCTCGGTGGCGGCGTGGCGGATCTCGGTGAGGCCCTTGGCGGTGGCTGCCGCCAGCAGGGCGGTTTCGGTTCCCGTGACCGACGCCTCGTACAAGTACATGGAGGCGTTCTTCAACCCGTCCGGCGCCTCCAGCACGTGGTCTGGCCCCTCGCCGAGCCTGGCTCCCATCGCCATCAGCGCTTCGAGATGCGTCGAGATCGTGCGGCGCGCGGGAAAGTCGCCGCCTGGCGGCGCGATCCGGGCCCGGCCCATCCGCGCGAGCAGCGGCCCGAGCAGCAGCACCGATCCACGGAGCCGGCCGACGAGCGTCCGATCGGGGTCGTGCTTGCGCAGCTTCGGGCTGCGGATGCGAAGCGTGGTCGTGCCGATCCCGTCCACCTCTGCGCCGACGTCGAGCAGGAGCCGCGCCATGACCTCGACGTCGCCGATCCGCGGCACGTTCGTGATCACGCACTCGTCGTCGGTCAGCAGGCACGCGGCGAGAATCGGAAGGGCGGCGTTCTTGTTGCCTTCCACGGCCACCCGCCCCTCGAGCCGGGTGCCGCCTTCAATCAACAGTGATGACATCGAATACCCAAGTATCCTGCCGCTCCGGGAATGAGCCGAAGTCCGCAGCGGTTCGGGAGATCATGACCGCGTCAGATACTCCACTTCCGGATCCGCAGCGAAACCCACGAAGACCGGCTCCGGACGAAGTGCGACTCCGAAACGGTCCATCACGCCACGCTTGATCCGCGTTGCCAGATGCACGACGTCTGATGCCTTCGCCCGGCGACGGTTGACGATGGCGAGCGGGTGCTTGGTGGAGATCGCCGCGCCACCGTAGACGTCGCCCTTCCGGAATCCAGCCTGCTCGATCAGCCAGGCGGCCGGAACTTTCACATGCCCTGCGCCCGCCGGATATGCCGGCGCCATCCTGCCGGCCACCGACGATATCCGCTCGCGCACCTCTTCCGGCACGACCGGATTCATGAAGAAGGAGCCGACGCTGCGCGTATCGGCATCGGACGGGTCGAGCACCATGCCCTTGCGCCGCCGGATCGCCAGCACCGCCTGCCGCACGTCGCCGACGGTTGGGACGGTAACGCCAGCCTCGTCGAGGTAGTTGGCCAGATCAGGATAGGTCACCGTCGGCGATCGCGGGGCCAGACGCAGCGTGACGCCACAGACGACGAAACGTCCCGCGTCCTCGCTCTTGAAGCGGCTCATGCGATAGGCAAACCGGCATTCGCCACCGCCGAGCGTCCGCATCCGGTTCTCTCGACGATCGAAGAGGCTCACTGATTCGACGACCTCTCCGACCTCCTGTCCGTACGCGCCGACATTCTGTATCGGTGTTCCTCCGACGCTGCCCGGAATGCCCGACAGGCACTCGATGCCAGCAAGGCTCCGCTCCACAGACGCCGCAACGAGCCGGTCCCACGGTTCACCCGCCGCCGCTGTGATCAATGTGTCGCCGCCACTGGCCCGGAACTCGATACCAGTGAGACCGATGTGAAGGACCAGGCCGTGCCAGCCTTCGTCGGCAACGACGAGATTGCTGCCGCCGCCGAGCACCAGGAGCGGCGTCTGCGCACTCTCGCACCATTCGTGTGCGGCCGCGACATCCCGGGCGTCGATCGCACGCAGCAGCCAACGCGCCGCGCCACCCACGCCGAGCGTGCTGAATGGCGCCAACGGCACCCGCGATTCCAGTCGTTCGATCATTGCCGGCCGACGGGTGAGATTGCCGAGCTGAAGCTCGGCTCTGCGAAGGCCTTCATCGCGCGACCAGAGCCGCAAGCGCCTGGCTCCGCGAGCACAGCTCGAATTCCACCCAGTCGCCCGGCACCAGCTGCCCGGCGAGCGGCAAGTCGGCGGTGATCACAACGGCAATCTGCGGGTAACCGCCAGTTGTCTGGCGATCGGCCATGAGCAGGATCGGCTGGCCCGAGGCCGGCACCTGAAGCGCCCCGGCAAACGTGGCGTCCGAAATCATCTCGTGAACGGGAGGCGGGATGCGGCGGTCGCCCGTCAGCCGATATCCCATGCGATCCGAGTCGCTGACCACCGTGAAACGTGTTTCGAGCACGACATCCAGCGCACCAGCCGGGAAGAACCCGTCCTGCGGGCCGCTCATCACCCGCAGGCGCGCGCCGCCGCCAACCGCCCCGGGTTCCGCCGCGACACTGCCTGCCGGCTGACGCGGAGAGCCGAGCGGCAGAAGGTCGCCGCTGCGCAATGCGCGGCCTCCGATGCCTCCCATCCGCGTTCGCACGTGCGTCGAGCGGCTGCCGAGCGTTGGAGGCACAGCGATCCCGCCGCCAAACGAGACGTAGGCGCGTCCACCGCTCCGGCGCGTTCCGAATCGGAGGAGTGCACCGGCCTGACACGCCAGTGGCGCATCGACCGGCACGGAGGTGCCGTCGAGCGCCGCGCCGAGGTCGGCGCCCGTTATGGCAACCACCGTGTCCGACTCCATCCGAAGCTCCGGTCCGGCGATCGTGACTTCGAGAGTCGCTGCAGAGGCGTCGTTGCCAACGAGCGCGTTTGCGAGGCGGTGCGATCGCAGATCCATCGCGCCCGACACCGGCACTCCGAGTTGCTGACAGCCCCAGCGCCCTTCGTCCTGAACGGTAGTGAAGAGCCCGGGTTTGAGAACCGTAACGTGTCTGGCGTGCTTAACCGAGCTGAAGCTCGGTTCTGCGACGTGCTTGACCGAGCTGAAGCTCGGTTCTGCGACGTGTTTAGCCGAGCGGGAGCTCGGTTCTGCGAGGGATGGCGCGGACGAAACGGGCACGAACCTCACGCGATCACCTGGCGCCAGCAGCGACGGCGGCGTGCGGCCGGGGTCGAACATCGTCGCTGAAGTACGGCCGATGATCTGCCACCCGCCCGGTGAGGCGAAGGGATACACGCCGGTCTGCGCGCCGGCGATGCCAACGGAACCTGCCGGCACGTTCAGCCTGGGGCTGGATCGGCGTGGCATGGCGATGGCGCTGTCGACCGGGCCCATGTAGGCGAATCCCGGCAGGAATCCGAGCATGTAGACGCGGTAGTCGGCGCGCGAGTGACGCGCGATCACCTCCGCTTCCGACACGCCGGCAAATGCCGCGACCGCTTCCAGGTCAGGACCGTCCGCGCCGCCGTACATCACAGGTATCTCGACGGGGGCCGCTGCTCGCTCCGCCAGCGGTCGTTCGACGGCGCTGCCAAGCGCGTCGCGAATCGCGTCGACGTCCGCCGCCAGCGGGTCGAAGTGCACGGCAACACTGCGAAACGTCGGCACCACGTCGCGCACGCCGGCAAGCTGTCTCTGCATCAGCGTCGCCGCCACGCCTCTCGCCATCGCGTTCACGGACGGCGAGATGACCGGCTCGAACTCCAGCAGCAGTGCCGAGTCGCCTGCATCGCGGATCGCGAACGTGGTCACGCCACGAGCGCCTGCAGGAGCCGGCGATGAATACCGCCGAATCCGCCATTGGACATCAGCACCACGACGTCGCCGCTGCGGTGCTCGGCCACGAGCGCGCGGATGATCTCGTCCACACCCGGAATATGGCGGGCACGCTGCCCCCTGGCCTGGAGATCGCGTACCAGGTCGTCGGCCGACAGGCGTTCCGATTCGGGAAGGCTGGAACGGAAGACGCCTGCCACGATCACCTCGTTGGCGTGTCCGAAGGCCTCGGCGAAGTCCTTTTGAAACACGCGGCGGCAGGATGACGCGGAGCGCGGCTCGAAGACGGCCCAGATGCGCCGGTCCGGATAGCCGGTGCGCAGCGCCGCCAGCGTTTCACGCACGGCGGTCGGATGATGCGCGAAGTCGTCGAGCACGGTGACGCCGCTCGCCACGCCGACCGTTTCCAGGCGACGCTTGATGCCTTTGAACCGGCGTAATCCCTCCGCCAGGTCGGCCGCCGGGATTCCGACGAACGCGCCGACCGCCGTCGCTGCCAGCGCGTTGCGCACGTTGTGGAGACCGAGCAGCGGTGACTCGAACTTCCCGAACAGCGTCCCTTGGCGATGTATCGCGAACCGGGTCAGACCGTCACCGTGCGAGATGTCGCGGGCCTGCCACGTGCTCCCCTCGGCGAGACCGAACGTCTCTACCGGGCTCACGGCCGCCTCGCGAAGCGCGAGCGCATTGGCGTTGTCGGCGCCGAGCAGCAGGAGGCCGTTGCGAGGTACGAGGTTCACCAGGCGGCGAAACGCCAGCCGCACGGCATCCAGGTCGGCATAGATGTCCGCGTGATCGAACTCGATGTTGGCGACCACCGCCACGTCAGGCAGGTACTTCAGGAACTTGGCGGTCTTGTCGAAGAAGGCGCTGTCGTACTCATCGCCCTCGATGACGAAGTCGCGGCCGTCGCCAACGCGATAGCTCGACCCGTGCTCGCCGAAATTGAGCGCGATGCCGCCGACGAGAATCGTGGGATCCACACGCGCATGCGTCAGCAGCCAGCCGGTCAGCGACGTCGTCGTCGTCTTTCCGTGGGTGCCGGCAACGACGATCGAGCGCGATCCCCAGAGGAAGTTGTCGCGTACGGCCTCGGGCAGCGAGCAGTAGCGCAGCTTGCGTTCGAGCACCGCTTCGAGCTCGGGATTGCCGCGCGAGATCGCGTTCCCGACGACCACCATATCGAGGTCGTCGGCAATGTGCTCCGCGGCATAGCCGTTCATGATCGGAATGCCCTCGGCGGTCAGAAAATCGCTCATGGGCGGATACACATTCTGGTCCGACCCCGTTACGTCGTGGCCGCGCCGCCTGAGCAACGCGGCCAGGGTCGCCATCGCCGTCCCGCAAATGCCGATGAGATGAATCCGCTGTTCACGCAACTGGCGGCTCCTCCACGATCAGACCAGGCCTCGGTCCCGTCACAACCCTGACGTTCACGCCGAGCGGCAACGTCCAGCACGGGCCGAGCGTGTGCCCGGACGGGAAGCCATAGAGCACCGGACCCGGGAATTCACGCATGGCCGCGTCGACGACATCGCGCGCGGCGATCCCCCCTCCCGGCTCGTCGCAGCCACGCATCTCGCCGAACACCAGTGCGCGCGCACGTCCGAGCACCCCGCTCAGGCGAAGCTGCGTCAGCATTCGATCCAGCCGGTATGGCCGCTCGTTGACGTCCTCGATGAAGAGCACACATCCGGCCGGCGGATCGAACGCGTACGGCGTAGCCAGCGACGCCACGATGTTCGTGAGCGTGCCGCCGAAGAGCGGGCCGGCGGCATCGCTCTCATGCAGCACCGTGACACCATCCGGCGTCAGCTCCAGCCCCTGGCCACCCTGCAGCAACGCCAGCAACGACCGTTCGTCGTAGCCGTCGCTGCCGAGCGACAGACGGCGCTCCACCATCGGCCCATGCAGCGCCGCCATCCCGCACTGGCACGTCAGCCACGAGAGAAGCGACGTCGTATCGCTGTAGCCGATGAAGAGCTTCGGCGATCGCAGCACCTCGTCGCGCGAGAGCAGCGGCAGCAGGTGCACGCTGCCGTAGCCGCCGCGCAGCGCGATCAGGGCGCCAATCGACGGGTCCGACCAGGCGCGCATGAAATCGGCGGCCCGGACTGAGGCCGGCCCGGCGGAAAACCACCCCCGCTCGAAGATCGCCTCGGTGAACACCGGTTCGTAGCCGAGACGGCTGATCTCGGTGGCGCCTCGATCGAGCTCCTCGCGGGGGCAGCCGCTCGCGGGAGCGACGATCGCAATGCGGTCGCCGGAGCGAAGGGGTCGAGGCCTCGTCACGTATCAGCGCCAGCCGTTCATACGCACGGTGCTCGATGGATGCCGGTGCCGGGATCAGGCAAACCGTCGCATCTCGTCGGCGACGCGCTGATGCGCATCGCAGCCGAGCACCTGACGAAGCGCGGCCCGGCGGCTGGGAGCGGCGACGGGTTGCGCGAGAAAGCGCTCCTTCGCCCGCCGCAGTCGGGCAAGCGCATCTTCGAGCCGCTTGAAGGGCACCCGTTCCTGCTCGACGGCGTAGACCAGTGCTTCGAGCGCCGCGGCCTGCGCCTCGGTGTCGCCGCTGCAAATCAGCAGGCCGTCACAGCCGGCTGCCACGGCACGGACGGCGGCGTCGGCCACCGTATACGACTTCGAGATCGCCTTCATCTCGAGATCGTCGCTGAGAATCACCCCTCCGTAGCCGAGCTCTTCCCGGAGGATCGCCTGCACGATGCGCGGAGAGAGCGTCGCCGGCACCTCCTCGTCGAGCGACGGCACGAGCACGTGCGCGGTCATGATGAACGCCACCTCGGCGGCGATGGCGGCGCGAAACGGCACGCACTCGACCCGCCGGATTCGATCGGGAGGATGTTCCACCAGCGGAAGATCGAGATGCGAGTCCACCGACGTGTCGCCGTGGCCGGGAAAGTGCTTGCCACAGGCAGCGACCCCGTTGTCCTGAAGGGCGCGAACGATCGCGGACCCGAGTGTGGCCACCGCGTCAGCGGTCTCCGCCAGCGCGCGGTCGCCGATAATCGGGTTCTTCGGGTTGGTGTGGATATCGAGGACAGGCGCGTAATCGAGGGTGATGCCGACTGACCTGAGCTCCGCAGCAAGAGCGCCCGCGAACCGGCTCGCGAGCGCCGCATCGCCGCTGCGCCCGAGTGTGGCCATCGGTGGCCAGATTGTGAACGGCGCTTTCAGCCGCGCGACCCTGCCCCCTTCCTGATCGACGCCCACCCACAGCGGCAGCTCATCGTCCAACGACTGCACGTCGTGCGCCAGCTCCGCGACCTGCTCCGGCTCTTCGATGTTCCTGGCGAACAGCGTGATCCCGCCAAGACCAAATTCGCGCGCCAGCGACCGCATCTCGGCGGTCACGGTCGGTCCGGGAAGACTGCCGATCAGCAGCTGGCCGATGCGGCGGCGAAGAGATGGCATCGAGTAATTATAAAGACTTGACCCTGTTCCACGTTCCAGGTTCCGGGTTCCAGGTTCGTACGGGTTCGAGGTTCGGGGTTCAGAGTTCGAGGTTCAGAGTTCGAGGTTCAGGGTTCGAGGTTCTGGGTTCGGGGTTCGGGGTTCGGGGTTCGGGGTTCGCGGTTGCGGGTCGAACCTGGAATGCAGAACGTCGGAACGCGGAACCTGGAACCGGGGAACGCGGAACCTGGAACTCGGAACCTGGAACTAGAATGACTCAGTGCAATTCACTACCTCTTGCCCTACCCGTATCGATCTCGCCGGCGGGACGATCGACATCTGGCCTCTCTATCTGTTCCATCCTGGGGCGCTGACGCTCAATGCGGCCATCAGCCTCCGCGCGACAGCCCGAATCGAAACGCGCTCGGACGAGCGCATCGTCATCCGCTCCGAGGACACCGGGCGAACGGTGGAGGCCGATGACTGGCGTCAACTCAGGGAGCAGAAGGAGCTGCGCCTCCTGTCGCTCATCGCGCATTTCTTCGAAGCGCGCGGTCTGACGCTCACCACCTCGTCGGAGTCTCCGGCCGGTGCCGGCATCGCCGGGTCGTCGGCGCTGAACGTCGCCGTGTGTGCGGCGTTTGCCGACTGGCGTCGCCAGCACTACGAGCCGGAGGCGCTCCTGCAGATCGCGATGAATATCGAGGCGCAGACGATTGCGGTGCCCACCGGTCTGCAGGACTATCGCCCGGCGTTGTACGGCGGCATCGCGGCGCTCGAGCTCGACGTCGACGGCATTCACCGCTCGGCGCTCGACGTGGACCCGTCGGAGCTCGAACGCCGGATCGTCCTGTGTTACACGGGCGAGCCGCGAAACTCCGGCACCAACAACTGGGAGATCACGAAGAAGCACATCGACGGCGACACGCACGTTTTCGACTGCTTCGAGCGGATCCGGGATACGGCCGCCAGCATGCGGACGGCCCTCGTGCGTAGCGACTGGGATGCCGTCGGCCGTGCCATCGCCGAGGAGTGGGCCAACCGCAAGCGGCTCGCGCCGGGGGTCACCACGCCTGCGATCGAAGACCTCATCGCACGCGCGACCGCCGCAGGGGCAACAGCCGCCAAGATCTGCGGCGCGGGCGGCGGCGGGTGCCTCTTCTGCTACGGACCGCCACAGGCTCGCGACGCCATCGAGCGCTCGCTGGCGGACGGCGGCGCCCGTCTGCTGCCGTTCGCGATCGAACGGCACGGGCTGGTTCGTGGATAACCGCTCGATCGCGCGGGTCTTCACCGAGATTGCGGACCTGCTCGAGATCAAAGGGGCGAACGCGTTCAAGATACGTGCGTACCGCTCGGCAGCCGACGCCATCGCCACATCGCCGGACGCCGTCAGCCAGCTCGACGACACCCGGCTGCGGGAGGTGCCGGGCATCGGGAAGGATCTCGCCGCGAAGATCCGCGAGCTCGCCGACACCGGAGCCTGCAGCTACCACCAGGAGCTGCTGCAGCAGTTCCCTCCGACCATCCTCGATCTGCTGCGGCTCCAGGGCGTCGGACCGAAGACGGTCGCGCTTCTGTATGCATCGCTGAACATCCGCTCGCTCGACGAGCTCGCGGCTGCCGCCCGCGACGGACGGCTTCGCGGGCTGAAAGGCATGGGCGCCAAAAAGGAGACGCTCATCCTGCGCGCGATCGAAGAGCGGCAGAAGGACTCCGGCCGGCACCTGCTCCCGGACACCGCATCGGTGGCGGCCGAGATTGTCGCCTTCCTTCGCGACCAGTCACCGGGCGCCGAGCTCATTCCGGTGGGAAGCCTGCGCCGCGGATGCGAGAGCTGCGGCGACATCGACATTCTCGCCGTCGGCGCGGAGACGACGTTGATGACGACGTTCGTGACACACCCGCGTGTGGAACGGGTCCTGGCGCACGGCGAGACGAAGACGAGCGTGCTGCTCCAGGGAGGCTATCAGGCCGACCTGCGGCTCGTGCCAGCCGAGAGCCGCGGGGCGGCGATGCAGTATTTCACCGGATCGAAGGCGCACAACATCGCCATCCGCGACCGCGCCGTGCAGCGAGGTTTCAAACTGAACGAGTACGGGCTCTTCCGTGTCGACGACGAGAGCCGGCTTGCCGGAGAGACCGAGGAAGGGATCTACCAGGCGCTCGATCTCGCCTGGATCGAGCCGGAGCTGCGCGAGGACCGCGGCGAGATCGAAGCGGCAGCCGGCGGCGCCCTGCCCCGCCTCGTCTCGCTCGCGGATCTTCGTGGCGATCTTCACATGCACACCACGACGACCGACGGCCGCGACGACCTCGAGACGATGGCGCTCGCCGCCCGGCGTCTCGGCCACCGGTACGTCGCCATCACCGAGCACAGCAAGGCGCTGGCGATGGCCAACGGGCTGGACGAGCACGCCGCTCTTGCGCACGCGGTGCGGGTGCGGTCGCTCAATGGACACATCGAGGGTCTGACGCTGCTCGCGGGTATCGAGTGCGACATCCTCGCCGATGGCTCGCTCGATCTGGCCGACGACTGTCTCGCTCAACTCGATATCGTGATTGCCTCCGTGCACTCGCATTTCAGCCAGGACGGCGCGCAGCTGACCGATCGCCTGCTGCGAGCCCTCGATTGCCCGTGGGTCGACGTGCTCGGCCACCCCACGGGACGTCGTCTGCTCAAGCGCGACCCGCTGCCGTTCGACGTCGACGCGGTCATGGGGGCTGCCGGATCGCTCGGCGTGGCGCTCGAGATCAACTGTCAGGTCGATCGGCTCGACTTGAACGACGCGCACGCCAGGCTGGCGCGCACGCATGGCGTCCGCCTGGTCATCTCGACCGACGCCCATTCGACCACCGCGCTCGGCAACCTCCGCTGGGGCGTGCAGATGGCGCGTCGCGGCTGGGTCGAGCCGGACCAGGTGCTGAACACCCGCGACCTCGACTCGATGCGATCGCTGCTGCGACGTCACCTGAGGGGATGACATGGCGAGGCGTCCGGCCGGGTTCGTCTCGCTGACCTCGCTGAAGACCGGTCCGCCCGATCCGCAATCGGCGCTCGACACGATCCGGCGGATCTACTTCGCCACGACGAAAGAGACGATCGTTCACGATCTGGCGCATGCAATCGAGCTCCTGAAATCGCTGCCGGACGAGGCCACGCGCGAGAAGGCGTCGGTCTACATGGAAGGACTCAACGAGATGCGTCGCGACTGGGGAGGACGGCAAAAGCGCGGTGCCGCGCGGAAGCCGCGCTCCAGGTAGGCGCAGAGGCGACCTTCCGCGTCTCTCACGTCGCACGCCCGCTGCGCCATCGCCTCTGCAGGACGCGACCATAGGCGATGAGATTGACCGCCAGCACCACCATGCCGAGGGCGATCTGCGCCTGCCGGGTCAGTCCCTCCGGATACAACAGCGGAAAGACATAACGCGCGATGAAATCGCCGGCATACGGCGCCAGGCCGGCGCGAACCCGCAGCGCCTGCTCCAGTGGTGTCAACGGGCAGATGGTGCCGGAGAACTCGACCCACGCCGCCCAGGCGACGCAGGGCAGGTGAAGCAGAGCCACCCAGGGCCGCGCCGTGGCGAGGAATCCGCCGAGCACGGCGAACACGACAAATGCGACGTGCGCAAGGACGACGCCCGCGGCAAGCGCGGCGAAGACGTGCTCCACCGTGTCAGTCCGTTATGCGGCTCGAAACGTGAACGTTGTGCTCGTTGCCACGGAAACCGCATAACGGACGAGGCGCGCGAAGCGCGCCAAACAGATGCTGGTGCCAACCAGCCGAGGGGCTTCGCGCAGACATCAAGGGGCGGAGCCCCTTGGCTGGTTGGGACAGATGACGCCGAACTCGAATCCCTTCGACCGCAGCTCGGGAATCAGCCGGTCCACCGCTTCGATCGCGTAGCGGCGGTCGGCGCGCGGGTCCTCGTGATGACCGTCGTGTATCACCACGATGTCGCCCGGTGACGCGCGATCGACCAGCCGCGGGACGATATCGTCGGCGTTACGCGCCCGGAACCAGTTGAAGTCCCACAGCATCCAGCCCCAGCCCACCACGGTATAGCCGGCGCGCGCCGCCCCCTTCAGCATGGGAATGCTGCGGTTGCCGCCGTGCGGCCGGAAGGCCCGGCACGGCAAGTGGCCGGTCAGCTGTTCCATGCGTGCGGCGGCGGCCTCGAGCGTGCCGGCAAGCCTGGCGGGCGTCCTCGCCATCAGCCACCGGTTGCCGGAGTGGAGCGCCACGGCGTGCCCCTCTTCGAATGTCCGGCGCACGAGCGGTGCGGTGCTCCCGGTCAGATGCTCGTCGATGATGAAGAACGTCGCCTTGACCTGATGCCTCGCCAGCACGTCGAGGAGCGCTGGCGTCGCATCGGGATTGGGACCATCGTCGAAGGTGAGATAGATCGTCGGCGGATCGGTCTGCGGCATCCGCCACACGGTCCGATCGGTCACGTCGAAAAGAAATCGGAACGGCGCCACGTGCGCGAGCACCGCGACTCCGACGACCGCAACCCACACCCACATAGCCGCCTCCGACTACTACTCCGCCAACAGCTTACGCCGTGCGGCGATGCGGAGGACCTCCGGCACGTTGCGATCAATCGAGATCATCCGCAGATCCTTGTCCATCAACCGGGGAAGGATGTTCATCGAGGTGGCGACCGGTGTCTTTGGATTCTTCGCCAGCGAGACCGCTACGGTATAGGTCTTCATCCACGCCCGTGTCCGCCCGATGATGCGAAGCACGTCCTCGGAGACGTTCGCCATCTTGGCGATGCTCTCGACCTCGGTCTCGGTGAGCTTGGGACTGCTGAGCACCCCGATGCTCACCAGCTTGTTCGGATCACGAATGAGGATGGCGCGCTCCTCGCGCGTGCCCTTCATCGCCCTGACCACGCGCTGCGCAACGGTCATCGCTGCGATTCGCTGCACCAGCGACTGCTGCTCTTTGCCGTCCTCGCTCCCCTCGCTTCCGCCGTTGTCGTCTTCGGCGTCGCCGCCGGGCTCGCCGGATGGCCCGTCCTCACCGGCTCCGCTTGCGGGCTCCACACCGCGGGCAGCAAAGAACGCCCGTATCCGCTCAGGCACGTCGCTGCGTGCGAGCCATCCGGCCACCTCGGCGTCGGGAAGCGCGCGCAGCGTCGCATCGGCAGCGGAAGCGACCTCGGCGTCCGCGTCGCCGGCGAGCAGGACCAGCAGCGCGATCCGCTCGTGTGCCCGGAGAGCAAGCTCACCCTGCGCGGCAATCAGACGCACTTCTCTTGGAACCTCTCCGCGCTGGAACATTTCCAGTAGTGGCGTGCTGAACCCGACTTCCATCAGGCTTCCCCGCCGGAGGCGCCGGCAGGAAACGCCGCGCGCGCCAAGCGCACGATCTCCGGCAACTGTTCGATCGGCGCGTCTGCAAACAGCGCGATCGCGGCGAATCCCGCGGCGCCGGCATCGGCGACCGCGCGAAGACGGTCGAGGCCGACGCCACCCACGGCCAGAACCGGCAGCCGCGTGGCCGACACGACGCCGGCGAGCGCGTCGGCGCCGGCGGGCTCACGTCCGGCCTTCGACGCGGTGTGAAAGACCGTACCGAACACCAGGTAATCCAGACCGCCTGCGGCCGCGGCGCTGGTTGCGCCGACGACGTCGTGCACCGATCGGCCGACGAGGAACCCGCGCGGGCTGATCGCCCGCGCACGGGTGGCGGGCAGCGAATCGCCGCGGAGGTGCACACCGTGAGCGCCGGCGCCAAGGGCGACGTCCAGCCGCTCGTTCACCAGGATTCGTGTGCGGGTGCCTTGAACGGCACGCATCGACTGCGCGACCAGCGCAAGCAGCGGCGCCGCGTCGAGGTGCCGGGCGCGGATCTGCACGAGGTCGACGCCGGCACCGGCAGCCACCCCGATCCGATCGAGCGTCTCCTGCGGCGAGGAAGGGGAGTACGCGTGCCCGGTAATCATGCAGATCACTGGGTCCATGTTAACCGTCCTTCGCTCGCCTGCATTCGTGAGCGAGCTACGGATGGCAGGCCGTCACCTGACGTCGCCTCGCTAGTCCTCAGTGGCGCTCGGGACTGGGGGGACGGAGGGTGCCTGGTCGCTTCGTCCAGCCAGGAAGAGGGTGGTCAGTTCCACGATGCCAGCGAGAAGATTGAGCACCCCGAGGCCCGACACCGCGCCGCGGAAGAAGTTGTTGGTGATGAGCGAATGAAGAAAGGGGATGGCCGTGGCGAAGTAGTTCTCCTCCCAGTACATCGTCCACGGCACGACCAGCAGGACGGCGCCGACCTCGAGGAAGATCCCGACGAGCAGCAGCCGTGTCATCGCGCGCCCTGCCCGCGGCGGCGGCCGACGATCGTCACCGACTGAATTCGCGGAGGTTCACTCAATCTTTCAACAGTCACAACGGCCCGCGGCGCAAAGCCGGACAAGACGTGCCGACACGAACGAGGCCTGGCAAGCTCGACGGTCTCAGGCAGCGCCGCGTCACTCAGACCATCCGTCGAAGAGCGATGGCGGCCGGAACGTCCGACGGTGAAGCGGCGAATACCCGTACTTGGCGACGGCGGCGAGATGGTCGGCAGTGGCGTATCCCTTGTGACGATCGTAGCCGTACCGCGGATCAGCTTGATGGTGCAGGGCCATCTCCCGGTCGCGCGTCACTTTGGCCACGATCGACGCGGCTGCGATTGCCGCGCACCGCCGATCTCCGTGCAGGATGGCGCGCTGGGCGATCAGCAGATCGGGAATCCGGAACGCATCGACGAGCACCAGATCCGGAAGCGGCGCAATGGCCAGCAGCGCCCGTCGCATCGCCTCGAGCGAGGCGCGGTGGATGTTGATCTCATCGATCTCGGTCGGCTGCACGGCAGCCACTGACCATGCCAGCGCCCGCCTGGTGATGACGCCGTAGAGCCGTTCGCGCTCGGCGTGCGGGACGGTCTTCGAGTCGGCCAGTCCCGCGATATGCCGCTCCGGGTCCAGAATCACCGCCCCGGCCACGACCGGACCGGCCAGGCAACCGCGGCCAACCTCGTCGCAGCCGGCCACGCGATAGAACCCCCAACGCCTCGCGGCGTTCTCGAGCGTTCGCATGGCACGGACTCGGACCATAGGACCGTCGCGCTCTTGTTGAGGATTCTGGTACGGCGCTAGGCTCGCTTCGTTTCTTTCATCCTGGCGGCCTTGCCCTTGAGGTCGCGCAGGAAGTACAGCTTCGCCCGGCGGACGCGCGCCGAGCGCACGACGTCCACCTTGGCGATCGTCGGCGAATGGAGCGGGAAGATCCGTTCCACGCCCTGACCGAACGAGACCTTGCGCACGGTGAACGACGCACGCAGGCCGCCGCGGTGCAGGCCGATGACGATGCCCTCGAAGATCTGGATGCGCTCCTTGTCCCCTTCGCGCACCTTCACGTGGACACGGACCGTGTCGCCGGATCTCATCGACGGCCGTTCCGTCATCTGTGATTTTTCGACCAGCTCAATTGCGCTCATGACTCCCGCTCCCTTGTCAGGCTCACCTGCCCGCCTGCGATTGTTCCTTCCGGATCTCTTCCAGCACTCTGCGGTCCTCAGCGTCGAGATCCGCCGTGTCCAGCAGGTCCGGCCGCCGCTGCAGCGTCCGCTCGAGCGCCGCGCGGCGCCGCCACCGATGTACGTCGGCGTGATTGCCCGACAGCAGCACCCCGGGCACCTTCAGCCCGCCGAACTCGGCCGGACGAGTGTAATGCGGGTAGTCCAGCAGCCCGCGCGCGAACGACTCCTCTTCCACCGACTGTTGCGTGCCGACGACGCCCGGCACCAGGCGGCTCACCGCGTCGATCACGATCAACGCCGGTAACTCGCCGCCACTCAGCACGTAGTCGCCGATCGAGATCTCCTCCGCGCCGAGCAGCGGACCCACACGCTCGTCGAGTCCCTCGTATCGGCCGCAGACGAGAACGACATGCGACAAGCCGCTGAGACGCCCGGCATCAGCCTGTGAAAACGTCCGCCCCTGCGGGCTGAGCAGCACCACGACATCCGGAACGCCGCGTGTCGAACGAACCGCGTCGACGGCCTTCACCAGCGGCTCCGGCTTCATCACCATCCCCGGCCCGCCGCCATAGGGCACGTCGTCCACGCTGCGATGCCGGTCGGTGGTGAACTGCCGGAGGTCGTGCACCCTCACGTCGAGCAACCCACGCTGGATCCCGCGCGCGATCATTCCTTCCGCGACCCCGGCCTCGATCATCCGCGGAAAGATTGTGACGACGTCGAACTTCATTGCTCGGATCGTTCGGATCGTTCGGGTCGTTCGGATCGTTCCGAGCCCAACCGTCCTTTCGAGCTCCGCGTCTCGTTCAGCTCCAGCAGTCCCTCCGGCGGATCCACCACTACCACCCGTGCCTGCACATCGATCGTGACACAGATGTCGGCGGCCAGCGGTACCAGCACTTCCCCGTTCAAACCGTCGACGACCAGCAGGCTCCCGGCAGCGCTGCCGTCCACACGTGTGATCAGGCCGACCGACCGCCCCGCCGTTGTCACCATCCGGCAGCCGGCCAGCTGGTGATGGTAGAAGACACCGTCTTCGAGCGGTTGCAGCGACTGCTCGGGGATTCGAAGCTCCCGTCCCACGAGCGACTCTGACGCCTCCACCGTCCCATAGCCCTCGAACACGATGACCGGGCGTCCGTTCTGAACCCGCATCGTCTCGATCGCGAGCTGCGCCGTGTCGGTGCCCGTTCGAACCCACACCGCCGCGCCCGCCCGAAAGCGCTCTTCCACGAAGTCGGTCTCGGGGTTCACAATCACGTGGCCGCGCAGGCCATGCGTCCTCGCGATCGTGCCGACGAGCACCATGTCGTCCCACTCGGCCATCGCGAAGTCCTGAAGGCTCTCGGAGGCTTCCGCTCTCGGCCGCTGGCGCAGGTCAGTCGCGCAGGTCGAGCTGCGCGCGCTGTCCATGTTTCTCGGCGGTCACCGCGACGAGCGTTCGAAGCGCCGACACGGTTCGTCCCTGACGGCCGATGATCTTCCCCATGTCACCCGGCGCGGTCGTCAGCTCCAGCATCGTCATGCCGCGTCGCTGCGTTTCGGTCACCCGCACCCCATCCGGATGGTCGACGAGCGCACGCACCACCGTCTCGACGACGGCGCGCAGTGGACTTGGCGGCGCGCTCGATCCGTCAGCCGGCGAGATCACTGCGCCACAGGAGCGTCGGCCCGGGGCGCCGACAGATCGCGCGAGAGGTGTTTGGCCAGCAGCGTGCGCACCGAGTCCGATGGACGGGCGCCCCTGGTCAGCCAATGGGTCACGCGCTCCTTGTTGATCTGCACGAGCGCCGGCTTCGACCGCGGGTTGTAGGTGCCCACGTTCTCCACGAAGCTGCTCTCGCGCGCCGTGCGCGACTCGGTCACCACCACGCGGAAGTACGGCTTCTTTGCCGAACCCATCCGCCGCAAGCGAATCACCAGCATCGATCCTCCAGAATGGCGGGTCTCGCGACCCGCCGAGTCTCCGCCATCACGTCTTGATCAACCCCCACGGTCCGCCCTTCTTGCGCTTCCGGCCCCCGGAGCCGGCCATCGACTGTCCGGGCTGCAACGTCTGCTCGGTCAGCCGTCCGCCGGGCAGCTTGCCGACGCCTTTCGGCATCTTGGGCAGGCCACTCTGGCCGATCATCTGCAGCACCTTCTTCATCTCGAGGAACTGCTTCAGCAGCCGGTTGACCTCCTCGACCGACGTGCCGCTTCCCTTTGCGATGCGTTTCCGGCGGCTGCCGTTGATGATCCGGTCGTTGCGCCGTTCCTCGGGCGTCATCGAGTTGATGATCGCCTCGACGCGGCCCATCTGCTTTTCGTCGGGCTTGTTCTTCGCGAGATCCTTGACGGCGCCGAGGCCGGGAATCATCCCGAGAATGCTCTCGAGCGGCCCCATCTTCTTGATGGTTCTGAGCTGCTTGCGGAAGTCGTCGAGCGTGAAGGCGTTCTTGCGAAGCTTGTCCTCGAGCTCCTGGGCTTCGTCCTCGTCGATCGCCTGCTCGGCCTTCTCGATGAGCGAAAGCACGTCGCCCATGCCGAGCATTCGCGAGACGATGCGATCCGGGTGAAACAGCTCGAGGTCTTCGAGGCGTTCACCGCTGCCGACGAACGCGATTGGAACGCCGACGACCGACACCACCGAGAGCGCGGCGCCGCCGCGCGCGTCGCCATCGAGCTTGGTGAGCACGACGCCGGTGACACCCACCCGGCGATTGAATTCGCCGGCGCTCTTGATGGCGTCCTGCCCGGTCATCGCGTCGGCGACGTAGAGCAGGTCCGATGGCTGCACCGCCTCCTTGATGGCCTGCAGCTCGTTCATCAGGTCATCGTCGATGTGCAGACGGCCGGCCGTGTCGACGATGACGGTGTCGAACCCCTTGGCTCGCGCTTCCGCCAGCGCGCCCCTGGCTCGCTCCACCGGGTCCAGGGAGCCGGTCTCGTACACGCGGACGTCGGCCTGCTCGCCGACGACAGCCAGCTGCTGGATGGCCGCCGGCCGGCGAACGTCGGTGGACACCATCAGCGGGTGCTTCCCCTGACGGGTCAGCCACTTGCCCAGCTTGCCCGAGGTCGTCGTCTTGCCGGAGCCCTGCAGGCCGAGCAGCAGGACGACCCGTGGCGTCGATGCCTGCTTGGTGAGGCCCCCCTCGGCATCGCCGAAGAGCGCGAGCAGCTCGTCGCGGACGATCTTGATGACCTGCTGGTCGGGCGACAGGCTCTTGAGAACGGCCTGGTCGGTCGCCTTGTCCCGGACACGATCGATGAACGCCTTGACGACCTTGAAATTGACGTCCGCCTCGAGCAGCGCCATCCGAATCTCGCGCAGCGCCGTCTCCACGTGCTCTGGCGTGAGGCGGACTTCACCCCGGAGCGACTGGAAGACGTCCTGAATGCGAGTGCTGAGGGAGTCGAACATGAACGAGATTGCCTAGATCACCGCTAAGCCCAAGACGGGCAAACGCTTATCTTAGGGCAGGCTGG